>JAUJOK010000030.1:0-10948 GCA_030447685.1 Armatimonadaceae bacterium
TGCTTTGAAAGTAGGCGGGCTGCCGATGGCGGTCGGCCATACCCGCCCGCTGATCGGGTACCGGCAGAACGGACGACTGCGCGGGCTTCCGCTCGGCGAGCGGGCCAAAGTAACGGCGACGGCGGAAAACGGCAGTATACTGGTTCGCGCCGTCGCCCCGGATGAAGATGGAGCGGCCTGGGAGATAACTCAGAGGTTTGCCGCCGCCACCCGCGTGACCGGCGCGATTGATGTAGAGACGCGCATCTCCGTCAGTCGCGACCGCCAGGTCGTGTACCTGCCGCTGCTGGTAGTGCTGCCCGGCGCAGGATCGTTCGGGGCGAGCAAGGGACAGGGCCTTTTGCCCGGTCTGGAATATTTGGACAACGAACCGAGCAGTTCGGAAGCCGATCTGGTCGGACCGGAATCCAAGCGCCGGGTGCCGGATTCGCTGAAGATCACCTTCCCGCTCATGGCGATTCAGGCCCGCGAGCGCTATGTCGGGTTGATTTGGGAAAAGCAGACAGATATCAGCGCGCTGTTTGACTCGCCGGATCGTACCTTTAATGGCGGCGGGCACGTCCTGGGCCTGCTGTTCCCCGGCTCCAATGGCAGCAGCGACCGGATCGAGGGCAGCCTTTTACCCTATGGGGAAAAGACGTTCGCGGCGGGAAAACCGCTTGTCCTGCGCGCGACGCTTATCGGGGGCGCGGGAAGCAGCGTCGTGCCCGCCGTGCAGAAGTATGTGACGCTGCAGGGGCTGCCTCCCTTACCCTCCACCGGCGATAAACAGCAAAGCTACCGGCGTCTGGCGGCGGGCTGGCTGGACTCCCGAATCCGCGAAGGCGACCGATATCGTCATGCGTACCCCGGCCAATTTGCCGCGCAGCCGGCGGCGGATGCGGCGCTTTTCCAGCGCTGGCTCGCGCACAAAACAACGGATGCCGGTCTGCGGCAGCGTCTCCATGATTCTTCCCGTGCCGCTCTTGCGCTGGTACCACCGGAACAGTTCAACACGTCTGGGGTTTCCCATGTGCGCCCTCCGGCGGCCTCACTTGTTTTTGGCCGCGTCGCGGAGAACGCGGAGATGGCGGCGCAGACCGGGCGCGCTTTGCTGGCACAGTTCGAACCGGACGGCTCGTTTCGCTATAAAGCGCCGCCCGGCGGCACGAACATGGGCAGAACCCATTTCGCTCCCGATGCCAATGGGCTGACAGCGACAACGGTCGTGAGCCTATTGGAAAATGCCGTGGTTTCCGGGGACGGACAGCTTATTCGCGAGGCGCTGCGCGTGCTGCGGGCACTGGATAAGTTTGACAACAGCGTGCCGCGCGGCGCGCAGACCTGGGAAGTGCCGCTGCACACGCCGGACATCCTTGCCTCGGCCCGGCTCGTGCGCGCCTACACGCTCGGATATGAACTGACGGGGGAAAGGCGTTTTCTGAATCGGGCCGTTTACTGGGCATGGACGGGCGTACCCTTCGTATACCTGGTCAACCCGACCGGGCGGCCCATCGGCCCCTATGCGACGATTGCGGTGTTGGGAGCGACCCAATGGGCCGCCCCGGTCTGGATGGGGCTACCCGTGCAGTGGTGCGGCCTCGTCTACGCCGACGCGCTGTATCGCCTCGCAAAACATGATTCATCCGGTCCCTGGGAACGGCTTGCGGACGGCATCACGGCGTCCGGGCTTCAGCAGACCTGGCCGCGCGGAAGCGACAGCGAGCGGCAGGGCCTTTTACCGGACGCCTTCGCGCTCCGTCCGCAAACCCGCCTGGACGTTGCCATCAATCCCGGTACCGTGCAGGCGAACGCCGTGCGCCTGCTGGATCAGACTCCGCTCTATGACTTCCTGAGCTTTCCGGCGCGCAGGATTTTCGTCCACGCGCCCGGTGCGCTGGAGGAGGCTCAGGAGCAGCCGAACCGCGTCGCCTTTACTGTGCGGGGATGGCAGGTTCAGCCGGACACGCCCTATTATGTTCTTTTGACCGGATTGGAGGCAGTGCCGCGCATCCGCATTAACGGTAAGGAGACGCCGCTGACGGCTCCGCATCAGTATCTGGCAAAGGAAGGTCGGCTGATACTGCGGGTCGAGGGAAGCCCGCGAATAGAGGTCATCGCGGGGCAAGTGCCGTAGCGCGCCGCTTGGCAGGAAGACCAGCAGCAGGTAAATAGGGCGGGTGGGTAGAACATAGATAGCGAAATAACACCTTTGTGGGCGGTTGCGGTATAGCACCCGAAACGGGGCGACAATTACCGCACTGTAGCTGTATTGCCCCACCCCAACAGCTCTCGATTCAGGACGCGGTAAAACGCGCCTGTCAGCAGAACCAATCCTTGCACCCGACCCGCTACAGTCCGCTCGTGCCTCGCTCCCTTATGCGCGCGTGAATTCAAGCGTTAGGCCGGTGCGCGCAGCTTTACGGGAGCTTCGGGGTAAATTACACTCAATCTATGGGAATCGAATATCGCGTAACGGCGGCAAGTGGCACTTGGCCTATGTCAGAACAAGAAACTTCTGAGTGGGTTGTTCGCCTCGCCTCAGTAGGTCGTTTGCCCGGCGCATTACGTTCAAACCACTATTTTGAGTTCAGGGTGGCCGATGCCGAGTCAGACTGGCCTGATGTTGTATTAGGTGTTGAACAAGACGGTCTATACATTTGCAAATACGGCGGATTTGAGGCGGATACGTTTATCGGGCGTTTAGTTTCTGAGCTTGCATCTAAGTTTGCAGAGCCGGGTTTCATTTTCGTTGAGCTATAAGGCACCAACACCGGCCTAACAAATCATTGCACCCGACCGCTTACAGCTTCGTCCGCAAGCTCACTACGCTTCCAGCGGCGGGTGAATTCAGCCGCTGGGCCGCAGACCCATAGCGCAGGTTTTTAGCGAGTTGAGAAAGCAGGAGGAGCCGCGACAAAATGAGGGAGGGCATTATGCCGACGGCGGACGCTCCGGGCCTTTCCTGGGCGGCGCAGCAGTTGCGGATGAACGGTATCGCTGTGCTGGGCGATGATCTGCTTCCCCGTGCGAAGGTGGAGGCTATCCGCGAGCATTTTCTCGAACGGCTGGAGCGGTATGCGGCGGCGAATCCGCAGAACCGGGGCGCGAACCGTTTCTATATGGATATTCCCTTCGAGCCGCCCTTCGATGACCCGGAAGTTTACGCAAACCCGCAGGTTCTGTCGGTAGTGCGCGAGATTATCGGGCTGGACATCTACCTGGGTATTTATGGCTCGGACACGCCGCTGCCCGGCTCGGATTACCAGGCGGTGCACCAGGATGTCCCGCTGCTTTTTCCGGAACTTCCCCTCGCCCATCCGCCGCAGATGATTATCGCCAATCTGATTCTGGTTGATGTGACGGAGGAGAACGGCCCGATGGAGTTCTGGCCCGGCGGGACGCATTACATGCCGAGTAAGATGGAGATGGGAAAACTGGCCGCCGAGATGCCCCCGATGCGCCTGCTCCCGAAAGCCGGGACGTTCCTGGTGCGCGATCCGCGCGCCTGGCACCGGGGCACCCCGAACCGCTCCACGCAGCCGCGCCCGACAATCTCTTTCTGCTATATGCGCTCCTGGTACCGGCACGAAATGCCCACACCCCGAATAGAGCGGTCCCGGTACGAACAGCTTTCCCCGGAGGATCAGAAGTTGTTCCGGTTCAGTCATCGGTAAGGTTGATCTTTCCGCAGAAACAAAAAGGCCCGGAGGCAGGACGCCTCCGGGCCTTTCTTTTTCGTTTTCCGGCGGCTTAGTGCTGCGCGCCCTCTTTCACCAGTTCGGTGGCGCTGGCGTGGGTGGCCGCGCCGTTGGAGCGGTCCGCGCCGTTCGCGCCGTTGCTGCTTGCAGATGACAGGCCGATTCCCTCGGCGACGCGGCGGCCATATTCGGCGTCGGCCTGGGTGAAGTAGGAAACCATACGCTCCTGAATATCCCGCTTGCATATCTTCAGGTTGTTCACCAGGTTCAGGATAAGATCGTCGCGCTCCCATTGCTCCATAGCCTGGTAACGCTCCCCGGCCTGCTTGAAGTCGTTGGTTCGGCTGATCTTCTTGCGTGTCAGGTTCCCGGCTACGTATGGCTCGTGGTCCTTGTGCTCGCTTTGCGGGGCCTCGTGCAGCCCGCCGCCCAGGCTGCTCGGCTCGTAGTTGATATGCGGATTCTCGCCCGCCTCGACGCCATCTACATGGTAGGTCATCTGGCCGTCGCGCTGGTTGGTCGCGACGTGCTTCTTCGGGCGGTTGATCGGCAACTGAAGATAGTTCGGCCCGACGCGGTAGCGCTGCGTGTCCGAGTAGCTCAGCGTCCGCCCCTGAAGCATCTTGTCATCGGAGAAGTCCAGACCGTCCACTAAGACCCCGGTTCCGAACGCCGCCTGCTCCACCTCGGCGAAGTAGTTCTGCGGGTTGCGGTCGAGCACCATGCGGCCCACGGGAAGCATCGGGAACTGGTCCTCCGGCCAGACCTTGGTGTCGTCCAGCGGGTCGAAGTCCAGTTCGGCATGCTCGCCGTCCGACATGATCTGGACGTTCAGCTCCCATTCGGGATGATCGCCCTGCTCGATAGCCTGGAACAGGTCGACGGTGGCGTGGTTGAAGTTGGTAGACTGCACCTCGTTCGCCTCGGCCTGGGTCAGCCCTTTGACGCCGAGCTTGGGCAGCCAGTGGTACTTCACCAGCACCCCTTCGCCGTTCTTGTTGTACATCTTGTACGTATTGACGCCCGCGCCCTGCATCTGGCGGTAGCTGGCGGGGATGCCCCACGGCGAAAACAGCCAGGTGATCATGTGCGTCGCTTCGGGCGTCAGGCTGACGAAATCGAAGAAGCGCTGCATGTCCTGGACGTTCGTCACCGGGTCGGGCTTGAAGGCATGCACCATGTCCGGGAACTTCAGCGGGTCGCGGATGAAGAAGACGCGCAGGTTGTTTCCCACCAGGTCCCAGTTGCCGTCTTCGGTGTAGAACTTGGTGGCGAAGCCGCGTGGGTCGCGCAGCGTCTCCGGCGAGTGACCGCCGTGGATGACACTGGAAAAGCGCACGAAGACGGGCGTGCGCTTACCCTTCTCCTGGAACAGCTTGGCGCGGGTGTACTTGCTCGCCGGTTCACCGCCGATGGTGCCGTACGCCTCGAAGTAACCGTGCGCGCCCGCGCCGCGCGCATGCACCACGCGCTCCGGGATGCGCTCGCGGTCGAAGTGGGTTATCTTTTCCAGGAACTGGTAGTTCTCTAAGGTCGTCGGCCCGCGCTCGCCGACGGTTCGCACGCTCTGATTGTCATAAACGGGATGGCCCTGCCGCGTGGTCGGGGTAAGATTTTCTCGGCAGACTCGGTGTTTTCCTGGCCGCTGCCGTTCGTATTTCCGTTGGTGGTTGGATCGCTGCTCATTGGCTTTGTTGCGTTTCCTTTCTATCCAAGCTTGTGGGGTTAGCCAGAAGGATACTACCCAACCCCAGAGCCGTTACGCAACCCTGAACAGAAGCACCGTCGAATGAATTCGAGGCTGTAAGGGTACCAAGTCCGCCTTCGCGGACTGAAGAACAAGCAAGACCCTACTTCGTCGTTACTCCGTTCGACGGTGCTTCTGGCCGGAGTCGCGATGGCACTTCCGCCGCACACTCTCCTGTTGCGGGAAAGCAGGCACCTTACTTCGCGTCGTCCGGGCTGTGCTCGCGCAGCCGGACGCGCGCAGCGGCACATCCTCATCGGTGGGCGAATAGTGGCCGTTGCAGTTGACGCCCCACCCCAGCAACTGCTTGCGCACCGGGTCACTCTGCTCCCACAGGCTTTCCACCGTCATGTCGTCCTTGGTGCGAATCCAGCGGTAGCCGTAGCCATAAAACAGCACCTTGCGCGTCACGTCCGACCAGTTGGGACTGGCCGTGTGCCACAGGCGGCGGTCAAAGAAGACGGCGGTGCCCGGCTTGACAGTGACGGGAATCGCGCCCTTCGGCTGGCCGACGCCGCCTTCCGGGCGCACCAGCGTGTCGTCCAGGTGGCTGCCGGGGATGATCCAGAAGTTGCCGCGCCCCCGGCTCGAGATGTCGGACA
Organism: Armatimonadaceae bacterium; assembly: GCA_030447685.1. Lineage (GTDB taxonomy): Bacteria > Armatimonadota > Armatimonadia > Armatimonadales > Armatimonadaceae > JAUJOK01. The sequence goes on from JAUJOK010000030.1 coordinate 6,030, forward strand.
GGAAGTAGGCGACTTTGAGGGACAGGCGCGGCGCGGGTGGCTCTCGACCTCGACGTTTATCCTGCCGCTGTCCTGGTGCCAGCCAAAGGTTTTATCATCCTTTGCCTGCCCCGACGGCGGCGTCACGATCAGGTGGGCATGGTATAGGTAGATGTTCCAGCCCAGCATGCCCCAGACCTTGGGCAGCACCTTCTCATAGTCCACCAGATCGGCAAACAGCGCGTTGTCGGGGATGAAGTTGGGGTAGAAAAGCGCCTTCTTCGGGTCGAAACCCTGCGCCACCTTTTTCTGGTGCATATCATCCACGACTTCGGTGAGCGGACACCTGTCCGGGCGAAAGGGCATCCTCCAGGATCAGGTAGCCCTGCTCGTTGAAGAAGCGGCGCTCGTCGTCGGTGAGCCGGTATTGCAGATGCACGATGCGTCCATAGCACGTTCCTCTTTCTATAGAGTGGAAGTTTTACTATCTATTCGACACGGTGAAACAGGATACCTGTCTGTTCCCGGCGAAACCCAAAAGAGGCCAGGAAAGGGAGGACGAAGCGTGGGCAATGGAAATCGGGCGATGACACGGCGCGGGTTTTTACGCGACGGAGCGCGGATAACGGCGGGCGGGCTGTGGATAATCGGGAGCGGGCAGAGCTCGCGGGGGCGCAGACGCCGCCTGCCGGGACGGCACGCCCACGAAGCTGGTAGTTTGGTCTGGTCGGAAGCGACGGCCCCGAAAGACGCCTACCCAAACGACATCAACGCGGCGGTGGCCGGGGTCTGCAAAAGATGCGCGGCTGGGAGGTGCGGACGGCGGGTATCGGCGACCCGGATCGGGGCTGAGCCAGGCCGCGCTGGACGCCGCCGACGTGCTGGTCTGGTGGGGGCACACGAAGCACGGCCAGATTTCGGAGGCGACCGTGAAGCGTATCGTGGCGCGGGTGCGGGACGGTGGCATGGGGTTTGTATCGCTGCATTCGGCGCACCATGCGAAACCGTTCCGCGCGCTGCTGGGTAACGTTACCGGTAACTGGGCGGGCGGCGCGACCAATGACGGCAAGCCGAACCGTATTATCGTCGCCGATAAGTGGCATCCCATTGCGCGCGGCGTTCGCGACTTCGTGATTCCGAAAGAAGAGCGTTACGGCGATCCGCTCGATGCACCCGCCCTGATTCCGTGGTGTTTCGCGGCATCTATGAGGGCAACAACAGCGAGGGCGTGCAGGAATGACCTGGAGCGCGGGCAAGGGGCGCGTGTTCTACTTCCGGCCCCGGCCACGAAACCTATCCGGTCTATTTCCAGCCCGAAGTGCGCCGCGTCCTCCGCAACGCCGTACTGTGGGCCGGGAAAGACGAGACGGGCATCTGGGAAGACAATGATCCCGCCGCCGGGGCGGCGCGCCGCGCCAACGAGCCGCCGCTTGCGGTTATTCTCACCCAGGTAGGCTACGGCGCAACCAATGTGACCGTACACGGCGAGGTGAATGCACAGCGTTTCGTAAAAGCGGGAAGCAGAGGCCCCGTTCGTTTCCGGCCTCTGGCGGCGTACGGCGTTCCCAAAGTGTGCCGCGCCGGGTGGTATCGGCCCGCCTCCACAGCACAAGCGCGGCCCGCGCGCACGGAACTATGGAAGGTAGACGCGCCGCACAACAAGCAGAACCATCCGCCCCTGATGCGCGGCGCTAAGACTGGCTTTGACCCCGGTAAAGCGGCCTTCGGGCTGTGGGTGGCGACGGAAGGCTTTCCCGGCGAGGTCATTTACAGCGAAGACGCTTACCAGCAGTTCAACAAACGCTTCAAGCCGGACAACCGGCACAAGGCCCATGTTTATGCCGCCGTGAAGGACGACGGCACACCCGTACCCAATGCCTATATCATCGGCTTTGAATACTCCACGAACGACGATAACCAGGAGATAGTGGCGCTGGTGGAAAACGTCCGCCCGGTGTGAAGTTAGAATCGCCAGGACGCCAGGGCCGCCAAGACCCGAAGAGAATTCTTATAACTCTTTTCTAATCTTGGCGTCCTTGGCGTCCTGGCGATTCAACTCAATTATTCGGGTTGTTTCGTCGAAAGATTTCGGCCATTTCGCGGGCGATACGCTGCCGCATCGCCGCGTCCAGAAGCGTCCCGTGGTCTTTGCCGGGAACGATCTCGATCTTGGCATCGCTGCCGAGCTTCGTGAGCGATTCCTTGAGCAGGCGTACCGCCCCTTCGAGATAAAACGTGTCCATTCCTCCGGTGTAGATATGCAGCTTACCGCGCAGCTTCGAGCCAAGGACGGGCCAGTTACGCTCAAAATGAGCCGGATGTCGTACTTTTCCCAGGCGCGGGCGGTGACGGGGTCAATTATGCCGGTGGCGCGGTTCCATAAAAGGCGCGGTCTGCCGTCCGGCCGCGCGGCGAGAAGACGGCCTCGAATGAGGCAAGCTGCCCACCGTGCCCCATGACCGTCTCCATATCGGAGAAGGTCTTGTACCAGACAGCGGGCCTATCCCCGATACGAGCCAATGGGCGCGGCTGCCCCTGTTCATCCCTGAACATATTCGCGTTTTTGGCATAAAGATCGATGCGCTGGAAGTCGCGGAAGTCCACCGGGTCGGGTGAGGTGCTCCAGACGCCGCCGAACGTCTCCGGGTAGGTGACTTGCAGCCACAGCGAACTCCACCCGCCTGAGGGTGGCCGGTGACGAAGCGCGCCGAGGGCTTGCCGATGGCCCGGTAGGTTCGCTCGATCTGCGGGATCATTTCTTCGACGAGCGCCCGACCGCGCGGGCCGTTGTTTTCCGAGTCGGCGAAGACATGGTGACCCAGAGCGGAATCGGGGTCAGCACGACCTGGATCATCGGAATCTCGCCGGGCAGGAGGGGCCGCGCCCGCGCCCCATAGTGACGCCCACCGAAGCCGGGGATAGTATAGACGATGGGATAGCGGCGCGTGGTGTCTTCTGTGCCGTAGTTTTGCGGCAGGATAACGGCGGCGCGCATCCGTATCGGCTTGCCATAGAAGCGGCTGAGCAGGCGGCTTTCCATATCCACCTCGCGGACGCGCTCCGATTCACGAAAACGCCGGGGCGGCACTACTTTGTCGATTGCCAGGCGCACCGGCTCGCGGTTCGCGCCGCCGAGCGTAAAACGCACCGGTGCGGAATAGCCGTTTCCGGGGGCGCTGCTGAAGTCCCGTTCGCCCTGGTTTCTGTCCAGAACCGCCTGCGCCACATACGCACCCGGCGCAAGTTCGTGCAGCGATTTGGGAAACGAGATCGTGCCCGGCCCGCCGATCAGTGTCACCTCTCCGGGGCGCTTGTTCTTCACGTCTACCGCGAAGAACGGCTGCGGCTGAAACCAGTCCGGCCCGTGCCGTGGCTCGTCAGGGCTGCCTTCCGGCCCGAGCATTACGTACAGCCGTCCCGAGAACGGCTTTTCTGATACTGCCGGGGTGAAGGTCACGGCAAAACGCGGCGCGGCAGACGATTGGGCGCGGGCAGGCGGCATAACACTGAGAATCAGGAGAAGCAATGCTCCGATAACGGCGCGGCGGGCGGGAAGAAAAATATCCATAGCCGCCGGTTCGACAACGAAAGCGGTGCTCCCTTCCCGTTTTTGTCCCCCTGCCCTCCCAAACTGGGGGACAAAAACGGGAAGGGAACCGGGACAAAGACGGGCAATCTAAGAACGTATCCTTTCGATCAACGAGGAAAAAGATATGTCAAAGATTCGTGTGGGGGTTATTGGAAGTGGTTCTATCTGCCGCCACCGCCACGCCCCGGAATATGCGGTGAACAAGGACGTGGAGATTGTCGCCTTCGCAGACCGCGTCCCGGAGCGCGCCGAGTTCTGCGTCAAGAAGTACGGCGGTAAAGCGTATGGGAAATGGGAAGAGGTGGTCGGGCTGAAGGACGTGGACGCCGTCTCCGTCTGCACGCCCAATGCGCTCCACGCGCCCATCACTATCGCCGCGCTGGAGGCGGGTAAGCACGTCCTGTGCGAAAAGCCGATGGCGACCTCGCACGACGAGGCGACGGCGATGATCCAGGCGGCCCAGAAGGCGGGCAAGTTCCTGATGATCGGCCACAACCAGCGTCTCGCGCCGCTGCATGTGAAGGCCAAGCAGATTTTGCAGAGCGGCATCATCGGCAGGGTGATTACGTTCCGCACCAGTTTCTCGCACGGCGGGCCGGAAGGGTGGAGCATCGAGGGCGCATCGGGCTGGTTCTTCGATAAGAAAATGGCCTTTGTCGGCGCGATGGGCGACCTGGGCGTCCACAAGGCCGACCTGCTGCGCTGGCTGCTGGGCGAAGAGGTGGTCGAGGTGTCGTCCTTCGTAGACCGGCTGGAAAAGACCTTCGGCGACGTGGACGATACCGCCGTGTGCCTGCTGCGGACGCAGAGCGGGGCGGTCGGCACGCTGACAGCGTCGTGGACCCACCATCCGGGCGAGGACAATGCCACGATTGTCTATGGCGAGAAGGGCATCCTGCGTATCGGTGCGGACAAGAACTATGGCGTCGTAGTCAACCTGGCAAGCGGCGAAAACCAGTATTTCGAGACGGGCCGAATGCAGTCGAATGAAGCCGGTGGACAGACGGAGACCGGGGTGATTCGCGCCTTCGTCAGCGCCGTGACGAGCGGCACGCCGCCGGAGATTTCCGGGGAGGAAGGCCGCCGCGCGCTGGCGATCATTCTGGCCTGCCTGGAGTCCGCCGAGACAAAGACGCACGTTCCCGTACGCTATTAATGCAATCGCCGCGAGGGACAGAAATGTTCCTCGCGGCTATGAGTGGCCCTTCTCGGCTTCCTCCGCCTCTTCCTGCGGGTCCAATCCCGTATCCTCGATCATACCGCCCTGTTCCTCCGGCGTTGGCGACTCGGCTGCGGGCGTCTGCTGCTGCTCTACGCCCGGTTCGCTGGCTTCATTCGGCGGCGTGACTGT
>JAUJOK010000030.1:11048-12904 GCA_030447685.1 Armatimonadaceae bacterium
GCTGCTCGTTTCGGTGTTCGCTGGCATTCCCTTGTCCTTCCGCGCAAATCGGTATCAGCCGCGCTTGTCGTAGGCGTCGGGCGGGAGCGCGTTGTGGAGGGTTGGAACGAGCGTCGTTTTCACGTCGTGATACAGATCGGCGGGGCGGGTATTTTCCGTCGCCTCCTCAATATCTTCGCGCAAAGCCACGGAATTCGGTAAAAGCGCGCGCGCATCGGCCAGAAGCTGATTGAACACCCCGATCTGCGGAGCCGTTAAAACGGCGTCCGGGTGACGCAGCGCCGACTCCAACTGGATTTCCAGACTGGCGGCGCTGTCATACAATGGCGGCAGACGCAGAAGCAGCTCGCCCTCTTCGGAAAAGGCTTCGTTCATCGTTTCCTCCTTCATAACGTCTTTATACCCCGCCGCGCCCGCCTGCCAACACCCGGCCCGCCGCGTCAGCGCCGGATAGGCTTGATGACGATATTGCGATAAAACACCTCCGCGCCCTCGGATTGAAAGGCGATCCTGCCTTTTATAAGTGCCGCCCCCGTGCCGTTCGCGGCCTGGTTGACGCCGGTCGCCACATTGACCGTGACACCGTTAACGATATTGGTAACGGTATCGCCGTCGCAGATTACCTCCACCGTATTCCATTGCCCGTGCGGCTTTTCGTGATTGGATTTCTTGACCACCTGCCGGGAAGTGCGCGTCCCGTTCACCACCGAGGAGATGCCGCTGACATGATGAATGTCGCCGAAGTCGCCTTCCTGTATCTGGCACTCGAAACTCTTTATCCAGACTTTGTCCGGCCCGATGCAGTGCACCAGAACTCCCGAATCGCGGACGGCGTTCTCGCGCGGCGGCCATTTCTTCTCGCCCCACTTCACCTCGAAGACGAGGTGGTAGCCCGCATATTCGCGCTCGGTGGCGAAGTAGCCGAACTCCTTGCCGGTGACGCGAATCACGCCGTTCTGCACGGTAATGATCTGCTCCGGGTCGCGGTTTACGCCCTTTGAAGGAAAAAACGTATACCAGCCGGACAAATCCCTGCCGTTGAACAGGCGTATATCGCGGACAGGCCGAATAGGACGAGCAGAAGCCAGGCGCGGCGACAGCAGCGCGGCAGGAGGCGCGGGCGGCGGGGCAGCCGCTTCCTGAGCTATTGCCGGGCCGGTGGCACCCAGCAGAACGGCGACGGCTGCTCCGATAACGGCGGCGCGCGGCAGGCGGCGACGCCATTGCTGCCGCCCCAGTTTACGTTTGGTCATTCGTTGATACCCTTCGATAGATGGACTGGCTTCTACTTCGCCGCGCCCGCCACGTTTACCTGTGCTCGGTTTTGACAAGCTTCTGCCCGCAGGGTACAATCGTGAGCACTATTCAGGGGGTTTTCCGATTGCCTCACCAGGGATTTACGCTATGGTTCACCGGTCTGAGCGGCGCGGGCAAGTCTACGCTGTCGCAGCGACTGGTAACGGTTTTCCGCGAAAGAGGCTTCCGTGTCGAGGTGCTGGACGGCGATGAAGTGCGGACGCACCTGAGCAAGGGGCTGAGCTTTTCCAAGGAAGACCGGGACACCAATGTCCGGCGCATCGGCTATGTGGCGCGTCTTCTGGCCCGCAACGGCGTTATTGCTATTACCGCCGCGATCTCGCCCTATGCGGCAATTCGTGACGAGATACGCGCGGCGACCGAAGCCGACGGGGCGCGGTTTGTGGAAGTCTACGTTTCCTGCCCTATCGAAGTTCTGGCCGAGCGCGACGTGAAGGGCTTATACAAAAAAGCGCTGGCGGGTGAGATACCGCATTTCACCGGCGTCTCCGACCCGTATGAGCCGCCCCAGAACCCGGAGGTACGAGTCGAAAGCGACA
>JAUJOK010000030.1:13004-47481 GCA_030447685.1 Armatimonadaceae bacterium
CAGTCGCGAAACGCGCGCATGGCGGAAAACCTTCAGGCGCTGGGCGTTCCTTTAACACTTGCGGAGGTCACTGCCGCCGCCCCGCCGGAGGCGAATGTCGGGCGGCCCCATTTCGCGCAGACGCTGGTGGACAAAGGCATCGTCGCCGATCTGTCCGAGGCGTTCGACCGGTTCCTGGGCGACAACGCCCCGGCGTATGTCCCCTCGGCCTCGCTGATACCCGCCGAGGCGATAGCCCTTATTCATGCGGCGGGCGGCCTGGCGTTTCTCGCCCACCCCGGCCTGCTGCGGCTCGCGCCCGGCGAAACGGCGCGCGAGCGGCTGGCCGCGCTGAAGGCGCTCGGCCTGGACGGTGTCGAGGTGTTCTACCCGAAGCATACCGTCCCGCAGATCGACCGGTTTCAAAGTTTAGCGCATGACCTGGGCCTGCTGGTCACCGGCGGCTCGGATTTCCACGGCGCGAATAAGCCCGATGTTCCCCTGGGCGTGGTCTTGAACGGCCACGGCGTCCCCCTTCACCTGCTGCCCCCGGCTCTTTCCCCCGTTCCCGGCGCCTGATGTTCTCGTTTGCCGGACACGCTTCTGCGGGTATCTAATTTACCGATATAGTTTTGGAGGCAAATACCCATGAGGCGCTCCGCAGCCTTACGGATAGCGTTTCCCGCCGCGCTGTTATTCGGAAGCATGTGGGCGGCGGCGGCAGCGGGCACGACGCAGTTCAGCCCGAATTCAGGAGTGCGGGTAACGGTCAATCAGGCGCTTGTCGTCTTCAATGGGCAGCCGCCCATAGAGCGGGGAGGACGCGTTCTGGTCCCGCTGCGCGGCGTGCTGGAGCGCATGGGCGCTTTCGTGCGTTACAACAGTCGGCGCAGAACGGTGACTGCGCTGCGTGGCGCGACCAATATCACACTGCCGATTGGAAGCCGCCGCGCCCTGATCGGCAGCCGCCCGGTTATCCTGGAGACACCGGCAAGGATTGTCAATAGCTCCGTGCTTGTTCCGCTTCGTTTCGTGGCGGAGGCGCTGGGGGCGCAGGTAGCCTATGATGCCGATATACGTACCGTGATCATCGCAACGCCGGACGGGTCAGACAGGGAGCCTTCAACCGTCCCTCCCCGTCCTTCCAGCGCACGCGCGCTTACCGGCATCGTCGTCGCCGTCTATCCGGACACGGTTCCCCGGCGAATCGTGGTCATGACATCGGGGCGTTCCGGGAGTGACGAGCGGGAACAGACCATTCCGCTTCGCCCCAATGCTCTGGTTTCCGTGCGCCGTGCCAACACGCCCCTTGCCATTACTCTGGAGGGCGTGCGGCCCGGGGACACCGTAGAAATTCAACAGACGCGCGAAGGCGTGGCGACGGCTATCGACGTGATTGCGCGCGGCTCTGGGGGCAGCAGTCCCGTGCCGGATTCTGTTGGGACGCCGCCACCCGTCACTCGCCCCACGAACCCACCGGACACGGATTCGACCGACGATATCTTCAAGGGCGAGTTTCTGGAAGCGAACCGCGTTCGGAGCGGCGCGTGGATATTGAAAATGACGGATGGCCGCTTGATCGAAGTTCCCGGCAGCGTGCTGGTTCTGTTCGAAGGGCAGAAAGTCGGTGTGGCTGACCTGCGCTCCGGCGACCAGCTCACCATCTCCGTCGATCCTAAAACCCGACGCGGCACACGCGTTGTGGTGACGGTACCACAATGAAAACATACTTGAGGAAAGAAAACATGAAAATTCTAAATGGTTTTTGGGAGCGCCCGCACCGGCGGGTGCGCCTGGTTTCTCTGTCCGTACTGGCGGCGGGAACCTTTTTCCTGGCTGCCCCGGCAAACGCCCAGGGCATCAATGTCACGGTGAACGGGGATATTGTCACGTTTCCTGGACAGGTGCCCGTGCAGCGGGCCGGAAGCGTTCTGGTCCCGCTGCGCGGCGTTTTCGAGAAGATGGGCGCGAATGTATTGTTCGACAACGCGAGCAAGACGATCTACGCCATCAAAGGAGCGACCAATATCTCCCTGCAATTGGGCCAGTCTATAGCCACCGTAAACGGCGTGCAGCGGACCTTATCCGTGCCCGCGACGGCGGTGGGCGGCACGACGCTCGTTCCTCTGCGCTTTGTTTCCGAAGCCCTGGGCGCGGACGTACGATGGCAGGCGGCAAGCCGCACGGTTATCATCAACACGAACGCTGCCACGAACACGGGAACGCAGACCGCGCAAACGCAGACGCAGACGCAGACGCCTGCCCGTGTCGAAGTAACGTCTTTCACGCAAAGCGGGACACGCGCCCTCCGCAGCGGCGAAACCATTACCGCCACCCTGACCGGCACGCCCGGCGCGCAGGGCACATTTTCCATCCCCGGTATTGAGGGCGCGCAGAACCTGCCCCTGCGCGAAACGTCGCCGGGAAACTATGTCGGCACATACACCATTCCGGCGGGCATCAACGTCCGGGGCGTGCCGGTTATGGCGCAGCTTAAGCTTGGGCAGACTGCCTCGCCGGTCATTCAGACCGGAAGTCCACTGACCGTCGATGCCGTGGGGCCGACGCTGAGCAATCTGTCGCCGGAAGAGGGAGCCACCGTGCAGCCCGGCAGGCCGCTTATCTATGGCACCTACTCGGATGCAGGCACCGGTATCGACCCCAATGCCACACGGCTTATCGTCAACGGTAATGACTTGACGAACCAGGCGACGATTACCGGCGCATTCTTCAATTTCACCCCGGCGGGCAACCTTCCCGCGGGCAGAAATACGGTGGTCGTGATTGCGCGGGACAAGGCGGGCAACGAGACACGGCGGGAATGGGTATTCACTATCACCCCGGCAGAGACGCTGATACGCAGCCTGACCTTCACCCCGAACAACGCGACGCTGGAAGCGGGTGAGGTGCTGACAGTACGGATGGAGGCGGTTCCCGGCGGCACGGCCCGCTTCGCCGTCGGCGGCGCGGTCACGGACAGGCCGATGCAGGAGCAGGCGGGGGGCGTCTACGTCGGGACCTACACGGTCAAGCGCGGCGACTCGCTGGCGAAAGCGCCGGTTGCCGTGACCTTCACCGCGCCGGGAGGTCGCACGGTGACGCAGACGGCAACGCAGGCGGTGACGATTGCGGCGGGCACGCCCAATACGCCAGTCATCGATACGCCGCAGGAAGGCGCGAAGGTCGGCGGCACGGTGACGATAACCGGGCGTGCCGCACCGAACGCAACCGTGCGCTATGCCCTGCGCTATCAGGGCCGCCTGGTGATCCTGAGCACCAGCGGCACCGTCGCCGAGGGCGAGGTGAAGGCGGACGCTCAGGGAAGATGGACGGTACCCGATATCCGTCTGAGCGCGCCGCTCGGCGTCTCCAACCTGGCCTATTCGCTTCAGGCGGTGACGGTGGACGCGACCGGCAGCGAATCGGAACCGGCGACGGTAAACTTCGCGCGGTAGGTTTCGCCCTCACCCCCTGCCCCTCTCCCAATTTCCCGCTTCGCGGTGGGAGAGGGGCAGGGGGTGAGGGCTATCCTTGACACGCCCCCGCCGCCGCGTTATAATGCCGATGCCGACGCGAAAGCGGTCGGTGATAAATTTCAATAGTGTAACCTTCGTGTCTGGGGAAGTCCGGTGCAATTCCGGCGCTGTCCCGCAACGGTAAGGACGATTTTCGTCCCAGCCCGAATGCCAGCCGAAGGAGGTCGTGAAACCCTTCGCGAGAAAGGGGCGACGCCTGCGCCGGACGGAGATTCCGTCGGCGTTCCGGTCGCCACCGATCCCTTCCGGGACGGTGGCGTTTTCGTTGTCCTTTCCCCGCAGAGTTTCACGCGCCGAATGACCACAGCGGCCCGCGCGTGACGGGCGGAAGGACAAAGTTTTATGAATCGTTCCAGCGGCTCCCGCAAAGGTGGGACAACGCACCACTCCCAAATCGGCTTTACGCTCATCGAACTGCTCGTAGTTATCGCAATAATAGCGATACTGGCGGCCATTCTTTTTCCGGTCTTCGCCCAAGCGCGGGAAAAGGCGCGGCAGGCAAGCTGCCAGTCCAACCTCAAGCAGATAACTCTGGGCGCGCTGATGTACGCTCAGGACTACGACGGCACGTTTCCGCTGTTCGTCCATACCACCCCGACGCATAAGGTTTTTTGGTCCGGCAGCCGCCCCGTCCGCACGAGCGATCCGCTGGATAAGAAGGGCGGCTCAATCTACCCTTATATGAAAAGCGGCGATGTTCAAAAGTGTCCCTCCTATGTCGGTGGCAACAAGCTGGGGGGCGTAGGGTACGGTTACAACCAGAAGATTGCCAGCGACGGCAGCTTTGACCGGGTGACATTCGACATGCTGAATCCGGCCTCGGACGCGCAGCTTACGCACCCCGCCGAGACGATTTTGTTCGGTGACGCCGGGAATATGACTGACCCGAATGCGTCGTCGCCGCCCGCCATGAAGACCGGCGGCCCGGTGAGCGAGACCATCATTCTTCAAGCCCCCAGTTCCTGGTGCTTTCCCGGTTACGGCTGTACGTCGTCCGAAGACTTCCGGCACAGCGGATTTGCGACCTTCGCCTGGGCGGACGGCCATGTCAAGGGAATCAAGCGCGAGGAGTTCGTCCGGGAACTGCCGCAGGCGGAGCAGGATGCTGCGCGAAAAATAAAATACGTCGGTGACAAGCGGATGGTACGGGAATAGGAGAAGCCGTTATGATCTATGTTCTGATCCTTCTGGCGGCGGCATCACGCCTTCTGCCGCACCCGCTCAACTTTGCGCCCATCGGCGCGCTCGGGCTGTTCGCGGGCGCGTATCTGAACCGGCGCGCCGCCTGGACGCTGCCGCTCCTTGCCCTGCTCGCCAGTGACGCCTTTATCGGCTTCTATAACCCCATGACGATGCTGTTCGTCTACGGCGGATTTGCCGTCAGCGGTCTTCTTGGCTGCCGTTTCCTGCGGGAGCAGCGGCGCAGCCCGACCCGCCTCGCGCTTTGCTCGCTTGCCAGCGCGACGGCTTTTTTCCTCCTGTCCAACTTCGGCGTGTGGCTGGGAGGAATGTACGGGCATACGGCGGAGGGGTTGATACGCTGCTATGTGATGGCAGTTCCCTTCTTCCGCAACACGCTGCTGGGCGACCTGTTCTACACAGGTGCGCTCTTCGGCAGTTACGAAGGCGTACGCTGGTGGGCGGCGCGACGACGGAAAACGGTGCGAACCGCCGCATGAGGCAGGCAGGTGTCGCCGGTTTCATAGAAAGGCGATAGTGATGCCGAGCCTGCCGCCGGGGGTGCCGCTGTTCGATGCGGACGGGGCGCTTTCCCGCGATTACCTTCTGCATCGGGGGTATTGCTGCGGGAACGGGTGCCGCAACTGTCCCTACGGATTTATGAAACCTGCGGTACGCCCGGACGCTGACCGAGAAGAAGCCACCGTGCTCGGTGATTACCTGCCCCGGCGCAGCCCACCGGCACGGATCGTCTCGCTCTGTCCGAGCAACACGGAAATCCTGGACGCCCTGGGCCTGCTGCCGCGCGTCGTGGGGGTGGACGATTGGAGCGACTGGCCTCCTGCCATCCGCCATCTGCCGCGCCTCGGTCCTGACCTCGATATCGCTATGGAGCGGGTTGAGGCGCTGCGCCCGGATCTGGTGCTGGCCTCGCTGTCCGTTCCCGGCATGGAAAGGAACGTCGCCCGCCTGCGGGAGCGGGGCCTGCCGCATCTCGTGCTGGACCCGCACAGCCTGGGCGATATCTGGGAAAACCTGCGGCGCGTGGCAATGGCGACCGGCACGGTGGAGCGCGCGGAACAGGTGATCGCGGAGCTTCAGGCGCGCATCCAGCGCGTTCGCCGAAAGGTCGCGGGCGCGCCGCGCCGCCCCCGGCTCTACTGGGAATGGTGGCCCAGGCCGCTGTTCGCGCCGGGCGGGCGGAACTGGCTGACGCCGCTGTCGGAGATCGCTGGCTGCGTGAATATTACGGGCAGCGTGGATGCGGACGCCGCCCGACCGACGCCGGACGAGGTTCGAGAGGCATGTCCCGATTTTATTCTGCTGGCCTGGACCGGCATCGCCGCCCGCAAAGTCCGCCCCGATGTGGTGCGTCGGCGGCCCGGCTGGAACGAGATGGGGGCAGTCCGGGACAACCACATCCATGTGCTCGAAGAGGGTCTTTTCTGCCGACCGTCCCCCCGTCTTATCGATGGCCTGGAACAATTGGTGGAACTCGTACACGCGGATCAGGAGAAAGCAGCATAGCCATGAATAAGCCGCGCGTGCTGCTGTGCTGGAGCAGCGGGAAAGACTCGGCGTGGGCGCTGCATGTGCTGCGGCAGGGGGGCGCGGTCGAGGTGGTCGGGTTGCTGACGACGCTGAACGCCGCTTTTGATCGCGTCGCCATGCACGCCGTCCGGCGGACCCTGGTCGTAGCACAGGCGGCGGCGGTCGGACTGCCCCTTACGCTCGTTCATCTGCCCTGGCCCTGCTCGAACGAACTGTACGACGCGGCGATGCGTGCGGCGCTGGATACAGCGCAAGCGGACCTGGGCGTCACCCACGTCGCCTTCGGCGATCTTTTTCTGGAAGACATTCGCGCTTATCGTGAGGAGCGGCTTCAAAATACGGGGCTGACACCGCTGTTCCCGCTGTGGGGGCTGCCCACGGATATTCTGGCGCGGGAGATGGTGGAACAGGGTCTGAAGGCGCGCCTGACCTGTATCGATCCCCGTCATCTGCCCGCCTCGTTCGCGGGCCGCACGTTCGATACCGGCTTGCTGGAGGATTTACCCGCGACCGTGGACCCCTGCGGCGAGAACGGCGAGTTCCACACCTTCGCCTTCGACGGCCCGATGTTCGCTCACCCTGTGTCAGCCCAACCGGGCGAAGTCGTGGAGCGAGACAGCTTTGTGTTTGCGGACCTGCTGCCACGCGAGCAAAGCAACGCGTAGTCCCCGCCCATTGGCCGCATGCTCACTGGCAGGTACCTCTACGGGAAATCCGCAATACGGAAGCCGAGCCGGAACCGTTTCATGGCACGCCTCGTCCTAAACGCACGGGAAGAACCGCACCGGCGGCGACGCTAAAGAAAAGTGGCGAAGACGCCGATAATAAGCGATACGGGACGCCATGCGGCAATCCCCGAAACATCATAGAAAGTCCCCGAGAAGTAACCACATGTTTTACGTTTCAGCGCGACGAAGCGCCGCCTTATTCGCCGCCCTTGCCGTTCCCACTCTGCTTTTGACAGGCTGCGGTGGTGGAGGCGGCACGACCACCGGCGGGACCGCTCCCACCCGCAACGCGACCACACCCATTTACCTGACCGACGCGCCGCTCCTGGGCGCCGACAGCGTCAATGTCACCATCTCTAAAATCGAGGCGCGCACGGCGGGCAATGGCTTTGTTGACCTGGGCTTCGGCTATTCCGGGAACCTGCTCGACCTGCGAAGCACCGAGGCGTTGCTGGGCGAGGCTAAGCTGCCCGCCGGTCAGTACACCGGCCTGCGTCTCACTGTCCAGAGCGCCACCATCACCATCAACGGTCAGACGTTCCCGCTGGAGCCTGTCCAGAGCCTGGGCGGCAGCAACGGCGGCAATGGTCAGAGCCAGAACAAGCCCTCGGCGGCGCAGGGTAAGAACGGCCAGGCGCTCGCCAGAAAGCACTCCCCGGACATTACTGTCGGCGCAGATGGCCGGTCTGCGACGCTGCTGATCAATGCTCCCTTCACCGTCGATGAGACCGGCGCGGGCAGCGCGCTGCTGCTGGACTTCAATGTCGCCCACTCCGTGGTCGCCACCGGGAACGGACGCTATCTGCTCAAGCCGGTTATACCCGTAGTGCGTAAAGAGGAGTCCGGCGAGGTGGCGGGTACGGTGGCGCTGGAGCCTGCTCCCGCAGCGGGCGTGGAAGAGCCGGAGGTAGAGATTGCCGCAGCGCCCGCCGGTCAGGCGGACGCCGTGCAGAACGCCACCGTCGCCGACAGCGTGCGCAAGGGCGGCAAGTTCCGTATTCCCGCGCTGCCGCGAGGAATCTACGATGTGACGCTGACGGCGCAGGGCTACGCGCCGGTGACGATCCCCAGCGTCCAGATCGTGCCGGGGCAGAAGCCGGACCTGGGCAAGATCATCCTGCGTAAGCCATAGGCTGCGCAACGATAAAGCGAATGAGACCGGGCGGCGAGAAGCATTTCCCGCCGCCCGGTCGTGTTTCGTGTCACCACTGCCGGAGGTACAATAAACGGGCGAACCACGCCCCAAGAGGACCGGCACGTTGCGTATCGTTTCCCTGCTCCCCAGCGCCACCGAGATCGTCTGCGCCCTCGGCCTGGGCGAAAGCCTGGTGGGAATTACCCACGAGTGCGACTTCCCGCCGGACATCGTGACGGGGAAGCCGGTCGTGACGAAAAGCCTCCTTCCCCACGCCCACGATAACGACGACGAAGCAGAAGAAGACGCCGGGCCGCTGCTGCTGTCCGCGCGCGAAATCGATGAGCGGGTGCGCGCGGCGCTGGCGGCGGGCGAAAGCCTGTACCAGATCGATAACGACCTGCTGCGCGAACTGAAGCCGGACCTGGTGCTGACGCAGGCGCTGTGCGATGTCTGCGCGGTGGCCCACAAAGCGGTCGTGGCCGCCGTGGACGCGCTGGGCGGCTCCGCGCAGATACTGAACCTGGAACCGACAAACTTAAATGGCGTGCTCGAAACGATACGGCAGGTGGGCGCGGCGACGGGCAAGGACGTGGAAGCGGCGGCTTTGACGGCGCAGATGCAGGAGCGATGGGACCGGGTACGCGAGCGGGCGAGCGCCGCGCCGGAGCGCCCCAAAACCCTGCTTCTGGAGTGGACGGACCCGCCATTTTCCGCCGGGCATTGGAACCCGGAACTGCTGGCGCTGGCGGGCGGTGTCGGCGGGCCATGGGACGAGGCCGGGAAACCCTCGCGGACGCTGACCTGGGAAGAGATAACCGCTTTCGCGCCGGAAATGCTGATACTGATTCCCTGCGGCTTCGATGCCGACCGCGCCATCGAGGAGGCATACACGCTGCCGGACGCGCCGGGCTGGTTCGACCTGCCTGCCGTGCAGAACGCCGAGTGCTACTCTATTGACGGCAGCGTGTATTTCAACCGTCCCGGCCCGCGCCTTGCCGAGTCCGCCGAGATTCTGGCGACGGTGCTGCACCCGGAAACCTTTACGGAGATGCTGCCCCCCTACTCCGTGCGCCGTTTTCCCAATGATTTAATAGAACCGGAGAAGCCATGACGCTGCGTGATGACCTGGGCCGAGCCGTCACCTTCCCGTTTCCCGTGCGGCGCATCGTTTCGCTCGCGCCGACGGCGACGGAAAATCTCTTCGCCATCGGCGCGGGCGCGCTCGTTGTCGGGGCGACGACGGCGGACGACTATCCCCCTGCCGCAAAGCGGCTGCCCCGCATCGGCAACTTTTATCAGCCGTCCGTCGAACGGATTCGCGCGCTGCGCCCTGATCTGGTCATCGTCGAATCGGCAACGGCGAACCGGGCGGCCATGGATAACCTTCAGGCGCGGCTGAAAAGGCCGGTCTTCACCCAGAAATCACTGCGCTATGCGGACGTGCCGCGCCATCTGGAGCAGTTGGGGCGCATTACGGGGAAGACGGCGGGCGCGGCGCGAGCGGCGGCGGGAATGAACGCGAAGGCGGCTCAGGTCGCGCGGCGTATCGCGGGTAAAAGGCCGGTGACGGTATTCATCCAGATAGAGGAATCACCGCTGTACGCCGTCGGCCCCGGCTCGTTCATGGACGACCTGATCCGGCGCGCAGGCGGCACCAATATCGTCCGGGGCGACAATCCGTTCCCCATCTATTCCCGTGAGGCCCTTTTAGCCGCCGACCCGAACTTTTATATTATCACCGTGCCTGTGGTTCCCAGCGGCCCACCGGTGCTTCCGCCGCCGCTGAACCGCCTTTCCGCCGCCCGAAACCGGCGCGTCTATTACCTGAACGCCGCTCTCTGTCTCGCTCTACCCCGCGCCGCGCGGACGGCCTGGTCGCCCTGGCGCGCGTGCTGCATCCGGCCTCCCCCCGGCAGGGACGCGGGGCCGGGAACGGGAGCAGATTTAGGCAGCGGCGGCTGGCTCAGTGTCTTATCGGCCAGGAAGTCCGCGCGGTACTTGAGCGCGGCGACGATCTCCCGCTCATAGGCGGCGGCATCGGCGAGAGTGGTCAGGCCCCGCGTTTTTATCACCCGCGCGACCACATCGGCGAAAGGATTGATGTTGCCCCGGTTCACCTTGCGGTCGAACAGGGTCGCGATGCCCGCTTCGGATTTGATCACATCGGAGACTTTGCCGACCACTTCGCGGCCCTGAATCACCACTTTCACGGGATCGGCGGCGGGCCAGTAGCGATCTTTGGCAACCCGAATCTGCGCCGTGCGGAAGGCGAGGCTGCGCCGCCCGCGCGCTGAAAGACCGCTGTCAGCCGTTTATCGTCGATGATGCGCCGCACGGCGGGCGCGCCCACCAGTTCGCTCCGGTAGACGGGTCCACCACCACGAGAGTGCGCGCGGCAGCATCCACATCGATACCGAAGCGGCGGAAATCCTTCTCAAACTCTGCCGGGCGGTCGTTCTTCTGCCGCAAAAGCACGTCGGACAGCGAACCGGTGCCGTTCTCGGCGGTAATGAACTGGATGAAGCCGATGGAGACGAAGCCGGTGTCATAGGTGTTGACCGTCTCGAATCCGCCTTCCAGACGCGAGACGGCACGGGCGATGCGCTGCTCCGGTGGAGTCAGTCCTGCGGCGGCGAACAGCGGGCCAAGCTCTCTATCGCTCATGTCGCGCAGCATGGGGCCATAAGCGACCGTTCCCTGCGGAAAGCGGTAATAGGCGTAACGGGGACGCATGGCAACGTGGTCGGTGTAGCGGTACGAATCGCCGTCGTCAAAGGTGACGATATAGTGCAGCGGCATAACGGCGGCGGCAAGGGCGGCGGTGGGCCGCAGGCGACCTGAAGCGTGGTGGGGACCTTACCCGGCGGCGGCGGCGCAGCGGTGTCCAGCGCGGCGGACACCGTCACGGGGGATTTTCCCCTTGGCTGGGCCAGGGCATTGGCGGCGGCGGCGGAAGCTTCGGCCTGGAAACGGTCATAAGCCAGCTTGGCCTTCACCCAGGGTTCCCAATCGGCCTTTTCCGGCGAGGTCGCGGCGGCATCTATGGTGGGGGCGAGTTTCCCCGGCCCGGCCACGGCGCGCTGATACAGCAGGAACCATTGAGACGCTTCGCGTGTCAGGCGCACCTGCCACAGTCCCTTCGCGGGGGCATCCGGGGGCGTCGTTACCCGGTGTCTTCCCGGCGCGTTCCAGTAGGATACCACGCGCGCCCGCTCCGCAGCGGTGAAGGTGGAACCACCAGGCGCGGGCTGCTGAAGCAACCCACTCAGAAGAAACAACAGCGGCAAAGCGAAGAGAAAACGCACCAGTAAAGGCAACTCCTTCGTCTCCTTACGCATACAGCAGGTAGGGGCGGCGCGCCGCCAGGAAACCCGTGCGGCCTTCGTTCCAGATTTCCCACAATCGCGGCCCGGACGCGCCTGCCTGGAACGCTTTGCGGATGCGGTTTGTGCCGCACACCAGATCGAACATTTTGACGGACGCATCGGAGGCAAAAAAGGCGCGGCTGGCGTCGAGGCGGCGGACAGCATCCATCACTTCGAAATTGAAACGCGTCAGCGGGGCGCGCTGCGGGTCCGTCAGGTGAACCTGGACGCCGCCGCACGATCTTCCCCGGTGCACGGCGTAAAACGGTGTCCACGTCATCGGGCGGAAATCGAAGCCGGGCAGATTGCGGCGGGCCATTTCACGGGCGAGATAGTGGGCGGAAAGGCCGGGCGCACCCGCCAGTTCGAACGGCAGCGTATACCCCACCCCGATGGAAAGCGTCGGCAGTTCGCCCACAATACCGGTGGCGGCATAGAAATGCGGCGTGTGCGGGTGCGGAACGTGCGGCGAAGTCGGCACCCAGGGCAGGCCGGTCGCGGCCCAGGGGATGGGAGCGCGGGTCAGGTTGGCGCAGGGAATGACGGTCAGGTCGCATTTCCTGCCGCCGGGAAGCCAGCCGCGCCCGTTGATCATGCGCGCCAGCTCGCCCAGCGTCATGCCGTGCAGATAGGTAATGGGATACTTGCCGACGAACGAACGAAACCCGGCCTCGGCGGGACTGCCTTCGACCCGCTCGCCGCCGAGCGGGTTGGGCCGGTCCAGCACCATCAGCGGAATCTTATGCGCGGCGGCGGCTTCCATCACATTGCCGAGCGTTGAAAGGTACGTGTAGGAGCGCGAGCCGATGTCCTGGATGTCGAAGACGAGCATATCCAGTCCCCGCAGCATTGCCGCCGTCGGACGCGTCGTCCGTCCATATAACGAGTAGACGGGGACGCCCGTGGCCGGGTCTTTGGCGGTAGCGACATACTTGCCGGCGGGAACATCGCCGCGCACGCCGTGTTCCGGCCCGAACAGAGCGCGCAGACGCACGCCCGGCGCACCCGCCAGAACCTCAATCGTGGAGCGCAGATCCGGCAAAACGCCGGTCGGGTTGGTAACGAGACCGACCCGCAGCCCTTGAAGCGGCGCGAACTTTCGCGCTATTAAAACCTCAAGACCGGTTTGAATACGCGGCAGCATCCCTGTTATTTTCCTTACTTCTGTCAAAATGCGCCGAAAGCATCACGAACCCCTGCGCGCACATCACCACGGTTAAGAAGAAAAACAGCGCCTCTTCCAGCGGCAGATGGCCCTGGAACCGAAGACCCAGAACCCCCTCTTCCCGAATCTGCCAGATACCGCGCGCGATGGCGAAATGATCGGCCAGGCTCAGGTACGTGGAACACAGCGCAACCGTCGCCGCGAGCAAACGGCGTGACTGCCAGAGCGCCCGGCCTGCCACCGCCCACTGAATCAAGATGATCGGCAGCGCCCAGAGCGTCAGCAGAACCAGATACGAATATTTGCCAAACGGCACCCCTACCCCTCCCGGTCAACCAGCGGCGCAAGCGCGGGAACCCGTGAAAGCGCGATCAGCGTCAGGCAGACAAAAACCGCCTCGGCAAAATAAAACAGATACTCTTCCAGCGGCAGATAGCCCAGCCATATCGTACCGACAAAGTTCGGGGCGAATGTCCACAACTTCTTATACGCGGCGTAGTTGTCCCAGGGTGTCGTGTAAACAAACGCCAGCAGGCACACCAGCCCGCAGGCGATCCCATGGTGACGGCGGATGCGCGCGCGCAGAGCCACAAGCAGCACGACAATGGGAATGAGCAGGAAAACGCAGAGGAACTGGCCGTAGGTCACGGGTTATTGTACCCGACTTGGCCAGTCGCTCGATTTTCGCTTGCCTCAGGAGACGCAAAGCGGAGCCGGCAAAGGCTAACTGCAACCGGTATCAAAGACAGGTAACACCCGCCGACAAAAGAGGGAAAGCCCCCGGCTGAAATGACCGCGAGCAGGCTTTTGCTCCCCTGGTGAGAAACTTAAGGAAAAGGAGACAGGGCGTGAGCACAAACGACAACTGGTGGGCAGCGGCCCAGGCGCGGCAGGAAGCGGCGGAAACTCCGCTTTACCGATACCCGATGCTGGTGACGCCGGGGCGCGTGCGAGGCCGGGTGTCGGATTTTCGGGAAGGGACGGTGACGCTGACCGACGAGGGCATTTCCGTGGACGGGCGGGCGGTGCTTCCTGCCGGGCAGCGTGCCCTGATCCTGCTCGCCTCAATCTTTGTCGGAGTTCTGATCGTGCTGATACTCCTGGAGTACGCCATTCGGGTCGCCCGGTCACACCGCCTGCCCTGGTCGTGCGTGGACGAGATCGTTCTGGAGCCGCACAAGAACCGCGTCTGCCTGGCGTACCATTTGCCGGAGCGGCCAGACAGCGTCTTTTCCCTGGCCTTCCGGCTCACGCCGCCTCTGCTGTACGAGAACTTTGTGCAGGCTGCGCGTCACTTCGCCCCGGAAAAGGTACGCGAGGGAAAAATCGCCCCGCCGACCCCCTGGTGGGTATTCGTCGCCGTCATCGTCCTGTTTTTCGCCCTGGTGCTGTTTTTGACCTTCTACCTGTCCCGTCCCGGAGCGTAAGGCTAACCGTCGGAGCCTGTGCCGAAGTCGCGCCCCCTTTCAAATTTGTTTAAATAGCGGAAACTGCGGTACAGAGCCACACCAAGCGGCGTCAGCATCAGCGCGGTTCCCAGCAGGCCGACGGCATCTATGGGCAGCCATGCCGCGAACGGGAGCAGGAGGAGGGACGCCGCTGCCGTCGCCAAGCCCGCGCCGAGCATCTGGCGGCCCGAATAGCGGTTCGCCGGATACCATATCTCATCCGCTGAGAGCGTCTTGGCCGTCCGGAAGCCGTACAGGTGGTTTCGGGGAACACGGCTGGCAATCAGCGGCAGCGACACGAGCGCGATCATCAGACCGCTCAGCAGAAATATCCCCATCAGCCAAAATTGCGGCGACATCACCGACCTCCTCGCAACGATATTCTCATAAAAGAGACACCCGCGCGAATTTCGAGGTTGCGGTAAGGTTAGACCATTGCCAGTTGATGAGGCACGCGGGGGCGTGGAAGCAAAACCGGCATCTCATCATAGGTGCGCCCGTGCAACTCACGCCCAGTACGGTCTTTACGCACGCCACCCCATTGCTTGAAGAAGAAGGCGACATCCGCGTCCTGGCATTGACGATGAACCGCCTCTACCCATTCTGCTTTCATAGGGCGTGCTCCTGGCCCGGACTCACCACCGACAATGACCCAGTGAATTCCGGCCAAAGGCAGTTGTTCCAGAGGGCCAATTAAAGGTTCCACCGAAAGGAAACGCACCTGTGCCGGAACTGCCTGCAAGTCTACAATTCGATGAGTTGCCGCTTCATCCTCGACACTGACTCCCATCCAGACATTTCCCGGCCACGGAAGATGATTAGCTATTTCACGCAGACGGTCACTGCGCTTGGTGAGCACCTGAAACGTATGCTGTGGACATGCCGCCATTGTTGCGAAGACACGCTGAATAAATTGGAGTGGCACATCGGCATGAAACAGGTCGCTCATGGAGTTGACAAAGACCAGTTTCGGCTGCCGCCAGCGGCGCGGAAGGTCTATAAGGTCATCGTGCAGAGTGACGCGGAACCCGTTGCGATAGCGGTCGTTTCCCATTGCCCGGAGACGCTTAGACATACGTTCCGCGTAGCAATGTTTGCAGCCCTGACTAACCTTTGTGCATCCCGTCACCGGGTTCCAGGTCATCTGCGTCCACTCAATGTGAGTATTGGTTGCCATCAACGCTCCTTTAGAAGATGCTTAGCAATGTCCAGAGCGGCTTTCTTTGTGCTGGGCTTCGGATTCGCAGTTGCAAAACATAGCAGAAACATGGGCGAGTTCCGCGAGTTGCGCTGTACCAACGGGTTTTCTGCCACGCCGGGAAAGATTTCCTTGAGGCGGTTGACGAAATAATCCGCAAGCCCTTCAAAACCCGCATTCTTCTCGACGGGACTGCTCTCTCCAAAGAGGTCAGGCTGAGCACGAGGCCGATAGAAGCGACTGCGCCACTCATCGCTTCCAAAAAAACGGGTTAGCTTGTTCGCCCATTCCTCAGGCGGCAAATCATCTCGTGTCATCAGACGGTTTGGCCCCATGCCGAGTGGAACCAGCAGCCACAGGTCTACGGCCTGAGTTGCGGCAAGTGTTTCAAGCAACGACCATTCAACCTGCATCCCAAACGGGTCAAGGAAAACTACAGCACGGCTTCGCCGCCGGTCTATTTGGTTGCACCATTCAGCCAGGAACACACTGGCATCGGCTTTTTCGATGTGTATGCGTTCGGCTCGTGCGGGGTACTCAGCCTTCAGTGCCTCTAATTCTTTGCATTTTCGGGCACTTCGTTCCACAAATATGTAACTATGAAATGGTGGCTCTACTTCCAGCGCAATGCGAGCACTTCCCTTGAGAACCTCCGCAACATCAGGTTCACGCAATAGAGTAGTTCCGGTGGATGCTTTCCTTTGTCGCCTTCCTGTTCCGGCGAAAGCATCTACGTAAAAAGGTTGTAGATACGGGTCCTTCTTGAAGATTTGCATGTAGGCATCAAGATAGCCCTTGATGCGTGTCAACTTCTCGTGCGTCCAGTCCCCACGAAATTCCTGTGGCGCCGACCGGCTGTGTGTCTCGGGGAACTAGTAAGCAAACACTTTGTATAAGATTACCATAGAAATGTGATTTCACTTCTCCTTCGCGTCCTTCTGCATCTGGTAGCGCAGGTTCAGCGCCTCGATGGGCGAGAGCGTGGACAGGTCGAGGAGGCGAAGCTGTTCCAGAACGGCGTGCGGCTCGGCTTCGAAAAGGGTCATTTGAAGCCGCGTTTTGGCGGCGATCTGCTGGTCGCCGCGTGCGACCGTGTCGCGGCGGCCCCGGTCGCTCTTTTCCAGGTCGCTCAGCACCTCCTGGGCGCGGGCGATGACTTCGGGGGGCAGCCCGGCCATGCGGGCGACCTGGATACCGTAGCTCTTGTCCGTACCGCCTGCGACGATCTTCCGCAGCCAGACGATGCGATCACCGGTCTCTTTGACGGCAATCCGAAAATTTCGGACACCGGGCAGCGATTTTTCCAGGTCGTTGAGGTGGTGGTAATGAGTGGCGAAGAGCGTTTTGCAGCCGCGCTGCGCCAGGTACTCGGCCACGGCCCAGGCGATGGAAAGGCCGTCGAAGGTGCTGGTGCCGCGCCCGATCTCATCCAGAACCACCAGTGACCGCTCGGTGGCGTTGTTCAGAATGTCCGCCGTCTCGGTCATCTCGACCATAAAGGTGCTTTGCCCGGACGCCAGATCGTCGTGCGCGCCTACTCTTGTAAAGATTCTATCCACGAGGCCGATGCGGGCGTAATCGGCGGGGACGAACGAGCCGACCTGCGCGAGCAGGGCGATAAGCGCGACCTGACGAAGCACCGTGGACTTGCCCGCCATATTCGGCCCGGTGATAATATGAAGCTGGTTCGGGCCATCGTCTAAGAGGACATCGTTGGGGATGAAGACCGTGGAGCCGTTCAGCTTCTCCACGACCGGATGCCGCCCGGCCTTTATTTCTAAAACATTGCCGCTGTCCACAAGGGGGCGAACATAACGGTTAGCGGAAGCGACCTCGGCCAGGGTGCAAACAACGTCCAGCCGGGCGACCGCCCCGGCCACCTTCAGAACCGGCGCGGCCTGGGTGGCGAGGGTGTCGCGGACGCCGCAGAACAGGTCGTATTCGCGCGCGGTGATCTTCTCCTCCGCGCCCAGAACCTTGGCCTCCATCTCCTTCAGATCGGGGGTGATGAAACGCTCGCCCTGCGCCGTGGTCTGCTTGCGGATATAGCCCTCGGGGACGAGCGACAGATTGGGCCGTGACACCTCGATATAGTAGCCGAAGACGGCGTTGTAGCCGACTTTGAGGCTTTTGATGCCGGTACGCTCCCGCTCCGATGTCTCCAGTTCCGCAATCCAGCCTTTGCCGCCCCGCGAGATGTCGCGCAGTTCGTCCAGGTCGGTGTCGAAGCCGTCTTTTATCAATCCGCCTTCGCGCAGGGACAGCGGCGGCTCGTCCACGATGGCCCGCGCCAGCAGTTCCGACACTTCCGGCAGGCCGTCCAGTTCGGCCAGAAGCTCGCGCAGCGGCGCGCAGTCTATCGGCGCGGCCCGCGCCGCGACCTCGGGGACTTTTTCGAGCGAAACGCGCAGGGCGACCAGATCGCGGGCATTGGCGGTTCCCGTGGAGATACGGGCCATCAGGCGCTCCAGATCGGCCATGCCGCGCAGGGCGTCGCGCACATCGCCGCGCGTCAGCGGGTCGTCATGCAGCGCCTCCACGGCATCCAGGCGGCTGTTGATGCGCTCGACGGACAGCAGCGGCGCATCCAGCCATTTTTTCAGCAGACGCCCGCCCATCGCCGTCTGCGTCGCATCCAGCACGGTGAGCAGGCTCTTGCCCTTCGCGCCGTCCGCCAGACCCGCCGTCAGTTCCAGATTGCGTCGGGCGGGCGCGTCCAGCACCATCGCGTCCTCGGTGGAATAGGTGGCGAGCGTGCGAATATGCGCGACAGCCCCCATGTGCGTTTCCCGCAGATAGCCCAGCAGAGCCGCCGCCGCCTCCAGGCCCGACGTGAACTCCTCGCAGCCGAAGCCGCGCAGGCTCGACGTCCCGAAATGCTCCAGCAGGGCGGTGCGCGCCGAGCGCGGCAGCTTATCGCGTCCCAGCAGGGTCAGCGTCGCCGGGCACGCTTCTCTTATGGCGTCGGCCAGGTCGTCCATGCCCTCCGGAATCAGGCACTCGGCGGGGCAGAGCCGCACGACCTCCTCTACCAGCTTTGGGATTCCCGCGCCGCTTCCTATCTCCGTCACCAGAAACTCGCCGGTGGAAACGTCCACCACCCCGACACCGCACACCGGCTCGCCCAGAATCGCCGCCACCAGATAGTTATTGGATTTGGCGTCTAAGAGCGCGTCCTCCACCAGTGTTCCCGGCGTCACCACGCGCGTCACGCGTCTTTTTACCAGGCCCTTCGCGAGCTTGGGGTCTTCCACCTGATCGCAAATAGCGACCTTGAACCCCTTCTGCACCAGCCGCGCCAGATACCGGTCCAGCGCGTGGAACGGCACCCCCGCCATCGGGTACTTCTTTTCCAGTCCCTGAATATCGCGCCCGGTCAGCGTTATCTCCAGTTCCCGCGCAATAAGCTCCGCATCCTCGCCATAGGCTTCATAGAAATCTCCGACACGCATCAGCAGAACGACATCAGGCCGCTCAGCCTTCAATTCCACATACTGCCGAAGCATCGGCGTCAGCTTTTCAATAGGAACGGACATGGGGAAGACCTCAAAAAAGAAGCCCGCTCAGATATTCAGCGGGCAACAAACGTTCATTCCCTATTATACAGGGTCTTTCCTAAGGCCCCGCTGCCTTGTGCATTTTCGCCTTTCTCATGGCTTGATGTCTCTTTCCAGGGGGCGCTGCCAGCGGCCCGGCAGGGCGTAGCTCTGGAATAGCTCCTGCTTTTCTGGGAAGGAGGTGGAGGTGCGCTCGATCCAGCGTTCTACCTCCCGGATCATCGGGTCGTCGGGGCGCAGGTGGACGGGTTCGGCGGCGGTGGCCCACGCATTGACCCGGTGCAGCAGGAAGTGCGTGCCGTCGTCCAGTATCTTCGGGTCGTCGATGCGCTTGATGGCCTGGACGGCGACGGTGCGTATCTGCTCCAGCATTCCGCGCGCCTCTTCCCGGTGATGGGAATAGCGCATATCCGTGACCCCGGCGAGGCGGGCACGGTTTGCATGGACGAGGGCGACGCGCATATCGCGCTGGATACCGAGAATGAGGGCGCGAACGGTCCACCAGGAAAGCAGCCGCGCTCCTTCCACGCGTGCGGCTGCGGGTGGATTCGCGCCCGCCGCTGTTTCCTGCCGCCGAATCCGCCAGACGCCACCCGTCTGCGGGGGCACACGGATGCCGACCTCTTTCCCGGTCAGACGTACGGTCAGCGCGCCGAAATCCAGCAGGTAAAGGTTGTCGCCGGAAGCATCGAACAGAGTCTGGATCGGGCGCTTCGGGCCGCGCGTGTCCTCGCTGCCGGGGTTGTTGATCGTCATAAAGGGTTCGACCGCGCCGGTGGCGGTGTTGACGCGGACGATGCGGAAGCCTTTGTGCGGGATGGGCCGCAGTCCGGTGGTGATCGGCATGCCGTCACCGAATTCGGCCAGGAACATCTCGCCCCGGAAGCCGAAACGCTCGCTTTTCGACCAGTCGAACTTGGTGGCTGCCGCATGTGGCTCGAACCGAACCAGCGGCTGCCGTACCTCGGGGTGGTCGCGCTGGACAAACGCCGGGTCGCGGCTGAGGGGGAAACGCGGCTTGAACCGCTCCTCGGTGATCGGCTGCCCGCCGAGGTAGTCGGGCCAGCCGTACCAGGCGTGCTGCTCGATAGTCCAGAGCACGTCGGGCGCGTTCGCGGCCCCGCGCGCGCCTTTGTCATCAACGGCCTGGTCGGTCATGTACAGGCGGCCATCCGGGCCGAAGGCAAAGCCGAACGGGCTGCGGATTCCCCAGGCATAGACCTCCAGACCGGAGCCGTCGGCGTTGGCGCGGTAGACGGCGGCGCTGGGCTTCGGATGGGCGGGAATGACCTGCCCGGCCCGGCTGGAGGTTCCGAACGGCAGGAACGCCCCGCCGCCGACCATCTTCAGGGGGTCCGGCCCCAGCACATCGGGGCTTCGGTAGTCGGAGCCGGTCAGGGTGACTTCGTGGGCCGGGGCGTCGCGCATCCAGGGCATATCCGGCAGCCATCCGTAGATGACATCGTCCAGGCCGGGAACGCTGCTGTTCGTCACTGCGCCGACCGCGAAATACATTTTGCCGTCCGGCCCGAAGGTGACGGGGCTGTTGAAGTGCTGGCCGTTGGGCACGACGGGGAGGCCAGTCACGATGTCGCGCACCGGGCGTCGTCCGCGCTCCAGCGTCGAAAGGTCTACCGTCGAAATTGCGCCCCGGTGCGCGACGTACAGCAGGCGGTTATGAAATGTCAGGCCCATGATCGGCGCGCGAAAGCCGCTGGCGACAATGTGTACGCGCCCGCTCGGACTGAGGCGCAGGATACGCGCGTCCGTCCAGTACTGCCCGTAGCTGTAGCCGGACTCGGCCATATACAGCGCCCCGTCCGGCCCGACGGCGATGCTGGTCGGATAGCTAAGGCCGGTCAGCACCGGCTCGATCACATACCCGGCGGGAAGAACGACATCGTCCGTGGCGAGATTATTGTTTTGCGCAAGCGTCTGCCGGGGCAGCAAGGCAGCAGCGCAGGCGAGAGTCGCGGCGAGACAGTTCACGGCGCGTCGATAGGTCATCCGTTTATCTCCCAATCATTGCAGGTCAAAAAAGCGATCTCTGGGCGTCTGTCGGTCGTAGAAATAGGCGGGCTTATGCCACTTCACATGACCGTCCAGCCAGAGGATATTCGCGCCCTCATTATGGGGAAAGCTTGGGCGGCCCCAGCAATGCGCATCGGCTTCGGACGGCGGCAGCAGGAACTTCCCGTCGTCCCCGCACCAACTGTCTTTCTTACTGGCCTTCGCGTCCGCCAGCAATATGGTCTCCGTCGGGCGCTCGACCGCCGCCAGCGATACGGCGTTGTGGCTATTCGCGTTGCTAAAAAAAGCGTTGATCGTGGTCAGATAGCGGACATTGTAGCCGAAATGCGTCGTGATTCTGCCGTCCGCGTCCGCCTTTTTAACGCCGCTGCTGGGGCAATGCCAGATGTCTTTGTTTTTGACGTAGGGGTCGGTGAGTTCGTGCCAGGTGACGAAGCTGTAATCCGGGTTCGCGTAGGCGGCCAGGGGAAGCTGTTCGTCATAGTCCTGGGCGTACATCAGCGTCGCCGTGCCCAGGTTCTTGATATTGCGCTGGCACAGGCGGTCTGCCGCGCCTTTTCCCGCGCCTGCGCGAACACCGGAAATAGAATGCCCGCCAGCACCGCGATAATGGCGATGACGACGAGTAGCTCGATAAGCGTGAATGCGCGCTGCGCATTCGTGAACCCCGGCTGAGGATGGCAGGCGGCTATAGAACGCGCCTTCTGTGACTTTGGCTCCTTCACGAATAGCCCGACAGCCGGGGCTTACGAAATTGTAATCAACCGCGCCGCGCCGAGTTAAGCGGTGGCCGTTTCCGTTTCGTCCGCCTTTGCCAGGAAGCCGAAGTACGCCGCGATAAGGGCGGACCCGGCATGCAGCCAAACGTCATGGTCGTGGATCGGGACCAGACCGAACAGGGTGTTGGTTGCCGGGATCAGGCCCAGAATCGCCAGAAGTCCGTAGAAGACGGCCAGACCGCGCCCGAAGCCGCGTGCGCCGGCAAGACTGCGGGAGCCAAGGATGCCCCACAGGCCGATGGCGAGATGGACGAAATTGTGCAGGATGTTGACGGTAAACAGGCCCAGTATCCTGCCGTGAAATGCGTCGACCACAAGCGGCGGCGCATTGTGGGGCGGCTGTGTCACACCCGGTACGAATCCCAGCACACCACTGATGACGTAAAGAACACCGAAAACAAGCGCGAATTTGCGGATCATAAGGCTCCCTCCCTTGCGTTCATGAACTCTTCGGCTCCAGGTCCTTGACTGCCGGGCCGTGGATAAGTTTGCCGTCGGCGGCAAATCTCGACCCATGACAGGGGCAGTCCCAGCTTTTTTCCGCCGGGTTCCAATCCACGATGCAGCCCATATGGGTACAGACCGGAGAAAAGGTGTGGACGGTAGTGCCGTCCTCGGCCCGATACATGGCTGTCTTGCCCTGCTCGGTCTCGACCACCGCGCCTTCCCCCGGAGCGAGGTCGGGGGATTCGCCCCGCGCGAGGCGGTCACCGATGAAGTGCGTCGCTATATTGACGTTCTCTTTCACGAACTGCGGCACGCCTTCCAGGGTGAGGCGGTTGGGATCATAGAGGTCGGCCCAGGGGTTCTCCCGGCTTAATATCCGGTCGCGCAGGAGCATCCCCGCTACTGTGCTGCCGGTCATACCCCAGCCGCCGAACCCGGTCGCGACATAAAGGTGCTTGGTGGTCGGGTTCGCCCGGCCCACATAGGGCACCCGGTCAATGGTGCGGTTATCCTGGGTGGACCAGCGGTACTCCACTGAACGAACCGGAAACCGCTCGCGCGCCCACGCTTCCAGACGTTGATAGCGGGCCACGGTGTCCCCGCCCTGCCCGGTCTTGTGTCCCTCGCCGCCCACCATCACCAGTTCGCCCGCTTCCCAGGGATGGCTGCGTATCGTATGGGGCGACTCCCCGCTGCTGATGAACATGCCCGGAGGAACCGGGCCGTCCAGCCGGACCCCGACCACATAAGAGCGGTGGGGACTGAGCCGGGCGGCGTAGAGAGCTTTATCGCCGAAGGGGAAGTGGCTCGCGATAACGACGTCGCGCGCGGTGACGGTGCCTTTATCGGTGGTGATCCGGCACGGCTCGTCCTCCACAATATCGAGAACCCGCGTCCCTTCGAAGATATGGCTCCCCTCGCCCGGCAGGTCCTGCGCCAGAGCCAGCAGATACTTGCGCGGATGGAACCGGGCCTGACCATCGAAGCGAACCGCCGCCGCGACCGGGAAGGGCAGCGGCGTCTCATAGGTCAGCGCGGCGGGCAGACCCAGCCGGGCCGCCGCCTTCACCTCCGCTTCCAGGGGATTGACGTCGTCTTCGATCTCCGCGTAGGTATAGGCTTCCGTGCGGGTGAAATCGCAGGCGATGTTCCGGCGGGTCACCAGAGCGGCAATCTGCTCGATAGCGGCCTGGTTCGCGTCCGCGTACGCGCGCGCCTTCTCCTCGCCGAAGTGGCGGATAAGATAGTCATAGATGAGGGTGTGGAGCGAGGTGATCTTAGCCGTCGTGTAGCCGGTGACTCCCTGCGCGATGTGCCCCATCTCGAGAACCGCGACCGTCTGCCCGGCCTCTTTAAGCAGGGTCGCCGCCGTCAGACCCGCCAGTCCGCCGCCCACCACAGCCACATCGACCGAGACGTTGTCCGGGAGCGGGGGAAATTTCGTCCGCGGCGTGGTGTCGAGCCAGAAGGAGATCGGCCTGCCGGGAAGAGCATCATTAGTGTTGGTCATCACATTCCTTAGCCGAACGACGACGTGTTTTCCTTTTATAGCACCGGCGAAAGCAAAAAGTCAACGCCTATTTTGACTTTTTGTTTCCTGCCGCCCGCAGGTACAATGAAAGACAAAAGGGGTGGCTGAAGGCATGAAGGCGGTACCGTGGAATCCACAGTTTTTTGAAACCACCCGTGGCCGCATCGTCCTGCTCCTGCGTCCCGCCAGCCGTACGGTCAACGAATTGGCGGAGGCGTTGGGATTGACGGATAACGCGATCCGGGCGCATATCGGCGCTTTAGAGCGCGACGGCCTGGTGCGGCAATCGGGCACCCGTCCCGGCGTCCGCCGACCCAACAGCGCTTATGACCTGACGCCCGAGGCGGAGCAGCTTTTCCCAAGGGCCTATGGCCCCTTACTCCAGATGCTTGTCGCTATTCTTTCGGAGCGTCTTCCGTCCGAAGGCATGGAGAACGTCCTGCGTGAGGCGGGGCATCGGCTGGCGGAGACCCATTTATCGGCTCTGCAAGGGCAGAAGTTACCGGAACGGGTGAACCGGGCAGTGGCGGTGCTGGGAGAACTGGGCGGGCTTGCCAGGATCAAAGAATCCGGCGGCCATTTCTTCATTGACAGCGATAGCTGCCCCCTTTCCGCCGCCGTTGCCGTGAACCCGCAGGTGTGCCTGACGGTGGAAACGCTGCTCAGTGATCTGCTGGGCGCGCCGGTACGAGAGCGGTGTGAACGCACCGGAATACCGCGCTGCTGCTTCGAGGTGCCGGTTTAGCCCCGCAGGATGCGATAGGACTTCATTCGGCGGGGAAGGCGGAACCGGCGTGATTGTGGGCCTGGCGCGTCGGCTCGGGCAGCCGGTAGCCGCGCAGGCAGGATTGAACGAAGCCGACCGCCGTCGGCAGGTCGATTTTATGGCCGATGGAGACGATGAGCGGGTTAGTGCGCGGCTTCGAGCGCAGTGCGACGCCCACCGTCTCGCCCCGATGGACGAGCGGAGACTGCTCACCCGCGTCTGCGCCCAACTCCTCATAGCGCCCCACCAGAACCGACTTGGCGACCCCGAGAGCGGGGCGGTCCGTCAGCAGTCCCAGATGGCAGGCGATACCGAAGCGGCGCGGGTGGGCGTATCCCTGACCGTCTATCATCAAAAGGTCGGGCAGCACGCGCAGTTTTTCCAGCGCGGCCAGCACCAACGGCGATTCCCGGAACGAGAGCAGGCCCGGCACATAGGGAAACCCCAGCTTCGCCGTCGCCACCGCCTGGTCCAGTGGCTCCAGATCAGGATAAGACAGCACGACGACCGCCGCCTGCCCTTCCCCTTTCAGAGAAACATCGATGCCGCCGATGCTTTTTATCGCCGTGGGGTCGAAGCCGTTCGTGGTCTGGATTCGTGCCGCCAGTTCACGCTGGAGCGCGATGGCCTCCTCCGGTGTCAGGTCCCAAGAGTGCATAGGCGCTACCGGCTGCCTCCGGTGAAGTAGTAGTACGCGCCAATCAGGGCAAGGACGAACAGCACCAGAAAGGCGATCTTCCAGATGCTGTACGGGCGGTCGCCCTGCACCTCCGCCGTGCGCGCGTTCACCATAACCTGAAATACCTTTTTCTCGAAACGGTACGCGCTGATCCAGATCGGCAGCAGCAGGTGCTTGAAGGTAATCTGCGAATAGTCGGTGCTGATGTGGTGGATGCGCTGCTCATCGCCGCCGATGTCACGGCGCACGTCGCCCTCGATAACGGCGGCCATGACGCTTTTGGCGACCTCGAAGCCGCGCGCCAGATCCACCTGGTACCGCTGGGCTTTGTAGCCGCTCAGATAGGACGGGTTGTAGGGAACCAGATCGTGCAGGTCCCACGGCTCCAGCGCATCCAGGCGGGGGCGCGGCAGCGACTCGGTGCCCGCGATAAGCACGTCATTGAAGTGGCGCGAGACATGGCCGGACGCCGAATACCAGCGCGTTTTTCGCACCTGACGCGACCGGCGCACCGATTTGCCGTTTTCGGTAGTCGTGTAGTGCTCGGTTTCATAATAGTACTCGCCGCGCTGGCCGGTGTAGCGGCTGTGCGTCTGCGCATCATAGGTCCAGAAGGGCAGGTAGACGCCGTTGATCGCGCCCTGCTCGGCCTGCTTTTTCAGGGCATTGGGCGCGAACCAGCGCGTCTTCACCCACTGCTGAATTGCGCCCGTGGCCTCCTTCGCCGTCACCTTGAAGGGCAGCACCCCTTCCGGGGCGACCAACGGGTCGGCGGCTTTAGGCTGAGCAACGATCTTTGCGCCGCAGAAGGGGCACAAACCGGCGACCTCGGGCGGCTCGAAGGTGACGGTAGAACCGCAGCCGGAACACTGGACTTCCAGAGCGGCTGCCGTCATTCGGGCCAGCCGTGCCGGGTCGATTTGCAGATATGTCTCGTAGGCGCGCTCCTGGAGCGCTTCCGCTTCTGCTGGAGCGGGGACGTCCTGTTCGTTACCGCAGTAGGGGCACTTCAGGCGGCCCACCTTCGGGTCGAACATCATATCGGCCCCACAGCCGCTGCACGGATACCGCTGGCCCGCCACACCGGCTCTCTTTTCCGGCAGGTCTTCTTCTTCGTGTGTCTTCAGCATGGGCTACGCTGACGGGGGAAGCGGGGGCGGAACCGCAAGGAACAAGGACGCAACCTCCGGGACCTGCCCGGCGGCCTGCCAGTTTGCCATGCCCTGTTTCCAGACCAATGTCTCTCGATTAACCGCGCCGGAGGCGATCTGCTGCTGGAGCGCGGGCATCGCGTATGGCCCCTGCTGCTGCCCATTCACAGCCACGAAATACTGGGCCTGCTGCGGCAATGGAGGTGGGGTCGCGAGCGGCGGCGTCTGTGTCTCCTCCTGCATGCCGCGCGCTACCTGCTGGCCCATCGCGATTCCCATCGCCATGTCCATCGCCGGATTGCCGCCGCCACCAGGGTTATTGGCCGAGGCCTCGATGGCGTTGGCGGCCTGGAAACGGGTGTACTGGTTCAAATCGCCGACAATTCCCATCTGCGTCCGCTTGTCCATCGCCGCTTCGACTTCGGGCGGCAGGCTGATGTTGGCGATCTGAACCTGCATCACTTCCAGGCCGTACTGCGCGAAATCCAGCCGAAGCGCCTCACGCATGGCCTCGCCGATCTCGGTGTAGCGCGCCGCGAAATCATAGACGCTCAGACCCGCCTTGCCCATCCAGGTGACGAAGTGGCTGACGACAAAGGCCCGTAACTGCTCGGCGATCTCGTCCGTCTCGAACCGGCCATCCGTGCTGACCAATTGGCGCAGCAGAGTGGCCGGGTGCGCGATACGCAGGGTATACGTGCCGAAAGCCTTCAAACGGACGGGGCCAAGCTCCGGGTCGCGCAGCATGACCGGGTTGGGCGTGCCCCATTTCAGGCCGGTGAAGACCTTGGTATTGAAAAAGTAGACCTCGGCTTTGAAGGGTGAGTTGAAGCCGTGCTGCCAGCCCTGAAGGGTGGAAAGAATCGGCAGGTTCTTCGTTTCGAGCGTGTAGGTGCCCGGTGGGAACTCATCGGCGACGTTGCCTTCGTTAACGAAAACGGCATCCTGGCCGGGGCGCACGATCAGCTTCGCGCCGTTCTTTATCTCGTTGCCGTGCCGCTCGAACCGGTACGCCAGCGTATCCTGCGTCGGGTCCAGCCACTCGATAATATCTACGAATTCGCCGCGCAGCTTGCCAAAAAAGCCCATATATCTGTCCTCCGAAGAAGCGATGGGCGGAACCCTATAGCGCTCCGCATCGTTTCGACACCGCAGCGCCCGCTTTGGTGACGGCTTCGCCTGAGACAGGTTCGATGAGGGTGGCTCCGATTCCTGCGCCTGCCCGCTTTACCGCAGCGGGACGCCGCCGGTCAGCAGGCGACGTGCATATACCTGCTCGCGGCGCAGCCATTTCGCGTGACCGTCCAGAAACCACCAGACGGAGCCGCCGCTATGCCGGAACGAAATGCGGTCGCCCACGTCGGTATTGAGATAGGCATCGTTGGTCGAATCCATGTCGCCCAGTGCCGGGGCGAGGCACATTTTTATTCAATCGCTTGACAGTTCCCGCCATTGTTTGTTAACATCGCGCTATTAGATCGCACAATGGCTTGTGATCCTGCGGGTACTGCAAAACCGCCATGCCGATCTGCTTGACATTGTTCAGGCAGGTAATCTTGCGGGCACTCTCGCGCGCGGCCCCGAAGACCGGAAAGATAATGGCCGCTATGATTGAGATAATCGCAATGACCACCAGCAGTTCGATCAGCGTAAATGCTGCCCTGCCTGCGCTGCCGCGCGGCAGCAGCGAAAACAAAAGCCGTCCTGGCATGGGAACCTCCGTTGGCCCTGGCGAAAGAGCGTGGGATTGCCCTTCCTAATATAAACACGTCAACACCCAGTTTGGTGACGGTGTATTATCTTAAAAAAGAAAAACAGGGCCTGCGGCATGGTGCCGCAGGCCCTGTTTTTCTTTATGAACGGGTGTTAGAGCAGCTCGCCCTGGAAGCCCCAGAGGTGGCCCTCGGTGGCGCGGACGCGAACGAAGCGGCCCAGCAGATCATCGCGACCGGCGGCGAAGTGGACGGTCTTGCCGCCGCGCGTCAGGCCCTGCCACTTATCGGCGTCTTTGTGGCTGCGGCCCTCCACCATCACCTCGAATGTCTGGCCGACCTGTGCGCGGTTCGTTTCGACCGTGATCGCGTTTTGGAGTTCTATCAGACGCTCCAAACGGCGCGTCTTTTCCTTCGGAGGAATCTGGTCAGGCAGCGAGGCGGCCTGCGTCGGCTCGCGCGGGGAGTAGGCGAACATAAAGGCCGAATCGAAGCGAATCTCCTCGACAAAGCGCAGCGTGTTTTCCCACTGCTCGTTGGTTTCGCCGGGGAAGCCGAGCATCAGGTCGGTGGTGATGACGATGTCGGGCATGGCGGCGCGCAGTTTGCGGACGATTTCGCGGTACTGGCCCAGTGTGTAGCCCCGGTGCATCCGCTTGAGCAGTTCGTCGTCGCCGACCTGGACGGGCAGATGCACCTGCTCGCAGACATGCGGCAGCGTCGCCATCGCCTCGATTACGTCATCGGTAAAATCCTTCGGGTAGGGCGACGTGAACCGGATGCGCTCGATGCCCGGCACGGCGTCCACGCGGCGCAGCAGTTCGGCAAAGCTACAGGTGGCGTCCAATCCCTTCAGCCCGTAGGAGTTGACGGTCTGCCCTAACAGCGTGACCTCTTTGGTGCCGTGCGCGGCCAGATGCTCGACCTCGGCCAGAATCTCTTTTGCGGGGCGCGAACGCTCCTTGCCGCGCGTAAACGGAACGATGCAGAAGGCGCAGAACTTGTCGCAGCCGTACATGATCGAGACGAACGATTTCAGCTTGCCGGTCGCGACGCGCTTGCGCTCCGGCAGGAACAGGTCGGCCTCGATCTTTTTGCGCGGCAACTGAAGCTGAATGAGCACATCGCCGGGCCGGTTGGGCAGAGCGGTCTTCTCTTCCAGCATCTCCCGGCGCTGGCGCACCATGCCCGGAATCTGCTCCAGCCGCGCCGTGCCCGCGATCAGGTCGATATACGGCGCGCGTTTGGCTATCTCCGCGCCTGCCCGCTGCGCCATGCAGCCGGTGACGCCGATCACCATGCCGGGCCGGGCGCGCTTGAGTTCGGCCAGTTCGCCCAGCTTGGAAAACACCTTGTCCTCCGGCTTTTGCCGCACGGCGCAGGTGTTCAGCATGATCACGTCGGCTTCGGCCAGGTTCTCGGTCGGCTCCATCCCCTCGCCTTCCATCAGGTTGGCGATCTGGTCGGAGTCATCGACATTCATCTGGCAGCCCCAGGTCAGGACGGCAAACTTCTTCTTATTCGTGGCAGCAGTCTCTTCGGGCATAACGAATCATTATACGCCGCGCCGCAAGCGGGTGCAAGGCAGGAGCACAGCGGCAGCGCACCGAAGATTAATCGCAGGCAGGGGGTCAATACGTTGAAATCGGATGAGGGAAGGGGAGGCATCATGCAAAGTCCACGCGGAAAACAACGGGGGCTGCTTGTTCTGGCGGCAGTGATGGTTTGCGTCGGCATAGCGGCGGCCCTCACGGCCCAGGAGCGGCGTGAGGACGCTCCCCCGGTGGCCGCCCCGCAGCGCAGTGGCCCGGTTCCTCCGCCCCTGAGCCAGCTCGATGAAGCCTTGATCGATGCCGTTCAAAAAGGTAACTTCATAAGCGTCCGGGGGATGCTGGATGAAGGCGCAAACTCTAACGCTCGTCCGCCGTCGGCGTCACCGGTTATGCTCGGCGCTCCGGGCGCCAGCCCTGGGCCGACGCTTCTTACTCTGGCGGCAATGCGCGGTCGCAGGGATATCTTCGACCTCCTGATCGAACGCGGGGCGGACATCCATTTCACGGACAAAGTCAACAGGACGGCGCTTTGCTGGGCGGTGTACATAAGCCACCGGGACGGCGTCAAGAAACTGGTACAAAATGGCGCGCCCGTCAATGCCCGGCTTCCCGATGGCACGAACGCGCTGTGGTGGGCCGTGGAAAAAGAAGTGACGAACAAAAGCTTCCCGATGACCACCTTCCTGCTCGCCCACGGAGCCGAGGTCAATGTGTCGGGAACGATGGGCATGACGCCCCTGATGTACACGGCGCAGTTCGGCAACACCGCTCTCTGCAAGGTATTATTGGCAAAGGGCGCGGACGTGAATGCCGTCGATAGTCGCGGCGATACGGCGATGATGTGGGCCACGGAGCACGGTCATGCGGAGGTGGCGCGGCTTATCCGGCAGAGGGGACCGAAGGTCAGCATCTTTCAAGCGGTTGCTATTCGTGACGTGGAAACGGTGCGCGCTTATCTGGACAAAGGCACGGATGTGAACGCCAGGGATGCGGGGGGCGACACGCTGCTTTTTGGCGCGGTCTTTTCCGGCAGCGCGGACGCCGTTAAATTGCTGCTGGACCGGGGAGCCGACCCGAAAGGCAGCGAGGGCCGAGCGCCGCTGGGGGCTGCCGCCGCCTACGGCTATACGGAAATCGCTCGGATGCTTCTGGACAAGGGCGCGGATATTGATGTGCAGATACCGTCAGGGACAGCGGGTGGAGGCAGTTATACGCCTCTTATCTATGCGGCCAAGGAAGGCCATGCTGATATGGTCAAGCTGCTGCTGAGCCGGGGCGTGGATTTGAAAGCGGCGGATAACCAGGGGGCGAGAGCGCTTGTTCGGGGGATAACCGCCAGAGCGACTTTGCCGCCGCCGCCGCATTTGGCAAAGAGTAGCCCCGCCCCTTCCGTGAATCCCGAGCGGATACCCGGTTTGCTGATGGATGCCGGCGTGGATGTCAACGCGCAGGGTGGTGCGGCGCTGATAACGGCGGCGAGCCGGGAAGACCCCATTCTGGTCAAGCGGCTGCTGGAGAAAGGGGCAGATCCCAATGCCCGAGGGGAACATGGTGCCACCGCTTTGATGAGGGCGGTAGAATCGGAGTGCGTTCCCATCGTCCGGCTGCTGCTGGGCAAGGGGGCGGACCTGCACGCCCGGGATGAAGACGGCTCAACTGCGCTCCAGCTTGCCATCCGGGGCAACCAGCCTGCGGTCGCCCGGATTCTGCGCCAGGCGGGAGCGAAAGAATAAAACCACATCACCGATACAGACGTTGACAACGCTCCTACAACCCGCTCGGCAGGCGGCTATCCCCCGGATTGGCCGGGCGATAAGCTTCGTCCGAAAAGGAAAACATCTACGCGCAGCTTATGAGTGAGCGCGGCAAGCCCCCAGGTGACGGCGAACATCGCCAGGCCGACCCAGAGCGGCGCAAGCGGCAGCGCGTCCCACACGCGGCTGATGGTCGGGCCGCTGAGCAGAAAAAGCACCAGGGGGTGAAGGAGGAAAAGCGGCAGCGACCAGTCCCCGACGCGCGCCACCCATCCCCCGCGCCGCGCCGCCGCCAGCCTTCCCGCCCCGGCCAGGAGCAGCAGCGAAATGCCCGTGGTGTAGACGTTAAACGCTGCGTTGAACCACAGGCTGGAAATGCTCTCCCCGCGTAAACTGCTGACCGACAGCCCCATGTAAATGCCGAAGCCGATCAGTGTCGCCAGAGCGATAAACCCGCGCCACGCCCGCCACACCGGCGGCCACGCCGCCCAGTTCAGGCCGAGCCAGACGCCTGCGAAGATGGGCGGAAGGTACCAGAGCATCAGCGATGCCGGATACGGCGCGCGAACGTAGCGCGCCTGCACGATATAGATTAGCAGTTGGAGAGCGCCTGACAATAGCAGCGCGCCGCCGAATCGCAAGCGAAAGCAGCGGCGCAGAAGATAGAGAAACAGCGGAAAGGCCAGGGAGAACTGAAGAAGCACCACCAAAAAATACAGGTGGTAATAGGCTTTGCCCCAGAAAAAGTCTTCGGCCAGGCCCTTAGCGTCCGCCAGCAGGAACGGCAGGGTGACGACGCCCCACGGGAGCGTGACCGGCGCGGGAGCCACATCATCGCCGATACGCACGATCAGGACGCGAAAGAAGATATACACGACCGACCAGAGCAGGTACGGCCAGAGCGTGCGCTGGGCACGGCGCAGGTAGAACCGCTTCCAGTCCGGCCTGGGCCTGGATGCCAGGCTGCGCGCCAGCAGCAGAGCGGAGACCAGCAGAAAGGCAGGGACGGCGAAGTGGAAGACGCGGTTGGCTATCGTCATCGCCCATGCTTCCGGCGAACCGGCGACGGCGAATTTGCGGACGGAGTGGGACAGCAGATGGTGCAGCATTACCTCCAGGATGCCGATGCCCTTCAAAATGTCAAAGGTGGTATCGCGCGGGGCGGTGGGTGTGGGCGGTGACTGCTGCACGGTTACGATGACTTTGGCCCCGTCCCCGAAGGAACGGTCTGTTTCGTCCAGAAAAGCCCCGTGAACGGGGCTGACAATGAGCGGACGCCCGTGTGGCGCAGTCATCAGCCCCATTGATGGGGCTTCTCCCCACGAAACAGACCGTTCCTTCAGGGACGGGGCAACGGACGGGAGCGTCGCTCTCCATTGACAACAGTCTTATTATACTGTAGACTGGATTGCATTCCGTCAGGAATCGCCAAACGTTGAGACACAACGCCCGGCCCGGGTCTCTGTTCTGGGCGCGGGCGTTATCGTGTCTGAGGGATTATGTTCGAAAGCCTGTCCGACAAACTGCAAGCGGCCTTTAAGCGTCTGCGCGGCTCGGGAACCCTCAAGGAAGAGGATGTGACCGCCGCGCTGCGCGAGATTCGGCTCGCCCTGCTGGAAGCGGATGTCAACTTCAAGGTGGTCAAGGATTTCGTGGCGCGAGTGCGCGAGCGCGCCGTCGGCGAGAACATCCTGGACGGTCTGAACCCGGCGCAGCAGGTGGTCAAGGTCGTCCACGATGAGATGGTCAACCTGCTGGGCGGCGAGGACGCCGCCGCGACGCCGCTTCAGCTTGCGCCCCGACCGCCGTCGGTTATCATGCTGTGCGGGCTTCAGGGCGCGGGCAAGACGACGCTCGCGGCGAAGCTGGCGATGCACCTTCGGAAGCAGGGACGCAGCCCGGTGCTGGCGGCCTGCGACGTGCAGCGGCCTGCCGCTATCAAACAGCTTCAGGTGGTCGGCGAGCAGGTGAAGACGCCGGTCTTCACGCTGGGTGTCGCCGACCCGGTGCGTATCGCGCGCGAGGCGGTGGCCTGGGCGAAGGCGAACAACGGCGACACAGTGATTCTGGACACGGCGGGGCGTCTTCATATCGATGAGGCGCTGATGGACGAGCTGAAGAATATCCGGGAGGCGACGCAGCCGTCCGAGATTCTGCTCGTTCTGGACGCGATGACCGGCCAGGACGCGGTGAATGTGGCCCGCGATTTTGATGAGGCGCTGTCGGTCGGCGGCTTCGTTCTCACGAAAATAGACGGCGATGCGCGCGGCGGCGCGGCGATCTCAATTCGCTCGGTGGTCGGCAAGCCGATCAAGTTTGTCGGTATCGGGGAGAAGCTGGACGCGCTGGAAGTGTTCCACCCGGACCGCATGGCCGGACGCATTCTGGGCATGGGCGATGTGCTGACCCTGATCGAGAAAGCCGAAGCTGCCCTCGACGAAAAAAAGGCCGTGGAGATGGAAAAGAAGCTCCGGGCCGGAAAGTTCGATTTCGAGGACTATCTCGACCAGATGGAGCAGATGAAGCGCTTGGGGCCGCTGGATCAGATTCTCAAGATGATTCCGGGCTTGGGCAATAAGCTTCAGGACATCGATCTGGATCAGAACCAGAAACAGTTGGCGCACTTCGAGGCGATTGTCCGCTCGATGACCAAACAGGAGCGCCGCGACCCGGCCCTGCTGAACGGCTCGCGGCGGCGGCGTATCGCGCTGGGTTCAGGCACCACGGTTCAGGAAGTGAACAAGGTTTTGAACCAGTTCGACCAGATGCGCCAGATGATGCGGGGAATGGCTTCGGGCAAGATGCCCGGCATGGCCCCAATGCCCGGTCACGGCCCGGGTAAAAGCAAGAAGAACAAGAAGGGGAAGGGTGGCGGCAATCGGTTCCGCATGCCCTTCGGGCGCGGCTGACGCGAAAGCGAGCGCCGCCTGGTAACGCCCGCACACCGCAACAACGTATCCAAGAGGGGAAATCGGAATGTCTGTTAAAATTCGCCTGCGCCGCGACGGCGCGAAGAAGCGACCGTTTTATCATGTGGTGGCCGCCGACTCGCGCCGCGCGCGCAACGGTCGGTATATCGAGTCGCTGGGGTATTACAATCCCATCGTCGCCGCCGAAACCGAGCCGAAGCTGGTTCTCAAAGAGGACCGGGTACGCTACTGGCTCAGTGTGGGCGCGCAGCCGACCGACACCGCAGCGGCGCTGCTGAAGCGGCAGGGCATTATAGAGCG
>JAUJOK010000030.1:47581-70273 GCA_030447685.1 Armatimonadaceae bacterium
GCCCCTTCCGCCGAGGCTGCGCCTGTCGCTGCCGAGCCTGCTGCGGAAAACCCCGCGTAAGCGGGTAAAACCAAACAAAATCGCTATCGGAGCCGGGCTGCGTTCGTGGTCACGGTTCCGTTGCGTCTTAGGGAGCAGGGCCAAGTTGAAGCAGCTTATCGAGTACCTGGTAAAGGAACTGGTGGATGATCCCGAACAGGTTAATATAAACGAAGTACCCGGCGATGACGCCACGACCTACGAAGTGCGCGTCGCCCCGGACGACCTGGGTAAAGTAATCGGCAAGCAGGGGCGCATCGCCAATGCGCTCCGCACGGTGGCCAAAGCCGCCGCGATGAAGCATAAGAAAAAGGTTTACGTCGAGATCGTCGCGTAAGCCGATTCGAGAGTAGGAATGACGGCGGAAGCAGCAGCAAGCAGCGGGGACGACCTGGTTCTGGTAGGCGAGATTACGTCTCCGCACGGTGTCCAGGGCGAGGTACGGATGAATCCGCTGATGGAAACGCCCACGGAGCTGGCCCGACTGCCCGCCGTCATTCTTCGTTACGGTGATGGACGCGAAGAGCGGCGGCGCATCACGTCGGCGCGAACCCACCGGCGGCAGACGCTTTTGACAGTGGCCGGATCGGGCGACCGCAACGCGGCGGAGGCGCTGCGCGGCGTACGGGTGTATATCCGGCGCGATCAATTACCGACTCTCCCCCCGGATGCGTATTATGAGGGCGATCTGCTGGGGCTTTCGGTGGTGACGGAGTCCGGGCAGGATCTGGGGGCGATTACGCAGGTCTATTTCGGCCCCGCCAACGATGTGTATGAAACGCCGCTGGCGCTGATTCCGGCGGTGGAGGCGATTGTCGCTTCCGTAGATTTGGCGGCGCGGCGGATGGTGGTGCGCGACATTCCCGGTCTCCGTAAGGATGAGTGAGGAAGAAGAGGCCACCCCCGCCTGGCCCTCTCCCCCCAACCCCCTCCCCCACGCTGTGGTAGAGGGGGAGAAAGAGGGTACTGCTCTTTCCGACACCCCCCGCAGGCGACGGTCGCCCATTATTGGGGGCGGGGGGGGCCAGAACCGCAGCCTCCGCGTGGACATCGTGACCATATTCCCGGAGATGGTATCCGGCGCGGCGGGCTTTTCGATTGCGGGACGGGCGCAGGCGGCGGGCCTCTTAGACGTGCGCGTCCACAATCTGCGCGATTATGCGGCGGGCAAACATCGCGTTACGGATGATTATCCGTTCGGCGGCGGCGCGGGCATGGTGATGAAGCCGGAACCGCTGTTCGCGGCGGTGGAAGCGATTACGGCGGCGGACGCGGGCGCAGAATCGTCGCCGCCGCCGCCGGTGCTGTACATGGCCCCGGACGGCGAGCCGTTCACGCAGGCGATGGCGCAGGAACTGGCCGCTTTTCCACGCCTGGTGATTTTGTGCGGGCATTATGAGGGCATGGATGAGCGGGTGCGGCAGGCGCTGGTGACGCGCGAAATCTCGCTGGGCGATTACGTGCTGACCGGCGGCGAACTGCCCGCGCTGGTGGTTCTGGATGCGGTGGCGCGGCTGCTGCCGGGTGTGCTGGGCAATGAGGCATCGCCGCACGAGGAGTCGTTCAGCGAGGGGCTGCTGGAATAC
Source organism: Armatimonadaceae bacterium (assembly GCA_030447685.1). Taxonomy (GTDB): domain Bacteria; phylum Armatimonadota; class Armatimonadia; order Armatimonadales; family Armatimonadaceae; genus JAUJOK01. The sequence continues at coordinate 49,207 of JAUJOK010000030.1, forward strand.
CCGCACTATACGCGCCCGGCACTGTTTCGGGAGATGGCGGTTCCGCCCGTCCTGCTGTCGGGGCATCATGCCCATATTGAAAAGTGGCGGCGGGGGCAGGCGCTGCGGCGCACCCGCGACCGCCGCCCGGATTTGTGGGAAAAGCTGCTTCCGCTGTCGCCCGCCGACCAGAAGCTGCTGGACGCGGCGGATCGGGAAGAGATTTTGCCGGGCGAATAAAATCGCCGGGCAATAGTGCGGCGCGCGGAAATCGTTCCCGCGTCGTGGTGACGAACCTGTGTCAGCGGCATTTTATCGGATGCCGGTTGACCGCCGGGGGGTGCGCCGAAATCAAAAACCAAAACGGGAGGTTTCCGTATGGCAAACGTCATCAATGACATTGAAGCGGCGCAGAAGGCGGATGTGCCGGAGTTTCGCGGCGGTGACTCGCTGCGTGTTCATGTGAAAGTCGTCGAAGGCGGCAAAGAGCGTATCCAGATATTCGAAGGCGTCGCGCTCGCCCGCCGGGGCGAGGGCATCCGTGATACGGTCGTGGTACGCAAAGTATCCAACGGCGTGGGCGTCGAGCGCACGTTCCTCGTGCATTCACCCCGTATCGACCGGATCGATATGACGCGGCGCGGCGCGGTGCGCCGGGCGAAGCTGTACTATCTGCGTACTCGCGTGGGTAAGGCGGCGCGTATCAAGGAACTGCGCCGGTAACAGAAACGGTAAATAGTTGAGTGCTGAGGGTTGAGAGTTGAGGGAATGCGCTTGTACGCTCAACCTTCAACTCTCAATGCTCAACTCTTCACCTATGGAACAGTTAACCGACCGTATCGCGGGCGTATCCCCGCAGACGATCCTCATCATTGTCGCCGTGCTCACGGCGACACGCGCCGCACTGGGTACAACGCGTGTCGCCGCCGGGCGCTTCCTTTCCGATCTGCTGGAATCCGTCCTGATCGCGCTCGTCCTCGTTTTCCTGATTCTTCGGCCCTTTGTCGCCCAGACGTTTTTTATCCCCAGCGGCTCCATGCACCCGACCCTGTGGGAAGGCGACCGCATTCTGGTCAACAAGTGGGGCTACCGCGTCGGTTCGCCGCAGCGCGGAGACGTGATTGTGTTTCGCGCGCCCCGCGCGGCTTCCCCGGACGAAAAAGACTTTATTAAACGCCTGGTCGGACTTCCCGGCGATGTTATCGAGGTCAAAGAGGGCTATGTCCAGATCGGGGACGGTCCGCGCTCGACGCTGTACACGCGCGACGAAGTACGCTCCGTACTCGGCGCGGGCCGCAGTGTCAGCGACCCGACCAGCGCCCCCACCCTGCGCCTGACCACGGACGCCATCTGGCTGGGCACACGCCGTGTCACCAAAGAGGAGTTTGCCCGCGCCGCAAACAAGACCGGTGGGCATGTATTTATCGTGCCGGGGAAAGTCCTGCGGAACCATGTTATGCTCTGCGAATGCTTTGTCGCCGAGGACCCGGCCTACCGGTATGCGCCCCAGACCGTGCCGCCCGGCCATCTGTTCGTGATGGGCGACAACCGCAACGAGTCGCACGACTCGCACAAATGGGGAATGCTGCCTGCCAATCGGGTGGTCGGGCGCGCGGAACTGGTGTTCTGGCCGCCGGGGCGCATCAAGCGCATCGCCCGTGACGACGGCAGTGAGTGACTTCAAGCCGCCGCCGCCGGGTGACGACAGCAGCAGCGGTGACCGGTGGGCCTGGGAGCGCGCGCTGTGGGCGCAGGGCCGAACGTACGTGGCGGGTGTGGACGAAGCCGGACGCGGCCCGCTGGCAGGCCCCGTGGTGGCCGCCGCCGTTATCCTTCCTCCGGACTTCGACGGCGCGGGCATCCGCGACTCCAAAAAGCTGTCGGCAGTGGCGCGCGAACGTGCGGAGGCGCGTATTTTAACGGAAGCCCTGGCCGTGGGTATCGGCATGGTCGAGGCGGCGGAAATCGACCGGTTGAACATTTTGCGCGCCACCCACCAGGCTATGCGATGCGCGCTCCACGCCCTTGCGATTCCCGTCGACGCGGTTCTGGTGGACGGCCTGCCGGTGCCCGACCTGCATCCCTGCTGCCAGGCTGTAGTGAAAGGCGACGACCGCTGTTTTTCCATCGCCGCCGCCAGCATCATCGCCAAGGTGACGCGCGACCGGCTGATGTGCGCCTGCGCCGAGCAGTACCCCGAATACGGCTTCGCCCGTCACAAAGGCTACCCCGCGCCCGAACACCTTGCCGCGCTCGAACAGCACGGCCCCTGCCCCCTCCACCGCCGCTCCTTCGCCCCCGTCGCCCGGCACACGTCGGAGTGAGGACAGGTAAGCCAGAAACGATAGGTTATACTGAGATAACAAGCTATTCGGAAGGAGGCGAAAAAACGATGCCGACAGCGCCGGAGACTATCGAGGGAACCTGGGACGAGATTGTTTCGCAGGCAGACAAATTTGACGGACACCGCCTGCGCGTTACCATACTGCCTGCTGAAGAACCGTCTCCCGCCCCGACGCCCCAGGATCGACTTGCCGCCTTTGACGCCTGGACATCCCTGCCGCGCCCCCCGGTAAAACCGCTGCTGGACGATAGTCGTGCCGTCATCTACAGTGATGATGAGGATCGGGGATAGTGTCTTATCAGGTAGATACCAATATTCTTCTTCGAGGTGTTCAAACTGAACACCCCATGCACGAGACTGCAAAGCAGGCCATCCAACGCCTGCTCGTTGCCGGTGAAATTCTGTACTACCTTCCCCAGAACATCCGCGAGTTTTGGAATGTCTGCACCCGACCCACAGAGAGAAATGGCTTAGAGACGGTTTGAAAATTCTTAGCGGTCAGCCCGATGGCGGGATAGGCTGTGGTTATGACTACCTCTACCTACCCCACCGACCTGACCGACCGCCAATGGCATTGTATCAGAGACCTGATTCCTGCGGCAAAACGCCGTGGCAGGCCGCGCCTGCTGGAAATGCGCCAGGTCGTCAATGCCCTGCTGTACCTGCTGGTGGGCGGCATCGCGTGGCGACTGCTGCCCCGAGAGTACCCACCCTGGCAGAGCGTGTATTACTACTTTGGCAGATGGCGCGACGACGGCACGTGGAGACGCATTCATGAGCGGCTGCGGGCACAGGTACGGCAAAAAGCAGGGCGGCACAAGCATCCCACAGCCGGGGCGCTGGACAGCCAGAGCGTCAAGACCACGCAGGTAGCAGGCGTGCGCGGCTATGACAGCGGCAAACAGATCAAGGGGCGCAAGCGGCACCTGCTGGTCGATACTTTGGGTCTGGTGCTGGCAGTGGCAGTCACCGCCGCCTCGGTGTCCGATCCGGCAGGAGCGCGTCTGTTGTTTCGTCGCCTGAGCGGGTCGTGCAAGAAACTGCGCCGCATCTGGGTAGATGGCACCTATAGAGGTCAGTTGCTGGTCTGGGTAGTGGCGCATTTTCAGTTTGTGCTCACGCCGGTGCTGCGCAAAGAGGAGCAGAAAGGCTTTGTGCTACTGCCGCATCGTTGGATTGTGGAGCGCACCTTTGCCTGGCTGTGTTGTTGTCGGCGTCTGTCCAAAGATTATGAAGTGTTGCCCCAGAGCAGCGAGGCGATGATCTACCTGGCGATGATTCGGCTCATGCTGCGAAGATTGGCGAGAAACTGAGAATTTTCAAACCGTCTCTTAGGATTTTCTCATGCCCAGGTAGAGGCGGAAGTGCAGCGCATCGAAAGCCTGTTCAGCCTGCTCTTGGAAGAAGTATCCGTGTATCAGGAGTGGCGACGGCTGGTATTTCAATACCGTGTTTCTGGTGTCCAGGTGCATGACTGCTATATTGCGGCAGCCATGCAGGCCCACAACATTACTCACCTTCTGACCTTCAACACGAGCGACTTTGCCCGTTACACGAACATCGCAGTGGTAGACCCCGCCACGGTATAAGCTGTCAAAAGGCTTGCTGCGCCACTCCTTTGCCCCCGCCGCCCGGCACACTTTGCCCTCTCAAAGCTGAGGAAGACAACATACCTCCTCGGCTCTGCCCGATTACCGTCGCAGGCCGATAGTGTTCTCGCTGCTGTGCATCTCGGCCAGGGCATCGGGGTCACGCATGTGACGCAGATGCTGGCGCAGTTCGTCCACCTGGGTCAATACCGATGTGGCGAAACGGGTGTCCAGCAGAGTCGCCCCTCCTGCGCCTGATGCAGCGCAGCGGAAACAAGCGCCTCTTTCAGATAAGCGGGAGTGAAGCCATCCGTGCGCTCGGCGATCTGGCGGGCTAATTCGATCACATCCAGTTCCGGGGCAATACGCCGGGTCAGCGAGGAGCGGGATAGTACCTGCTCGCAATAACGCTGCCGTTCCTCAGGGCCGGGCAGGCCGACGTGGAAGACGCGGTCAAAGCGCGAAGGCCGTTTTGAGCATCGCCTCATCAATCTTGCCGGGGTGGTTCGATGAGGCGATGACGAGCAGTCCGTCGTTGCTTTGGAACCCGTCCATCTCGTTCAAAAACACGGTGCGATTCTCCGAGGTTACCAGCCCATCCATGTCCTCAAAAGCCAGAAGGCACGGTGCGAGTCTGCGCGCCCGCTTGAAAATCGCCTTTATCGCCTCCTGATGATCCTCTTCCCGCAGATCTCGCACATAAAGAAAGGGCAGTTCGGGCAACGCTGCCGCCGCCGCCTTGCAGACCATTGTCTTTCCGGTTCCCGGCGGGCCGATCAGCAGGATGCCTCGCCGCCAGGCAAAACCCATTGCGGCGAAGGCGTCTCGCTGGTGGAAAAAGGACTCGACAGCCGCGCGCACGCCGGTCATCAGGCCCGGTGCCAGCACAATATCGTCCCAGGTCACCTTCTCGATTTCCGCGTCCAGTTCGGCGGCGTTCTCCCAACCATCGGCGTAGCGCAGGCATCGCCCCCGTGGGCGGAGCGTGTACTCGGTTAACGCCGCCGCGAACCGTACCAGAGTCCCCGAATCATCCCCAATGCACACTGTTTCACGGTTACGATAGTTGGGCGTAAAGGCTATCTCAATGCGCGCACCCTCCCAGAACACCTCATACCATCCGGTATAGGGATAGATACCCTCGTCCCGGTAATCGTCGGTGCTACGGACCAGCGGGCGAAACCCCTGCGTCTTTTCCTGAAGGAAGCGCAGCAGCGAAATACGATCTGGGTTAACCATCAGCGTTCCGGCACACGGGTTGTTCCGGCGGATCGCGCTCAGCAGCGCATCCAGGTTCTCACCATAGTCGAACCCGCGCAGCGCCTCGTTCATGGCGAGGTCGCGCCAGTCCGGCGTTTGGTGATCTCTAACCTGTCGTTCATGATTCTTGTATCTTTCTATGGGGGGCGGGTAATCTATTGGTCTGGTTCCCAACTACCTATACCTATCGCCGTGACAATGCACGAAGTAAAAGAAAGCAGGTTTTTTGCCAAACCGGCTTCACGGATGCCCGCTTCGGATGCCGCGCTTGCCATAGTTTTCCTTCCTGTTTTACAATAACGGCATGGCTTCCACGAAGGGCGATGGGCGGGCGGCAAGTGGGCGGCAGGGTGAGGAGGCAGCGCAGGAACTGCTGGAGCGGCGCGGCTTCCGCATCGTGGACACCAATATCCGATTCGGGAAGACACGCGGGCTGACGGGCGAACTCGACATTGTGGCCTGGGACGGGCCGACGCTGTGCTTTGTGGAGGTGAAGACGCGCCGCACGGGGGGACAGGCGGCAGCGGCGGCGGCGGTCGCGCCCGGCGAGGCGGTGACACCGGCCAAGCAGCGGCAAATAACGCGCCTGGCTATGGCGTATGCGGCGCGTCACGAACTCTCCGACGACATTCCCCTGCGCTTTGATGTGGTGACGGTGCTGCTTACTCCGGGCGACGCGGGAACCGTGCGCCGCGCCGATCTATACCGGGGCGCGTTCCTGGCTTCGGACGATGCCGCCGCTGCCGAATAACCTCTGCTCCCTCGCAAAAGAGGAACCCGGCGCGGTTAAGCCAAAATACCCTTCAACACCTCGATGGAGAAAACCCCGCTTATGTGGATAATTGCCTGTCTTTCCCTGCTCCTCTTCTTTACCGTTCTGACCGCTGGTGATGCCGCCGAAGCCGCGCCGCTGTGGGGGCGCTGGGGGCGCTCGTTCACGGCGGAAGGCGGCGATGCCTCGCCCGACACGCAGCTTACCGTAGAACTGACCGCGCCCGGCGGCAAGCGCCATACGGTTTCGGGATACTGGGACGGCGATAAGACTTGGGGCGTCCGCTTCCTGCCTGACGAAGAGGGTGACTGGCGCTACGAAACGCGCTCCGAGCCGCCGGTAAAGGGACTGGACGGGGAAAGCGGGACTTTCTCCTGCCGTCGCAGCAGCAGCGCCAGCGCAACGCACAATCCCTTTCTGAAGCACGGCCCTCTGCGCGTCTCGGCCAATAAACGCTATCTCCAGCACGCGGACGGCACCCCGTTCTTCTGGCTGGGCGACACAGTCTGGACCGGCCCACAGCTTTCTAAAACCGAGGACTGGACGGAATATTTGAACGAGCGCGCGGGCAAGCGTTTTTCGGTGGTTCAGTTCAACACGCTCGCCCCCTGGCGAACCGCACTGACAGACGCTGAAGGGGAAACGGCTTTCACGGGCCGGGAGAATATCCGTATCAACCCGCGCTATTTCCGGCGGCTCGACGCGCGCATGGACGCCATCAATGCGCAGGGGATGCTGGCGGCCCCCGTTCTAATCTGGTCGCTGACGGACAAGGACCCCGGCAAGTACCTGTCGGAAGACGATATTGTCCGCCTGGTCCGTTATCAGATCGCCCGGTACGGCGCGCACCACGTCCTCTGGATTCTGGCCGGAGACAATCCGTACAATGAGGCGACCACGGAACGCTGGAAGCGTGTCGGGCGCGCGGTATTCGGCGGAAAGGACGCACATCCCGCGCCGGTGACGACGCATCCGACGGGTATGAACTGGCCCTGGGCAAGCTGGGCGAATGAAGAGTGGCTGGACGTGCTGGGGTATCAAAGCGGCCATGGCGACGATGAAAGGGCGCTGCGCTTTCTGCACTCCGGCCCGCCCGCGCAGGCGTGGCGCACGCCGCCCGCGCGACCCATCATCAACTTGGAGCCGCCCTACGAGGCGCATACGTCGTATCAATCCAAGAAGCCGCACACGGCCTACAGCATACGTCGCGCTTCCTACTGGAGCCTGCTCAGCACGCCCCCAGCGGGTGTGACCTACGGCGGGCACGGCGTCTGGAGCTGGCACACGGCGGTCGGGGAGCCGCCGACAGACCATCCCGGCACCGGCATCGCCCCGACCTGGCGCGAAGGGCTTTCCCTGCCCGGCAGCGCGGACATGAAGCGCCTGGCGGAACTGTTTACCTCGCTGCCGTGGTGGACGCTTCGCCCGGCGCAGGAGATACTTGCCGCGCAGCCGAGTAGTGATGACCCGGCTCGGTTCGTCGCCGCCGCCCGCTCCGAGGACGGCTCGGTGGCCGTTCTCTACCTGCCGGTCGGCGGCGAAATCACGCTCGCGCCCGGCGTGGCCGCAGAAAAAACCCACGCCCAATGGTTCGACCCGCGCACCGGCCAGCGGAAAGAGGCGTCCCCCACAGACTCGAACCGCTTCGCTGCCCCCGACACCCAGGATTGGGTGCTGCTTCTGCGGCGACCATAGCAGAAGTAAGACGGGCCAGGAAGGCTGCTTGGAATGAACCCTGAAGCAAGAACAGCTTATCGCTCCGGAAACAGCGCTCCCCTCTATACGCAGTCGCTTCGGCGTTGGTGCGGGCTGCTTGTGGGGATAGCGGCCTTTGCGCCCGCCTACCTTGGTTTTCCCCTGGTGTTCTGGCTGCTTCACCTATTTGCGCCAAAAGGCACAGGGCCAGTGGCGGCGACGATAGTTCTGGGCGGGGCGGCACTCATCTTCGGGGCGCTTTTTGCTGCCGTCTTCCGCGCAACCTTCTGGCACATGGCGCTGCTTCAAAGGAAGGTTCAGCCTAAGCTGGAAGCCGATTACGGCATGGCTTTGGGCCACTTACCGCATGTTGGCTTCTCGCCCGGAGCGGAGGCCCAGGATTTTGGGTCGGAAACCAGTTGGGACATTGGATTCCTGGATATTCATAATGGACTGATGACATACCGGGGCGACCTGTCCGCCTTCTCGCTGCGCTCTGAGCAGGTAGAAAAGACGGAAGTGCGTACTCACCAGAATGTATCGGGACAGAAATTTCCACGCATCTATGTGACCTGGCACGCGGAACCCAAAGGCATACTTCACTTCTTCAATTTGGAAGCGCGGGATGTGCGCTCAGTGAAGGAGATGCACCAGAAAACGAATGCGCTCTGTGAGAGAATCGAGGCGTGGCGGCAGGAGGAGGCTTCTGTCACCACGCTTCCTGACAGTCTCGGCCTACCGGTGCATGAAGGAGAGGTTCAGGGCAAACCGCTGCCGCCGGTTCCGGAAATGGCTAAAACAGGTTTTGCGGCGAAGGTACTGGCCTTTGTTGTCGCAATGTCAGCCAATGCAGCCGTTCTCTATATGGATATTCGCGTGACCGGGTGGAAACTTTTTCAGCACTTTCTGCCAAGGATGGGCCTGCTCCTCATCACGATCATTCTGATGAACGTACTCTCCGTTCGATTCCAAAGATGGATGGACGCAAGACAAACGCGCGCTCTGCCGGAGCAGGAGCAGAAACAGTGAAGAAAATGGGCGGAATGCTTCCGGGTCTGATAATCGTTCTGGCGACGAGCGGCTGCAATGGGCCGCGCCCGGAAGCGCGGGCAGCAGCGAACCCGCCGACGACGCCCCGGCGTGATCGTCCGGCGGCCCCGGCACGCGCAGTCGCCGATAAAATCGTGGCGGGTGCGAAGAAGCAGATCGGGGATATTTATGACCCGGCCTACGTTCGTATCCCCTACCCCGGCGGCGACGTGCCGCGCGGCACAGGGGCCTGCACGGATGTGGTGGTGCGCGCACTGCGGGCGGCGGGGTATGATTTACAGCGGCTGATTCACCAGGATATGCGGCGTAACTTTTCGACCTACCCGAAGAAGTGGGGGCTGCGCCGCCCGGATGCAAACATCGACCATCGCCGCGTGCCCAACCAGATGCGCTTTTTCGCGCGGCACGGCGTTTCCCTGACACGGGAGGTATCGCCGGGGACGCTGTCGCAGTGGCGGCCCGGCGACGTTGTCTGCTGGAAGCTGGACAGCGGCCTGGATCACACCGGCATCCTGTCCGACCGGCGCAGCGCGAGCGGCATTCCTCTGGTGATTCATAACCTGTCCGCGTGCGCGGAAGAAGACTGCCTGACCCGCTGGAAGATCACCGGCCATTTCCGGTATCCGAGGTAATCGCTCCTCTTCAATACGGCGGGAAGGCAGCTTCGTTCTTCAAGCGGGCAGGGGCAAAGCAGGGACTAACTGCCGCCTGGGGAGGGGTTCTGCGGGTCCTGCCCTTGGTCCAATGCCTCTTCGACAGCGTAGGCTTGACCGGTCGGGTTCGGAGACGCCTCCAGCATCTGTTGAAGCGTTTCCCGTTTCTGCTCGTCGAGCCGCGTCATCTCCTCGATGCGCGCCCGCTGCGACTCGGCCCCTTCCGTCAAATACTCGGCGCTAAGCTGGCGGGAAAGTGTCGCTTTCTCCGTCAGCAGACGCACCGCCGCCCAGAGCGTCGCCTCCAGCATCTGCGACTTTAGCATCAGCAGGTTCTGGGGCGAATAGGTGTGGCCGGTGTGGCACTCGAAATGGAGGACTTCATGCTCGCTTATCTGCCACAGGACACCGCCGCACTCGGGGCAGGCATAGAGGGCACCGTGCCCACTGCGGACAATCCCCTGCGCCTGCGCTTCGAGGTCATTATTGATTATCTGGCGCGCCGCATCTTCCTGGGTAGGCATACCGGCTTTCTCCTCATCCGTAACTGTTTCTATCGCCAGTTGCGCCAGCCGCGCCGCAATCTCCTTCACTGGCAGAACATAATCTACCGATGTGGCTGCCAGCGCCGCACGCGGCATACTCCCCACCTGGGCCTCGTTCGGGTCCTGCACAAGTGCAATGCCCCGGTGCGCTTTTACCGCTGCCACTCCCCGGCTGCCGTCGTTCAACGCGCCGGAAAGAATCACTCCCGCCACGCGCGGGCCAAAGGCGCGGGCGGCGCTGCGAAACAGCGGGTCAATGGCGGGGCGGGTATGGTTCTCATGTGGGCCGTGGGAAAGGCGGAGGCGCTGCCCGTCTTCCTGCACGACCAGATGCCAGTCCGGGGACGCAACATAGATGCGCCCGTGCTCGATGGTCTCTCCGTCAATGGCAGCGGCTGCCGGGAGCGGACCGGCGCGATCCAGTATCTGCGCCAGGCGGCTGGGCATGCGGGCGGGCACATGCAGCACCACCAGTACGGCGGCAGGCAGGTCAGGCGGAAGCGCGGACACCAGTTCCATCAGGGCTTCAACGCCTCCGGCGGAGGCCCCGATCACCACCACATCGTGTCCGCTGCCGGGCATTATGGGAGAGTTGTGCCCTGCTGCCGCCTCCTCATAAACCCGGCCCTCGGGAGGAGAAGAGGTGCTTGTGGCTGATGCGTTGCCTTGCAAGTTCACCCTCTACGCCTTTTCGAGCGCTTCGGTAACGATGTAGCCCTGCGCGCTGGGATTCGGATACGCCTCCAGCATCCGGCGCAGAGCCTGCTCTTGCTCGGTGTCTAACCGGGCCATCTGCTCGATGCGCGCCCGCTGTTCGGGGTCCGCGTCCGCTGGCAGCCGGTTGACCATCTGCCGCACGAGCGTGCCCTTCTCGACCAGCGTGCGCACCGACGACCAGAGCAGCGCTTCTAAAAGCACCGCCTTCTGCTGCAAAAGCACCTGGGGCGAGTAGGTATGGCCGACATGGCACTGGAAATGGAGGTGCCCGTTCTCCTCTATCTGCCACAGTGTGCCGCCGCATTCGGCGCAGGCGTAGGTGGAAAGCTGACCGCCGCGCAGCCTGCCCTGCGCCTGCGCCTCCAGGTTCTGCTGAATCGTTTGCGGTTTGGCGTCTTCGTGAGCCGCTGCGCCGTTGCCGCCGTTATTCTGGTTTACCATCGGGTTCTCCCTGATGAGGGAGCTAAGAAAGGGGGCGCTGGGAGTGCTGTCACCGGTCCGGTGACTTCGGGGGTGCGGGTGAGACACGCACGGCAGCCACAGCAGCGCTCTTTGTTGCTCTTCCTCTGTCATAAAAACAGATCGACTGGAAGAAGGAAGGCACGAGCGCCTCGCGGTCTGGCAGAAGAAATAGAATCTATCCGTTAGTTCATTGTATCCCCTTTTACGGTAAAGCGCTCGTTTTGCCTGTCGGCAGCGGAAATAGCGCACAAGCAACCACAAAATGAGATGTCGTTAATCCAGTCTGCGCACCGGGTAGCCGTGCTCGTGCAGGGCGCGCTCCAGGTCGGCGATGTGGGCTTCGTCGCGCACCTCGACCAGCATCTCGACGCCGGTGCGGTCGTAGGGGATGTTGGGGGAAATCCGGTTGTGCGTCACCTCGATGACGTTGCCGCCCTCTCCGGCGACCGTTTCCAGCAGCTTAGCGAGGCCGCCGGGGCGGTCGAGGCAGGCGGTGAAGAAGTGATAGTAGCGCTGCGCCCGGATCATACCGCGCTCGATGAGATCGGCGAGGCGCTTGGTGTCCAGGTTGCCGCCACACAGCACGGCGACGGTCTTTCCCCGCGCCAGATGCGGATGCTCCAGCAGCGCCGCGAGCGAGGCCGCGCCCGCCGGTTCCACCACGACCTTGACCCGTGTGAGCAGCAGCAGAATCGTTTCGGCGATATGCTCGTCCGTCACCGTGACCATATCGTCGGCGTACTTCCGGATATAGGCGAACGTGCGCGGGCTGGGGGATTTGATGGCGATGCCGTCGGCGATGGTCGCGACCGGCTCATCGCGCGGCAGCAGCGTTCCCGCCTGCCAGGAGCGCACCGCCGTATCCGCGCCCGCCGCCTGCACTCCGATAATACGGCACGCAGGCCGCGCCGCCTTGATGACCGTGGCGACACCCGCGAAAAGTCCGCCGCCGCCGATGGGGACGAGAACCGTGTCCACGTCCGGCAGGTCGTTCAGCAGTTCGACGCCCAGCGATCCCTGCCCGGTAATGATGCCGTCATCGTCATAGGCGGAAACCCACACCGCGCCGGTTTCGCACGCCCACTTCCGGCCCGCCGCTACCGCCTCATCGAAGTTAACTCCCTCCAGCACCACGGTCGCCCCGTAGCTCTGGGTGGCCTCTATTTTGGCAATGGACGCGGTTTCCGCCATGAAGACGGTGGCCGTGATGCCTGCCTCGCGCGCCGCCAGCGCCAGCCCCTGCGCGTGATTACCCGCCGACGCCGTGACCACGCCGCGCGCCCGTTCGTGCGGCGTCAGCGTGGCGATTTTGGGGGTCGCGCGGCGAATCTTGAACGAGCCGGTGCGCGGACGAGTCTCCTGCGTCATAAGACGGTCCGCGCTCCCCTCCCGCGCGGCGACACCGGCGGCGGTCAAAAGCGGGGTGTGCTTAACCGCCGCCTGGATTCGCGGGTACGCTGCCCGTACCTGTTCCGCCGTTACCATTTTCATTGCGGGGTTGCTGCTGCTGCTGCTGTGCGGGAATCGTGGCGGCGCTATTCGGAGCCTTTTGCGGCGCGGCGCGCGCGCGGCGTGGGAGCGACGGCTTTGGGCGCGGCGGGCCTGGCAGTCTTCGGCTTCGGCGGAACGCGCGGTTTCACCTCGCGCCGCCACAGGCGACCGCCGCTGCCCGCGCCGCGCCGCAGCGCATCCAGCCGCCAGCCGCGTGATGCCAGCTCCTGATAGGCCCGGTTCCGACCCACCCGGCCCACGGGAACCATCTCCACGATCTGCGCCGTGCGCCGGGGCCAGGTGCCGAACGAGGACGACCGGGCGACATGCTCCCAGAGCAGCGGGAACAGACCCGGCGGCCAGTTTTTCGGGTCGGCCTCGCCGGTTACGGTGCGCGCCTGGCGCACCGCCTGCCGGAAGTGCTTGCGGCAGGCGTTCGGATTGTTGGTCCACAGCGCAAAGTAAAGCGCATCGGAAAAAACATCGCCGCGACCGAAGTCGCGCACGCGCCACGGGCCGTCCACCCGCTCGTCCAGGCAGTAGAACAGCCGCCGCGACGCCCACTCCACCTGAAGCGTCTGGATGACCGGCTGACGCCCCGCCCGCGCGAAGACTTTCGCCCAGCGTGTGATGGTGGCGGGGTCGTATTTGCCGATGGTCTTGGTACCGCGAAACAGGACACGCAGGTTGTCGATGCCCGTCACGGGCCGCCAGGTGCCGGTGGCGTTCGAGCCGACAAAAAGGCGGCGCTGCCGTCCGGCCCGCGCTGCACATCCAGACCACGGTCCTTGAACAGGGTCTTCCATACCCTGCTCTTGTTCTTGTCGCGCAGGCGGCCCTTCATATAATACAGCGCGTCCTGAAGCGAGTTGGAATGGGACGCCCACTGCATGATGCCCCAGGACAGGATGCCCCGGTCGTAGATATTGACGGCGTCGTAGCCGCCCTCGACGGATTCGGTGGCGCGCAGCAGGTACTTGGCGCGGCTTCGGGAAGCCTCGCCCTCGCTCAGGCCGCAGGTGGAGGCGGTCATCGCCCCCGCTTCCAGCCGGACTTTGCGGGCGATGCGCGAGGCGGCGTCCTTTTTGTTGCCCACCGGGTCGCGAAAGATGACTTCAACCGGGGCAAAAGTTGCCGCTGGCGCGCGGCGCGACCGGGGCTTGGCCGAAGCGACGGGCGCAGCGAGCGTTCCGACAAACAAAGATAAAACGAGAATCACGGGAAAACGACGCATAAAAACTTGCTTACTCCTGAAAACAGCGTGTGGCGGACAAGTATCTGAAACCACCTCACAGGATACCATACGTACCGTGATTGCACCCGTTTCTGTGCCGTTTTTCACCGGAATTGCGACATGCCGAGGGATAGAACGTCCCTCGCTCGTGAGCCTTCGGCTAACCGTCCTGCCGGACGGGTCGGAGTCGCTTCTGCGTCCGCGAGGACGCCTGGCGCGGCAGCGCCCCCAAGCGAGGGACGTTCTGTCCCTCGGCACCTCTCGATATTTTGCGCGCGGGGAGGGACTGGTCGCGGTTTTGGCGAAGCGTAGAGCACCACGAAGAAGAAGACATAGGGAGTATATGACGCATGGACGCATCTACCGAGACGTATAAAGTCGCGATTATCGGAACCGGCAGGCCCCGTAACACGGAAGGGTTCACCGGCTTCGGTATGGCGCACCCGCACGCACGCGGCTACAACGCCACCGGACGCTGCCGCTTTGTCGCCTTTTGCGACCTCGTCCCCGAACGCGCCGAGCTATTCAACCAGGAGCACGCGCAGGGTCAGGCGAAGATTTACGACGATTACCAGACGATGCTGGCGACGGAACAGCCGGATATCGTCTCTATCTGCACCTGGCCGCATCTGCACGCGCCGATGGTGATCGCCGCCGCCGGGGCGGGCGTCAAGGCCATTCACTGCGAGAAGCCGATGGCTCCGACCTGGGGCGAGGCCCGGCAGATGGAGCAGGTTTGCCGGGAGCGGGGAGTCCAGTTGACGTTCAACCATCAGCGCCGCTTTCTGGAATCGTTCCAGAAGGCGCGGCAGTTGGTGAAAGAAGGGGCTATCGGAGAGCTGCGCCGCCTGGAAGGGGCGTGCGGCGATATGTATGACTGGGGGACGCACTGGCTGGATATGTTTGGTTTTTATAACGACGAAGCGCCGGGCCAGTGGGTGATCGGGCAGGTGGACGCGCGGCGGCCTAAAAAGGTGTACGGCGTGCCGACGGAAACGCAGGGATTCTGCGAGGTGCAGTACCAGAACGGCGTCACCGGACTGCTGATTACCGGCGACGGCGCGAACGAGGTGGTGGGATGCGCTAACCGCCTGATCGGGACGGAAGGGATGATCGAACTGCATAACCAGGAGCCGTATGTGCGCCTGCGCGGCAAGGGGGACACGGAAATGCACGGCGTCGAATCAAGCGAGGGCCTGCACGGCGACAAGGCGATCACGCGGGCCATCGCCGACAACGTCGAAAGCCTTTCCGCCGGGAAAAAGCCGCTGCTCAGCGCCGCGAACGCCATCCAGTCCACCGAGGTTATCTTCGCGACCTATGAGAGCGCCCGCCGCCGGGGCCGTATCGAAATGCCGCTGACGATTGACGACCATCCGTTCGTCGACCTGCTCCAAAACGGCGTCTTCCCCGGCGCGACCGCCGAAGTTGCCGACGCGGTAGGTCGGTAGAAGAGAAAAGATGCCTCCCTGCCCCCTAATAGGGGATAGCCCCCACCCCCAGCCCCTCTCCCACGCTGTGGGAGAGGGGAGAAAGAAGACAGCAAAAGGGCAGCCTCAGAACTCCCCATTATTGGGGGCAGGGGGTCTTTCTTAGGGGGCCGGGGCGAGGTGTAGGTCTTCCGTGCCGGGGCCGCGCCGCAGTTCTATAAATGCGCCGCTGCCCTGCATCATCTGCTGGCGCTGCTCCGGGGTCATCTGGCGCATAAGCTGGCTCATCACCATCATGTGCTCCTGCATGAACCCCTGGCGCATCCCATTGTCGGCGGAAAGAAGCTGCGCCGCCCGTGCCTGCGCGTACTGCTGGCGCTGTTCCGGGGTCATCCGCGCCCACTGGCTCGCGGCATCCGTATTCTGGGAAGCCACAGCGTAGGCTTTCGGGTTCGTTATCAGGTACACGGGCCGCAGGTTCAGCCCGGACACATGGGTCTGCGCCTTCTCGGCGGGCAGACGCTGGCCCAGAATCTCCATCATACCTTCGGGTGCCGTGCCCACCTGTCCGAACAGACGCTTTTGTGCGAAGGCATACGCGGCAACATCGTCTCCGCTCCAGGCGCGGCCAGCGGGCGGCCCCGGCAGATACAGCTTCGCCCAGGTCGTCCCCTGCGGCAGCGCCTTCACCAGTTCGGCGATCTGCTGCTCCACGTTTTGCGGCGTGGCAGGGACGGCGGGAAGCGGAACGCGCTCCTTACCGACGGTCGAATCCGCCACCACGATAGCGCCCGCCCCCTGGCCGATGCGCCCGGCCACATCCGAAGCGGACCGGGTCGCCGGGCGAGCAGTGGCGGCAGCGGGAGTGTTTTGCCGGGCGACAAAGGCAGCGCGGGAATCGACAACGACACCCAGTATAGCGATGCTTGCCAGAGGAACGATCAGGACTTTCTTCACTTCATTTTCTCCTGTCTAACGAGATTGTGTTTTAGCGCGTGTCCTGGGAATGGCCCTCTAAATAAAGGGGTTCCGAGGAAAGCCGGGGGAGCACCTGCCGGCGTATCGAAAACTTTCGGGCGGCGGGCAGAACAAACAGCCTGTCCTTTGCAGGGGCTTTCAGCCGCTGCTGAACGACCCTTACCTCGCGGAGGGACACTGCACCGCCGTCCCGTAGGCCGTGCAAAGGCTCGGTAGCGCGCGCGGATGTATGAATACGGACGAACCGGCGCGTTTCCGGGAGACTCTCCTTCCCCGATGGCGCGTCCCAGCGATAAACAACGACATCTTTACGCTCCACGAACACCGGCTGATGCTCAAAGGGCGTGGCGGCGGCGGAAACCAGAAACAGCGAGCCGAGAACCGCGCAGACCGCCCCCCCGGCAGCCGTGCCGCGAAACCACGAAGATAAATCCGGTGCCGCCGGGCGGCGGGACACTCGCAAAATCCACTCGACGCGCCGACCGAGCGAGGAGCGAAACAGCACCGCAGCAGCACCCATGCCCAGTACCGCGCCGCCGCGCCGCTCGGCAAGGCGCAGCAGGCAATGGGCATAGACGAGCGGGCCAGCGGCGCTGCCGCTGCGTGCTACCACCTCCTGATCGCATACCTCCTCGCTGGCCTGCTCCAGGCGGCGGCACAGCAGCCATAAAAGCGGCTGTGTCCAGAAAACGGCGCAAAGGAGCTTCGCCAGCAGGTTCCACGCGCAGTCGCTTCGCCGAAGGTGCGTCAGTTCGTGGATCAGGATCGCCCGCATCTCCTGGTCGTTAAAGTCGGCGCGGTAGGAGGCGGGCAGAAAGATGGCCGGATGCCGCAGTCCCGCCAGAAACGGGGTCGGAACATCCGCGCTCATCAGAAGGTGCGGCAGGCGCACCTTCAGGGCCAGGCAAAGGCGCAGCAGGATAGCGGATGTGTCATCCGAAATCGGCACGCTGCGGTTTCGCAGGCGCAGGATATGCCGCTGACACAAACACAGCCACGCCAGCAGCAGGAGCGCGCCTCCCGCCCATGCCGCCGCTGCCGCGACATAAAGTTGACCGATGCCGCTCACGGAAGCGGCATTGAGATGCACGACCCGTTCCGCAAGGCCGGGAACGGGCGCAAGTATCATTTCCGGCGGCGGCGATGCCGAAGGGAGCGTGATGCTCCAAACAGGCCGGAAACGGTCGGCGAAAACGAGGGACAGCAATGCGCCCGCCGCGATTCCCACCAGCGCGGCCCGGTAAACGAAGACCGCCGCCGCCGGGCAGCCGCGCCGATGCAGCGCGGCCCCGGCCAGAAGCCCCAGCAGCAAAAGGAGCGTGGACTGTACCAGCAGTCCCACACCGGCGGTCAGAAGAGTGCGGCACAATGGGGTGAGCGCGCCTATCAGCGCATCGAAATTCGTCATGGCTTCTTCTGCTGCCCCTCCTTATCAATAAGTTGACGAAGCCGGGCCAATTCGTCCGGCGCTATCTTCTCGTGCCGCAGCAGGTGAGCGACCAGGCCATACACGGAGCCGCCGAAGACCCGCGTCAGCAGATCGCGCGCCGCCGACTCGGTCACGTCCGCCTGCTCCTGAAGGGGAACGAAAACGAATGTCCGGTCCACCACTTCGTGGGCGACCGCGCCTTTGGCTTCCAGCTTACGCAGCAGGGTCTGCACGGTGCTGTGGGCGATAGGACTCTGCTGGCTCAACTCATCGGTGATCTGACGAGCGGTCACGCGTCCGTGCCGCCACAAAATCTGCATTATCTGAAGCTGCACCTTGCCCAGTCGGAGCGGCGTCATCGGTCTCTTCTCCTCAACCTCCGGTAAATCTACCCCGGTAAACGAACAAGGGGAGTTTACCTTGGTAAACCCTGCATGTCAAGGGGGTGAAAGAAAAATTGTTCTCATAGAGAAGAATATCCCGAAGTACGTGCACTTCGGGACGGCTATCCCCATCCGCAGCAGCGTTCTTGCCAAGCCGCGAGGCGATAAGCTATACTATCGGCGGAATGGCAGCCACCTTCAACCAGAACCCCGAAAGCGCCATGAACGGCGAGCGTCCCGCAGACGGAGACCGTCCGGCGAAGGTGTGCGCGCCGAGCTGACGCGCCTTTCGCGGCTGTCACAGGTAGCGGTCAGCGGGGGCGGTGTCAGCGAGCTTCTGGACAACTATGTAGAAGAGGCGGTGACGGCGACCGGGGCGACGCGCGGCTTTATCGCGCTGGCGGAGGTCGAAACCGGCGATCTGGAGATTGTCGCTATCGCGGGCGCGGGCTGGACGGACGAGGCGCGGCGCAACCGCCTGGGGCGGCGCGGCCCGACCGGAACCACGATTACGGCGCGGGTCGCCACGACCGGCAAGTGCGTGCGTATCGACGATGTGGAGGACGCCCCGAACTACCAGCCGTTTTTCGCCGACATCCGCTCCGTGCTGGCCGTCCCGATTGTCGAGCCGGGCGAGCGCGTGCGCGGGGTCATCAACCTGGAAAGCGAGACGCCCGGTGAGTTCACCACCGACGAGGAGGCGTTCGCGTCCGTACTGGCGGACATGGCGGCGCTGCGCCTCTCGATGGAGGACAAGAGCGCGCGCCAGGCGGCCCTGATCCAGAACGGCAAAGACCTTTCCATCGCCGCCGACGCCGACGCTTTGATGAAAAAGGTGGCCGATGTGGCCGCCGAGATACTGCGCTTCGAGGACTGCTCCATCTTCCTGATCGACCGGGCGACACGCCGCGCCGTGCTGGTGGCGACGCGCGGGCCGCTCGCGCCGCAGATCGGCAAGGCCTACTATGAGATAGGCGAGGGGCTGACCGGCTGGGTGGCCGAGCACGGCGTTCCCGTCCGCATTGGCAGCCCGAAAAACGATCCGCGCCACAAGGGGCTGCACCAGGAGCTAAAGGACGAGGAGACGGGCGCGTTTCTGGCCGTGCCGATAAGATCGACGACCGGAGTTGTCGGGGTGCTGCGCGTGCTGCGCAAAAACTCGACATCGCCCTGGTTCCCGAACGATTTTACCGAGGAAGACGAGCAGGTTCTTCTGACTATCGCCTCCCAGGTCGGCGCGGCTATCGACAACGCGCAGTTGTTCGCGCGGCTGGTGCAGGCGGAGCGCATGGCCGCCTGGGGCGAGATGTCGGCAATGAGTTCGCATATGATCGGCAACCGCGTTTTCGCGATCAAAGGCGACCTGAACGAACTGGAGCACGTTCTGGGAACGGGGCCGGGCCACGAGCCGGTTACGGTCACACGTGAGCAGATCGCGCTTCTGGTCGGGAACATGAAGCGCGGTATCTTCCGGCTGGAAGAGCTGCTGCGGGAATTCCGCGATTTCGTGCGGGCCACCTCTCTTTCCCCCGTTCCCCTGGAACTGAGCGAGCTTACCCGCAGTGTGGTGGAAGAGACCTTTCCGAAGCGCGGCCCGGTGGCATTGACGACCGATTATGCACAGGAGCCGCTGCCCGCGCAGGCGGACCCGGTGAAGCTGAAGCGAGCTTTCGCCGAGATCATCGAAAATGCGGTGACATTCCAGGAGCGAGGGGGAAGCCTTCAGGTGGCGACCCGGCGTGTCGGGCCAGGCGACGTGCTGCCGCCGGAGGTCTCGCTGCCGCGCGGCGGTGCCTACGCCTGCATTGAGTTCGCCGACGGCGGGCCGGGTATCCGCGAGGAAGACAAGAGCAAGATATTCCGGCCCTTTTTCACCTCGCGCAATCGGGGCATGGGCCTGGGTCTGGCGATTGTCAAGGGCATTATTGAGGCGCACCACGGCGATCTTGTCGAAGTCGGCAAGCCGGGCGAGGGCGCGCGCTTTTTGATCTTCCTGCCGCTGCGGGAAGGGGATTAAACGCCATGACGCTAAGGTCGCCAAGGTAAGAAGAGTCATTTCAACTTCTCTAAACTTGGCGTTCTTGGCGTTTCAACAATTCAAAGGATAAAAAGATAATTATGTGCCGAATACTGGTGGTGGACGATGAGGACGAGGTGCGCGCGTCCCTGGCGCGCCGTCTGGAGCGCGAAGGGTTCAACGTAACCGTGGCCGCCTCCGAGGACGAAGGACTGTCGGCGATGAAAGAGGCGGTAAAGCCGTTTGACGTGGTCATTACGGATATGAACATGGGCGACCCGAACTCCGGCGTCCATATCCTGGAAGGCGCGGTGGGGCGCGACGTGTTCACCGAGGTGATCGTGCTCACCGCCTATGGGAACGTCGCCAATGCCGTGGAGTGCATGAAGCGCGGCGCGTTCGACTACGTCGAAAAGAACCTGCCCGGCGTCGATGTGTTCGAGCTGCTGATATTGAAGGTAGAACAGGCGCTGGAGCGGCGGCGCTCTTCCGTGCAGACGGTGCGCCGCCTGGAAAAGTTTCAGAAGGAGATGGGAAAGGGTTAGGCGTTTTTCCGCAGCGGGCGGGCGGCCCGGCGACGGATTCGCCGGACGCCGCTCGCGCTATTCCACAGTCTGGATGTCGGTCACTTTCTCCAGGCTGACTTCATCGCTTTCTGTTACCAGGTATGCGCCGTACATCGGCACGAACCGCGTCGTCTGCACGGTTCCCACGTTGCGGAACTCATTGCCATAGCGGTCGGTCCAGGTGATCGCGCAGCGCTTGCCGACAAAACCGCGTGCTTGAGAGATGCTCATTTAGTGAAAATCCTCCTTTTCATTAACCCGAATCTTTGATTTCTGCGAACACAGCCTGCGGGGCCGGGGGGGGGGCCCCGCCCCCCCCGGGGGGGCCCGGGCCCCCCCCCCCCCCCCCGCCCACACCCCCACCCCCCACGACCCGCCGAGACACAAGGAGTGTGGGTGTTTTTTTTTGTGGATGGGGTGGGCAAAACAAGAAACACACAAAAAAACAAAGAAAAAGAAAGAGAAACAAAAAA
>JAUJOK010000094.1 GCA_030447685.1 Armatimonadaceae bacterium
AATGGATCATCGTGTTCCACATCATCCGTCCAGAAATTGCAACGTTGAGCTAAAAAGTCTTCGACCGCGCTCTGTCCCTGTGCCGCCACCCCCGCTAAACTCTCCAGTGCCGCCAGCAGTCCCGTCAACTACCGGTATTCATGGTCGCCGAACAGCACTGCCGCTTCGGAGGCATAGCGACGCGCCGCCTCCCAGTCCCGCTGACACCAGGCGGCGTGCCCGATCTCCAGGATCGCCCAGGGAGGTGCAAATTACGGACGCGAAAAAGCCATGGGCGGTTGTGGCGATTCCGGACGGTCTGGTTGGGGAGAAGCAGGAGATCTTTGGCTTTGTCTCTGAGTTGCCGTCCATTACTGATCGGTAATAATATGGGCATTCAACAAAGCCGCAAGCCGATCATCCTGCGGATGGGGATGTCCCCGATGCTGGCAGAACGCCTCTCCATAGTTTGCGCCGATCTGCTGGCCGCGACGGGCGCTCCAGTCCTTCATGGACTCGATGTAGTTGTCCATTCCATGCTGTTTCTGCAGCCAAGCACGCTGGCTGTCGTGGCATTTGAGCGCGGAGATTTTCTGCTCTATGCGATCCGATATATCGACGATGCAGGTGACACGCGATGGATTTCCAAAAATATCATGCCCTTCAATCGCATCGGTGTAGTAGAGGTAAGGTATTCCCGACGACGGGCCACCCGGCCCCTCCGCCGGATAGTTTTGGATCGGAGCGTTGAAGCAGGCATCGCGTACCAAGCGTGATGTGATCTCATGGTCAAACATGTAATCGTCGGGCGGGGTAGTGAAGACGAGAAAGGGATCGATGGACCGAAGAAGCCCCGCGACCCGACGGCGGGCAGCATTATCGAAAACGATCTCGCAGTCGGCGAATTCCAGGCAGTGATAGCTGGCACTGCCGATTGCTGCCGCGCCGCGCCGGGCCTCTTCCCGCCGAATCTTCGCGATTTCCTCCGGGGGCAGGGTTGCCGAGCCTTTATCGCCCGATGTCATGGTGGCCACATGGATTTCGCAGGTCAGAGCGCGCAGGTGCAGAAGGGTGCCCGCGCACAATATTTCCATATCGTCGGGATGCGGCAGGATCGCCAGCACCCGGTTGTTCTGGGTCATCTCAGTGCATCTCCGTCTCACAGGTACCTATGGCGGCTCGATAAAAGTGGAACTGAACCTGGGAGTGGTCCGCGAGGAGGGACATAGGAACCGACGAATCCGCTATCCCTTTCGCGATCATCAGGGTCGTCAGGCGCATTCCGAATGGATTATCATGGTGGCCGGGGTGCCAGATCGACACCTTCTCGGCCTGCCAGGTCTGCACCGGCCCCACGGTGATCGCGTGTGTCGGGACAAGGGGAATGTTGCCGCCTCCCGACGTGCGCGCATTCTGGATCAAGGTCAGCGGGTGCAGTTCCACCACACGCGTACCCAATTTACGGTACTCGTCGGGCGAGGGAGGCGCATCGCGATACGCACCCTCGCGGCGCACCGGATCGTTGAATGCCCAGTGCTTCACCTCGCCCTGGCCGCCCTGCATCACGGCGCACCGCACGCCCTGCCAGGAGGCTTCATACGCGCCGGGGTCGGCCTGCGGGAAGTGCAGATTTTCCGGCGGCATCGCCAGTTGCGGACGGATTCGGTCGAAGCAGAGTTCGCAATCCGCGCGTGCAAAGGAGAGCGGATGGTCAGAGCCGACCTCCCTGCCGTCCAGATACCATTCGTCCATACCCCAGAAATGGGCATCCCGCAACGAAATGTCCAGGTCGTTGACCAGGCGCGCCACCAGAGGTAGCTGTTCCGTTGGGCCGATAGGGCCGCAGATGCCGACAGGATTATCCGCTGTGGCCTGCCGCCAGGCATTGATGTATTCCAGCGCCTCTGCCAGAAAGAGTTCCTCCAGCGTATCGTATATCGCCACGGTGAAGCCGGGCCTGCTGAGGTGAAGAAGGTCATCCGCCGTCAGCCGGGCGGCGTCCCTCAGTATTTCGGAATCCAGAGTTGTGTAATCCCACCAGCCGGGGGCGATGGTACTCATGGGACGAGGCATCGGCGTCGGTTCCTCCTTAAAGCGGCGCGGTTTTTAACTTTCCAGCGGAAGTCTCACGGGCGCTCCAGTCGCGGCTGAGCGATCCGCCGCAAAGATGATTTCATGCGTCTTCAGGGCGTCGTTCAGGTCAGGCAGGCAGGGCACGTTGTCCAGGATAGAGGCCACAAACGCTTCGATCTGGCCGTTGAACGGATGGTGCGTGACATCGCCGCTGTCGGGCAGTACCGTGGGAATCACGCTCCAATCCGTCTGTCCCGGAAACAACTCTTCGCTCCATACCCGGTTGCCCCGAATGGTTCCCCGGGTACCCACTACGTCCACGTTGAATTGGTACGGCATGGGGCAGTCGAGGATGGATGCGGTCTTGCCGACCGTGCCGTCCGCGAATCGGCATATCAGGATAGTGGTCGGGTCGTAACCCCAATCGGGGTTATCCCCCTGGTGCGGTACGGAATAGGCCGTCACCTCCACCACCTCGTTGTCAGCGCCCTTAAACCAGCGCAACGCGTCCACAGCATGGCACCCGGCGCTCAGGAGGGAGGATCGCCCCTGTGGCTTACCCACCGACCACTTGTATTGCGGGTAGTTGCTTGTCAAACGGTGCCAGTAGTCCACGCCGACGTAGTACGGTTTCCCTATCGCACCCCGCTCGATCAGGTTTTTCGTCGTGACAAGGGATGGGTTCCAATGAAGACAGAAGGAGACGATAGTTTTGACGCCCGCCTCGGCAACGGCGTCGCGCATCGCCAGGCAGTGCGGCCACTCCAGCGCAATGGGCTTTTCGATGCAGACGTGCTTACCCGCCTGCGCCGCGCGTATCGTCAGTTCCGGATGAAGATCGGGCGGCGTTGTAACGGAAATCACGTCCACATCAGGATGGCTCAGCAGTTCCTCGTAATCGGTGGTGATGAAGGCATCCAGTGCGCCGCCATAGTCCACACACCGGCGTGCCGACTCTTCGCGCCGACTGCCGACTGCGACCAGCCGGGTGCGCGGACACTGCTGGTAAGCGCGGGCATGCTCCCCCGCCACCCAGCCCGCACCAAAAATGGCCGCGCCAAGCACTTTTTGACTATCGCTCATAGTCCCCCTCCCGGTACCGGTCGAAAGTAACGTCTACATCATACCCTACGCCTCTGCGTCGTCAAGTATCCGACTATGGACGCGGTAGCGGGTAGGAACGCCTGAAGTTCCATGCCTTTCATGGCGGAAAGCGCCGCAAGAAAGAGCCGCGCCCCTGGCAGAAAACACGCTGCTCTTGACGGGGCATATTCACGGACTATCCATTAGATAGGTCGGCTCGGAAATCAGCACAAGCCGACCTAATTCTGTGCACTCCACGGGACAAAACTTAAGAAACTCCCCTGCCGAAGAACGAAACGGGAATTCCTTATCGGATCGAACTTGACACGCACCTTTCTCGCGTGCTATTCTCTTTCAAACAACTGTTTATACCAGCAGCATTATTACAGGGAGCGAGATGGAAAGCGGCAGGCTGATTATCTACTGCCGCCTGCCGGGGCTGCTCGCGCTGTCAGTCCGTGCCAGCAGAGGGGAAGGCGAGACTCAATCGCCTCTGGTCGTTAGCGAGGGGCGTTCAGTACGCGACGCCTGCTCGATGGCGCAGTCACGCGGCATCCAGACAGGCATCTCCGTCATTCAGGCCCGCCGTCTATGTCCTGCGCTGCTCGTGGTGCCTTTGGAAACGGTGAACCATCAAGGACAGACGAACACCTTCCTCGACCAACTTGCTGACCTCTCTCCGGTTGTCGAACCCTACGCTCCCGATGCCGGAGCGGCTGTGGCGGCAGATTAAGGGATTCTCGCGTTACGGCTTCTGTCATGGTCACGCTCTCGCCTTCGCCGACCACGCGCAGGGAACAGCTTGGCTGCTGCGCCATCATCCTGCCGAGTTCCTGGCGGCGATACTGAGCGTAGAACCGTGCGGCTTCTGGCCGGTGGCAACGGTTGTGGCGGAGGCGGAGCGCCGAGGCGTGACGGTCTGCGGCCCCTGCGTGAATCGTTCACTGGGGGAGTTGTGGAAGGTTGAGCAGGACGGGGAATCACCGGCTATCCATTGCTCGCTGGCCTACATCCGCGCAATGCGCCGCGCCGCACCGGCTGTCGAAGAGGAGCGAGAAGCACGGGGACAATTCGCTCGTTGTGGCACTTCGCCCGCCGCTGCTCGTTCCTGAACCGGGAGCAGATGGAATGGCTGGCGCTTTCCGGCGCGTTTGACGTTTTCTCCCCCAATCGGCGCGAACTGCTGTGGTCACTGCCCGCGCTCTGTGTGGGTCAGCGCCGGGAAAGGCGATCCGGGGGGCGTGTGGCCGCGACCGGGCAGCAGGCCATGCCTATCGAGGTGCCGCCGCTCCTCCCGGCGAACCTTCCTGATTTCGGCTTGCAGCAGCGTATGTCCTGGCAGTGGCTGGCTATCGGCTTCTGCTCTGACGCACACCCGATGACCCTGCTGCGCCCGCAGATGGAGGCGGCAGGCATTCTGCCCTGTGCGGCGTTGCAGGAGGCGCAGGAAGGGCAGGAGGTTATGGTTGCCGGGCTGGTACTGCGTCCGCATCGCCCGCCTATGATCTCCGGTGAGGTCTTTGTATTCTTCACCCTGGAAGACGAGACCGGAATGGCACAGGTGACGGTGACGCCCGATGTGTACGAGCAAACGGGGCAGGACATCTTCGGGCAGATCATCCTGGCGGTGCGAGGCGTCGCGGAACGTCGGGGAGTGGGGCTGATCCTTCGGGCTACGGGAACGCAGCGATTCTCTTAACCTCTCCGGGTGTAACTCCCCAAAACAAGTTTCAGGGAGGGTGGCTTGGGCACACGGTTAGTCTATGCTACTCAGCCCGCGTCACGACATGTGTACAGTGGGGATGGTTGGGAATCTTGACCGTCTGCGTCCAGACACCATTCCCATAGGATTCGACTAAGCGGTCGTAAAGCGTTCTCAAGTCGTGATTAGAACCCGCCAACTGCACAGAGCATGGCGAGGAGGAATCTTCGGCACTCGAATGTGGAACGAAGCACTGCGTTTCACCCTCTGCAAGCAACTTTTCCATCACGGCTTGGTTATAGAAGCGGCTGAATTGGGTGCGGACAAGCCGCTCTTCCCAATGAGCAGGGAACACTCGATTGCTACCACTGTAGAGTGAAGTTTGCCGTGGAAGTTCTACTTGCGTTCTTCGACATGCTTCGCCTAAGTCAATCCGGCCATTGACTAAATCGGTCAAGATGGCTCGGAGTCTTTCTAATCGGTCTCCGCCTTCCGTGACTTTGCCAGCCATTGGCTGATTGGAAATGAGAGTTAGGATGGCACTACGCAACTCATTGTTCTGCAATAGCACACTGTTAATTTCAGCGAAGTCATTTGCTAATATGTCAGACATGGCTTTCT
>JAUJOK010000095.1 GCA_030447685.1 Armatimonadaceae bacterium
AAGACACATACCGGTGGATGGAAAGCCGGAGCCAACGATTAGGACGCCGGGGTTGATGCCGGGGAGGCTTCCACAACCGGATACAGCTGCTCGTCGAAGGCGACGAGGTCTGCGACAAGTTGGTCGTCAGCTTTCGGGAACTTGCCCCAGAGATCACCGGTAGATGTGCCATCGGCCCTGACCTGCGGCTCGCCGGCGTCGGCCTCGTTGGTAACGAGCCCCTGCGTGAAGGCAGTCACGAGCGTCTGCGCGTCGGCATCCTTAGGGCTTTTGTCCAGCCTCTGGCGCAGCGGCGACAGGCGGCTGTAGAAGTCGGGCATCTGCCCGCCGTTCTCGCGCATCTTCTGGAACGCATCCCGCATCACCGTTCCGGTCTCCTGCTCGTAGGCCGCCGTGATCTTGCCGATCTCAGCACGGCTCGCAGGCGTCAGCTTCAGCTCGTCGGCCACTTTCGGGTCGGCCATCGAAAGCGGGCCGCGCCGCTGAAGGTCTAACTGATGCAGACGCACCGCCTGCTCCGGGGTCAGGATGGCCCTGACCTTTTCGTTCATCTCACCCTGAAAGGCCGTCACGACTGCCCGGATCTGGGGAGCCATCTCCTGCATCCGCTGCCGCCGCTGCTCGCGCGACTCATTTTCCTGTCCCGGCTGGTTCTGTCCACGGAACATTTCGCGCATGCGACCGCGCATGGCCGTACGGCTTTGTTCCGTCAATCCACTCAGCTCGTTCTTCTGTTTCACGGTAAGCTGAAGGTGGGTCTGCACCTCCGGGCGCTGAAGCAGGCCCATCGGGTTGCTGGTGCGCGGCGAAGAAGCCCCGCCCGGCCCCATGCCGCCGCCGAAGCCGCCCCACATCCCGCCGCGCGGGCCGCCGCCGCCGCCTCCGCCTTGCGCCGATGCCGCGCCCGCAGCGCCGAGCGTCAGGGTTACGGCGGCGAGTACGGTCGAAGCCGCTTGTTTCCAATCCATTGTTTTTATTTCTCCCATTACCGAAAATTCGGTGGCGCGCCTTGCGTGGCGTGCCTGTCATGCTCTTATCATAACAGCCCGAAATGAAAAAAACATGAAGATTCCGCCGTGAAAAAAGTTATGTGAAATTGCAGCGTGGCCGTGGCAGAACCTTTGTAGAAACAAAAACTACTTTCGAGTAAAGGAATTAACTCCATGCTTTCCACCTCTCTCAAGAAGTCCGCCCGCCGCGGCTTCACGCTCATCGAGATCATGATCGTGGTGCTGATCATCGGCATCCTGCTCGCCATCGCCGTTCCTAACTTCGTCAAAGCCCGTGAGTCCAGCCGCGCCAAAGCCTGCGTGGGCAACCTCAAGCAGATCGATGCGGCCAAAGAGCAGTTTGCGATGGACGGCAAGAAGGCCACTGGCGCGACGGTAGGCACCGGCGACATCTATGGCTCCGACAAGTACATCAAGACCGCTCCGGTCTGCCCCAGCGGCGGCACCTACACCGAGAACGCCGTTGGCACCGCCCCGACCTGCGACATTGTCTCGACTGCTCCCAACCAGCACGCGCTGTAAGTAATCACTGAGCCTTTTGCGAGGCGAAAAAGCGGCGGGGGAAGATAACTTCCCCCGCCGCTTTTTAGTCACCGACAATGGAAGTGCATCCCGGTAACCCTGTCAGCCTGCAAATCGACCGGAAAGCTTCCGAAATATAACCAGGAAGCGAGCCATGTCCACTATCCAAGAAAAAGAAGCAACACCAGAACGAGTCAGTTCGTCGTCCGGCGGGTCATTTTCAGCGCGGCGTGCCCGGTTTGCCGCCGACGGTAACACCGCCGCCGCCACTGCGGTGCGCGCGCCGCGCGATAACAGTCCCAAAACCGCCGAGGATATGGTAGCCGACGCCGGCGACTTGGCCGCCTTGCCGCAGGTCGTCATGAAGGTAATCGCGCTGACCGGTGATACGACCGCCACCGCCGCGCAGATCGAGCAGGTTATCGGCAGTGATCAGGCGCTCACGGCGCGTATTCTGACGCTGGCAAACTCCAGTTATTATGGCCTGCCGCGCCGCATTTCGTCGCTGCGTGAAGCGGTCGTCTTCTTGGGCTATAAAACGGTACGCAGCCTGGCGACCACGATAACCGCTTTCAATGTGTTTGTGGGCAAGTCCGACACGGAATCGCTGGTACGCCGCGACCTGTGGAAACACGCGCTGAATACCGCGCTGTGCGGCAAGAAGATAGCCAGCACGGTTTCGGCGGCGGGAATCTCCGACGAGATATTCACCGCCGCCCTGCTGCACGACATCGGCAAGACACTGATGCAGCAGCATCTTCCCCACCAGTTTCTGGCCGCAGTGGACGCGGCTAAGGAGCGGGGCGTCGCCTTTCACCAGGTCGAGCAGGAGTTCCTGCCCGTCACCCATGCGGAGGTAGGCGCGCTGCTTGCCACCCGCTGGAACCTGCCTCCCCTTCTGGTGGAAGCCATCGGCCATCACCATACGCCCCGGCTGGCCCAGACCAGCCCGCAAACCTGTGCCGCGATTGCACTGGCGAGCGATCTGGCGAATGCATTCGGGGGCACTTCGACGTTGACGCAGCAGGGGCCGTCGCTGAATGAGGAAGCGGTAACTATTCTCGGCCTGAAGGCGAGCGCGCTCCTCCGGGTATCCGCCGCCTGCGCCGATGAACTGCGGGCAGGCTCCGCGCTTCCCAACCTGTTTTAGCTGCCCCAACCTCGATATCCGCCACGTCCTTCCAGACCCCGCCGCGTGTACACGCGGCGGGGGTTTTTGTTTTCCGATTACCCCTTTGCAGGCGTGGCGCAGCGGGTACAATGCCTCATCATTTTCTTCCGAAAGAGTTCAGGCATGACAGAAATGCTTCCCCGCTGGGATCTATCCGCAGCGTTCGCCGCCCCGCCGTCCCCGGATCTCGACCAGGGCTTCGACAGGGTCGTCCGCAGCATAGAAGAGTTGGCCGCGCTGTTCGACGCGGAGAATATTGCCGCGCGGGCTGCCGCTGCTGCCGCCGCTGCCTCCACCCGGCTCGATTCCGCAACGGTGCGCGCTTTCGAGCGGGCCACAGAGCAGTACAACGCCGTGTTGGAAGCCTATCATACGCTGGGTGCGTATCTGCGCGGGATTGTCGCTATGGACTCGCGCGATGCCGGGGCACAGGCAAAGCTGAGTGAGCTGCAAAAGCATGCCGTCCGCCTGTCTCAGCTTGGCACGCGCTTTGTCGCCTTTGTCGGCTCGCTTCCCCTCGATGATTTGATTGCACAATCGCCCCTTGCCCGTGAGCACGCGTTTCTGCTGCGGCGGGCGCAGGAAGAGGCGCGGCATCTGATGAGTCCGGGCGAAGAGGCGCTGGCGGCGGAACTGCGGATCACGGGAGGGTCTGCCTGGGCGCGTCTGCACGGCAATCTGACTTCCCAGATGCTCGTGCCCTTTGCACAGGGCGGCGGCGAAACGTGCGAAGTGCCGATGAGTGTTCTGCGCGGCCTGGCTTTCGACCCCGACCGCGCGGTTCGGCGGCGGGCGTATGAGGCGGAGATCGCGGTCTGGAAACAGAGCGCCCTGCCGCTGGCGGCGGCCATGAACAGTATCAAGGGCGAGGCGAACACGCTGGCGGCGAAACGCGGCTGGGAATCGCCGCTCGCTGTCGCCCTGTGGGACAACCATATAGACTACGCAACTTTAGAAGCCCTGCTTCAGGCCGCTCAGGACTCTTTCCCCGATTTCCGGCGTTATCTGCGCGCCAAGGCGCAGGCGCTGGGCGTGGAGCGGCTGACGTGGTACGACCTGTTCGCCCCGCTCGGCAGTGATGGCAGCAGCGGCGGCAGCGGCAGAGCCTGGTCCTGGTCTGAAGCCGAAGCCTTTGTCACCGACAATTTCGGGGCGTATTCTCCGGCCCTGCGCGACTTCGCCCGGCGCGCTTTCGGCGAACGCTGGATCGATGCCGCGCCGCGCCCCGGCAAGCGCGACGGCGCGTTCTGCATGGGGCTGTTGCCGGGCGAGTCGCGCATCGGCATGAACTACAAGCCCGCCTTCGGGGGAGTCAATACCCTCGCCCATGAACTCGGGCATGCTTACCACAATCTTCAATTGGCCCACCGCACGCCGCTCCAGCGCGCCAGCCCGATGACCCTTGCCGAAACCGCCAGCATCTTCTGCGAAACCATCGTCCGTCAGGCGGCGCTTCGGGAAGCGGACCGGAACGAGGAGATGGCGATTCTGGAAGCCTCACTGGAAAGCGCGACCCAGGTAGTGGTCGATATAACCAGCCGTTTTCGCTTTGAGCAGCGCGTGTTCGCGGCCCGTCGGGAGCGCGAGCTTTCCGTGGACGAGTTCTGCGCCTTCATGGAAGAAGCGCAGCGCGAAACGTACGGCGATGGTCTGGATACGAGCGCGCTGCACCCCTATATGTGGGCCGTGAAGGGGCATTATTACAGCCCCGGTCTCTCGTTCTACAACTTTCCCTATATGTTCGGGCTTCTTTTCGGGCTGGGGCTGTACGCCCGCTATCAGGAAGAACCGGACACCTTCCGGAATCGCTACGATGATCTGCTTTCCGAAACGGGCCGCGCAGATGCCGCCGAACTGGCGTCCCGGTTCGGCTTCGACATCCGCAGCCCCGATTTCTGGCGGCGCAGTCTGGACATCCTGCGCGCCGAGATCGACCGCTTCGAGACGCTGGTGAAAGAACGCTATGTCGCCGGAACTGCTGCGATCTAAATTCGCCGGGGCGCTCCTCGGCACGTTCGTCGGCGACGCCGTTGGAGCGCCTATCGAAGGCTGGCCCGCCGCTCTTAGCTTCTCCCCGGGCTGCCGTGGTAGAATGACCGCAACGGCGAGACTGGTGTCCTAAACAATCTTCGCTCATTGACAGAATCAATGGAGCCGCACTGCCCAAAGGAGGCACTACATGAGCAAGTATACAATTATCCGAGCTGCATTTTTGTTCTTGGCTGTTTCTTCAATTGCGCCGTGTTTCGCTGGCGCACAAAGTAAATCTTCTCAAAAGTCAAAACCGGCGGCAGCACAACCAAAGCCACTTGTCAAACTAACCAAAGAACTTAAGCCGGAGAAACTATATAAAAGAACAATTGCATCAGTTATGACTCTTAAGGTCACAAAGACTAATGGTAGTTCGAGTATAGGCACAGCGTTCATGGCAGTCAAAGAAGGTCTAGCCATCACTGCGTGGCATGTAGTTAAAGACGCCAAGATGATCATGGCTAAATTCTCTGATGGAGAAGAATTTGAAGTTTCTGGCTTGGTAGATAAAGATGAGAAACGCGTTCTGTCCCTATTCAAAATTAAGGTTTTTGGTAAGCCTTTGATTCCAGTAGCATCGACAAATCCAGATGTTGGCGCAAAAGCATACTTAATCGGTGCTCCTAAAGGGCTTGAGTTCTCGTTGAGCGACGGCTTAAAGGTCATCTCTAAAATCGGTATAGAATGGAGGCATGGCTGCTACCGACCTT
>JAUJOK010000096.1 GCA_030447685.1 Armatimonadaceae bacterium
CCACCGTCGGCGGGGTGAAACCGCACCTGCTGCTCACCCTCGACCTCGCCCGCCTCCTCGGCGTCCCCCCAGACCACCCCCACGCAGGCAATTCACCCGTTTTTATTCACCGTATTTTGTGGCATACGGGGGTGCAGACCGACTGCGAGCCTGCGGGAAAGGGTCTCGACGGAGAGCAGCTTTACTACATTTATGATCTGGAGCCGGAGATTGAACTGCGGTTCGCTGATTTGGACGTACAGATGACACCGCGCCCGGATCGTCAAATCGCACGCGCTGATCCGTTTATTACCCTTGTGCGTGACCCAAACGAAATAGCGGGTATGAAACAGAGATGAACTCGGTTTATGCTTCACGAAAAGTAGTCCGCTTGCCAGTGCCAACGCCGGTGAATGGATCGAATAGCGATAGCAGCAAGGAGTAAAGACGATGTCGTCCGTTAGAGTTTTTGGTGTTACCGGTCTTGCGGTCGCGGTAGCCGCTATAACGGCGGCAGCCCGCGCAAAAGGCGAGAAGTCCTGCACCCTGAATGGCGTTCCGGTGCCGGGGCGGTCGGTGGCGACGCTGGATGCGAAGCGTTTCCAGGCGCTGCATCGCGCGGTGACGCCAAAGCCAAATGCGGAGCGATGGACGGAGATTCCCTGGCAGCCTGATCTGGTGGCCGCGCGCCAGAAAGCCGCCCGCGAGCAGAAGCCGCTGCTGATGTGGATTATGGACGGCCACCCGCTGGGCTGCACCTGAAACAACGGCGTATCGGGCCGTGCGCTCGTTTTCTCCAACCCGGAAGTTGTCCGCCGCCTCAAAACGGCCTTCGTGCCGTATGCGGGCGACAAGTGGTACCTCAATCGCCAGAGCGACGGCGACGGCAAATTTTTCCGCGACGTGGCGCGGCAAAAAGAGGGCAAGCGGAACGACGATGGCACCGGCCCGCAGGGACTCTACGCGGCCCTGCCGGACGGGACGCTCCTTGCCTATGACCATTTCCACCCGTCACCGGAGCGCCTGCTGACGCTGCTGAAGCAGGCGGAGCTTCAGGCGAAAAAGATGCCGCAGCAAAAAACGGCGGTCGTGACTGCCGCTGCCGCTGCCACTGCCGCCGCCGATCCGCAATTTGTTCGCCGCCCGCCCGAAGGTGGGCTTATTTTAAATGTCTTCTCACGCATCCCGCTTCCGCCGCCGCCCGGCCAGACATGGACCCCGAACCAGGCGACGGGCCGTGACCATCTGTGGGTGACGCGCGACGAGTGGCGCGCGCTGCTCCCGGCGACCTGGAAAAACGGTATCCGTTATCCCGTGCCCCGCGCCGCAGCGGAGCGGATAACTCGTTTCCATTTAGTGGATAACGTGCGCGGCGAGCCATCCTTCTGGGAAAGGCACGAGATACGGGAGATGGCGCTGAACCTGCGTGTCGAAGATGCCGACATGGGTCGTCTGCGGCTGGAAGGGACGGCGCGGCTGGCGAGCGGCACCGAACGTGGCTACGATGCGCGCATCCAGGGATATGTCACCTACGACCGCGCCAAAGACCGTATCACGCGCTTTGATCTCCTGTCGTGGGGCGATGCCTGGGGAGAGGGGACATACACGAAAAACGCGCCGCCGGGGAAGTTTCCGCTGCTGATCGCCGCATCGCTTGCGGGCAAATCCGCCGCCGACCGGGTTCCGCCGCAGGCCAGTCGTCATCTGCCGACCTATATGGGCGCGGGCCGTTCCGGGCGCTGAGCCGCCGGGTGCCGCAGAACAAAGAGGGCCGGGATGAAGAATCGTCCCGGCCCTCTGGTGTTGGATCCTGTGCGTTACTTTTTAGTCGCGATCTGCTTTACCGCCGCGTCCAGGGCAGCCACGTTAGCGCCCTCGATGACCTTAACGACTTTGCCGTTCTTGTCGATGGCGACGTTCAGGGGAATCGCTTCAACTCCATAGGCACGGGCGATGTTCATCTTCGGGTCGAACAGGATCGGGAAGCCGACCTTGAACTCCTTCTTCCATTGTCCCGCCGCCGCGCGATCCCGTTCGAGCGGAATCGAAATCACCTGCACGCCTTTTTTCCGCCACTTGGCATCCAGCTTTTTAAGGTGTGGAAACTCCACACGACAGGCCCCTCAGGTGTTGGAATAAAAGTTGAGCAGAACGCCGCTCTTGCCTTTATAACCCACAAGGCTGATTTTCTTGCCCTCGACCGTCTGTGACGTGAAGGCGGGGGCGGCCTTACCGACGGGCGGGGCGGCGTCCAGGCGCAGAGCCGCCAGGCCAGTCAGACCCAGCGCCGCAGCGGCCAGCGCGCCTGCCCGCACCTGCCAATTTAGTTGCATTTTTTTTCGTTTCTCCTGCATCATGTCGTTGTCGAACACTTTGCTATTGTACGCCATTTCCGTGCTCTTTGTTACCACGCGTAGGGCGGGGTGGTGGATTCGCGCCCGTTGACAGAGACGGCTGCCGCGTGATACAATGTGCCAGTTTTCACAAAGTTTTCGCGCCGACAGGGGTTCCGTTCGTGGAACCACGCAGGTACACAAAGGAGTCTCCTTTCCGATGGCAACAGGCAAAATCGTCCAGATTCAAGGACCGGTCGTGGACATCGAGTTCGACCCCGGTCAGCTTCCCGAAATTCTCAACGCTGTCCGCATCAAGCGCACCGGCAGCAGCAATGGCGGCGGCAACGGACACTCGGCTGGCGGCAATGGGCACGAATCGTCCGTGGGCCAGGGCGATTCCGCCGGGCGCGCGCACGATGACGTGATCGTTGAGGTGGCGCAGCACCTGGGCAACGATGTGGTGCGCTGCGTCGCCATGTCCTCCACCGACGGCCTGGTGCGCGGCACGCCCGCAACCGACACCGGCACGGCGATCACGGTACCCGTAGGCACGGAGACGCTGGGCCGCGTATTCAACCTGCTGGGCCAGCCCATCGATGAGCGCGGACCGGTCACGACGGAAAAGTCTTACCCGATCCACCGCCCCGCCCCGGTCTTCGAGGACCTGGCGACCAAAGCCGAGGTTCTGGAAACGGGCCTCAAGGTCATCGACCTCCTGTGCCCCTACCTCAAGGGCGGCAAGATCGGCCTGTTCGGCGGCGCGGGCGTCGGCAAAACCGTTCTGATCCAGGAATTGATTCGCAACATCGCCGTACAGCACGCCGGTGTGTCGGTGTTCGCCGGTGTCGGTGAGCGCACGCGCGAAGGCAACGACCTCTGGCTGGAAATGAGCGAGGCCGAATACAAGGACGCTGCGGGCAATGTCGCGCATGTTATCGACAAAACCGCGATGGTTTTCGGCCAGATGAACGAGCCGCCCGGCGCGCGCCTGCGGGTCGCTCTGTCCGGCCTGACGATGGCCGAGTATTTCCGCGACGAGCAGGGCCAGGACGTGCTTCTGTTCGTGGACAATATCTTCCGCTTCACGCAGGCCGGTTCCGAAGTATCGGCGCTTCTGGGCCGCATGCCCTCCGCCGTCGGCTACCAGCCTACCCTGGCCTCCGAGATGGGCGCGCTTCAGGAGCGCATCACCTCCACCCGCAAAGGCTCGGTCACGTCCGTTCAGGCGATCTACGTTCCCGCCGACGACCCGACCGACCCGGCCCCGGCCACGACCTTTGCGTTCCTGGATGCCACGACCTATCTGGAGCGCAAACTGACCGAGATCGGCATCTACCCGGCGGTAGACCCGCTGGTTTCCACCTCGCGCGTTCTGGACCCGCGCATCGTCGGCGAGGAGCACTATGCCGTCGCGCGCGGCGTGCAGCAGATTCTCCAGCGCTACAAGGAACTTCAGGACATCATCGCGATCCTGGGTATCGACGAGCTTTCCGACGAGGACAAGATGGTCGTTTCCCGCGCCCGTAAAATCCAGCGGTTCCTGTCGCAGCCTAACTTCGTCGCCGAGCAGTTCACCGGTACGCCCGGCAAGTATGTCCCCCGCGAGGAGACGGTGCGTTCGTTCCGCGAGGTTCTGGACGGAAAGCACGACGATCTGCCGGAGCAGGCGTTCTATATGGTCGGCGGCATCGACGAAGTCATCGAGAAAGCCGCAAAGATGCAGTCCGGCGGGTAGGTTTGCCCTCACCCCCCGGCCCCTCTCCCAATTCTGGGAGAGGGGGAGGAAGAATCGGCCCGTGGCGTTATGCTGCGGGCCTTTTTGTTGTACACTTTCTTACAACTGCGGCTCGTTATTGCCGCCCAAACAGGAGCAGCACCGTGGAAGGCAAGCGACTTATCCGCTCAATCGCGCTTACGAATCTTCTCTCCTTCGGCCCGGATGGCATGGAAGTGGAGCTACAGCCGCTTAATATTCTTATTGGCGCTAATGGCTCAGGTAAGTCGAACTTTATTGAGGCATTACGACTCTTGAAAGCGGCCCCACAAGATATTGCGAAGCCTTTTGTGGGAAATGGCGGCATTACGCACTGGCTTTGGAAAGGGTCAGGAAAGGTAGAAAAAGCTGATATTGATGTTGTAGTTGAGCAACGAGAAGGCAAAGAGGATATTTGGTACAGTTTGTCAATAGCAGAATCCAATCACCGAGTTTTTGTCAAAGATGAAGTTATCCATTATTCACCGGAACAGTCGAAACCTATAATATACAGTTTCTTTTATGAGAGGCAAAACAGGACGATTTTAGAATTGCGGCCAGATCAGTCAATATTTTCACAACGAGATGCCATAGATTATCGTCCTGAAATCAGCTTCTTAGCTGGTAAATACGCTGTTATAGAATTCTTTACTGAGGCGAGTTTTGGTCGCAGAACTCCAGCCCGTAAACCACAAGATGCCGCACTTGACTCGTCCTTTCTTTACGAGGATGCCAGCAACCTTGCACTTGTCTTGAACGATCTGCAAAACCAGCCACAGGTGATGCGGAACATCGTCGAAAAGCTGAAGCTATTTTATGAGCGGGTCGAGAACATCCTTACGCGGGTGCAGGGCGGCACGGTGCAGATTTACTTTCAGGAAGAAGGACTGACGCAGACCGTACCCGCCACGCGCCTTTCCGATGGTACGCTCCGTTATCTCTGCCTCCTCGTCATCCTGCTTCACCCGACGCCGCCGCCGCTTATCTGCATCGAAGAACCGGAATTGGGGATGCACCCGGACATTATCCCGACTATCGCCGACTTACTTATAGAGGCATCGCAGCGGACACAGCTTATTGTGACGACGCACTCCGATATGCTCGTGTCGGCCATTGGCGCGAAGCACCCG
>JAUJOK010000031.1 GCA_030447685.1 Armatimonadaceae bacterium
AGGTAGCGTGTGCGCTGGCGCAGGTCGTCGCGCGTCAGAAGCACCTGCCCCACTGGAATAGCGTAATTGGCGAAGATGTCGGCATACAGGTGCATCAGCGCGCCCTGTCCAATAGCGGCGAGGGCTTGCTTTTGAGGAATGGTGCGGGGTTTTTCTCCCAGCCCCAGCTTGCTGACTCCGGCCCGGATCGCGCCGGACGTAACCAGAATCACCTGCCGCTTCATCTCCCGCTGTGCCTCCACTTGCTTCGCGAGAGAATCGATAAACACCCGATCCAGCCCATCGCCTCCGCCCGTCAGCGTCGAAGTGCCGACTTTAATGACGATGCGTTTATAATTTTCTACCCCAGCTTCTGTAACACCCACCGCTTGCCCGGAAGCTTCCGGCATAACTGACACACCCCCTTCCCTCGGAGGGAGGGGGGCAGGGGGGTAGGAGGGCCTATTCATCATCGCCGTCCGTCTCTTCTTCTTCATCCTCGGCGTCTTCGTCTATGTAGTCGAACTCGATGTCGCGGATACGGACGGTATCGCCCTGCTGCGCCCCGGCGGCCTTGAGCTTGCGGAACACGCCCAGACGCTCCATGCGGCGCTGAAGGCGGCGGACGCCGTCTTCGCTTTCCATGTTCGTCATAGCGACCATCCGCTCCAAACCCTTGCCCAGCACTACCAGGGTGTCGCCGGACTCGCGCTCGACCGTGAAGCGCCGGGGGTCGTCCTCGGTATCGCGACCGGAAAGGGTGATGCGTACCGGCTCATCGGCAGCGGTGGGCGTGACCTCTTTGGGGATCTCCTGAAGGCGCGTGCCCAGATGGAACAGGAACGGCTCGATGCCCTCGCCGGTGACGGCGGAAATCTGAAAGACCGGCCCGCTGTCCAAGCCCTCGAAGAATTCTACGACGGGCTGAAGCGAGGCGCGGTCGGCGACCACATCCACCTTGGACAGCACGATTATCTGCGGCAGCTTCGCCAGTTCCCCACGAAACTTAGCCAGTTCTCCGTTAATCGTATGGTAATCCTCTATGGGATCGCGGCCCGTGAGGCCGGAAACGTCCACCAGATGCACCAGCAGCCGTGTCCGTTCCAGATGCTTCAAAAACTGAATGCCCAGCCCCGCGCCCTGGTGCGCGTTCTCGATCAGGCCGGGAATATCGGCAATCACGAAGCTGAAATCATGGGTAACGCGCACGACGCCCAGGTTCGGCACCAGCGTCGTGAACGGGTAGTCGGCGATCTTGGGCTTGGCCGCCGAAACGCGCGACAGCAGCGTGGACTTGCCGACGTTGGGGAAGCCGAGCAGACCGACATCGGCGAGCAGCTTCAGTTCCAGCCTGACGCGCCGCTCCTCGCCCGGCTCACCGTTTTCCGCGAACTTGGGGGCCTGCTGCACCGAGGAGACAAAGTGCGAGTTGCCCTTGCCGCCGCGCCCGCCCGCCGCCAGCACCTCGCGCTGCGGGTGGTGCGACAGATCCGCCAGCACCTCGCCGGTTTCGGCGTCCTGCACCTGGGTTCCGACCGGCACCTTCAGAACCAGGTCCGCGCCGTCCCTGCCGAACTGGTTCTTGGTCAGGCCGTCGCCGCCGCGCACCGCTTTATACAGCTTGTTGAGGCGGAAGTCCAGCAGGGTGGCGATGTTGGAATCGGTTTCAAAGACGATGGAGCCGCCGCGCCCCCCGTCGCCGCCGTCCGGGCCGCCCCGTGGGACATGCTTTTCTCGGCGGAACGTCGCCGCGCCGTTGCCGCCGTCTCCGGCCTTGATGGTGATTTCAACCTCGTCAATAAATGCAGACATAGTATAACCTTTGAGAACCCCTCGCCTCGCAGGAGAGGGGCCGGGGGAGGGGGCAAAGACGCAGGGGCCAAAAAAGGCCCGGCCTGGTCTGCTCGCGCATACCCGACCGGGCCTCCTTTTATCTGCGGCTCCGTAACCGATTCGTTACGAAGAGACGGCAGCGGTTTCCGTCGCTGTGGACTCCGTTGCTTCCGAAGCAGCGGGAGCGGCATACGGGTTCTCGGTGTAGACGCTGATGCGCCGCCGGTCCTTCGCACCCTCGAACTTTACATAGCCGTCAATCAGCGCGTGGAGCGTATGATCCTTGCCCATGCCGACGTTCTTGCCGGGATAGTGCTTGGTGCCGCGCTGCCGCGTCAGGATATAGCCCGCCTTGACAAACTCGCCCGCGAACTCCTTGACGCCGAGCATCTGCGGGTTCGAGTCACGCCCGTTGCGCGAGGAACCGACGCCCTTTTTATGTGCCATTTTTTCTTATCCTTGAATTTTATCGACCCGCACCTGGGTGATTTCCTGCCGGTGCCCATAATGGCGCTGGTGGTTCTTTACCTTGATGTACGTCAGGCCGTTGATCTTTTTGCTTTTACCCTGCCGCACGATTGTGCCGGTGACGCTCGCGCCTTCCACAAGGGGTGCGCCGAAGCGGGGGGTGTCGCCGCCGAGGAAAAGAACCTCGCCCAGCGTAATCGTATCGCCCTCGCTGCCTTCTAATTTATCGAGGGTAATGGTATCGTTTTCTTGTACGCGGTACTGTTTGCCGCACGCCCGGATCACTGCATACATCGGATTATATTCACCTTCAGATGGTTGCGACCCACGGCCTGCGCTTGGGTTGCGCGCAGTCGCCGAAGTGTCGCCAGACAACCCTCGAAGTATACCATAATCACCGCGCGGCGTCAAATCAGGCGGGCGAAGATGCGGAGAAGCGGACGGAGTTAACGGTGGGCAAGCGCGGCGGCAAAGCCTTCAACGCCGTCTTGATGAGCGCACAGGGCGTCATGCAAGTCATCCAGATCGGCCTCGGTAAGGTCCAGCGTCTGGAGGGTAGGCAGATGGGGATCGCGCTCGATGTCGTCGCCGCCGGAACCGATGTTCGCGCGCCGGGTAATCAGGTCAGCGACATACACGATAGCCGCAAGGGGCGTATTCTCTTCGGCCTGCGCGGGATTGTGGTGGAACGCGATTGCATCCACCAGCGGCGGCGGGAACGCCCAGCGCGCCGCCAGCCACGCCCCGAACGCCGCATGGGAGACGCCCAGAACCCGCTGTTCCGCATCGACGACGGTTATTTTTTCGCTGTGCACCAGAGAAACGATTCGTCCTGCCGAGCCGTGCAGGTAGCGGGCGATGATGACCTTGCCGATGTCATGCAACAGACCGGCGGTGAACGCTTTTTCCAGCGGCGTGTAGCGCACCCGGCGCGCGACGATACGCGAAGCCGCCGCGACCGCAACCGAGTGCCGCCACAGCGCCTCCATGTCCAGGCCCCGGTCTTTTGTTGTGTGGAACAGGTCGAAGGCGGCGGCGGACAAAGCGACATTTCGCAACGTGGATGAACCCAGCAGGGTAACGGCCTGAAGCACGGCGGAAATGGAGCGGGGGAAACCGTAATACGCGGAGTTGGCGAGACGCAGAACGCGCGCGGCCAGCGGCGGGTCTGCGGACACCAGGCGGCTTAAATCGGCAGCGGAGCAGTTGGGCGACTCAGCGACACGCAGCACCTCCGTCACCGTCGTGGGAAGGGTGGGTATATCTTCTACCTGCGCCAGTATCCGTGCTACCCGTTCAAGTTCCGTCTGCATCCTGCCGAAGTTTCCTGTCCGCTGAGACGCTGTTTTTATACATATCTATTGTCGGCGGCCCTGCCCCGACTTTGTAGGGTTGCCTGCTGAGAAACCGGGGTAAAAACGGGGTCGGAGGAACAGAAGAGAGATGGACGAGACGCGAAAGCGATATGTAGTTGCCGGGGTTCTGGTCGGCGCGGTGACGGTCGGTCTGGTGGTGCTGGCGCGCAAAACCCCGCGCGATCAGTGGGTCAGCACGCTGCGGCGTGTGGCGGGGGATGCCCTGGCGTTCGCGAAGGAGCGGTACGGAGCGAACGAGCCGATTC
The DNA here is from genome assembly GCA_030447685.1 of Armatimonadaceae bacterium. GTDB lineage: Bacteria > Armatimonadota > Armatimonadia > Armatimonadales > Armatimonadaceae > JAUJOK01. The sequence continues at coordinate 3,902 of JAUJOK010000031.1, forward strand.
GTCTGGTAGAAAAGACGCTGGAAAAGTTCGATGAGACGGGGCAGGAGACGGCGCTTACCCGCGCCTTCCATGACGCTGTCGAACACGCTCACGACAAGGACGCATAGCTTCCGTTGCCGAGGCTGCCGCTGCATAACCACGTTTCGTATTGGCAGGGCGGGTTCCCCTTTCACCGGACGGACAGGTGTCTGATTTTCGTCCATAAGACCGGGAACCCCTTGCCCTTCTGTTTCTACGCCGCGCTGCTCTATCCCGCGCCAGGTGGATCGGATGGGGCGTTCAGGCCCAGAATCCGGTCCCAACCGGGCAGATCCAGCCCATCCACATAGCGAGAGTGAAACTGCTCCAGATAGATCTGATCCCAGACCGGCACAACTCCCTTGATCTCTTCCGGCAGACCCTGGATGATCTCGGCATACGCATGCTCCAGCAGGCGGTAGCCGGACGTGGGGGAGCCTGTGAACGGGGGATGGGGCCGTATCAGCCCGTCAGCGACCAGGGTGGCATCCAGCACCTCCGACAGTGCGTGCAGCAGGTCCAGCTTCCGCTCCCAGGGCGTCGTGAGCAGAACTGCCTCCTCAATAAGAGGGCGCAGCGGCGCGCTCAGGCGCGGGAGCCGCTGGAAGTAAACCATCAGCCACTTATCATAGGGGAAGTAGCGGCGATCCAGCAGGAACGCCAACTGCACGCCCCAGCGCAGCGCGCTGGCGAACCGGGTCGTCGCATAAAAGGGGTCGCTGCGCAGGAGCGCGCGCTTGAGGGCGTAGGTCCCCATTCCCGAGAAGTACCGGCACCAGTGCGCGATGCGGCGGCGGCGGACCGGCTCCGGATAGTAGGCAAGCAGCGCCTCGCGAATGGCGGTGAAGCTTCCGGCGGGGTCATGCCATAACTCGCCGTTGACGATGTGGATGATGTCTTCTTCCGGCAGGCTCAGCCACTCCGTATACGTCTGCGGGACGTGATCGATACCGATGGTGCGCCGCAGGAAAGCCTCTCGGCTGTCCAGAGCCAGCCCGGTTCCCGCCAGATGACCTTCCCGCAGTGCGTACCCTTCAAAGCTTGCAGGCAGGTTCGCGGTGACTGCCTGCATCATCGCCTGCCCCCGTCTCTGGAAAAGAGAATCGGGCATCAGGGCATCGATGCGCAGGCCGAAATGATGGTCGCGCGAATAGACATCGTCCAGCCCCAGCGCCTCCGAGCCGTAGCCGAAAAGACCGAAGGCGGTTTGCGCCGTCTCCTCGGGGAACTCCCGCTCCAGAATGGGCAGAACTACCTGGCGGAAAAAAATCCGGCTGACTTCGGCGATAGGGCGCTGCTGCTCCATCCGGTTTACTCGCCCGCCAGAAGGGGGTGAAGCGGATGCTCCCAGGAGCCGCCGGGTGTCATTTCGCCCGCTGCGCCCGCCGGATCGGAGCCGCCGGTGAAGCGGACATAGTCCGGGATATAGATGACCGCGAAAGCCCAGCGTGGTCGATCCGTCCGGTTTGGGGTGGCGTAGTGGAAGGTACAGCCGTGGTGGAAGGTGACACCTCCGGCCCGCATCGGCATCGCAACCGGCTCGGCGACCTCCTGGCCCCGCGCCTTCATGTTCGTGACGATGCTCGCTCCATCGACACCCAGCGGAATCGCTTCCAGTTTCCCGAACCGATGGCTGTGGGGGATAAACGACATGCAGCCGTTGTTCTCATCGACATCATCGACCGCGATCCAGGCGGAGAGCGCTCCCTGTGGCTCCATCGGCCAGAACGGCGAATCCTGGTGCCAGTTGGTTGCTTTGCTGATCTCTCCTCCCGGCTTGACCAGGGCATGGTCGTGGTACAGGCGCACGCTCCGCGCACCGGAAAGTCTGCGGGCCGCCTCGGCTAATCGGGGGTGGAACGTGATCGCCTTCGCCTCCGGGTAATCCGTCCAGAGGTTCACCTTCTGGTTGAGCGCACGCTCGTACTCCTCGGAAGCGCGTCCACCGCCCGGAGCGCCTTTTATACGCTCCCGCGTGGAGGTGCAGGCATGCTCCATCGCCGCGCGCAAAGCGGTCAGTTCGTCCGGCGAAAAGAAAGTCGGGTATTGGATGTAGCCCCTTTCGCAATACGACCTGACATCCTCATCGGTGGTCGGGCAATGAATGGTCAATTAATTATCAATCTCCTGTTGTGTTCGTTGCGGGCTGTTCGTGTGTCTTCCACAGCTCAAATACACGGTTCAGTGACGGGTTCCTGCGGAAGCGTACACGGTCGCCCGGCTTGATATCGATACTTCCCGGCGGCAAAGCTTTGACCGGCTTATCGCCAGCCTGACGCGTGTGCACCAGCGCGGAAAGGTCGATAATGCTGCGCCTGCCGCCCTCAGCGGTGACAATGAACGGCATGGCGTAGGGAGTGAGCGGTTCGAACTGACGTACGATTCCTTCAACTACCTGATAGGCGGCCTTCACTTCCACTGCCGTACCGAACTCGTCTAAACGCGCCTCGATCTGATCGCCATGCCGAAAATCTTCCAGCGGGGCCACAGCAGGCTTCTCGCCGGGTTGACCGCGCCGCAAAACGGTCCTGGCACCCGTGGGAATGAGCAGACGACCGGCGCCGTCATCCGGCAGGATGAAGAAGCCGCTATGCGGACTGCTGCCGGCCCGGCTCCGGAAGATACCGGTGATGACGCGCGGCGCAGACCGCGACGGATACGGGACCGCCGTGGCGGAAATCTCCAGCGCGCCGTTTCCATCCGTTGTCCGTTTTATCCCTCTGTGTTCTTTGCCTGCCGCGCGGATCGTCCACTCACCGTCCCTTTGGTCAATCTTGTAGGCCGTTTTGGGCGGCAGGTTCCGCAGGCGGATCGTCACTCCGGCGGCGGCGCGCCGGGCGTGCAGCGTCAGTCGGATCTGATCGGTTCCAACCGCCTGGAGGGTGCAGGTGACCGGCTCTGTTGTGTCGATCCCAACCGGATAGGGTTTGAGCCAACCGCTTTCCTGGACCTGATAAACAGCCGGCAGAAGGATGCTCCGGCCCTCGCAGGCCAGGCGATACGCATCGGCGTAGGCACCGTGCGCGTACGCCTTTTGGGACAGCGTAAGTCGTGGTGAAGGGCGCTTTCCGCTCTGCCGGTACAGGGCCTCCATCGCCAGTTCGGCGTCGCGCCGCCAGCTTACCACCAGGTTCTGGCGGCGCGCCGTCGCCAGAGATTCGTCCTGCGGTTCCAGGTTTTCCGTGAGTGCGGCAGGCCAGCCCGCAGTGAAGCGCACATCGCGTACGGAGCACCAGCTTAAAACACCTGGCGGTATGCCCGGCGCGTTCATCTCGATGCGCACATACACGACGCCCTTGCCGCGCGCCAGGGTACTCAGGTCGATGCGGTCGGGACGGCCAAAGTGGCCGGTGTCGAAGTAGCGTTTCACCTCGCGCATCTGCGCTGCATTTCCCGTCGCACCCGCCAGTACGCGCACGTAAACGGAGGCGTCTTTTTTCCCGAATACGAAGGCGCGCCCGGTCAGCTCCAGAAATAGGCCGCTGTCGAGGCCCCCTTGCCGCGCTTGAACCTTATAGGTCAGGTAGCCCGGCCTGTCGCTGGATGCGGGGAAAGCCGCGACGGCGGCGGTGTTGCCGATCTGGCCGGTCTGCATGCTGCCGTAGTCAGCGGCCTGCCGCTTCCAATCCTCACCCGTGAACCGGGTTTCCAGCAGCACGGGCTGGTACACATAGGCGGGGAACGGCTGTGCCAGGTCGCGAACCTCCGAGGCGGCTATGTCCATCTTGTCCAGCGGGTAGTTGTACAGCGTATAATAGCGCTGCGCCAGCGCGTAGCCGGGCCGAACCCCCTGTCTGTTCTGCGCATTATTGCCCGCTTCCGCATTGACGGCGGCATTGCGGCCCAGCGCGATCTGGTGCAGTACCGCTTCCCGTTCCTCTATCGTGTCGGCGTTCCACTCGCCGCCGACACGCGCGCTGCCGGGAGCTGCCGTTTCCCACAAAGGATAGGCGCTGCTGAGCATAGGATATTGGATGCTGGCGTCGGAAACCATCGCCTGCGTGTAGATGTTGTCTGCAAGCAGGTCGTCCGGCAGCGAAACACGCGATCCGGTGACAATGACGGCGTCCCGTTCCAGCGCCTGCGCCGCCGCCGCCGCGATCATTTCGTTGTAACCGAGCAGATTGCGGAACAGCCACAGGCGCTCCGTTGCACTGAGGCCATCGGTGGGGTTAAGAATTACACCGTCGCGCCGTGCCGCCTCGACTGCGGTGGGATTGAAGTCGGCCAGCAGGAGGTCGCTGCCCAGACCGGCATTGCCGCTTGCCCAGTACACCGGCTCGTTGTCCAGGTTTATCGAAAGGATAAGCTTCTGCTTCCCCTGAGCGAGCAGGTCGCGGTAGCGCCGCTGCAAGTAACCCATGGATTCGCGCATCCGCCGGACCTTGAAAGCGTTCAAGTCCGGGTGGTTGACGGTCAGCCACGCCGTGTTGGACCACTGGTTCGGAATGGAAAGCTGGTACTTTCCCGTGGTCGCATTGTAGACCACCTGCTGATAGGCTACATCGCTCCAAAAGCCGCCTTTGCCGTCCGATCCGCCTGGTGTATTGGCCCACCAGGTATCGAAGCCAAGCTGCACCGGCATGCCTGTCTCTTGGGCCAGGCGCAGTGCGTAATCGATGCGCTCCTCGAACTCCCGCGCGCCCAGAGCCGCATAGGGGATGAAGGCAGTGAAGGCTGGCTCCGCGTGGGGATGATCGCCAAGAGAGGCCTTGATCTGATTGAGTCTGGTCTTATCGGCGGCGAAGTCGGAGAACGACAGGCGTACGGTCGGTGCGAGGTAATAGGGCACCGCCAGATGGTTCTGGTCGAAATATCGGGCGAAGTTTGCGAACGCCCAGAGCCGACTGATCGAAAACGGCGTATCGCTCTGGCTGACGAACTTCACCGTTATCCATTCGTTGCCCGTCGGCGGGATCTGAACAAAGTAGTGGACCGGCCCGGCTCCGCTGCCCTGCCAGGTGCGCAGGTAGGTCTTCTTCTCATCCACCAGCACCAGGTAGCCGCGCACGTCCCGATCCCGGCCATATATCTCCTCCACCTCCAGCGTGGTCGTCTCCCGCGGATTTACCTTCAAGCGATACGCGATCCAGCTTCCCTTGCCGGTGACAGTGCGCGCGGCGCGGCGGGTGTCGTGACCGCCGACCCGGTCGCCGACGATGCCGTGAGCCACCTTCCCGGAAAAAGTGACGCGGTGCGCCTTTTCATCCGCGTGACGCGAACTGTCAATACTATCGGTGAGGCTGCCGCCACCGCTTGACGAGGCTGAGAAGGGCGGCTGGCTGCGTTCTATCATGGCCGGAGGGGGATCATCAACGGAGACGCAAAAGGCCGCAGGTGTTAGAACAGCAGCAAGCGCCGCAGCCATTCGCAAGGCGGGGAATGCGGTTCTCATGCCGGTCCTTCGCCGGTGCCCGCCCGGAGCGGCTTCTCCAGATGCAGTCTCCAGCGCACCTCGCGCGCGGCGTCGGGCAGGTCGGCGACAAGCGCCTGCACATAGCCGTTATGGGTGGGAACGCGCGGGCCTTCCAGAGCGAGCCGCGCCCCTTGCGGCGACACGACTTCCCATGTCAGCGCCGTACCGGCATGGTATATCGTCGCCCGGCTGCCGCTCAGGCTGATCCTGGTATCTTTTGCGCCATCGGAGACGAGGACCGGAAACAGAACGCGAGTGGCTGCGGGCGCAGTCGCGCCCCCGACCTGGGTGACGACCTCCACTCCGGAGGCGGTGACGCTGTATTTCTCTTCGAGGGGACGCGCACCCTCGCCCTGCAAGCCATAGCGAACCGTGAAGACGACCCGCTCCGCACGCTGCAGCAGGACCGACAGGTCCACCGGAGCAACCGTGGCGGCCTTGTTATCTTTCGCTGCGAACTTCGCGTTCTGGAAATCGGCGAGCGAGCGCCATTTGTCTCCACCACTTTCCTTCCAGACAATGCCAGGTGACATGCCGACTTTGGCAGCATCCGTGGCGGGGCCGTACCAGCGGTGCCCGGCGGAATTGCCGGAATACGGCGAAAGCGCCACACCCGCTTTATGAATCCGCAGCAGACCCGTCGAATCGTAGTGGGTATCGGCTCCCGTATCGATAAGAACGTATGTCCCGCCCGCGCTCGCGCAAACCTTGTGGAAGGTATCCCGGAGGTCAAAGACATAACCGCCCTTCTCGGACGGGGTCAGCCGTTCCTCGATGCCGTCGTCCGCGCGCTCATAGGCGATGGCGAGCATCGCCATGGCGAGAAGGTTGTACTGGGAATGGAAGGAATAGCCCTCGAAACCGTGCCGACGCGCCGGTTCCGCCCGGTTCTTGACGATCCACAGTTCCCCGGAGGGGCGCTGCCAGCGGCGCACGGACGCAAGGGCCAGGCGGGCAGCCCGCTTGAATGCTCCCGCTACGTCGGGGCGTCCCCACTCTTTCCAGCGGCGGGCATTGATCTCGCAGATTACGGCCACCTGGGCCTCGTTCCACTGGTGGTGCGCCGACCGACCGCCACTGGCCCATTCCCCGGACGGTGACAGCAGCAGCAGCGTCGATAGCCCGCCCGTGGTCAGGAACTCGCGCAGGTGTGCGAGGTGCGGCCCCGCGTACGCGCCGTCGGCGAGCATGTCCTCCAGCCACAGGCGCGGGAAGGCATCGTAGGCAAGCGGCGCGTTCGCATCGTGGTACATCCCCATCGCGGTGTAGGCGCCGGACTGCTTCTGCCGCGTCAGCGAACGCTCCAGGTAGGCCGCCTGGGCCGCTTCCTGGCCGGGCGCGACCAGACCGTCCTTTCGCCGCATCCACTCACCGGCGACATGGACGAGATTCCAGTTGCCGCGCCCGCCGGTGTCGCGGTAGGTCTTCTCCGGCACCAGGCTGAAGAATAGCTGCCGCCAGTGATCCGCAACGCCCGATGGCACGTGTGCCCGAAGCTTGCGATGCGCGTGAATAAGCATCGGGATAGAAGTCAGCGTGATTATCGGCGGCGGTCTTCTTCGACAGGGCTTCCAGCGAGAACGTAAAAGCGCGGGTGGCGGCATCGAGCAGGTCGGTTCGTCCCGCCGACACCAGGGTAGCAGCCGCATGCGCAAAGGCGGGCGTGGCGTACTGGCGCTCCTTCTTTTCCAGCGGGTCGATAATCGCCCCAGCGGCGTTCTGATGCTGCCGGAAAAAGGCGACATTGCCCGCGAGGAGCAGCAGGTAATCGGCGCGCGTCAGCCCGGTCGGGCGGAATTTGGGAACCCGCGCGGCCTCGCCGTCAAAGAGTCGCTGCAACGCTGCGGAAGCGGGGTGCCGCCTCAGTATCTCGTCCGCGTGTTTGCCATTCATTGGCTGCTCCTCGACCCGCTGCCGAAGCGCAGCGGTGCGCCTGACGGTGCATCTCCGGCAATACGGAAAAACCGGCACCTCCGGCAGTGATCATCGCGATCTGCTTCAAAAACCGGCGGCGCGCGTTATTGCTTTCCGCGCCCCGGTCGGCAGCACCGGCCGCAGCAGCCGCTACCGCGTCCGGGAGCGTCTCCTGCGCGTGCTGCTCTTCAATGGCCCGAATAGCTTCTCTGCTTTTTTCTTCGTGCACTGCATATTATGTCCGATCTTTCCGGCTGCCCGCCGGTCGGGTGACCCGCTGCGCGCCACCCGACCGGCCAATATCTCTGGCCCCGGTGTGCTACTCGAGGCGAAGAAGGTGCCCTTGGGCGGCACGTTCGGATTGAACGCTAAGCCTTTCGGCCACTGCATCTTCTGTACACTGCCCTTATACCACTTGGCGTGCCCATCCACAAAGGCAATGTTCAGACCTTCGCTGTGGCGTGCTTCGGTCGGAAGCGCACATCGCCCGGCGTGGCAAACGGCACCAGGCGGTCCACCTCGCCGAATACCTCGCCGAATGCCAGGTGATCGGCGGGGCGGCGATGACGCCAGTGACACAACGCTGCCTGGGGCTTGGCGAGCCAGTTGTTGTAGGCATAGCCGCGCCGAAACCCTCGGTTATCGCGCGGGCGCCTTGCTCGGGCACTGATAGAACGGCTGTGAGCCGGTAAACAGGTCCTTGCGAAGGATGCCTCCTATGACCTTGGCGCCGGTGACCGGATCGCCCATCTTGATATACGGCGCGAGGTCCACGGTCCAGTCCGCGCCACCGTCTGCCCGCCCTCGCGGTACGTGGTGAAGGTCATCGGCAGGGTTTCGTCATAATCCTGCGCGTACATCTGGAGTGCCGTGCCGATCTGCTTCACATTGGACAGACACGCCGTCTGCCGCGCCTTTTCGCGCGCCTGGGCGAACACAGGGAAAAGTATCGCGGCAAGTATCGCTATGATAGCAATCACAACGAGAAGTTCGATTAAAGTAAGCTTTGCTTTTATGAGTAACGATCGTACAACGGTTCATTTCTTACTCCTTCGTGTTTCCATACGGCTCTTTGCCGGGCGTTACGAGACAGCAGGGGCGGTCGACTGACGCACTACCAGATGAGTCGGGACAGCATGGGGCAGGGGGATCCGCCTCCCCGCGCCAGAGCGCCTGGAGTACGCTGACACAGAGCATCCGCCTGCTCCTCCAGAGGATTATGGACGGTGGTCAGGCGAGGTCGCGCCAGCTCCGCCACTATACTGTCATCGAAGCCGACCAGGGACAGGTCGGCAGGTACGTGAAGGCCGATTTCGCGCGCGATATCGAGCGCCATAAACGCTTGATGATCATTGAAGGCGAATACAGCCGTCGGTCGTTGGCTCGCGGGATGCCGCAGCAGAGCCGTCAGAGCCGCATCATTTTCCACTACCGGGGTCTCTTCCGGCGCAAGGCCGAACCGGGCCGCAGCGGTACGGAATGCAGACAGCCGCTGCTCTCCCGCATGGTTGCCCGCCGTACCGCCGCGCCAGTGCGCGATACGGCGGTGGCCGAGTTCCGCCAGATGCGCCATGGCCGCGATAACGCCGGCTTCGTTGTCAGGGTGGATCAGCCGCTTTCCGCATCCGGAACTCATCTCGATGCAGGGCAGTCCCGAAGCATAGACACGCTGGACAAACTCCTGATCGCGCAGCACCATGATCAGGCCATCGATACGACCATCAGCAAGATCCTCGACGCAGATCCGTTGATCGGGCGTCCGGCTCACTGGCTGGCATCACGCAGCCCCGCGCGGCTTGCCGCGTCGAACAGGGCGACAAACACCCGCTGCCCGAAAATATTAGACAGGCCCGAACCCATGCTCGGGTTCCGGAGCGGCAAAGGATTCCACGGTGTGTGTCCGACCCGACGACAACGCCACAGCGAGGGCATTACGCCGGTAGCCCAGTCGAACGGCTGCCTCCTGCACCCGCTGGAGGGTCATCTGACTGACGTGAAATCCGGCTTGATTACGGAGGATAGAGGCAGCCGTGGTCTTCGAAACTCCGGCTTCCCGGGCGACATCCTGCAGCGTGGTGGTGGTGGTGGTGGTGGTGTTTCTTTGCATAGATCGGTCACTTCTGCCTCTGCCTGTGGGAACAGATACCGGGGCAGCCAGCAGTCACTTTCGGCAGTGCACCGGTACACTATGCTGTCATGGCTTTACTGCACCGGTGCAACAAGTATACCATGCTTTTGCATCGGCGTTCCGACGTTGGTTTTAAGTATAACCAGAAGACAACAATGAGAAAACTGCGGGCGCGCAGAAACGGTTCGTCGGTCCGCGTTGAGAATAGCCTAAAGGACAGAGGCTTAGGAGATCGAGGAGGCGCAGCGCCCGCCATAGAACGGCTCCGGGCGCGGCTCTGATAACACGTGACGCGTCTCCGGTGTGGCTCAGGCATACCCAACGCAGAACTTCGTGCGGTTTGACTGAGCTTATGGGTAGATGGATTTGGGGGCGCGGGGAAACTTCTGCTTGGCCGCGTCCGCGACGGACGGATCAGTGGCGAAGCCCCAGTGGAGCACTTTCCACGCGCCGCCCTGCTTGCGAAGCAGCGCCGACGTTTCACCCCACAGATGCTTATCACTTAGCTGGGAACCGTTCTTGTTCTGCGCTATTCCCTGAAAAAAGGCCCATCCGTCCCGCACCTTCAGCGAGCCGACCTGGAAAATAATCGGTTTTTTAACTCGATTCGTCACCGGCTTGCGTAAGGCGTCCATAATCGCTTTGCGCTCTTTGCTTCCCGGCTTCGGCGTATAGGTCTTACCCGGCGGCGACGATTGGGCAAAGACCGGCGCGTCGGAAACGGGAGAAGCCGTGATAACGATAGCCGCGAGCAGTGCAATAACAAAGGAAATCTTCATAGAGTTTGTGCCTCGGTGCCGTAAAGATTCGCCTGCCGATTGAATAAAACCTTCCCGGCGGAAGGTCGGTTCAGGCGGCGGACGGCTTGTTCTGCCGGGACTCCAGCTCTTCCCAGCGCACATACAGCGATGTTACCTGTTCCTGTGCAATCGGTAACTGGTTCCAGCATTCCTGTAGCTTCAGATGATCGGAAGCCACCGCCGGGTCTTCCATCCGCGCCTGCAGCGCGGCGACCTCCTGTTCCGCCGCCTCTATCTTAGCCTCCATCTGCGATAGCTCGCGCCGCTCGGAACTGGACAGGCCGGGCCGCGCGGGAGCGGGGGATTGGGGCGCGGCTTTGACGGGCCTGCCGACCGGCGGTGCCGCATCGTCCGTGCGTTTCTGCTGCGCCGTTTCCCACTGCGCGTAGTCAGCGAAAAAGCGGTGGTCGCCCCGGTTGTCCAGCGCCAGTATCTCCGTGGAGATGGTGTCGAGAAGGTAGCGGTCGTGCGTTACCAGAACCACGGCCCCCGGAAAGTCCGTCAGGCTTTCTTCCAGCACCTCCAGCGACGGAATATCCAGGTCGTTGGTCGGCTCGTCCAGTATCAGCAGGTCGGCGGGCTGAAGCATCAGGCGGGCGATAAGGATGCGCGCCTGCTCGCCGCCGGACAGATAACCCACGCGGCTGTTCAACTGTTCGGAGCGGAACAGGAAACGCTTCGCCCACGCGGACACATGCAGCGAGCCGCCACGGTAGATCACCGTGTCGCCGTTCGGGCACAGCGCGTCGCGCAGGGTCGCCTCTTTGTCTAACTGCTCCCGATTCTGATCGAACCAGACCACGCGCAGCCGGTCCGCCGGTTTTATGGTTCCCTTATCCGGCTCCATCTGGCCCGCCATCAGCCGCAGCAGGGTCGTTTTGCCGCTGCCGTTCGCTCCCAGAAGACCCAGCTTCTTTCCCGGCGACAGCATAAAGCTCAGCTTCGAGAACAGCGTCCGCCCGCCCAGGCTCTTTTCTACCTCTTTGGCGACCAGAAGCTCCTTGGATTTTCTGCCGGACGACGTGAAATCAATCGCGACCGAGGCGTTCTGCGCGTTCCGGAACTTCAGCTCGCCTAACTCTTCGATCATCTGCCCCGCCGCTTCAATTCGTCCCTTGGCCTTGGTGGTGCGGGCGCGCGCGCCGCGCCGCAGCCAGGCGATCTCGCGCCGCACCTGCGAGGCGAGCGCAACCTGCTGGTGCGCCTGCGCGCTCAGATACTCCTCGCGTTTTATCAGGAAGTCGCTGTATGCGCCCTCGACACTGAAATAGCCTTCCACATAGGTCGGATTGAGTTCGATGATCCGGTCGGCGACATTTTCCAGGAAATAACGGTCGTGGCTTATGAGCAGGTACGCGAACGGCGCGCTTTCCAGCAGGCTTTCCAGCCACAGCACGCCTTCCAGATCCAGGTGGTTCGTCGGCTCGTCCAGAAGGAGCAGTTCCGGCTCCTGTATCCATGCCCGCGCAATCGCCAGCCGCTTTCGCCATCCCCCCGACAGCGTCCCCGCCGTCTGCGTCCGGTCGCCAAAGCCTACCTTCGCCAGCGTCACCTCTATGCGTGTGGCCCGCTCGTCCGCCTCCATCGGCTCCGCCGCGATAGCTTCCCGCAGAACGTCCTCGACGGTGGTTTCCGGCGCAAAGTCTTCCTCCTGCGGAACGTAGCCGATACGCAGCGTTTTTCGCAGGGATAAGGTTCCGCTGTCCGGCTTCTCCAGCCCCGCCAGAATCTTCAGCAGTGTGGACTTTCCCGACCCGTTCGGCCCGATCAGCCCCAGCCGCTCGTCGTCACCGATGCCAAACGAGATATTCTGGAACAGCGGGCGCGCGCTGTACGATTTACTCAGTGATTGACAGCTTAACAGAACGATTTATCCTTCACGCTGGTGTATTGACAGGCAAAACATGGTATACTGCCATTCTTAGGCGCATTTATACGGCGCGCCGCAAGATAAGCGGCATATGTTTCCTAATTATGGGAAAGTCTGACATAAAGTTAGTATGAAATTGTCTTTTTCAAGCGGCCATTATGGCGCATCTGTAGGCGACTATTTATGCGCCTACGGCCTAATGTGTTCTGTCTTATGATCCGGGCTCGGAAAATAGTTGAACTAACTGATCCGAATGAGACAAAGGTAACCGGACTAAGAGTCCACCAGTTCCATCAGTCGCGTTAAAAAGAGTGCTAATGCCAAGAGCCTGTATGATACCTTTGTGGAAGGTGCCTTCGGGCAGATTGCTTCCGCTCTTGGAATGTCTGCAATATCTGGCAATTTCAATAGTCGGCTATTCTCCATCAAAGAATTCGGGCTTATTAAACAAGTTGGAAAAGATTTCGTGATTTCTGACTTGTTCCACGCATTAAATTCGAATGCTGTTAATAGTATAGCATTTAAGCAAAATGCTCTGGAAGCCATCAACGTTCGGATATGTTTCGGAGCTACTTGTTCATTTTCGACGCGGTTACCGACAGGGAGACGGCTGGAAACTCAAAAAAAGTTTAACTCTGAACGAGCTAAGATGGCTGCCAATGTGTTTGAGAATTCATTACGTTTTGCTGGTGTGCTTGACCGCAGTAATATTCTTCCTACGAGAGATTCCAGGGGAGAACATTCCACCGCCATCTGATTCACAACCTCGTAATCGCGACGCAAATTCGCACGATCAGAACAAGCCAGAGATTCAGATGCACGAGGACAAAAACGCCTCCTCCGGCTCGACATAACTATCGGGAATGGACGTAAATGTGGTGTTTTACGGAGGATATTACCAGCCAAACTCGCGAAAGTTGGCAAAGTTCTTTGAGCCGTCGCTGAAATGCCGGGCAGAATCAACGGGAAATAGGTCGCTATACTCATGCGTTTCTGGCGGATGAAAACCTTAACGGTGCCATTTTGCGCGGCCTGCTGCGTCGAAAACCATTCGTGTTCAGGACACTGAAGTTGCCGGTGCGGATGGATTGGGCGGCAGAAGTGGGACGGGTGTTAATAACGCACGACGTGACACATAACGTCTTCGCCTATCAACGAATTGAAGCTAATTTGCCAATGCTCGGCGTCCTGGAAATCAGTTATTCGATGAGCATCGGGCAGGCAATTTGTTCTGTTTATCGACCGGCCGCTTGACCGCTATAACGCACAAGGCTGTCCCCGTGGAGCAAAAGCATTGAACCCACCTTCGCTGTGTCTGCCATCTGCCGGTTACGTCGCGCCAGGAGGCGTTGCAGGTCGACCGCCAGGAAACGCCGTTCTGTTGCTACATCCGCGCGGTGTTCCGTTCTCGTACACGTCAGCTAACTTCAACGAAGGGTAGCTGACCTCGGGTTGCGCTGTCTCGTAGGCATATACCACTGTGTCCAGTGGGACGCGGGATTGCCGACACGCAGAACCTGCCACTCGGCCAGACGCAGGGGCGGTGGTTGCGCTATGAGTTCTTCCTTAAGCGTCATTTACATATTTCCTATTGAAGAGTATGCAGTGAAAACACTGCTTCGTCAATAGTACGATACCTCTCAAACTCCCTCGGCGCTTCTTCGTACCAATACCGACGCATCGTTTTCGCTCTTGACCTCGTAGCCGTCGAGGGGCAGAATGTGCTGGTGGACGGCGTCCAGAATGTCGGCGGGGAAGGGGAAGAAGCTGTCTTCCACCTCATCCGGCGGGGTGATCCAGTTGCGCGCCCCGACGACGACCGGCGGGGCGTCCAGGTAGTCGAAGGCAAGCTGGCCGATCTTGGCGGCGAAGGTCTGGAGAATGGAGCCGCGCTCGACGGCATCGGAAGCCAGCAGGATGCGTCCCGTCTTCTTCACCGATTCCACAACCTTCTCGTAGTTGAAGGGAACTATGGAGCGGGCGTCGATGATCTCGCAGGAGAGGCCGTGCTTTTCCTCCAGAATTCTGGCGGCCTCGATGGCGCGGTAAAGGGTTGCGCCGACCGTGAGGATGGTCAGGTCGCTGCCTTCCTTTTTGACGTCCGGCTCACCGAGGGGTACTTCATAATATCCGGCGGGGACACCTTCCGCGCCGTGGAAGAGTTCGGGCTGATTATATACACGCTGGGACTCGAAGAAGATGACCGGGTCGGTGCCGGTGAGCGCGCTGTTCATCAGGCCCTTGGCATCGTAGGGGGTGGCGGGAAAGACGACCTTGAGGCCGGGGATATGTGCGACCAGGGCCGTCCAGTCCTGCGAATGCTGCGCGCCGTACTTGGAGCCGACCGAGACGCGCAAAACGACTGGCATACGCAGCATGCCGCCGCTCATGCTTTGCCACTTGGCAAGCTGGTTGAATATCTCGTCGCCCGCGCGGCCCAGGAAGTCGCAGTACATCAATTCCACCAGCGCCCGCCCGCCTTCCAGGGCGTAGCCGACGGCGGTTCCGGCGATAGCCGCCTCGGAGATCGGGCTGTTGAACAGGCGGTGGTAGGGCAGCGCCTCGGTCAGACCCTGGTAGACGCCGAACGCGCCGCCCCAGTCCCGGTTCTCCTCGCCGTAGGCGACCAGCGTCGGGTCCGTATAAAAACGCTCGATAATCGCCTCGAACAGCGCGTCCTTGACGCCGATGCAGCGGATAGCGGGAAGCGCCTTGCCGTTCTCATCCAGACCGGTGCGGCTGAGGCCCGCCAGCTTCTTGACACGCGGGTTGTCCGCCAGCGGGGCCAGCACCTCCGGCTCGCGCGTCGTGTCCAGCGATTCCACTTTCTCATTGGAGAACATGGTGCGCTCCAGCAGGTTGCCGGGGACGTACAGGTTGGCGCGTGGCGACAGGTCGAGGTCAACCGCCTTTTTGTAGGCTTTCAGCATGGCGGCGTCGATGTGCGCGTGCGTCTTGTCGAAGTCCTCGCGGGTGCAGAGGCCCGCCCCGAGCATCTCCTCGCCATACGTCAGCAGCGAATCCACCTGCTGCCACTCCTCGATCTCTTTCCTTTCCCGGTAGGATGAGGCGTCCGACGGCGAGTGGCCGCTGAAGCGATAGGTGATGGTGTCGAGCAGGACCGGCCCCTTGCCGCGCTCGATAATCTCTTTCTTGCGGGCGATGGCGTCGATAACGGCAAGCGGATTGTAGCCGTCCACGCGCTCGGCGTGCATCTGGGTCGGCGTCAGGCCCGCGCCCATACGTACCAGCGTCCCGAAGCCCATTGTCTCGCCGACCGGCTGGCCGCCCATGCCGTAGAAGTTGTTGACGAAGTTCATGATCAGCGGCAGGCCGCCGCGCACGGACTCGTCCCAGAGCTGCGTGAACTGATCCATCGTCGCGAAGCACAGCGCCTCCCAGGTGGGACCGCAGCCCGCCGCCGCATCACCGATGTTCGCGATGACGATACCCGGCTTGTGGTTGACCCGCTTGAACAGCGCCGCCCCGACCGAAATATCCGCCGAGCCGCCGACGATGGCGTTGTTGGGATAGATGCCGAACGGCGTAAAAAAGGCGTGCATCGAGCCGCCCATGCCCTTGTTGAAGCCCGCTTCGCGCCCGAATATCTCGGCGAGCGCGCCGTAGAGCAGGAAGTCAATCGCCAAATCTTTCACCGAGCCGTCGGCGTCGCCTTCGATCAGGCGCAGTATTGTGCCGCCGTCGTAGCCCTGCATGATGCCCATGAGGGTGTCGTCGTCCAGCTTTTCGATAGCTGACAGGCCCTTCGCCAGAATCTCGCCGTGCGAGCGGTGCGAGCCGAAGATATGGTCGTCGATACCTAACAGGAACGCCTGCCCGACCGCCGACGCCTCCTGGCCGATGGAGAGGTGCGCGGGGCCGCGATGGTCATAGGGAATATCGCGGAAGCTGCGCTGCGTCTTGACCTCCTGAAGCATCGTCTCGAAAGCGCGGATATAGGCCATGTCCCGGTGGATACGCACCAGGTCTTCGCGGGCGTAGCGGTCTAATTCGTCAGCGAGCGTGCGGCTGTACTGGTTGACGGGTATCGGGTCGAGTTCGATGAAGCGGCTCTGGCGCACCTCATGCGGGTGGATCATTACGGACTTGGGCATGGCTAAAACTCCTTATCGGGCGCGGGAAAGGCGAACGTTTCCGCTTCCCGAATCGCGAGACTGTCGGTGTCGATATCGTAAAACTGTACGGCTCCCGCCGCAAAATCAGCGATGCAGAAACAGGGCTGTTTGTCGTGGCGAAGGGTGCCTGCATTGATAATAGTTAGATGGTCGAAGGTGCGAACCATTCTCTGGTGCGTATGTCCCCCGATCATGAGGCGATAATAACCTTCCGCGAAGATAGCGTGCAGACGATGGTTTGCCTCGATGACGTAGCGGGTGTCGTGTGGGTAAACCGCATCCATGTCATTGGTATCCGTACCGTGACAGAGCAGCAGCGGTCCACGTGGCGTCGAGCAGGAGCACGTCGGCGGTAATTCTGCCAGGAACCGACGATTCTCCCCGGTGACTTCATCGCTTGGCGTCGTCTGTAACATCTGTTCGTACCCAGAAGCGAAAAACCAGCGATCATGGTTGCTGCCGAACGGTCAAAACGCCCGGGCCGCGCATCGAAGCGCGCAGCAACGGCCCGCGTCACCCAGGCCCGTCGTCTTGAACATGAGCCGCCCTACGCCGAGCGCGCCATAACCTTTGCCGAGGAAAAGCGGCGCATCGGGCAGGCGGCGGCGATGGTGCGCCCCGGCGAGACAATAATCCTCGATGCGGGCACGACGACCCATGAGGTCGGCCTTGCGCTTGCCGCTTCTTCACATGCCAGCCTGACCGTAGTCACCAATGCGCTTCCCACCGCCGCCGCGCTGATGGAGACGCCGGGTATCGAGGTGATCGTGGTCGGTGGGCACGCGCAGGGGCGGCGGCGCGCGACACTGGGGCCGCTGGCGGTGGAGTTCCTGCAATCCTTTCACGCCGACCGCGCCTTTCTGGGTGTCTCCGGCGTGGATGCGGATGCCGGATTCACGGCGGCGGACTTCGATGCCGTTCAGGTAAAGCGCGCCATTATCGCCCATGCCGCCGAGGTGGTGGCGGTCACGGATTCGTCCAAGATCGCGCAGGTGGCCTTCGCGCGCATCGGCCCCCTGCGCGACGCCTCGCTTCTGCTGACGGATCGCAGTGTTTCCTCCGACGCGGAGCGGACTCTGGCGGAGGCCGGGCTGCCGGTTCAGCGCGTGTAAGCAGCACAAAAAACCGGCTTGACAGCAGCGAATAGCAGGGGTATACTGGATTAGTATAGACTTATAGGTTATTCAAGGCGATTACGAATGTTCAAGATGGCGGCGCGCGTCGATAAACAGCACCCCCTTCCACGCCATGCCCAGGTGCAGCAGATTCTGCGGGATATGGTGACAAGCGGGCGGCTCAAACCGGGCGACAAGATACCGGCGGAGGTGGAGATCGCAGAGGCTCTGGGCGTCTCGAAGATGACGGTCAACAAGGCGCTCCTCGCGCTTGCCAACGAGGGCGTTTTTATTCGAGAAGTAGGCCGTGGCACTTTTGTTGCGCCCGTTTCCGAAACCCATGCAGGAAACGAAGGCAGGAGCGCCGCCGCTGCCGTCCTCGCTTCCACCGGTGCTCCGCCAGCAGCAGCAGTCGCCGCCGCGGCGCGTCCCCGTATCGCGCTGACCTTTGTGGAAGGGGCGACCAACATTCTGGAAAGTCACTACTACGGCTCGCTGTATCGCGCCATTGTGGAAACGCTGAACACGGCGGACGCCGAGGTGAACTGGTCGGTGGCTTCCCCGGTGGAGGGCGATTACCTGGTCGAAGAGCGCCGCCTGCCTGCCGATGGCCGCCTGATCATCGCCCCGCGCTCCGAAAGTATCCCTTCCATCGAGGCGCTGTGGGATGCCGGGCGGGCCGTCGTCGTGGTCGGCGCTTCCTGGCCGGGCATGGGTGTTCCTTCCGTGGACTCGGACAATGTCGGCGGCGCGATAGAAGCGGTGCAGCATCTGGCCTCTCTGGGACATCGGCGTATCGGCCTTTTATACGCGGAGGAAGACACGGCCAACACCCAGGATCGCATCGTCGGATATCGCCGCGCGCTCGGCCAGGCGGGGCTTCCGCACAACCCGGCCTGGGAAGTCCGCAGCGATCTCGTATGGCGTGCGGGCGACGGGGCCAAAGCGCGGCTGACGGCGCTTCTGCGGGGAACCGAACCGGTCACCGCCATTTTCGCAGCGGGTTATTACCTGGCGCTGGAGGCCATGAACACGGCCCGCGACGCCGGGTTCCAGGTTCCTGAGAACGTTTCCGTGGTCGGCTTTGACGACCCGCTGGCCGCGCAGCTTGCCTATCCGCCGCTGACCACGGTACGGCAGCCGCTCCATGAAATGGGCCGTCGCGCCGCCGAGCGCCTGCTGCGCCTGGTCAAGGGGGAAGAATCCCGCGACGTGGTTCGCGAAGTGCTGCCCGCGCAGCTTGCCATCCGGCGTTCAACTGTTACTGCCGTGCCGTCGTCTGTGCCGGTACTTAGCCGCAGCGAGTAACATCGCGCGCAAATCCGACGTAAGGGAAAATAGCTTTCCTTCGATCTCCAGAAAGGGCATTATTATCATGAGAAGTCAACGCAAAGTCTCCCCGGCAGGGGCTGCTTTTACGCTCATCGAACTGCTCGTAGTCATCGCAATTATCGCGATACTGGCAGCAATTCTGTTCCCAGTATTCGCGCAGGCTCGTGCGAAGGCCCGGCAGGCCGCGTGTCTGTCCAACATGAAGCAGATTGGCACCGCCTCCATGATGTATCTGCAGGACTACGACGAGACCTATCCCGTCGCCAACCTCAGCTATGGCGCGAACTTCGACGGCGCTCATGGCGGCTGGATGCAACAGATTCAGCCATACATCAAGAATGTTCAGGTCTTCCGCTGCCCGGACGCGGTGAAGAGAGCGGACAACAATGTGGAGTTCTGGACGGTTCGGGGGTCCGGCGGCACGACGGAAGGTTCGATCCGCGTGCCCAAGTTCCAGGTTGGCGCGAACGAGCATATCTTTAACGCGGTAAACAATGTGCCCTGGGCCGCGACCCCGCGCGCCATTGCACAGGCGGCTATCGGCAAACCGGCGGAGATGCCCTTTGTTGCCGACAGTGTCTATTCGCTTTTTACCCAGGCCAACCGGATCATGACCGCCAACTTCAATTTCCCCGCCACCCGGTTCTGGGTCTATGGCGCGAACTTCGACCTATCATCGGCTGGATGCGCCGGGCCATACATCGATGTTCAGCGTTTGGGCAACAGGTCGCGTGGGTGGGGCATCTGCCCAAGTTCCTTATATCGAGCATATCTTTGGGTAAACAATGTTTTGCACAGGCGGCTGTCGGACGCGCGGAGATGCCCTTTGTTGCCGACAGTGTCCATTCGCTTTTTAACCAGGCCAACCGGATCATGAACGCCAACTTCAATTTCCCCGCCAACCGGGGCCGGGCGGCGCCGGTAGCGTTCACATAGCGGCGGTTCGACCATGTGTCGCCTGCGATTCGTGTTCCCTATCGCGAACGTTAGGCGCGGGCCGATGGTATTTTTGGTGGAAACTTCCGATCGCGCCGGGAATCCGGCGGCAAACCTTCCCCAGTCGCTTGCCGTGGCGGCACAGCTGCGGACAATATGGCTGACTCGATTATATTCTTTTCAATGATCCACGACGTATTGCCGCAGATGCCATAACGGGAATCGCTGGTTCGATGTGCCCAACTTATAGCAGAACGCGCGCCATAGCGGCGGTGCCACCATTATGTACGGTGACGGTCATGCCAAATGGAGCCAGCAGGGGGCATTGGGTGTGGACCCGAATTCTGGCAGGCGAGTGTACCCTAACACCTACAAACTGCCTGTAAACCCTTCGACAGTAACGCGGGGTAATACGACTTTTCCCGCCGACGACCGTCTGCAATAGGCTCTGACGACCCGCAGCGGCGACAATATGGCTGCGATTGACAAGCGAGGTGTCTATGGGAGTGTCTGTTATAGCACGGGCAGGAATTCAATCAGGTGGCGGGAATACCTTATAAAAACACCCGCTACAACCCTGCCGCAACAGACATTCCCCAGCGTCTAAACCATTGACGTTCGCGTGATTCGTGTGGTACTATAGCTTCGCAATTGATTCTTGTAATGCGATGACGAGGCCAGTAGGCGCGTCCGTGTATCTTCAGAGACCTGCCGGTTGGTGCGAGGCAGGGGCGCGGCGCATCGAAACTCCCCTCTGAGCAGGAGCCTGAACCAGCCCTCCCTTATAAGGAGGCGGGGCAAGTAGGGTTTCCCGGTTCGCGCCCGATAACGCGCTCTGAGTGGTCGCGCTTTCGCATCCGACCTCCTTCACCCCCATTATTGGGCGACCGTCGCCTGCGTGGGGCCGGGGGGCCAGGTGCGGCGGAGCGGCAATTCGGGTGGTACCACGGGGGTGCGTTTTCAGCCTCTCGTCCCGACTGTTCGCCTAAGGAGCGAGCGAACCGGCGACGAGGGGTTTTGTCTTTTTTATGGCCCGTCGCCGAAAAATGCATTTCTGTGCGGATGACGGAACGTGACGAGGAAGAGTGAACCAATGGCGAATGTAACGATGAGCGGCGCGCAGGCCCTGATGGAATGTCTGCGCCGCGAAGGGGTGACGACGATCTTCGGCTACCCCGGCGGCGCGGTGATCCCGATCTACGATGTACTGTACAACACCGATTTTATCGAGCATATTCTGGTGCGCCATGAGCAGGGAGCGGGACACATGGCGGAGGGATACGCCCACGCCACCGGCAAGGTCGGGGTGTGTCTGGCGACCTCCGGGCCGGGTGCGACCAACCTGGTGACGGCGCTCACCGACGCGATGATGGACTCCATTCCCATCGTCGCCATCACCGGGCAGGTGCGCACGTCGGTTATCGGCAAGGATGCGTTCCAGGAGGCCGACATCACTGGCATTACCATGCCGATCACCAAGCACAACTGGCTGGTGAAGGATGCGCGCGATCTGCCGCGCATCGTCCATGAAGCGTTCTATATAGCGCGTTCGGGGCGACCGGGTCCGGTGCTGGTGGACATTCCCCGTGATGTCGCCGAGGCCGCGATTGAGTACGACCCGGACGAGGCGCAGAAGATCGATATTCGCTCGTTCAAGGCGACGTTCAAAGGACACCCGCAGCAGATCAAGCGTGCGGCGGAGTTTATCGCCGAGGCGAAAAAGCCGGTGCTGTACGTGGGCGGCGGCTGCAAGGCAGCGGGCGCGGATGAGGAGCTGCTGGAGCTGGCGAACCGGACGGGTATTCCCGTCACCACCACGCTGCACGGTTTGGGGATGTTCCCTGAAAATCACCCGCAGTCGCTGGGCATGCTGGGGATGCACGGCACGGCCTACGCCAACTACGCCGTCCACCATACCGACCTGCTGATCGCGGTCGGCGCGCGCTTTGATGACCGCGTCACCGGCAAGGTATCGGCGTTCGCGCCCGATGCCAAAGTCATCCATATCGATGTGGACCCCTCGGAGATGAACAAGGTGCGCCGCGCCGATGTGCCGATTGTCGGCGACTGCCGCGCGGTGCTGACCGAACTGCTGAAATACGTGGAGCCGCGCAGCGACCTGGGCGACTGGAATGCTGAAGTCGGCAAATGGAAAACCGACTATCCGCTGGAAGTGCCCCAGGGTGACGGTGAGCTTCACTCGGAATTCGTTATCCGGGAAATCGCCCGCCTGACCAGCCACGATGCCGTCCTGACCACGGATGTCGGCCAGCATCAAATGTGGGCGGCGCAGCACTTCGGTATGCGCTCGCCGCGCCAGTTCATCACGTCCGGCGGTCTGGGCACGATGGGCTTCGGCCTGCCCGCCGCTATCGGGGCGCAGTTCGGTGTTGGGCGAGAAAATCCGGTCTGGTGCATCTCCGGGGACGGTTCCATCCAGATGTGCATCCAGGAACTGATGGTTGCGCGTATCTACGGTTTGCCGATCAAACTGGCGATTTTGAACAACCAGTACCTGGGCATGGTGCGTCAGTGGCAGGAGATGTTCCACGAAAACCGCTATTCGCAGGTCGATTTGGAAGCCTCGCCGGACTTCGTAAAACTGGCGGAAGCCTTCGACTGTATCGGTCTTCGCTGCACCCGGCCCGAGGACGTGGAGGCAACACTGAAACAGGCGATGGCGATCAACGACCGCCCCGTGGTGATGGACTTCCGGGTCGCCAAGGAGACCAACGTCTACCCGATGATTCCGTCGGGGCAGACGATCCACGACATGGTCACGACCCGGCCCAAGAACATGGCCCCGCTCGATTCCTACACGGCATCCGAGATGTATCAGCCGACCCCGGCAGTGGATGCCGAAAAGGAAGAAGCAACGCGGTAGCGCCTCTCCCCCCTGCCCCCTCTCCTAAAGGAAAGGGGGAGCCTACTAAACTATGCCTTCTGTGAAAGCGACGGGCTGTGCAGAAGGCTTGGTATCTCTGGCATCCCCCCTTTCCTTTTGGAAAGGGGGCAGGGGGGAGACTCCTGGAGAAAGCCATGAAACAGATCGCGCCGGGTGTAATCTGGCTGCCCATCAGTTTTGTCAACGTCTATCTGGTGGGGGAGCCGGGCGGGCCGTGGGCGCTGGTGGACGCCGGGCTGCCGGGGCGGGCCGCGCAGATTCAGGCGGCGGCGGAAAAACGGTTCGGCGCGAAAGCGAGACCGGAAGCGATTGTGCTGACGCATGGGCATTTCGATCATGCCGGCTCGGCACGCGAATTGGCGGATTTCTGGGACGTGCCGATCTATGCGCACCTGCTCGATATGCCGTTTTTGACCGGAAAGTCGCTGTTCCCGCCGCCCGACCCGACAGTGGGTGGTGCAATGGCCTTTATGAGCCGCTTCTTCCCGCCCAACGGGATGGATTTGGGGGGGCGCGTGCGGGTACTTCCCCCGGACGGGTCGGTGCCGGGACTGCTGCCGGGATGGACATGGCACCACACGCCGGGCCATTCGCCGGGGCATGTGTCTCTCTTTCGTGGCGAGGATAAAATGTTGATCGCGGGCGATGCGCTGGCAACGGTGGACCTGGCTTCGCTTCGTCACCTCCTGACGAAAAAGCAGGAGATAGCCGTGCCCCCGACGCCGGTAACATGCGACTGGGTGGCGGCGCGGCGTTCGCTGGCGCACCTGGCGACGCTTCGGCCCTATACGGTTGCTGCCGGGCACGGGGTTCCCTTATCCGGGGCGCAGGTGGCGGGGGACCTGGAGCTATTTGCCGAAGAGTTTGAGATACCGCGTCATGGCCGGTATGTGTCCGAACCGGCGCGCACGGACGAGACGGGTATTGTTTTCCTGCCGCCGCCCGCATCCGATCCGCTGAAAAAGGCGGCTGTGAGTGTGGGAATCGTCACGCTGGCGGGGCTTGCTCTGACACTGGCCGCGCGAAATAGACGGGAATCCGGTGACTGACGATCCGGCAGGCCAGCAGCGTCGGCGGGCGGTGGCGGCGGCTCTGTATCGTCCCGAAACGGCGAAGCTGATTATTCTGGGAGAAGCGCCGCCGCCCGACCGGTTCTTTTATTTCGGTGATTCGCTGTTCTTTCGCTATACGCAGCGAGCGCTGGGTACGCTGTTGCCGGAGGCGGAGCAAGACGATCCCGCCTGGTTTCTGATCTGGTTTCGCGCTATGGGCGGCTGGCGCATCGATGTGTGCGAGATGCCCCGCGCCGCGCGACGAAGGGCGGCGCGGACGATGTATCGGATTGCCTGTCCGCTTTTGAGAAGCGATGGAAAGCGCAGACGCGCGACCCGGAGGCGCTGGTAATCGTCTCGCCGAAGCGGCTGGTGGCCGCGCTGCCGGATTTCGTGCGCGCGGACGTGACGGCGTCCGTACCGCCGCCGGGCCAGTGGAACGCGCACCGCGAAGCGTTCCTGCGCGATCTGCCCGCTCTGGTGGAGCGGCACCTGGGGCGCGAAGCGGCACAAACGGCGGCGAAGGGCGTAGACTCGGACGATGCCGCGCTGGATTTTGAGGTTGTTCGAGCCTGCGCCGAGGGTGCGCCGGACACGGAGATTCGCCGCCTCGTCCGGGGCCATCCCCGTGAAGCGGAGTTGTGCGCCGCGCTGAGCAGCGGTAGCACGTCTTAGCGATGATTTAACGGAGAAACGACAATAATGCCGGTTATGACGACAGCAACAGGAGGGCCGCGCGTGCAGGAACAGCACACTATCACGGTTCTGGTGGACAACAAGCCCGGAGTTCTCGCCCGCGTTTCGGGACTTTTCGCGCGGCGTGGCTACAACATCGAGTCGCTTGCGGTTTCCATTACGGAAAACCCGGCAATTTCGCGCATGACCATCGTCGTCGCAGGCGACACGGATGTTCTGGAGCAGATTACCAAGCAACTCCACAAGCTGATCGATACCCTCAAAGTGGTGGACTACCTGGATACGCCCATGCTGGAGCGCGAGCTTGCCCTGGTCAAAGTCACTGCCGAGCCGGGTCAGCGCGCCGAGCTGATGCAGCTTATCGAGATTTTCCGAGGGCGGGTAATCGACGTTGCGGAAAAGACGTTCGTGGTTGAAGTAACCGGCTCCGGTGACAAGATCGACGCTTTCGAGAAGCAGATGGAATCGTTCGGTGTCCGCGAGCTTGTCCGCACGGGCCGTATCGCCATGATGCGCGGCCCCCGCACGGTGTAATGATGCTGTCACGCCCTCACCCCCGGCCCCTTTCCCAGAATTTGGGAGAGCACCTCGGCAGACCGAGTGTGGGGGTGAGGGCGTGACCGAATTCATTACCGAGGCGCAGGCGAACGCGCTGTTCTGGGCGGTGCTTCTGGCGGGCTTGATTGCCGGGCCGCTGGCCGCCGTCATCGCCCGCCGCCGGGGCGAGGATGCGCTTCTGGCGGGCCTGCTGGTCGGCGGGCCGCCCGTCCTGCTGTTTGTGATGTGGCGTGTCTACAACGCTATCACGGAGCGACTGGGGCTGGATACGGTCGTCAACCTGCTGGTCAACCTGGCTTTATTTGTGATTGTCGGCGGCGCGTGCGGTGTTACCTGGGCCTATCTGATCGCGCGGCGGCGCGTTCCGGAAGCCTTGAAAAACGAGGAACCGGGGGAGCCGCTTCCGTAAAGGGTGCGAGGAGGTTCGCATGCTGGACAGGCTGAACGGGTCACTGGGTGAACTGGTTCCGAAGCTGCGCGATTTGCAGCGATTGCTGGCGGCGGAGGCCACTTCTTCACCAATTGTGGAACTTGATCTCACCCCGTCCGCGCGGATTTGGGGCGAAGTTTTATTGGGTGTCGTAGGTGCGGTGGACGAGGCAGCAAGCCATCTACGCCAGGAACTGCTTGCTGGTACCGCGACCGAGCCTCGCCAGGATACTCCACCCGGCGGGAACCCTGAGTCGGGCGACGATGGCGGTGCGGCGGTCGGGGCAGGCGTTCACGGGCCGACCCCGCGCCGAGGGCCGGGAGCGGCGCGGCGCTTTGAAGAATCGGACGAGCCGCCGCGAAATCCATAGCGTGTCTTATTGAACCGGGAGATGCGACCATGCCGGAGCAGCCGGACGAAGACCGCAATTTGTCATTCGAGCAGATTCACAAGAAGTATGAGACGAAGATTCACAATCTCATTCTGAGTCTCGTTGGGAATCGTGAAACCGCCGAAGACCTGACGGTCGAAACGTTCGTCAATGCCTACCGCGCCTGGGATCGCTTTCGCGATACGAACGTTTCTGTATCCGCCTGGCTGCACGCGATTGCCGTCAACAACTGCAAAAACCGCTTTCAGCAAAACGACCGGCGGCGCGGAGCGGTGGGTGTGGAGCGTCCAGGAACCTACGACCCGTTGCAGGGCTTGTCTTCTGCGGCGGATGAGACCGAATTGGAACGGAAACTGGTCGCACTGGAGCGTGACCTCGGCCTGCGGCCAAAGGAAGATATTGATGAGGCGGAGCAGCGGGCGCGGATACAAAGGGCAATAGCGGCGCTGCCGCCGGAGTATCGAACGGTCCTCGAACTTTGCGAAAACGAAGACAAGAGCTACGAAGAGATAGCGCGTATCCTTGACCTTACCGTGCCAGCAGTGAAGACGCGGCTGCACCGGGCGCGGACTATGGTACGTCGTATCTTGAATTTAGGGCCGTTGAATTAGCTGGTTGAGGCTTGTCCCGAACGGCAATGAGGACGGATGAATGGATTGGGAAATCTGGCAGAACCCGGAGGTCGTGGCGCGGTTCACGGCGCGGCGGCGCGGTGGACTGCTGGGCGGTGATATCCAGTTAGAAACGATGCTGCGCCTGCTCAGCGTCATCGAGAAGCCGGAACTGACCGTGCTCGACCTGGGCTGCGGTGACGGCATTCTGCTGGAAACGATTCTGGCCGCTTTTCCGGACGCGCGCTGCGTCGGCTTGGACGGCTCGAAGGCGATGCTGGAGAAGGCGGCGGCGCGGCTGGCGGGGCGCGGCGTCTACTTTACCAGGGTGGACTTCAACGACCCGGACTGGACGGAGATGCTGCCGGTGCAGGCGTTCGATGCGGTCGTGTCCGGCTTCGCCATCCATCACAGCGAGGACGCGCGCAAGCGGGAACTGTATGCGGAAATATTCGGCCTGCTGACACCCGGCGGCGTTTTTGTCAATATCGAGCATGTTGCCAGCGCAACGCCGCTCGGCGAGGCATTCTTTGAGACGGCCTATGCGGAGAACCTCGCCCGTTTCCGACAGGAGGCAGGCGAGCCGGTGACGCTGGAACAGGTGATGGACGAGTTGTGGGCGCGGCCCGACAAATCTGCCAACCGTCTCGCGCCGGTCGAAACGCAGCTTGCCTGGCTGCGCGAAATCGGTTACGCGGGTGTAGACTGCTACTGGAAGCATTTTGAACTGGCGGTGCTGGCCGGTTACAAGGCGGATGTTCTTTGACGCCTCTGCGGACGGAACGCTTGACACTGGTGCCGTTTTCAGTGGAACTGGCGGAGGCGGCGCTGCGGAGCCGGGCGGATGTGGAATCGCTGCTGGAGGCGCGGGTGCCGGAGGAGTGGCCGGGGCCGGGTTTCGAGGAGATTCTGCCGCTGGTCGCGCAATGGCTGCGGGACGACCCGTTGCTGCGCGATTGGATTCGTATTATCGTCCATACGGCGGATAAAACGGCCATCGGCGGAATCGGAACCGGTGGGCGGCCCGACGCCGACGGGACGGTGGAAATCGGCTACAATATCATCCCGTCCTACCAGCGGCGCGGATACGGCTATGAGGCGGTAAGCGCCTATGTGGACTGGGCCTTTACGCAGCCGGGTCTGCGGCGAATTATCGCAAACTGTGCAAGCGATAACACCGCTTCAATGCGGATTCTGCAAAAGGCCGGGATGCGGCAGTGGAGCTACGAGGGCAGCCTGCTGCACTGGGAATTGACGAAACAACAGTAGCTCTTATTAAAGAATGACAAGGAGTGAGTTGAACGGATATGCCTGCAAAAGTGTACTATGAATCGGATGCCTCGCTGGATGTGCTGCGGGGAAAGACGCTTGCCGTGATTGGCTACGGCAGCCAGGGACACGCGCACGCGCTGAACCTGCGCGATTCCGGGCAGAACGTGATTATCGGCCTGCGGGAAGGCAAGTCGGCGGACAAGGCGCGGCAGGACGGCTTCGAGGTGCTGCCGGTGGCGGAAGCGGCGAAGCGCGCGAACGTTGTCATGGTGCTGGTCAACGATGAGTTCCAGGCCGACCTGTACCGCGAATCCATCAAGGATAACCTTTCGGCGGGGGATGCCATCGCGTTCGGGCACGGCTTCAATATCCACTTCGGGCAGGTCGTGCCGCCGCCGGACGTGGACGTTTTCATGGTCGCGCCCAAGGGGCCGGGCCATCTGGTGCGGCGCATCTACACCGAGGGCAAAGGCGTTCCCTGCCTGATCGCCGTCGGCCAGGACTATACGGGGCAGGCCCGTCAGATCGCGCTTGCATGGGCGGCGGGTGTCGGGGGGACGCGCGCGGGTGTGCTGGAGACGACGTTTAAAGAAGAGACGGAGACTGACCTGTTCGGCGAGCAGGCGGTTTTGTGCGGCGGCGCGACCGCGCTGGTGAAGGCAGGCTTCGAGACGCTGGTGGAGGCGGGCTATCAGCCGGAAATCGCCTATTTCGAGTGTCTGCACGAACTGAAGCTGATCGTTGACCTGATGTACGAAGCCGGAATTGCCGGAATGCGTTATTCTATCTCCGACACGGCCCAGTACGGCGATATGACGCGCGGCCCGCGCATCGTCAACGAGAACACCAAGGCGGAGATGAAGAAGATTCTCGACGAGATTCAGTCGGGAACCTTCGCCAAGGAGTGGATTCTGGAAAACAAGGCGAACCGGCCCAGCTTCAACGCGCTGGCCCGCCGCGACCAAGATCACACCATTGAGCAGGTCGGCGCGCAGTTGCGCGCCCTGATGAGCTGGGTGCAGCGCCCGCAGGGAGTCCAGGCACAGGAGACAGCGGCGACCGAACAGCAGAGTGTCGGCACGGGGAGCAGAAACATCGAACTGTGAGCGGCAGCAGCGGCAGTGGAAACGGCTCCGGCGGGGGCAGAGTTCCCGACAGCGAGGGGCTGGTGCGGATCAAGCGCGGCCCCTCGAAAGTCGTGATGGGAACGCCGGAGCAGGGCTGTCAGGGGTGCATCATCGGGATGGCAGTGCTTCTGCTGGCCACGCTCTTCTGGGCATGGTTCTTCTGGCGTCAGTACGAGGCGGATAACCCTCCCCAAACCGCGCCGCCTGCCCGGATTCTGCCGGGCCGAATCGTTCCGGGCCGATAAACGACCCGTCTGGTGAAGGCAACCGTCCTCACGGACGGAAAAGCATTTGGGTAAGGTCGAGTGCGTCCGGCAGGACGCCCGCCTTTTTCTGCCGGGTCGTTTATCGGCCCGTGCAGCAAGGTCAAACTATGAGCACACGGATACAGATATTTGATACCACGCTGCGCGACGGCGAGCAGTCGCCGGGCGCGAGCCTGCACATCGAGGAAAAGCTGGAGATCGCCCGGCAGTTGGAGCGGCTCGGCGTGGACATCATCGAGGCGGGCTTTCCCATCTCGTCGCCGGGGGATTTCGAGGCGGTTCGCCGTATCGCCGCCACCGTCGAGAACGCCACCGTCTGCGGGCTGACGCGCGCCGTGCAGAAGGACATCGATGTGGCCTGGGATGCGCTCAAGGGGGCGAAGCGCCCACGCATCCACACCGGCCTGGGCGTCTCCGAAAGCCACCTGAAGCACAAACTGCGCAAAACTCCGGACGAGGCGCTGGAGATCGGCGTTCGCGCGGTCGCCTACGCAAAGTCGCTCGGCTGCGAGGACATCGAATACTTTACCGAGGACGCGGGCCGCGCCGACCCGGTGTACCTGTATCGCGTGATCGAAGCGGTCATTAACGCCGGGGCGACGGTTATCAACGTGCCGGACACCACCGGCTACACCTACCCCGAAGAGTATGGCGCGCTGATTCGCGGCATCATGGAGAACGTCCCGAACATCGACAAGGCCGTTGTCAGTGCGCACTGCCACAACGACTTGGGGATGGCGACCGCCAATTCGCTCGCCGCCGTCCGCAACGGCGCGCGGCAGGTCGAATGCACCATCAACGGTATCGGCGAGCGCGCGGGCAATACATCGCTGGAAGAGGTCGTGATGGCGCTGCACACGCGGCGCGACTACTTCGCCGCCGAGACGAATATCGTTACCACCGAGATTTATAAAACGTCGCGTCTCGTTTCCAACCTCACCGGCATTCTGGTGCAGCCGAACAAGGCCATTGTCGGGGCCAACGCCTTCGCGCACTCGTCGGGTATCCATCAGGACGGCGTTTTGAAGGAGCGCACGACGTACGAGATTATCGACCCGAAGGATGTGGGCATCAACGAGTCCAAGATCATCCTGTCGCCGCGCTCCGGTCGGCACGGCGTCCGTCACCGTCTTCAGGAACTCGGCCACGCCTTCACCGACGACGAGCAGTTCGAGAAGGTGTACCAGCGTTTCCTGGGCGTCGCTGACAAGAAGAAAATGGTCTACGACGAGGATTTGGAGGCGCTCGCGACCGATGAGGCGCGGCAGGTGCCGCAGACGTATGAGTTAGTTCAGCTTCAGGTAACCTGCGGCGACCAGGCGATGCCGACCGCGACCGTCAAGCTGCGCCACGAGAACCGCGCCATCCTGCTGGACGCCGACACTGGCAACGGCCCGGTGGACGCCGTTTATCGCGCCATCAACCGCATCGTGCGCGTGCCGAACGAACTGATAGAAATATCGCTGCAATCCGTCACCGAGGGCACGGACGCCCAGGCCGAGGTGACGATTCGTGTCCGCTCCGGCGAAGACATCTATTCCGGCCACGCCGCCCATACGGATATTATCGTCGCCGCCACCAAAGCCTACCTGAACGCGCTGAACAAACTTCTCAACAAGGCCCCGGCGCGGCGCGATCAGCCGGTGCTGGAAGCGCGGGTAGTATAGCCCCAGGGGAGAAAACCATGGATCAAGTTCCTGTGCTGGGTATCGAGGAGATCGTCTTCGAGGTTGAAGACCTGGAGCGCTCCATCGCCTTTTACCAGGACGTTATCGGCTTGCGCCTTCATTCGCGCGGGCTGGAAGAAGCCTGGTTCCGCGCCGGGGAACAGTGGCTCGCCATATTCCAGAAAGGCCGAGCAGGCGGGGAGCCCTTTGCCTTGCGTATCGCCGAGGAAGACCGAGAGCGCGACCGACAGCAGATCGAGCCGCAGGGCTTCCAGACGGGAGACGCTGGACTACTCCGGCGGCTCGTCCGTCTACGTCTGCGACCCCGACGGTCACAAAATCGAACTGCACGGCAAGCGCGAGTAGACCCCCGTCCCTAAAGGAACGGTCTGCCAGGGGAAGAAAAAGCCCCATAAATGGGACTGGCAAGTGGGCAAAGTCTGCGCCGATGAATCATCAGCCTCCTTCAAGGGGCTTCTCTGGCTGAAACAGCCCGTTCCTTTAGGGACGGGCAATGGTGGGCTATTAGCAGGCAGGGAAAGCGCGGGTGAAACATGGCGGATTAACCTTCTGTTGCGGCTATACGCGGAAGTTGCCGACGGTAAGGAAACCGAGCAACTGACGCAAGCTATTTTGCCGGTAATTGAGAAACAGGCTCAGGTACAAGAGCAGGTAATCGAGCCGTATTGGAAGATTCCTGGCTACTACGGTATCGCCCTGCATTTGACGCCAAAAGCAGATTCGAAAAAACGGTTTTTGACAATTTGGTCGCTTTATCTCCGTCGGGCTGGGAGTTGATGGGTTCTTCAACACAACCGGAAGCTATTTGGAACCCGTTGCCGGGAGTTATATTCTTAGCCCCGGAAATAAGATGGGCACATTTAGAACTGTGGTACTCACCATCAAACGATAAACTGGATGGGTAGGGGAAGCGAAAGAGGCGTAGAACATGGCAGTGGAAACAGCCCAACGACTGACGCCGGAGGAGTATCTGGAGCGGGAGCGGCGCGCGGAGTTCAAAGCGAGTACCGCGACGGCGAACTGCTGGCGATGGCCGGAGCATCGCGCAACCACAACCGCATAACTCCAGCCTGACGCGGGAACTGGGTGGGCAGTTGAAGGGCAGGCCCTGCGACGTTTTCACCAGCGATATGCGGACGCGGGTCACGCCGTCACGGTATGCCTACCCGGATGTTCTGGTGGTGTGCGGGGAGCCGGAATTTCTGGACGAGGCAGAAGACGTGGTGACGAACCCTGCTGTCATCTTTGAGGTTCTTTCTGAAAGTACGGAAGCCTATGACCGGGGCGAGAAGTTCGCCGGGTATCAGCAGCGCGAGTCGCTTCAGGAATACGTGCTGGTGGCGCAGGATCGGGTTTTGTGTGGAACACTATCGGCGGCAGGAGAACGGCGTCTGGCTGTATGAGCTGCTTAGACAGGCCCGATGCACGGCTGCGGCTGGCATCGATTGGCTGTGAGGTCGCGCTTTCGGACATCTATTACCGCGTGAGCCTGCCGAATACATGAGGAAGACATGCCAACAATAACCGTATTAGCCGGGGACGGTATCGGCCCCGAAATCGTCGCTGAGGCCGTGAAGGCGCTTGATGTGGTCGCGGATCGCTTCGATATAGACCTGGATATTAAAGAGGCGCTGGTTGGCGGGGCGGCGTACGATGCCACCGGCCATCCGCTGCCGCCGGAGACGCTGGAGCTTTGCAAGGTCAGCGATGCCGTGCTGCTGGGCGCGGTCGGCGGCCCGAAGTACGATACGATTGAGCTGCCGGAACTAAGGCCCGGAGCGCGGCGCGCTATTACCGCTGCGGAAGCATCTGGGGCTTTTCGCGAATCTGCGCCCTGCCGTTCTTTCGCCTGCGCTGGCATCGGCATCGTCCCTGCGGGCGGACCTGGTGGCGCAGGGGCTGGATATTCTGGTTGTGCGCGAACTGACCGGTGGACTGTACTTCGGCCAGCCCAAGTCGAATGACGGCGTGCGGGCCGTAGATACCTGCGTCTACAGCCGTGATGAGATCGTGCGCATCGCCCGTGTCGCGTTCGAGGCGCGCGGCGGCGCAACAAGCAGGTCTGCTCGGTGGACAAGGCCAACGTGCTGGAAACGTCGCGGCTGTGGCGCTCGGTCATCCACGAAGTCGCGGCGGGCTACCCGGACATTTCCGTTATTGATATGCTGGTGGATAACTGCGCCATGCAATTGGTGCGCGACCCGCGCCAGTTCGATGTGATTGTTACCGAGGAATCTATTTGGCGATATTCTCTCCGACGAGGCGGCGATGCTGACGGGAAGCCTGGGCATGCTGCCGTCGGCGTCGCTGGGGCAGGGGACATTCGGGCTGTACGAGCCGTGCCACGGCTCCGCGCCGGACATCGCCGGGAAAGGCGTCGCCAACCCGCTGGCGACGATTCTTTCTGTGGCGATGCTGCTGCGCTACTCGCTGCAAAACGAGGACGCCGCCGCCTGTGTCGAGCAGGCCGTCGCCGACGTGCTGGATTCCGGCCTGCGGACGCCCGATATCGCCGCAGCCGGGGAGGCGACGGTGGGCACAACGGCGATGGGCGATGCGGTGGCCGACGCGCTGACCAGAGAGATGGCGCGCGACTGACGCCGGAGAGAAACGATGCAGAAAATCGAGGCGGTTATTCGACCGATAAAGCTGGAGGAAGTGAAGGCGGCGCTGGGTGAGATCGGCGTCGTCGGTATGACCGTCACCGATGTGCGCGGCTTCGGGCGACAGCAGGGGCGCACGGAAAAGTACCGGGGCAACACCTATACGGTCAACCTGCTGCCCAAGATACGCATCGAGGTGGTGGTATCCGATTCGGTGGCGGACGAGGGCGATTTCCATCATCGAGGAGGCCGCGCACACCGGCGAGATCGGCGACGGTAAGATATTCGTATATCCGGTCGAGCGCGCGATACGTATCCGCACCGGCGAAGAGGGCGAAGGGGCGCTGTGACCTCTCCCCCAGCCCCCTCCCCTAAAGGGAAGGGGGAGCCTGTAAAATGGGAGGCCCTGCAAAGTCCAGCACCTTTGCAGAAGGGTCTGTACTCCTGGCACACACCCTTCCCTTTAGGGGAGGGCTGGGGGAGAGGTCGGACGGGAGAGACCGGACGAGACTAAGGAAGGGTAAATATGCCGAAAATCTTTATCTATGATACGACGCTGCGTGACGGGTCGCAGGGAGAAGGTATTTCCTTTTTCCGTTGAGGATAAGATTCGCATCGCGCGGCGGCTGGACGCCTTCGGCATGGACTATATCGAGGGCGGCTGGCCCGGTGCGGCTCCCCCAAAGACACCGAGTTCTTCGCGCGTATGCGCGGCATACCCCTGCGCCACGCCCCGATTAGCCGCCTTTGGCTCCACCCGGCGCGCGCATATTTCCGCCGAAGATGATTCCCAACTGCGCCTGCTGCTGGAGGCCGAAACCCCGTCATCACTATCTTCGGCAAGTCGTGGGACTTCCAGGTGACGGACGCGCTGCGGGTGCCGCTGGAAGAGAACCTGGCGATGATCGGCGATTCCGTGCGCTTTTGAAGGCGGCGGGCCGCGAGGTGATCTTCGACGCCGAGCACTTTTTCGACGGTTACAAGGCTAACCCGGACTATGCCCTCCAGGCGCTGGAGGCGGCGGCGGAGGCCGGGGCGGATGTGCTGGTTCCCTGCGATACGAATGGGGGACACTGCCGCATGAGATCAGCGAGATTATCGCTACCGTCGTTGCGCGATTTCCGAACCTGCCTATCGGGATGCACCCGCACAATGATGCCGACTGCGGAACGGCGAACGCGCTGGCCGCCGTGCGCGCCAGGCGCTGCGCAGGGTGCAGGGAACTGTAAACGGCCGGGGAGCGCACCGGCAACGCCGACCTGGTTCCGATTGTGGCCGGGCTGCGCCTGAAGATGGGTCTGGACTGCTTGACCGAAACGGCGATGGCGGACCTGACGGAACTGGCGGCTTTCATAGACGAGGTCGCCAATGTCGCCCCCGATCCCCGCGCGGCTATGTCGGTCGCAATGCCTTCACCCACAAGGCCGGGATGCACATCGATGCCATCGTCAAGTCCGCGCGAACCTACGAGCATATCGACCCGCGCTCCGTGGGCAACACGCGCCGCCTGCTGGTTTCCGAACTGTCGGGCGGGGCGACCATCGCGCAAAAGGCCGCCGACCTGGGCTTCGACCTTTCCAAGAAATCGCCGGAAACGCGGGCGGTCCTTCACGAGATTACGGCGCGCGAGCATCAGGGCTATGCCTTCGAGGGGGCCGAGGCCAGCTTTGAGCTTCTGCTGAAAAAGGCGACCGGACGCTATCGCAAGCTGTTCGATCTGGTGGGTTTTCGGGTTCTGGTGGAAAAGCGCGCGGGCGACATCGAGCCGATCACGGAAGCGACCCTGCGGCTTCGTGTCGGGGACGAGGAGCTATTAACGGTCGCGGAGGGCGACGGTCCCGTACATGCGCTGGACGGCGCGCTGCGGAAGGCTTTGTGCAGTTTCTATCCGCAGGTGGGCGAAATCCGCCTGACCGACTTCAAGGTGCGTGTCGTGAATACCGAGGAGGGCACGGCGGCCAAGGTGCGAACCATCGTCGAGTCCACGGCCAGCCACGGCGAGACGTGGAGCACAGTCGGCGTCTCCACGAACATGATTGAGGCGTCCTGGCAGGCCCTTGTGGATGCGGTCGAATACGGCCTGCTCAAAGAGAAGGCGAAGTAGTTGGCTCGTGTCCCGGTGATCTCAGTCGCCCGGACTTTTCACACCCGTTACCACGCGCTCGATACCCGCGTAGTCACTCATTGTCTGCACGTTCGTCAGGCCCGCCTCGTGCCATAGCCGCGCCACTGCGTCCGCCTGTCCCATTCCGACCTCCACCGCCAGAAGGCCGCTGGGCGCGAGCAGGGGCGGCGCTTCGGCGGCCAGGCGGCGGTAAAAGTACAGCGCGTCCTCGCGCGTTCCCAGGGCGATACGCGGTTCCCAGTCCCGCACCTCCGGCATCAGCGTCTCCACCTCGGCGGCGGCGATATAGGGCGGATTGCACACGATCACATCGAAGGGCGCGAAGGCAGTTAGCGGGTCAAGCATATCGCCCTGAAGGAACGTCACCCGCTCCGCAACGCCATTACGCTCGGCATTGCGGCGGGCTACCGCAAGAGCCTCCTCGGAAATGTCGGACGCCCAGGCGTGGGCAAAGGGACAAGAATGTGTGACCGCTATAGCGATACATCCGGAGCCGGTGCCGATGTCCGCGATGTGGCCCCCTCCCCCCAGCCCCCTCCCCCCAGGCTTGGGGCGACCGTCGCCTGCGAGGAGAGGGGAAGAAAGAACCTCGCTTGACCTCTGGCTCCCCTCTCCCGCAGCGCGGGGGAGGGGCTGGGGGAGGGGGCGGGCATCCAAATGCCGCAGCGCCGCCTCTGCCAGAAGCTCCGTCTCCGGGCGAGGGATAAGCACGGCGGAGGAAACTTCAAAGGTCAATCCGTAGAACTCACGCGTTCCGGTAATATAGGCCAGCGGTTCCCGGCGGCAGCGGCGGGCGACGAGGGATTCGTAACGCGCGCTTTCGTCGGCGGTGAGCGGACGGCTGCTGGGCTGCGTGTGTAGGGCTTCACGCGAAATTTGCAGCGCGTGCATCATCAGGATACGGGCCTCCGCGCGCTCTTCGTCACCCGATGTACCTATTTCCCGAAAACGCTCCGTCGCCGCCTGAATCGCCTCCGCGACCGTTACCCCGCCTGTATTCATGCGGAAGAATCCGGCGCGACCAGAACCGCGAAAGCGGCGGCGAGATCGGCGAGATGGCTGAGGGAAACGAGGACGGCGCACCTGCCTGCGCGCTCGGCGGCGCGGCCCGTCAGGGTGATGGAGGGTGAGCCGCTGAGCGCGCGCACCACTTCGATCTCTTTCAGCGCACACCCGCCACCGAGGCATTTGATAACCGCTTCCTTTGCCGCGAAGCGGGCGGCGACATGGGGCGCGGGGTCGGGGCGAGTCAGACAGTACGCGGCCTCGCTGGGGGAAAGGACGCGGGCGGCGAAACGGCGCGGGTGGCGGGCCAGGGCGACCCGGACGCGGCCCACGTCCACCAGATCGACGCCGACCGCGACCACCCGCCCCCCGGCGGGGAGCGGGGGGCGCGGAATGAGGCTCACCCCGGCCTCAATGGCTCCCGGCCTCTTCGGCTTCCAGTTAACGCGATGCATCCAGCGCGGCCATGCAGCCGGTGCCCGCCGCCGTGATGGCCTGCCGATAAACGGTATCATGGACATCGCCCGCCGCGAAGACGCCGGGCACGCCCACATGCGTTCCCTTGGTCACGCAGATATACCCCAGGTCGTCCAGATCGAGCTGGCCCTTGAACAGGTCGGTGTTGGGCTTGTGGCCGATGGCGACAAAGACGCCGTCGGTCGGAAGAACCTTCTCCTCGTCGGTCTTGAGGTTATGGATGCGCACGCCCGTCACCTTGCCGACAGCGGGGTCGAGTATCTCCTTGATGACGGTGTCCCACATAAAGGTGATCTTTTCATTCTTGAACGCCCGGTCCTGCATGATCTTGGACGCCCGCAGCGTGTCGCGCCGGTGAATCAGCGTTACGGTATTGGCGAGGCGGGAGAGATACATCGCCTCCTCAATAGCCGTATCACCGCCGCCGACCACGATTACGTCCTTGCCCCGGAAAAAGAAGCCGTCACAGGTCGCGCACGCGGAAACGCCCCGGTTATACAGCGCGGTCTCCGAGGGAATCCCCAGCCATTTGGCCGAAGCGCCCGTCGCAATAATCAGCGTCTTGGTCAGGAACTCGCTGCCGGTGTTGGTGCGCACGACGAACGGGCGCTTCGACAGGTCCACTTCGGTCGCCTCGTCCAGAATAATCTCCGCGCCCACCCGCTCGGCCTGCGCCCGCATCTCCTCCACCAGCGCCGGGCCGGTGATCGCGTCGCGGAAGCCGGGGAAGTTCTCGACATCGGTGGTGATGGTTAGCTGCCCACCCGGTACGAAGCCTTCCAGAACCAGCGGGTGAAGGTTCGCCCGCGCCGCGTAGATGGCCGCCGTCAGCCCTGCCGGGCCGCTTCCCAGAATCAATACGTTTCGAATATTTTCGCTCATGTCTCCGCCTTGTTCTCTTCTATTGTAACATGTGTCTATTCGCCGGAAAGGCTCGGTAACGTCGCCAGCCAATGGGCTGTCTCCTCCGGGGCGACACCCGAAACGGCGAAACGCTTGCTGCGTGACGTCTCCCCGCTGAGGAGCGTGACCTGGCCGGGGCGCACCTTCAGCGCGCTGGCTACCAGCGCGGCGCAGGCGCGGTTGGCGCGTCCCTCCACCGGCGGTGCGGCGACACGCAGATGGACGACCCCGTCTTTTGCTCCGATTACGGCATCACGCCCGCCTCTGGGTGTCAATCTTACACTAAGTATAACATCTTCCACAACGCAAAGGTTCCCGGTCAGTTGTCGCTGAACAAGGCTGACAGCAGCAGAAACGCGCCCGTGTTCTGGATGCCGTGGGCGATAAAGCACGGCACCAGGCTTTGCCGCATCTCCCGCATTGTGGCAAGGCCGAAGCCCAGGCCGAAGATAGGCAGCCAGTCCTGCGGCGGATGCACGACGGCAAATAGAACGCCGGAGATAACGGCGCAGACCACCCAGCCCCAGCGTGTCCGCAGGCCGCCGAACAGCGCGCCGCGAAAGAACAGTTCCTCGAAGAACGGTGCGGCCACGGCCACCATTCCGAAGATAAGGAGGCGGCTGGCCATATCCTGCTCGCTCGCCATCAGGGGCATGATCGGGTTGGGCGCGGTGTTGGGAATATGGCGAAAGATAACCTGCGAGATGAGCCGGAGCGCGAAGACGAGCGGGAGCATCGCCAGGTACCCGGCGACGCCGTAGCCGATGTTGGCAAAAAGCGCGCCGCGCGCCGTCAGGCCGATGCTCGCCAGGCTGACTCCACGCCCGCGCGCCTTTGCCTGGAAGTAGGCCATCGCGATAAAGCCGGTGCCTAACTGCAGGCCGGCTAAAATCGGCAGTGCGGTGCGCGGCGTGAGTTCCGCCATAAAGCGGGGCGCGAGCAGACCGGCGGCAAAGCCCGCGCCGCGAAAAACCAGCAGATAAAAGACGAAAACATCCAGCAGTTCGCCCCACGAAAGCGGCTGCGGCTGCGTATCCGTTCGCGCCACGCGCCGCCAGTTCTTATCAATGGCCGTCCAGGCGAACAGACATAAAAAAACCAGACCGGTGAGAAAGCCCAGAATCCCCAGCAGCATGAACGCCCCGGCGCTGACCAGAAACCGGCTGGCCCTCGCTTCCAACCGGCGGTTCAGCGCTCCCGCCTGCTCCGGGTTTCCCGCCGCTGCGTACAGATCAGCCAGCGCGCGGTCTTCCAGAAAGCGCAGGCGCATGGCACGGATACGTCTTTCATAATCGGGCACGTCCGCAGGCTGTACGCGCCCGCGCGCGTAGACGTCGCGCCACAGCGCCGTCTCCGCGCGAATATCCGCCTCGTTGGCGTCGACAGCTTTGAGCGCGCGGGGCAGTGACTTCTCGATCAGGGGGGACGGGTCGAATTCCTTATCCGCCGTGTGTTCCAGAATCAGGAGGCGGCGGGCGATGTTGGGTAAGAGAAGGGTCTTCTGAAGCTCCCGGTAGCTGCCGATGGCCTCACTCAGGGCCGACGCCTCCGTTAGCGGTGAGGAGGCCCCCGCCAGGCTCGTCAGCGCCCGGACACCGAATGCCTGCCGCACATTGATTTCGGCGGCGACGAACTTTTCAAAGTCGGCGGCGCTTATCTCGTCGCCGGTTATTTTGGCGACCCCCCGCGCGCCGGAAGAGGCCAGCAGCGGAATAATCCACACCATTACCAGCAGGGCGAGGTAAAGCCGGGTCGAAGGCAGGAGCGTGAATCGCGCTTCGGGAGGGGGAGACGGCTCACCAGGGGGAGCGCCGGGATCTTCATCGGCGGTCGCCATCAGCCCTCGCGCCTGACGCCGCCACCGTCACCACCACCACCGCCGCGCTTCTTTTGTTCCACGCGGCGCAGGTTCGGCGGCCCCGCTGAGTCGCGTGGGAAGCGCCTTACTACCGTACGCCAGGCGTTCAGTGATTCATCGGTGCGGCCCAGCCGGTCGTAGCAGTGGGCGAGTGTTTTCCATACCTGGGACGGCGCATTGGCAAAACGGGACGCGGCTCGAAGGTGCGGCAGCGCCTCCGTATATCGTTTGGTATTGAAAAGGTGCCAGCCGAATTCGTAGTTGAGTTCATAGCGCCGGGGGTTGCGCGCCACGCCCAGCTTCAGCAGATCATCGGCGGCGGGCGTCTGCCCCATGCTCCACAAGAGCCACGCTCCCGAAGCGTACGCTTCCAGAAACGCCGGGTCCGCCTCCACCGCCACACGAATCAGCCCCACGATGCGGTTGTAGTCACCGTCGTGCCAGTAGTAGTCTGTCCGCTCCCATATCTTGTCCACCACGCGGTCGGTGATGCCATCCACCTGCGTAATGGCCTGTGCTCGCGTCACGGGTTTCGAAGGAGCCTTCTGGGCGGCGTTCGCATCGGCCCCGGCGCAAAGCAGAAAGACCAGCGCAGTGACCGACAGCGGCGCGGTTAAGCGAAAGCGGTTAATCTTCATAATGTGCTATTGTAGCACGCGGAACGCTGTGCGGACAAGACGGGGCCTTGCCCGTCCCTGAAGGAACGGGCAAGCTTATCCCGGCACGTTGCGGCGCAGCTCTTCCAGCCAGACCACGGCCTCCGAATCGCTGGGGGCGCGCCAGTCGCCGCGTGGGGAAAGCGAGCCGCCGGAGCCGACCTTGGGGCCGTTGGGCACGGCGGAGCGCTTGAACTGGCTGATCTTGAAGAAGCGGTACAAAAACACATCCAGCCATTTTTTTATGGTTGCGATATCGTACTCATTGTGCTTTTCGTGGGGCAAGCCCTCCGGGTAATCGCCGCGCGTCCGGTCGCTCCAGGCGTGGTGACTTAAAAAGGCGACCTTGCTGGGGCGGAAGCCGTAGCGGGTGATGTAGTAGACATTGAAGTCCTGAAGCTCGTAGGGGCCGATCTTCTCCTGCGTGCTTTGCGCGGGCTTTTCGCGGTTGTCCTCGGCATGGGGCACCAGTTCCGGCGAAATCTCGGTGTCCAGAATGGATTGGAGGATGGCGCTCGTCTCGTCATCGAACTGGCGCGAGGCGATCACCCAGCGTATCAGGTGCTGGATCAGCGTCTTGGGCACCGACGCATTGACATTGTAGTGGGACATATGATCGCCGACACCGTAGGTGGCCCAGCCCAGCGCCAGTTCGCTCAGGTCGCCCGTGCCGAGCACCAGGCCGTTGTGGAAGTTCGCGAGACGGAA
This sequence comes from Armatimonadaceae bacterium, assembly GCA_030447685.1. Classification (GTDB taxonomy): domain Bacteria; phylum Armatimonadota; class Armatimonadia; order Armatimonadales; family Armatimonadaceae; genus JAUJOK01. Next base: position 44,898 of record JAUJOK010000031.1, read on the forward strand.
CAGGTGCGACGTGCGCTCACCCGCCTGGACATTTTCGAAGGTGATGTCGTAGACCGGCTTGCCCTCGCTGAACGGGTGATGGAGATCGCGCAGCATCTGGACACAGGAGGGCTTGATGTCTATCTCTGTGCCGTTTATTCCGAGGGCGCGCATCAGCCCGTGGGCGTTCTTGAGCGTCACGTCGCTGGTGGCGAAGCCGGGCATGGTGTAGCCGAGGATGTTTTCACGCGGCAGACCGAGCCGGTCCATCGTCTTCGCGGCCACAATCAGCGCGTGGGTCGAATCCAGCCCGCCGGAAACCCCGATAACGATTTTTTTAATACCCGTGCTGGCGAGGCGCTTCATCAGGCCATGCACCTGGATGTTATACGCTTCGTAGCAGCGCTCGTCGCGCTTGGCCGGGTCGTTGGGCACATAGGGGAACCGCTCGACATCGCGCATCAGGGGGATGTCGCCGCCGGGTATTTCGAAGGTGAAACCGACACGGCGAATCGTCCGCAGTTTTTCCAGATGGTCGCCGACGGTATCGTTGAAGCTGGTCCAGCGCATCCGGTCCTGCGCGAGCCGCTCCAGGTCGATGTCGGCGGCAATAATCTGCTCCTCGGCGGGGAATCGCTCCGCTTCCGCCAGAAGCTCATTGTTCTCGTAGATCAGCGCGTGGCCGTCCCAGGCCAGGTCGGTGGTGGATTCGCCGGGACCCGCCGCCGAATAGAGATAGGCGGCGATGCACTTGCCGGACTGCGCCGCGCACAGGTCGCGCCGGTACTCCGCCTTGCCGATGGTGATATTGCTCGCCGACAGGTTCGCCAGCACCGTCGCCCCGGCCAGCGATGCATAGGTGCTGGGCGGTATCGGCGTCCATACATCCTCGCAGATTTCGACATGCAGCGCGAAGTCCTCGACATTCGTCGCATCGAAGATCAGGTCGTTGCCGAAGGGGACGCGCTGCCCCAGCAGCAGCACCGCGGCTGACGGCGTCGCGGCCCGGCGTGAACTGCCGCCGCTCGTAGAATTCGCGGTAGTTGGGCAGGTAGCTTTTGGGCGTCACCCCAACACCTGCCCGCGATAGAGGACCACGGCGCAGTTGAACAGCTTGCCCTCGAAGCGCAGGGGAGCGCCCACCAGAAGAACCGGGGACAGGTCGCGGCTCTCCTCAACAAGCCGGCCAGGGCGGCCTCCACCGCATCTAAGAGAGCATCCTGATGGAACAGGTCTTCGTTGGAATAGGCGGAAATACCCAGTTCGGGAAACAGGGCGACGGCAGCGTTCAGCGCCGAAGCGCGCCGCGCCAGGCCGATAGTCTGCTCGACGTTGTACTGCGGGTCGGCGACGCGCACGAACGGAATGCACACCGCCGCGCGAATGAAGCCATGCGAATAGATGGAGTAAAAACGGACGCTGCTGCATACGATTAGTATAGCGTATTTAGGCTGTACCGGAACCTCACAGGGAAGCATCAAGAAGCCCGTGGAGTATGACGTCTCCGGTCGGCCTGCTGGAAGGCCGTCGGGTGAAGTCGTAGATTTGCCGATGCCATCCTTGTAAATTGCGTCGCCAGCGAACACCGTTCCGACGCCGGTTTTCAACCGGCGGGCTTACAATCTCTGGTGTAATCGCTGTCAGTTGTGTTCTGAACATGCCTTAGTCGGACCCTCGGCCCTGTACCATACGCCAGTCCAACAGGCGAGAAGCGCGAACAACATGCGGTGAGAGTAGTCACGATAGCAACAATTACGGCGGTTGCGGCTTTATCCAACCAACCTGCCGCCAACAGGAAACGGCTCTCGATGGTATGGAACATATTCGTCCCAAACTCCAGCAATTCCAATCGGTTATCTCCTAAGGCAATACGGCCTCAGTCCCGTTACCACTTCATGTTGAGCGCGAGACGCGGGCGGTCACTGGTGTTCTGCTGCCCGCGCGGGCGCACAGATAGTGGTAAAACAGCACGTCGCCGCGCTTCGGGGTCGTCTCCACCGGGTCGCCCAAATCTACCGTTTCGATGTCCTGGTTCAGCGCCCACATCGTCTCGTAGCGCGCCGGGTCGCTTCTGGCAAGCTGTTCCAGCTTCTGGTGGGACTGGCCAGACCACGGTTCCGGCACCGTGCGGCGGCACGTCCGTCAAAAAGGCCATTCCGGCGATGCGAAACGCGCGGGGAAAACCTTGTGGCCGTGTTCTTTGATGGCGTGGTCAATATGGGCGTGCGGCCACTTCCATTCGCCCGGCTTGGGAAAGACATTGATGGCGTAGGCGCGGCTGGGCGCATGGAAGGTGCCAGGCGACTCGCCGGCAAGCCGTTCGGCGGCGCTCAGCAGTTCTGGCGTATAACAGGCCAGCAGCGCCGGGTCTTCGTAAGCCGCATGAGCGGGCTTGATAGTTTCCCACGACGCCGGGTCCTGCGGGTCGGCGTTCAGGTGCCGCCAGATGGCTTTTTCCGCATCCTCGGCAACCTCCGCCGGGATCAGACCGGAAACGAGCACATAACCGCGATGCGTGTAATGATTTTCCTGCACCAGTGTCAGAACCGACATTGCTTTTTCCTCCTTCGCCCGCCGCCGCTTCGATCACTGCTCTGCGGCGACCGGCGCGAACTGTACGGCTAATTTCTCGGTCCACCGACGGTTTGCCTCCCGCTTATCGGGAAGGATATTTTCGCGCGCGGCACGAAGAGGGTATTCCAAATCAGAAATACAAGGGATTCTACGATGACGATGACCGATGCACAGGTGCGGGCGGCGCTGCAATCGCTGCCGATTGAGCTGCCGTCCTGGGGGTTCGGCAATGCCGGAACGCGCTTCGGGGTGTTTCCCGAAACGGGGGCGGCGCGCGATGTTTTCGAGAAGATCGAGGATGCGGCCCTGGTGCATCGTCTGACCGGGGCGTGCCCGACCATCGCCCTGCATATTCCGTGGGACCTGCCGCCCGCCGGGATGGATTGGGCCGCGCTGGCCGCGTTCGCCCAGGAGCAGGGAATACGGCTCGGGGCGATCAACCCGAACCTGTTCCAGGAGCGGGAATACATGCTCGGCTCCGTCTGCCACCCGGACCCCGCGGTGCGCCGCAAGGCGGCGGCGCATCTGGTCGAATGCGCCGAGATCGCCGGTATCGTCGGCTCGCAGCAGGTGGTCGTCTGGCTGGCGGACGGCACGAACTATCCGGGCCAGGACGATATTCGCGCGCGGCGCGGACGCCTGAAAGAGACGCTCGCGGAAGGCTACGCCGCACTCACTCCCGGTGTAGAGATGCTGGTCGAGTATAAGATGTTCGAGCCGGGCTTCTACACCACGGACCTGCCGGACTGGGGCACGGCCTACACGATCTGCCAGCATCTGGGGCCACAGGCGAAGGTTCTGGTGGACACGGGGCACCATGCGCAGGGCACGAATATCGAGTTTATCGTCGCGACGCTGCTGGACGAAAAGCGGCTCGGCGGCTTCCACTTCAACGACCGCCGCTATGCCGACGACGACCTGATTGTCGGCAGCGCGAACCCGTTCCAGTTGTTCCTTATCTTCCATGAACTGATAAACGGCAACGACGGGCGCAGCGCCGCCCCGGTTTCGTACATGCTGGACCAGAGCCACAGTATCGAGCCGAAGGTGGAGGCGATGGTGCTGTCCGTGCTGAACGTGCAGACGGCGTATGCGAAGGCGCTTCTGGTAGACCGGGCCGCGCTCGCCGAGCGGCAGGCGGCAGGCGACGTTCTGGGCGCGCACACGATTCTGCGCGATGCCTATGAAACCGACGTGCGCCCGCTCCTTGCCGCCTCCCGCGAGGAACTCGGACGCCCCGCTGATCCGCTGTGCGTTCTGCGCGGAGACGCCGCCTTTCAGGAATCGCGCCGGACACGGGAAGCGACGCCCGCGCGCGCCGGGGGCGGGGGGCTGGGTTCATGAGCGAAAACAGCAGCAGCAGTGACGCAATTCTGGACCGGCTGCATTCGCTGGCGCACTGGCTGGGCGACCCCGTGCGCGACCTCGCGATTTTGGGTGAAGGCAATGTTTCCGCTGCCACTTCTTCGGAGGACACGGAGACGTTCTGGCTGAAGGCGAGCGGCTCCAGCCTGGGCACGATGCGCCGCGATCAGTTCGTGCTGATGGACACGCGCCGCACGCTCGCGCTTCTGGACCGCGAATCCCTGACGGACGACGAGATAAAAAACCATCTGCTGGGTGCGCGCTCCCTGCCGGACGCCGCGGGAATGCCCTCGACGGAGGCCGCGCTTCACGCCGTCTGTTTGACCGAAGGCGGCGCGCGATTTGTCGGCCACACGCATCCGACGCCGTTCCTGTCGCTGCTGTGCTCCGAGCGGGCGGAAGAGGCGCTGGCGGGCCGTCTGTTCCCCGATGAGATCGTCGTCTGCGGCCCCGCGCCCTGTCTGGTACCCTATTTCGACCCCGGCCCGCCGCTTGCGCGTGGCGCGCGCGAAGCCCTGCGCGAGTACACGGAGACCTGGGGCGAGCCGCCCAAGGTGGTGCTGCTGCGCAACCACGGCCTGTTCGCGCTGGGAAAAACGGCGGATGAGGTGGAGCGGGTCACGGCGATGTCGGTCAAGGTCGCCCGCGCTATCCTTGGCACGTTCCCGCTCGGTGGCCCGCGCTTCCTTTCCCCCGCCGAAGCCGACCGTATCCGCACCCGCCCCGACGAGCACTTCCGCCAGCGCGTCCTTGCTGGGGAGGAGTAGCCCTCACCCCCGGCCCCTCTCCCAATTCTGGGAGAGGGGTGCCTGTGGCCTTGCCAACCCCCGGCTTCGCGCGCTGCCCGTCGTGCGGATGTAGCGTTACGTGCCCTGGCTTCGCACCACGCCTGTTCTTCTTACTCCCGTGCGAACCGGGGCCGCTTCCGTAGCAGGCACCCCTCTCCCGGCGGCGCAGCCGCTTTTGAGCCGCGCTTCGCGCGCGGGGGAGGGGAAGGGGGTGGGGGCCTCTGCCTGCGGTATAATAGCCATGTGCTCCTGCCTGCTCGCAATATCGTGCTTCTTGGCTCCACCGGCTCCATCGGAACGCAGACACTCGATGTGGCGGCGCGGCTGGGGCCGGAACGGGCGCGCATTGTCGCGCTGGCCGCGCGGGGAAATGTTGCGCTGCTCGCCCAGCAGGCGCGAAGTGCCGGGGCGCGCCGGGTGGCGGTGACGGACGAGGCGCGCGGGCCGGAACTGACTGCGGCGCTGGCGGGCACGGACGCCACAGCAGGCTGGGGAATGCAGACGCTGGAAGAGCTGGCCGCACTGCCGGAGGCGGATACGGTGGTGGTGGCGGTGGCCGGGGCGGCGGGGCTGGCGGCGACGCTGGCGGCGGCGCGCGCGGGCAAGCGTATCTGCATCGCGACAAAGGAAGTGCTGGTCGCGGCGGGCGATCTGGTGATGCGAACGGCGCGCGAGAACGGGGCGGAGATTCTGCCCATCGATTCCGAACATTCCGCTATTTTTCAATGCCTGCGCGGCTATGCGCCGGAGGACATTGCCAGGATTTACCTGACGGCTTCGGGCGGCCCCTTCCGCACCTGGAGCGCGGAGCGTATCGCGGCGGCGACGCCCGACGAGGCGCTGAAGCACCCGACCTGGCGCATGGGCGGCAAGATCACCATCGACTCGGCGACGCTGATGAACAAGGGGCTGGAGATTATCGAGGCGGCGCATCTTTTCGGCGTGCCCGTGTCGGCGGTCGATGTGGTGGTGCATCCCGAAAGCGTCGTCCACTCGATGGTCGAACTGCGCGACGGCGCGCTGCTGGCGCAGTTGGGCCTGCCGGATATGCGTCTTCCGATACAGATAGCTTTGGCGCACCCCGCCAAGGTGGATACCGGCCTGCCGCGTCTGCGCCCGACCGAGATCGCCGCGCTGCACTTCGAGGAGCCGGACCATGAACGGTTTCCGGCGCTGGCGCTGGCCCGGCGCGCGGCGGAAACGGGAGGCACCGCCCCTGCCGTATTGAATGCAGCGAACGAGGCGGCGGTGGAGGCGTTCCTGGCCGGTCGGATCGGCTTCCCGGCTATTTGTGAACTGGTGGCGCGCTCGCTCGATGGGCATGCGCCGCAATCGGCGGACGGCCTGGACGCCGTGCTGGCGGCGGATGCCGAGGCGCGGGCCTTTGTCGCCGCGCGTATCGCCCAGGGCCGCGCCTGACGGGTTTTCCTTCCCTGCGGTTACGAAAGGTTTCTGTTATGTTTTCTGTGACGACGCTCCAAACCGTGGCGACCTTCATCATCATTCTGGGAATCCTGGTGTTTTTCCATGAACTGGGCCATTTCTGGGTGGCGAAGCTGTTTCGCATGCGGGTGGAGGAGTTCGCGCTCGGTTTCGGGCCACGGCTTCTGCGGGTCGGCTACGACGGGCAGACCGAGTACAATATCCGGGTCGTGCCGCTGGGCGGTTTCGTGCGTATCGCGGGCATGGAGATCGAGGACGCGATGGAGCGCCGCCTGACCGGAACGCCGTCGGCGCAGGAACCGGCGCATCACGCGGTGGAAACCACCAATGTCGGGCTGATCGAGCAGGAGGCCGCCGAGGTCAGCGGCGCGGAGCCGGACGGGTTTAACAGCCGCCCCGTCTATCAGCGGTTCCTGGTTATTCTGGCCGGGCCGGTGTTCAGCGTGGTTCTGGGCTGGCTGGCGTTCTGTTTGATCGGCGTCATCTACGGGCTGCCGATGCCCGACGCCAAGCCGACGACCCGCATCGCCGCCGTGGACCCGAATGGCGTGGCGGCGCAGGCCGGTCTGACAGCGGGAGACACCGTTATCGCCGTGCAAGGGCAGCGAATTTCCGAATGGGACAAGATGGTGGACGTGATTCGTGGCTCGGCGGGTAAGCGAATCCAGTTGACCGTGCGGGGCCAGGGCGACACGGAGCGGACGCTGACGATGACGCCGCGCGCAAAGCGGGTGGAGGGGAAAGAGGTCGGCCAGATCGGCGTCATCCCCGCCGTACCGACCCGGCGCGTCGGAGTCGTGCAGTCGTTTTCCGACGGCACCCAGTTTCTGGTGCTGTATATGAAGGCGCTGGGCTATATCTTCGCGAGCGGTCAGGCCAAGGATAACGTCGGCGGCCCCATCGCCATTTTCCAGGGAACCCGCGAAGCGGTAAGCGCGGGTGGATCGTCGCCGCTGGAGTTGTTAGGAAAACTCTCGCTGTCTATCGGCATCTTCAACCTGCTGCCCATTCCCGTGCTTGACGGCGGGCATATCGCGCTGCTGACGCTGGAAGCGGTGCGGGGCCGCAAACTGACGGCGGAACAGACGCAGCGCGTGCTTACCACCGGCCTCGCGATAATCGCCGTTCTGTTCCTGTACGTCATGTTCAACGACATTACGCGGCTTTTCCGGCGCGGCTAACAATCAGGCGCTGCTGCTGTGCGGCTCTTTGCCGCGCGTGAAATAGAACCACATGCCTGCCGCGCCCAGAGCGGCGAAGGTGAACTTGAAAGCCGCCGGAAGCGCCGTCGGGCTGATAAAGGACTCGATCAGCCCGGCGATGACGAACAGCAGGACGGTACCCAGGAGCAGGCGCACGGCGTCGCGGCCCGCCACCGTCAGGGCGTCCTTGCGGGAAAGTTCGCCCGGCGCGACCAGCGCGTGCCCGACCAGCATGCCCGCCCCCCCGGCGATGAAGATGGCCGTGAGTTCCGGGACACCGTGCGGAAGCAGAAACGACCAGAGGACGACATCATAGCCGGCGTGGTGCTGCTGCACGGCCAGCGAGCCGATAGGCAGACCGTTGTAAAAAAGCAGCAGCAGGGTGGGGAACCCCCCCAGCATACCGACCGCGAAGGCCATAACGGCGACGCGAATATTGTTCTGCATCAGGAACGCAGAGAAAAAGGGGCGCTGGGCGTCTGAGATGTCTTTGGGCAGGTTCTTGTAATATTCGGGGTTTTCGACGACATGCGGCACGAAGATACGGGCAGCGCGCGGGTTCGCGGCGGTGATGCCCGCGCTCAGAAAGCCCCCGAAAAAGAAGGTAGCCGCCGCCAGCAGCACATACGCGCGCCGGGCGCGCAGCAGCCGGGGGAAGCCGACGGCGATGAAACGCCAGAGCCGCCCGAAGCCCGGCCCGCGCTCCGCATACAGCAGGCCGTGCGCCCGGCCCACCAGATCGTTCAGGTAGGCGACAAGCTGCGGCTCCGCGCCGCGCAGGCGCGCATAGGCCAGGTCGGAGGCGGCGCGGCGGTACAGCGGGCCGAGCGCGCGCAGATCGTCGCGGGAAAGGCCGCGCACGCCCTGCGCACCCGCGCGCTCGACCAGGGCGGCTAACTGATCCCAGGCTGGCTTGCGCCGGGCCACGAAGTCCGTAGTTCCTGCCATATTATCTTTCCCCGGAGGCTATTTTCTTGCCACGTGAAGTGACGGTCATCACGCCGGAAAACATTCCGCTGACGCTGGAGCTTGCCGGTCTCGGCTCACGCTTCGGCGCGCTGCTGCTGGACATTACGATTCAGACACTGGTGACGCTGACCCTGTTTTTCGTCGGTGCGATGGCTGCCGCCGCAGCGTCCCTTTCCGGCCTGAGCGGCTGGCTGACGGCGCTGGGCGTTATCGCCGTGTTCCTGATCTGGTTCGGCTATTTTATCCTGTTTGAAACCATCTGGAACGGGCAGACGCCGGGTAAGAAGGCGTTCGGGCTGCGCGTGGTGCGTGACGGCGGCTATCCGATCAATGTTTTTTCGGCGGCTGCCCGCAACCTGATCCGAATCGCCGATTTCGTGCCGGTGGCCTACGGCGTCGGGGCGCTGGCCGTGTTTTTTCACCCGCAGTACAAGCGTCTGGGTGACTTGGCCGCGGGCACTCTGGTAGTCAAGGAGCGTGCCGCCGGCTCGCTGGGCGCGGGAAGCTATGTTCCCCGCGCCACGACACAGAACGCCGTTTCCGGCATGCTGCCCCCCACGGTGCGCCACCCTTCGGACGTGCTTTCCGCCGACGAACTCGCGCTGCTGCGGCGCTTCGCCCTGCGGCGCTGGGAGATGACCCCGGACGATTCCGAGCGGCTGGCCTATCGCCTCGTCGTTCCCCTGGTCGAGCGGCTGAACCTGACCTTCGTGCCCGGCGCGCCGCCCCGTTATGCGGACCTGGTTTCCGTCCTGGTAGCCGCCGCCGACGCCCGCGAGGAGGAAAGCCGGGTTTAGAGATGCTCCCCTGCCCCTCAATAGGGGGATAGCCCCCCCCAGCCCCTCCCCCACGCTGTGGGAGAGGGGAGAAAGAAGACAGCAAAAGGGCAGCCTCAGAACCCCCCATTATTGGGGGGCAGGGGGGCCATTCCCTTATCTTCCGCGCAGGTCGGCGAGCAGGGACTGCACGGTATCTACTGCCTCGGCTACCGCCACTTCCTGGGCGGTGGCAGCGTCACGGCGCAGTCGAAGTTCCAGCATGCCGTTCGCCACGCCCTTGCCCGCGACCACGCGCACCGGATAGCCGATCAGATCGGCGTCCTTGAACTTCACGCCCGCGCGCTCGTCCCGGTCGTCCAGAAGCACGTCCACGCCCCGCGCTGCGAGTGCGTCATGCAGTTCGTGACCTGCCCGCAGCGCGGCCTCGTCCTTGATATTGGCAACAACCACCACCACATCGAACGGCGCGACGCCCACCGCCGAGATTCAGCAAACATGGCGACGTCGGATAATGCCGACATCACTGGCGGAACCCTGATACCAATGTTCATCTGAATCGGGCGTGCGCCGTCTGCGGAACCGTCAAAAATCGCGTGAGTACGTCCAGAGCTGGAAGATAGCTCCCACTTCGATACTGCGCGCCTCTTCCAGGGTTCCACCCGCGCAGTTAGCAGCAGGCGTCCCCTGCCTGCGCCGTGTGCGGATATCGGCGTATTCTTGTAGCGGTGCACCACGCCAGCGACCGAAGAACATAATGGCATCGGCCTGGTTCGCGCCGGTGATGAAGTTACGCATCCACTTCGACTCTGGTCGGCAACGATACGCAGCCCGGTTCAACGGCTGGCCTGGCGAAACTGATCGGCGCGTACAACGCCGCCCACGGTCGGGCCATCCGCTGAATGCCCAGGTTTTTCACGCCCAGATACCGGCCAGCTTGATCTCGTTGATGTCGCGGTCGCCGCGCACCAGCGCCGCCACCGGCGCATCATCGGCCAGAAACAGCAGTGTCTTGACGATACAGGCAGGCGACGTTCCCAGCAGGCCCGCCACCTCGTCCACCGTCCGAACACCCGGCGTCGAAACGATCTCCAGCGGTTTATCGCCGTTTCCGCTCGCGCAGGCCGGGTCCGGGGCGGGGGGGGGCACCGGGCAGCGTTCGGCATTGGCGGCGTAGCCGCACGCCTCGCAGCGCAGAACGGAATCTTCGCCGCTGGGGCTGAGCACCATGAACTCGTGGTTGTCGGTTCCGCCGATGTCGCCCGCGTCCGCCTCGACCGCCAGGAACTCGACGCCGCAGCGGCGGAACGTGTTTTCGTAGACGGCGGTCATCGTTTTATAGGCCACATCGAGCGCGGCTTCGTCCCGGTCGAACGAGTAGCCGTCGAACATGATAAACTCGCGCACGCGCAGAAGGCCGCCGCGCGGGCGCGGCTCATCGCGGAACTTGGTCTGCATCTGGTAGACAAGCAGGGGCAGGTCGCGCCACGAGCGGATGTCCCGGCGAACAGATGTCCGGCCAGGATAACCTCGTGGGTGAAGCCGAGGGCGAAATAGGCGCTCGGTCGCGCAGCTTGTACACCACGTCCACGGGTTCCAGCGTCCTGTCTCTTCCATCAGTTCGCGGGGCAGCGAGGGCACCTTCATCTCCAGCCCGGCGATCTTCATTCATCTCCTCGCGCAGGATGTTTTCTATTTTACGATGAACGCGCCAGCCCAGCGGCAAATAGCTGTAGATGCTGCGCTAACTTCTGCGGATAAACCCGCGCGCGCAAAAAGAAGCTGATGCGAAGGCAGTTTGGCCTCGGCGCGGGACCGCGAAGCGTGGGGATAAGGTACTGGGAAGCTTTCAAAAATTACAGACCCAATAACAGGCGGGGCTGATACCGCCCGCGCGCCTCGCCTCATTGCGTCACGCTCAGACTTTTGCCCATTATAGCGGCTAACCAGGTACGCAACCGGGGCGGCGTAGCGTGGGCGCAAACAGTTATCCCGGCGGGCTTCTCCGGCGAATTGCCCTCATGCCGCCGCATGGGTTCGCGTTTGGACGGTGGCGCGGCGGTGTGTTATACTAACTGATGTTGTGTCGGCGCGAAAGCGCCTTGCGGAACCGGGAGCGATAGGTTTATGTCATCGGAGATGCGGCGCGATCCAGGAGAAAGTGAACGAGTACGGCGTGCTCGTTGCGCCGGTCGAACAGGCGGACCGCGAGCTTCAGTTTGCCCGAGGAATGCTGCGGGAGCGCGCTGAGGATGAGATCAATGTGCTCTTCGTTCGCGCTGGCCGCGCTTTCCGAGGCGCTGGAGATTTCGACGCTGGAACTGCTGACCTCGGCGGATCGCGCGGCCTTTCTTCAGAAGCGGTGACCCGTCGCCCTTGCCGGTCGAGGAAATCTGACGGCGTGTGGAGAGGCGGGAGCGGAGCGGGGAGCAGCTTCGCGCGCTGGGTTTGCCGGATACGGCGTAAAAGGCGATGAAGCGTCCTCAAAACACAATTTTGGTCGTCATCATCGTTTTTGCCATTGCCATATTCGCGGGTTTGAACACAATGATGAATCGGGCCGGAGCAGTCCGGAGGCCGGAAGAGAAGCCGCCCAGGAGAAAGCGGCTGCGGAAACGACGGCGGCGAGCCAGACGCCGCCCACCGCCGCCGGGCGATGCCGGTGCAGCTTCCGACGGACGAATCCGTGGACCGGCCAACGCGCCGGTCAAAGTGGTCGTCGGTGGACATGGACGCCCGACGTGCAGGGCAACCCGCAGGCATTGCAGGCTGCCATCCAGGCCATACGCCAGGTTGCAGCCTCGACGCACAGGTGCGTGGTAAATGTGGATGCGCGCCGATGTCAGCCCCGCATTCAGGTGAACGGACGGACGGTAATGGAGTTGCCGGAAAACGGCATTGTGAAGTCTGGCGGATGGGCGCGGCAGTTGCGGCTACATCGAACACGAACAGGTGGTGATGGTGCGCCCAATATAAAGTCGGTAAAGAAGGATGTTATCCGGTCGCGCCAGCGCCATTTGCGTAACCAGGCGACCAAGTCCAGATCAAGACCTTTGTGAAGAAGGCGAACACAGCCATTGCCGGCGGCGATGCCACCGCGATTACGGCGAGCCTGGCAAAAACGGCCAGCGTCGTGGACGCGGCCAAGCGCGGCATTATCCACAAAACGCGGCGTCTGGCGCATGATGCGCCGCGCCAACCAGGCGCTCGTTACCACTACAGCGACGGTGTAGTCGGCAGCCGGTTCTCTTTCAGCGCGATACCCGCAGGCGTGTGTTTCCCGCCTGCGGGTATCTGCCGTTTTCAGCATAGCTCACCACGAGCCGCTGAAGAATCACTTCCGGCGATTCGCCGCTGCCGGTAATGCCTTTTAATGCCAGGTCGGCCCCCAGCAAAATCTCCAGCTCGTCCAGCAGTTCGCGCCCTGAAAATTGCGCGCCTGCGCCAGATATTTTGTCGGCCATCCAGCTTGTCCGGGGGTTGGTCAGCGTTGCCGCCGCGCCGTCGCCGGGCAGCAGCGCCAGAATGTCCGGCGGCAGCGCTACCGCTCCGCGTCCGCCGCCGCCGCCACGCACTGCCACTCCCTTGCTCGCCAGATACTTGAACTGCGCCAGCAGACGCACCTGCCGCGCCAGCAGCACCAGGGCGCGGGGTGCGACCGCTTCGGGCCGCGCGCCGCCACGAAACAGCGTGGCTACATGCCCCAGGGCCTCGGGAGCGTGGCGCATACCGACGGCGTCGCACAGCTTGAAGATGACATCGTCCGGCGTCCGTGAAAGCGTCGCCTCCACATCCCCGGCGGTTATCACCGGCGCGTCGCCCGCGTGCGCGGCGGCCTTGGCGATCTCAGAGCCGACGTGCAGCAGGTCCTCGCCGCTCATCTGGGCGAACAGGGCGACCGCATCCGGCTGAAGCGTTTTCCCCAGCCGCCTGGCTTCGGCAGCCGCCCAGGAACGGATGTCGTCACTGCGCGGCGTCGGGAAATCCAGTACCGTGCCGACCTTCTTGACGGCGCTTGCCAGTTCCGTAGCGACGATGCTGGCGCGCTTGGTTTTGCCGTCTTCCACCACGGGCGAGCCAGTATGCAGGATCAGGAAGCCCGACGCCGGTATGCGTGCGATACCGGCGGCAAGCCGCTTTTGCTCTTCGACATCCATCTGCTGCGTATCGCGCACCAGTACCACACGCCGCCCGCCGCTCATCGGGGCGGTGGCCGCGCCGGAAAGGATGCGATCCGCCGCCGTCGTGCCACCGTCCAGACTGTCCACGTCGAAGTCTTCCCAGCCCACTTCTACGTACTGCGCCGCCAGACGCGCGGCCTCCGCGGTTTTGCGCCCGGCCTCCGCGCCCGTCAGCAGCACCACGCGCTCTTCGCCGGGCGTGGATGGAGAAGAAGAGGCCGCAGGCTTAGCTCGCGGCGGCTTCTTCGGGGCGGCGGCCATGGGGCGTCTTTCCGATCTGTTTCAGGGCGGTTCGCACGGCGGCGGCGCTGTGCCGCGCCGCCTCCACATCCGGGGCGGCAATCGTTTCCGGGCCGTATAAAGCGCGTTCTGCCAGAAGCGTCAGCCCTGCCAGCGCGTCGCCGGTTTGCGGCCCCAGGAAGTCGCGCACGCGGGACGCATAGGCGGTGGGAGTCATCTGCGGTGTACGCGCCACGCCGCGCCGCGCGATCAGATGCGCGGTTTGCAGATAGATGGACACCACTTCGTTTGCCGCATCGCCCAAAGCGCCGCGCCTTAGGTTCGGTTGCAGCCGCCTGCGTATCTCGGTGACAAGCGCGAACAGCAAGGCAAGCCCACCCGCTCCCGCCAGGATCAGCGGCAGGGGGCCGCGAGCAAGCAGGTCATCCCAGCGGGAGCGGGTCTCCTCGACCGTGGGGGCTTCCGGCGCTCCGGCGGCTCCCGTGATGCTGGTGGCATCGAAAGGTATCCAGCCATAGCCTGCGAAATATACCTCCGCCCAGGCATGCCGGTCTATGCCTCGCAGCACGTACTGCTTAGGATTGGACAACGAGGGCGTTCCGGGAATGAAGCCTGTCGCCACGCGAACCGGAAGACCCACATAGCGGCACAGAACGGCGACCGCCGTGGCGTACAGGTCGCAGTAGCCTTCCTGGGAAACATTCAGGAAGTACTCGGCGGCATCCCGGTTGCGCGGCACGGCGGGCGCTTCCAGCGTATAGATGCACCGCCCCGCGACAAATTGGCGGATCGCTTCGGCCTTGCCATAGGGATCGGTGACACCGGCTGTCGCCTCATCGGCCAGCCGCTGAAGTTCCGGATTGTTTAGCTCTTCTCCTGCGCTGAGGTATCGCTCGCGAACGGCGCGCGGATATCGGACGCTTGAACGCCGCAGCTCTTCTTCACGGCTCTGTTCGTCGGGCCACTCGGCCACATCGGAAACCACCTCATACTCACTGGGCCGGACCATCCGGAAAAGGCTGCCGATTCCCAGGGTGTTGTCCGGTCGATAAGAGATGCTCATCACCGGAACGCGAACCAGGCGCGGCTCCGCCGCCGAATGGAGAACGCTCGAAGAACCCACCTTCGGCTGGAAACGATGCGTATAGCTCTTTACCCGCTGTCGCCGTTCCGCGCCCTCTAAGCGGGAAAGGTCGAATTCATAGGAATCGTTTCCGATCTCCTCGCCTTCCAGCATCTGCACTTCGGTGGCAAGCTGGCTTTCCCATCCCCTCCCGGTGTAATAGTCGTAGGTGCGCCCGCGCCAATAAAACGGCTTTTCACCGGTCACGGTCAGCACTTCGCTTTGATCATCGCCGACCGGTCCCAGGCCCACATCGAAACGGTGCCGATCATCGAAGATCAACGTCCGCCGCGTGCTGACCTGCGGCCCCGCGCCGGCGGGAACGGACAGGCGGTGGATGATACCCGCCAGCGAAACGTTACGCCCGAGCATCTGGATCGGTACGGCAATCAGAATCCCGAGCACCGTTGCCGTCACGCCGCAAAGCAGCGTCATGATCACCTGAGTCCGCAGGAGGCGCAGCCGCGCCTCCGACGACAGGGCCGCCGTGTGGCGCGGTCGGTGCTGAAGATAGTTTTGATGGACCAGAAGAAAAATGGCCGCCGCCAGGAAGACCAGGAACGTCCCGATCAGCGTGAAGTTCACGTCTACCGTACCCGTCAGGCCGATAAGGGCGATGGAAAAAACGCACGTAAAGACAACGGCGTCGTCCGTGATCAGAAGAAACGAGCAAAAGGTCGCGGTCAGCGCGAGAGCGGAGGCGACCAGCATGTCCTGCGATGCGTGCGCCTCTTCGGGAACGATACTGCCGAAAGGTCCCGCCCCTTGAAGCGCAAACAGGAATACGATTCCCAGAACCATCGCTCCGATGCCGATCCAGCGGGGCTGCACGCCCAGCCGACGCAAAAAATACGACACGGCGACGCCGATTACCGTGACCGTCACGGTGAACTGCGTGAACGATGGCGCGCGCAGGTGCTGGGCGACGGCTCCAATGCCGGACAAAAGCACCACCAGCCCGGCGATATACAGCGGGATGGAAATCTCCTCGTCCGTATTCGAAGCCGCGTTATCCGGCGCTGTCCCGGAGAAGATACTCAAGAGATTTGCCTCCTTCCCGCCACGGCGAATGGTCGCGTTCCACCACGGTAAGACGCCCTCCGGCTACGGCGGGTGACATGACCCGGGGACCGCCGAACGATCCCGGCTCGAAAAAGATTACCCAGACGGAGTCGCCGTGCTGGATGCGCTCGCTTAAAAAGGCCGTCAGGTGCGGATCGCCCCCGGCGGTCAATATCGCAAACTGCGATCCGGCGGGCAGGCGCGACGCCTGAAGCATATCGGCCAGCGACTGCTCAGCGTCGGCGCGCAGCCGCGCCAGCCGGTCAAACAACTGAAAACGCGCCGCCGCCGGGTCCCCCTCGCGGGGCCGCACCGACACCGACCCAGCCTGGGTGACCAGGGTGACGCCGCCGCCCGCCGCCAGCGTCCGGTCCGTCAGGGTCGCCGCCACCTTCACGGCGTATTCCAGGGTGGATTCGCGGCCCTGTCCGTAATCCGTCCCCTGCGTCGCGTCCAAACCTATAATAAGATCACGCTCGAAGGCCCGCTCGAACTCGATTACGGCAAGCTGCCCCGTGCGCGCCGTGGTCGGCCAGTGAACACGGCGCAAAGCGTCCCCGTAGCGGTATTCGCGCACGCCGTGAAAATCCATGCCGTCGCCGCGCCGCGTTTTGCCGTCACGCTCGCGGACGCCGTAGATGCCTTCGCCCCCGAAGGTCGTGTTGCGCGCCGGAACCGGCGTCGGGTGCACTACTATCTCCGTGGTATCGGGCAAAGTCACCGGGAATGCGAACAGTCCGAGCGGGTCGGTGGTATGGATGCGCGTGGGGCCGAGCCGGTAAACGCCCCGCTTCGTCGGCTCCACCTGGTATCTGCGCTCCCCTGTCCGGCCATCCCAGCTATCGAGCGGCTGCGGCCCTTCACCGCTTCCCTCCCCTCGTACCGGAAGCTCTGCGGGAGCCGCATCGGTTACGAGAAGGCTCGCCTGTGGCAGCCCGCCCTCGGCGGTAACGGTCAGCGTCACCGGCGTCAGCCGCCCTTCCTGCGCCGTTGTCGGATGATCGCGCACCGTCTTGAAGGGCGCGCGCAACCGGAAGGCGAGCAGATACGAAGCGAAGGGCAGAACGGCCAGCGCCGCCGCCATCAGGTACAGGTATTGCAGGTCGAGCAGGATCGCGACGATGACCAGAAACAGCGCCGCCACAACGATAACGAAGACCTTCTTGTCC
>JAUJOK010000032.1:0-18320 GCA_030447685.1 Armatimonadaceae bacterium
ACCGCCGTGGTGCGGTCGCCGATGCCACCGATGGGGTGCACCAGGGCGTTGGGGTCGTCCCACTTCGGCCCGCCAACGGCCCCGAGGAGGACGGCGTCGGGGCCCGGGGCCGCCGGCGCCCACACAGCGGGCGGGGGCCCCCCCCACGGGGCGCGCGCCCCCCCCCCCCCGCGCGGGCCCCCCTGGGGGCGCACCATGACCCCCCCCCCCCCACCCCCGAGCCCCACCACGAGCCCCCCCCCGGCCGCCACCCCCCCCCCCCCCCCCCCCCCCCGTCCGGCCCGGCCACCCTGACACACCCCCCCACAGCCCCGGCCCCCCACCCCCCCTGGGCCGTCCCGCCCCCCCCCCCCCCCCCCTGCCGCGCGGCGGCCAGGGGGGGTAGGCCCAACAGGAAAGCAACGTGACATTTTATCCCCAGAGCGGGAAGCGGTTGCAGAGCGTCTTTACCTCCCGGCGCACCTCGCCAAGCACTGCTTCGTCGTGCCGCCCTTCCAGCGCGCGGTCGATGAGTTCGGCGATCTGGGGCATCTCCGCTTCGGTCATGCCGCGCGTGGTGACGGCGGGCGTACCCAGGCGAATACCGGAGGTCTTCATCGGCGGGTTGCTGTCGTAGGGAACCAGGTTCTTGTTGGTGGTGATGCCCGCCTCGTCCAGCACCGTTTCCGCGCGGCGTCCGTTCAGCTTTTTGGGGCGCAGGTCCAGGAGCATCAGGTGGTTGTCGGTGCCGCCGGAAACCAGCCGGAAGCCGCGCCCGGCCAGCGCCGTTGCCAGCGCCGTCGCGTTGCGGCGAATCTGCCCCTGATAGGCGCGGAACTCCTCGGTGGAAGCCTCCTTGAGCGCCACGGCCTTCGCCGCGATGACATGCATCAGCGGGCCGCCCTGCATCCCGGGGAAAACGGCCTTGTCGATCTCTTTGGCCCACGCCTCCCGGCACAGAATCAGCCCTCCGCGCGGGCCGCGCAGGGTCTTGTGCGTGGTGGTGGTGACAAAGTCGGCGAACGGAATCGGGGACGGATGTTCGCCTGCCGCGATCAGACCGGCGATATGGGCCATATCCACGAACAGCACCGCGCCGACCTCGTCGGCAATCGCGCGCATCGCCGCCCAGTCGAAAATGCGCGGATAGACCGTTGCTCCGCCCAGAATCACCTTTGGTTTGTGTTCCCGTGCCAGATTGCGCAGTTGGTCGTAATCTATCAGTTCCGTGTCTTTGCGGACGCCGTAATGGACGGCGTTATACAGAAGTCCGGAAAAGTTGACCGGGGAGCCATGCGTCAGGTGGCCGCCCTGCGCGAGGTCGAGAGCCAGAAAGGTATCACCGGGTTTCATCGTGGCGAAGAAGACGGCCATGTTGGCGTTCGCGCCGGAGTGGGGCTGGACGTTGGCATGCTCCGCCCCGAACAGGGCTTTAGCGCGCTCGATAGCCAGCGTCTCCACCACGTCCACATATTCGCAGCCTCCGTAGTAGCGTTTGCCGGGATAGCCCTCCGCGTACTTGTTGGTAAGCGACGTTCCCTGCGCTTCGCGCACCGCCCGCGACACCACGTTCTCGCTCGCGATAAGCTCCAGCTTATCGTTCTGGCGCGTGTCTTCGTCCTGAATGGCGGCAAAGACTTCGGGGTCGGTTTCGGCAAGGGAGGCGGCAAAGGCGGGCGCAAGGCGTCCCGGCATATCCTGTTCGAGTATCGCCACGGCACAGGCTCCTTAATAAACAAAAAGAAAGTTATTGCGCCCCATTGTAACACGAAGCGGCAAGGCGTAGCAATCGTGAAGCTTGTTCGTAAAATTCCTCGATCAGCCAGGCACGAAAAAGCGCCGGAGAACTTCCCGGCGCTTCAACAACACTATCGATTCGTCTTTCAGTGGCCGTGGGGGTACGAAAAGGGACGAGGGGCTTTCCCCCAATCATACGTTACCTGACGTACCACCGCCCCGCGCTGATTGTACACGGTCCATCCGGTGGAAGAAGGTTTCACGGTGTAGCCCAGAAAGCGGCAGGCGCGGGCGGCTGCCTCCTGAACCAGAAAGTCAACCGTTTCTTCCTTGTCAAGCACTTTATAGGACTTGAACGGGTCCTGCAACGCCGCGAAAAGCGCCTCGGCCATTGCCTGTAGCGTTGCGCTGTCAAGCGGACGCCACACCTGGCCCGGCTTCCCCCGTTGCGGAACATCTGTTGGCGAAGGTGGTAGAACCAGATCGGGAACTGCCCAAATCGCTTCCCGGCGTATTTCGCCCAGGGGGTGCTTGCGCAGTATGCGGATCAGATCAGGGGCCGTGTCCTGTTGTCCTGCCGTCGCCAGAGCCACGGTTAGCAAGTCCTTGATGCGCGGATCGGTTGCCTGGTCACAGCTGCGGCGAAGAACCTCCGGCGCTTCGGTTCCGGGAAAGGAGATAGCGCGCACGATCTGAGACTGCACGTAGCCCGTATCGAAGAAGCCGACATAGCCTGGCCGCAGGGGCGTGGGGTTTGCCAGCTCCTCCTGTAGAAAGGTGATACCCAGCGCAATGCGCTCGGCGGGCGGGACGGTTGTGTCTCGGGATACCCGGCTGAGCTTGCTGAAATCAAAGCCCTGCGCCTTTACGTCGGTTCCCGGTAGCAGAAATAGCACCAAAACAAGGGCTATGGTTCGTGTTACAAAGAGAGTGCCGGAGAAAGCGAGACTGTACTGGATTAGCGGGTGAAACTGCTTTAGCATGATACTCTCCTCGCAAGCTCGTTTGAATTCTATGCGAAATTAGATTAATGTTCCGGAGACTGCTAATCCTCCTTGCGCGAGATTTGGAGAAGCGAAGTAGTGGACTTTGACGGCCTATCCGTGCTAAAATCGCGCAAATTGCGGACAGGAGGGGCGAAGTTGCGCGTCCTAATGCTTTCGTGGGAATACCCGCCGATGCGGGTGGGCGGTATTGCGGCGGCCCTGGAGGGTCTCGCCCCGGCGCTGGCGCGGACGGACGCTGGCGGCGAGCCGGGTGTCGAGGTGCATGTGATCACGTCAGGGTCGGCGGGCGGGGAGGCGGAAGAGACGCAGGCCGCCAACCTGTTTATCCACCGTGTCTCCGTGGACGAGCCGAGCAACGACTTCGTCCACTGGGTGCATCTGCTCAACGGGGCGATGGAGCGCCGCGCCGACGCCTTGATCGCCGAATGGCAGAAAGAATCGAACCCGCAGCCGCTTCTGATTCATGTGCATGACTGGCTGGGGCTGTTCGCGGGGCGCGCGCTGAAGCATAAGTACCACCTGCCGCTCCTCTCCACCATCCACGCCACCGAGTTCGGGCGCAACAACGGTATCCACAACGATATGCAGCGTTATATCAGCGACTGCGAGGCGCAGCTTCAGGCCGAATCGTGGCGGGTCATCGTCTGCTCCGGCTTTATGAAGGGCGAGGTGGAGTACGCGCTGGGAACGCCGTCGGACAAGATAGACATCATCTATAACGGCGTGGATACGGCGAAGTTCAATTTCACGTTCGAGGGCGCGGAGCGGGAGGCGTTTCGGGCACGATTCGCCGCGCCTAACGAAAAGATCATCTTCTTTATCGGGCGCATGGTGCGGGAAAAAGGGGCGCAGATTCTGATCGAGGCGCTGTCGCAGGTGCGGTACCAGTACCACGACGCCAAACTGGTGATCGCGGGCGGCGGCGAGCGCGGGCATCTGGAGCAGTTGGCTCAGTATATGGGAATGGCGCGCCACGTCTATTTCGCGGGACGCGTCTCCGATGCCGACCGCGACCGTCTGTACCAGATCGCCGACGTGGCGGTGTATCCGTCGCTCTACGAGCCGTTCGGTATCGTCGCTCTGGAAGCGATGGCCGCGCGCGTGCCGGTGGTGGTGTCGGACGCGGGCGGGCTGCGCGAGGTGGTGGAATCGGACGTTTCAGGCACCGTTACCTGGGCCGGTAAGCCGGATTCGCTCGCCTGGGGCATCGTGCGCGTGCTCAAAGACCCGGCAAAGGCGCGCGCGATGGCCGACGCCGCCTACGAACGCTGCCGAACTGTCTTCAACTGGGATGTTCTGGCGCGGCAGACAAAGGCCGTCTACGAGCGTGTTTGGAGCGATTACCGGAACAGCGATGGGAAGCCCGCACCACCGGCTGCGGCGGCAGAGCCAAAGGCGGCGGCTGCCGCGCCGAAGGGCGCACGGAAAGGAAAGACTGTTGTATGAGAGCGATTAACTGGTTCGCGGCGCTGGGGGCGATGTTGCTTCTCGGGCCGTCTGCCGCGCGCGCCGATGTGAAGCTGCCGGGCCTGATCTCCGAGAACATGGTCATCCAGCAGAAGGCGCCGGTGCATCTGTGGGGCTGGGCCGACGAGGGGGAAACGGTGACGGTGCGCTTTGTGGGCCGCGAGGCATCCACAACGGCCCGCAATGGCCGGTGGGCGGTGACGCTGAAGCCTGCGCCGTCGGCAGGCGGCCCCTTCACGCTGACTATCGCGGGGAAAAACACCATCACCTTAAATAATGTCCTGGTCGGCGAGGTGTGGGTATGCAGCGGCCAGTCGAACATGGAGTGGCCGCTTTCCGCATCGTTCGAGCCGCAGACGCACATTGCGGCGGCAACCAACCCGCAGATACGCCTGCTGACCGTGCCCAAAGTCCGCTCCGGCGCGCCCCGCGACGATGTGGCGGCGAACTGGCAGGAATGCACGCCACAGACGGTCGCCGATTTTAGCGCGGTCGGCTACTTCTTCGGGCGCGACCTGCACAAGGCGCTCAAGGTGCCGATTGGCTTGATCGATTCTTCGTGGGGCGGCACGCCCGCCGAGGCATGGACCCGTGCGGCGGTTCTCGAAGGCCATCCCGACCTGCGCTCCCTAACGGGCAGCTATCGTCGCGCGCTTTCCGGCTACTACACCGCCCGGCTGAACCATGCGGCGGCGGTGGCGAAGGCAAAGGCGGAGAACCAGCCCGCTCCACGCGAGCCGGGCCGACCGTGGAAGCCGGGAGAGTTGTACAACGGCATGATCGCCCCGCTGCTTCCCTACCGAATCCGAGGGGTCATCTGGTATCAGGGCGAATCCAACGCGGGGCGGGCGGCGCAGTACCGGACGCTTTTCCCGGCGATGATTCAAAACTGGCGCGACGACTGGAACATCGGGACGTTTCCGTTCCTTGCCGTGCAGCTTGCTCCGTTTATGGCGATTCAGCCGCAGCCGACGGAAAGCAGTTGGGCCGCCCTGCGGGAAGCGCAGTTACATGCTGCCAAAGTGCTGCCTAAGGTCGGCCTGGCCGTCATAACCGATGTCGGGGAAGAGAACGATATCCACCCGCGAAAAAAGGAGCCGGTCGGAGCGCGGCTGGCGCTGGCGGCGCGAAAGCTCGCCTACAACGAAAACATCGTCCATTCCGGCCCCGTGTACCGAAGCATGCGGGTGGTGGGGGACCGGGCCGTGCTCTCCTTCGACCACGTCGGCGGCGGCCTGGAAGCGCGCGGCGACAAGCTGACCGGCTTTGCGGTGCTTGGGCCGGACAACCAGTGGGTATGGGCGGACGCAAAGATAAACGGAAACACCGTCGAGGTATCCGCGCCGGGTGTTTCCCGGCCTGTGGCCGTACGCTACGGCTGGGCGAATTACCCGGTGGTCAACCTGTGGAACAAAGACGGTCTTCCGGCCACCCCGTTCCGCACCGACGCCCCCGACGTGAAGCAGTAAAGGAAAACAGCGGTCCCAGCCATCGCTGGGACCGCTGTTTTCCCGCTCCCGTTGCTTTAGCGGGCGCGACCGGAGGAAATGACCGCGCTTCGGTCAATGCGCAGCTCCTCGTCCGTTTCCATAAAATCGACGATTCCGCTCGTAATTTCGTAGAAAGCGCCAATGACTGTGATCCGGTTCTGTTTCACGGCCTGCTGAATCACCGGATTCTGCTTCAGATGGAACACCTGCCGACGCACGTTGGCGATTACCGCTTCCCGCATTCGCGCTTTCGTATCGCGTATCTCCGGCAGATTGCTGACGGCGGGCACGATGCGATCCAGCAGGTACTGAACGTTCTTCGGTTCTGCGCTGCGTTGACCGGCGCTGAGCATTGCCGCTTTGACCGCGCCGCATCCTTCATGGCCCATGACGACCACGACCTTCGATTTCAAATGCTCGACCGCGTATTCGATGCTCCCCAGCGTGCTGCTCTCGACGATATTTCCGGCGACACGGATGACGAAAATATCACCCAGCCCCTGGTCTAAAACAACCTCGATAGGTACGCGGCTATCCGAGCAGCCCAGCACCACGGCGAAGGGTGTCTGCCCCAGAATCTGCGCGCGCCGCTCCTGCGCCGATACCTCCGGACGGCGCGCCTGCCCGCTGAAAAAGCGGGCGTTACCCGCCTTTAACAGCCGAACGGCCTCCTGAGGCGTCGCGGCAATCGGGTTCTTCAGGGCGGCGATCTCCTCCATCGTGACCCCGTTCTTAATCAACTGGATTAGCTGTTCATCACGCGCGCTTCGCGGCGCGCCGACTGGCGGCGCAATGCCCGGCGCGGGGTCGTCCTCGGCGGCGCGGGCCGACCGCAGAAGCGTGCCGCCCAGCACCGCTGCCGCCCCGGTTTTAAACAGGCCTCGTCGGTCTAATATCTCGGTTTTTGTCGTTGTCGTTTCTTCCATTCATGACCTCATTTCGTTGGTGATAATGCAAATGATTTGTACCCGGATTCGGCGCAATTTAAGTGAGCAGCAACAGGGCAGGAAACCGGGAGCATAGTGGCGAATGGTTACTCGCGTTCCGGCGGCTCGCGCGCGTCGAACACCCATTTATGCTACTCTCGAAGGGAGAGACTTCATTGACGAAAGACGGAAAAGTAGGTATCGGCATTATCGGCTTCGGCGGCATTGCCACAGGGGCACACGCGCCCGGCTATCGTCGCATTCCCGATCAGTGTGAGATCGTCGCCGTGGCCGACATCCTGCCCGAACGCTGCGCGGTGGCTAAAAGCGAGAAGTGGAATATTCCCATCGCCGTCGAAGATTACAAAGAGCTGCTGGCGATGCCGGAGATCGACGCCGTATCGGTCTGCACTCCTAACTATGTCCATATGCAGCCGACTCTGGATGCCTTTGCCGCCGGAAAGCACGTCCTTTGCGAAAAGCCGATGGCGATCAACGCGGGCGAGGCCAAGCAGATGCTGGCGGCTTCCAAACGGGCGGGTAAAAAGCTCCAGATCGGCTACAACATGCGCTTTTCCGCCGGGGCGCAGGCGCTCAAGCGGGCGATGGATTCAGGCGTTCTGGGCGATGTTTACTTCGCGCAGGCGCGGGCGATGCGGCGGCGCGGCGTTCCCGGCTGGGGCGTGTTTATCGACAAGGAAAAGCAGGGCGGCGGGCCGCTGATCGATATCGGCGTCCATATTACCGATATGACGCTCTGGCTGATGGGGCACCCTAAACCCGTAGCCGCTTCCGGGCAGACGTACACGAAGTTCGGCACCAAAGACGGCGTGGTCGGGATGATGGGCGCGTGGGACCCCAAAAAATACACCGTCGAAGACTTCGCCGCCGCGATGATCCGCTTCGAGGACGGGCGGACGATGAGCCTGACGTCGTCCTTTATCGCCAATCTGGACAAGGAGCGCTTCGACACGCATCTGTTCGGCACCGGCGCGGGCGCATTTTTCGACGCTAACTCCAGCCAGTTCACGCTCTACCGCGAAGAGTTCGGCACACTGACCGACGCGACGCCAGGCTGGCTGCCGCGCGTGGAATCCAGCCACGGTGAAGAGATCAAAAAGTTCGTACAGGCGGTCAAGGAGGACCGTGAGGTCGAGACGTTTGGTGCGGCGACCGGCGAGCAGGGGCTGATGGTGACACAGATCATGGATGCCATTTATGCGTCCTCGGAGGCGGGCAAGGAAGTGGCGATTGACTGATCGCTGCCCGGGGGCACCCGCTTCCCGAATGAGGAATTCTCGACGATGAGCGCGATGACGCCCTTCCCGCATCCCCATCCGCCGGCCCCGGCACGGTCCATCGGGCTGTTCCTGCTCGGGCTGGCGACGGTGGCCGGACTGGCTGAAGTCGCCTACGCTATCGTCAACGTCTCCACGCTGCCCGTTTTTCTCAAGAACGGCCTGGGCCTGCCGAACTTAGTGGGCATTTCGATCACGGCCTTTGCCGGGGCCGAGGCCCTTCTTAACTCGCCGATGGGATCGCTCGCCGACCGGCTGGGGCGACGCCGTTTGATCGTGCTTGGCGCTCTTATATCCGTGGGCACCTGCTTCGCATCCACCCTCATCCGGATCCCGCCGAATGCCGGCGACACTTACCTCGCCTTCATCATCGCTGTGCTGATCGGGCTGCGCGTTCTGGACGGAGTGGGCGCGGCGGCCATCTGGCCCGCCGTGTTCGCCTCCGTCGGCGACAAGGTGGAAGAGAAGCGGCAGGCCGGGGCGATGAGCATACTCAACATCACCTACATGATCGGTCTGGCATTCGGCCCGCTGATAGGCGGGGCGGTCAATAATACATTCGGGGGTCGCTTCGAGGCGACGACCCCGCTGCGCTACATCCCCTCGTTCTACGCGGCGGCGGCCTGCTTCCTGGTCGCCGCCATCGTCGCCTTTTTCATCGCGCCGCGCCGTTCGGAGCAGCACCACGTCGTTCCCGGCGAGGTCGGCGACCTTCATTCCGCTCCGGTATCGAAAGGGGCGGTGCGGACCGCGCTGCGGCGTATTCCTGCCCTGATGGCGCTTCTTTTCCTGACCTTTTTCGGGGTGGGCCTGATCGCCCCGAACGTCAAGCTGTTTGCGATGGAACGCTACCATATCGATGAGCTTGTTTTCGGGAAGCTGATGCTGTATCCCGCCCTGTTTATTGCCGCGCTTGCCGTTCCCGTCGGTCGGCTCGGCGATGTGTGGGGAAAAGCACGCTCCATCCAGATCGGCATCGGATTGTGCGCGGTTTCGCTGTGGATGATCCTTCTGCTGCCGAGCGAATGGGCGCTGGTCGCACTCGGCTCCCTGATGGGTATTGGGTTTGTGCTTGCCTTTCCCGCCTATATGGCGCTCGTGGGGGAACTGACCCGTCCCGAGGAGCGCGGCGGTATTATCGGTGCGGTACGCATGGCGCAGGGTATCGGTCTGATGATCGGCGCGCCGCTCGCCTCACCACTGTATGAAGGGATCAGCCACCGTGCGCCGTTCATCCTGGCCGCTGTATTCCTTTCTGTCTCCTTCGGTCTCAGTCTGCTCTTTATTCGCGAACGCCGCCGCCCGGCGGCTCTGGTTTCGTGAAGGCCGAGCCTCCGCCGGTGAGCAGAGTGGGCGAATCCTTTATGGCAGAGGCGATACGGCTGTCGCTTCAGTCGGTGCGCGAGGGCCGGGGCGGCCCGTTCGGCGCGGTGGTGGTCCGGGACGGCGTGATTGTCGGAAGGGGCGCGAATGAAGTCACGAGCGCGAACGACCCGACGGCGCACGCCGAAATCGTGGCTATACGCACAGCCTGCGCCGCGATGGGTACATTTCAACTGAACGGCTGTGTGATCTACACAAGCTGCGAACCCTGCCCGATGTGTCTGGGCGCGATCTACTGGGCGCGACCCGATGCAGTGTATTATGCAAACACCCAGGAGGACGCCGCCGCTATCGGCTTTGACGATGCCTTCCTGTATCACGAATTAAGCCTGCCCGCGCCGGCGCGAAAGCTGCCTCTGCGGCAGATGATGCGCGACGAGGCGCTCGTCGCCTTCCGGGAATGGGCGGCAAAAGCGGATAAGATAAGGTACTAACGCAATAAAAGCCAGGGGTGTGGACACCCCTGGCTCTGGAGCCTTCGGCTAACCGTCCTGCGGACGTAAGAGGATTCGGTTTTCCGTCCGCAGGACGGTTGGCGGCGGAGCCGCCCCTGAGGCCGGGGTGTTCACACCCCGGCACACGAGGAAAGAAACCTATGAACTTAGCGAACTATATCAACGGCGAATGGATACCGGCCCGTACCGGGGTCACGTTTGAACGGCGCAACCCCGCCGACACGCGCGATCTGGTCGGACGCTTCCCCGAATCCGGCGCGGAAGACGTGAGCGCGGCGGTAGAGGCGGCCCGCGCGGCACTTCCCACCTGGCGCAGATTGGCCCCGGATGCGCGGGCACAGTTTCTATATAAGGCGGCGGACCTGCTGGCGGCACGCAAAGATGCCGTGGCGGCGGCGCTAACACGGGAAGAGGGGAAGTCCCTGCCCGAAGCGGCGGGTGAGACCGGGCGCGGCGTCGTGCTGCTGCGCTACTACGCGGGCGAAGGATTGCGCGTCGGCGGGGATGTGATTCCCTCCACCAATCCGAATACCCTGCTGTTCACCGAGCGCATGCCGCTGGGCGTCGTCGGCCTGATTACGCCGTGGAACTTTCCCGTCGCCATTCCGCTGTGGAAGATCGCGCCTGCGCTGATTTATGGCAACTGTGTCATCTTGAAACCCTCCGAACTCGCCCCACATACCGCGCACCTGCTCGCAGAGGTTCTGCACGAGGCGGGCCTGCCCAAAGGCGTCTTCAATCTCGTGCAGGGCGGACGGGCGGCGGGCGAGGCGCTGGTGAACGCGCCGGGCGTGGACGGCATCTCGTTCACCGGCTCCACCGCGACGGGAAAAAGCATCGCGCGGGCGTGCGTGGAGCGCGGGGCGAAGTACCAGTTGGAGATGGGCGGTAAAAACCCCGTCGTCGTGCTGGAGGACGCCGATCTGTCCCAGGCGGTCGAACTGACCGTGCAGGGGGCGATGCGCTCGGCGGGCGAAAAATGCACGGCCACCTCGCGCGCGATTGTGGTGGATCGCGTCGCCGACGAGTTTACCCGGCGTGTCGTGGGCCGCGTCCGCGACCTGCATCTGGGGCCGGGCACGGACCCGGACGCCTACCTCGGGCCGCTGATCTCGGAAAAGGCGCGCGATAACGTGCTGACAAATATCGAGAAGGCGAAACAGGAGGGCGCGCACGTTCTTTGCGGCGGGCAGGCCGGGCATCGGCCCGATCTGGCGCACGGCCACTACGTATGGCCCGCCGTGCTGGATCACGTCACGCCGGGAATGACCATCGCGCAGGAAGAGGTGTTCGGCCCGGTGCTGGCGATTTTGCGCGTGCCCGATTTCGACGCCGCGCTGAAAGTCGCCAACGATGTGGCGTATGGTCTGTCGGCATCCGTCTTCACGCGCGACCTGGGCAACGCCATGCGCTTCGCGCGCGAGATCGAGGCGGGGATGGTGCGCGTCAACGGCGAAACGGCGGGCGTGGAGCCGCAGGCCCCGTTCGGCGGCGTCAAAGCATCGTCCTCATTTTCGCGGGAACAGGGCCAGGCCGCGAAGGACTTCTACACGCAGATAAAAACCATCGCCTTCGACAAGGCGGGCGCATAACCGCCGCCTGTGATTACCAGGCATCCACAGACAGGTCGTCAATTTCCTGGAAATGCGCGTCTCGCGAAACTAAAGTTAGCCCGTGCTGGCAGGCAATCGCGGCAACCCAGATGTCATTTTCAGGAATAGGGCGGCCTTTCGCCCGCAGGCCGTTCTTTATGTGGCCGTATTGCTGTGCTGTTTCCGCGTCGCAGCCAAGAACGGCAATATTGACGGCAAATGCATGGATGTGCGCTATGTTTTCTTCTGCGCGAGCGGACTTGTGTGCTCCATAGTAGAGTTCGCCAAGCACGATGCTCGGAACAAACACTTCACTGACCTGCGCCAATTTTTGCTGCACGGCAGGGTCTTGCGCAAAGAGGGCGATCACGATGTTCGTATCCAGCAGGAATCTACCAATCATCGAGAGCCGCCTTCTCACAATCATCTTCGATGGCCTGCATGATAGCGGTAAGGTCGGCAGCCTGGATACCGCCGCCAAAACGAATCAAGCTCTCACCGGGCACGCCGTGCACCCGTGCTGACGAAAGTGTGCGCGCAAAATCGAGGACTTGCTGCTGCTGCTCACGCGGCAGTTTGTTGAGGTGCTGGTGTAACTCTTCTTCCAGGGCTGGATGTATCATCAATTTGCTCCTGCATTCCTTGCAAGGGTCGTTAAGCGGTTTCTGTGACGTGTCATCAGTTGCGGTACGCCCTCAATTGTCGAACCAGTAGATGAGCCGTGGATTCGGTAGTTGGCTCATTGCGGCAAGCGCGGCTCGTACCGTTGGTAGCTCCAGCCGCTCGGACTGCTCGCTGCCCGCCAGAAACGTTTCGTACATCTGGGTCAGTTCTTCTAAATTAGCCCAAGACGGGGAATGAAAATCCGGGTCGGTGATGAAGTGTTCATTTATCCATTCGGCTTTGCCTCTAACTGTCAAAGATTCGGCCCTTCGGCGGGAGATACCCCTCGCTAAATTATTCTCCTCCTCCGTCACGTATAGGCTCCATGCATGGAAGCATCTCGGTGACATGGGAGAGGGTACGCCGCGTCGTGTCTGGCGGAGAATGTCGTACAAAGGGTAGCTGCGCTCGACATGTACTTCCGCAAAGTAAAGCCAGCGCTCATAGACATGGTACTCGATATGCCCATACATCATTGTGCTCATTGAAAGCGTTCTCCGAGCCTGCGACTATGTTTCTCGGCAACACTGCTCCGATTCCCACCAATCATTTCGGCCCCGCTTGTATTCGTTTGAAAATCTTCGGTATAATCCGGCACAGGAGACGGGAACCAGCGCATTCGCATCCGCCATGCCTCCGTTAGTTTACTACAGGACATATTAAGATGACCAAGAACGATTCCTTGATTTGGCCCGGTGTCCGCTACACGCCTGGTGCGGCATGAATCTTTTCCGCTATCACAACGCCGACGGCTCACGTCTCGGTCTGGAAACTGCCGAAGGTCGCTTCGATCTAACCGCCGCCGCGCCGGAACGCTTCTCCTCGCTGGCTGCGTGGCTGGCGCTTCCTGATCCGGTGGCAGCGGTGCGTGAGGCTGTTGCGTCTTCTGCTGCGGCCTTTCCCCTTTCCTCTGATGCGCCGCTGCTTCTTGCGCCGCTGGACACGCAGGAGGTGTGGGCGGCGGGCGTTACCTACGAGCGGTCGAAGGTGGCGCGGATGGAAGAGAGCGAGGGAGGCGGCGATTTTTACGACAAAGTCTACGCCGCCGACCGGCCCGAGCTTTTCCTGAAAGCGACGCCGCGCCGCGTGGTGGGACCGGGCCAGCCGATCCGTATCCGCCGTGATTCGACCTGGGATGTGCCGGAGCCGGAACTGACGCTGGTTATCTCCTCGTCCGGGCAGATCGTCGGCTATACGGTCGGCAATGATGTATCGTCGCGCTCTATCGAAGGGGAGAACCCGCTGTATCTGCCGCAGGCTAAAGTCTTCGATGCCTGCTGCGCCCTTGGCCCGGTGATCACGCTCGCCGGAGAAAACGACCTTGACCCGCGCGACCTGACGATTCGCTTATCGATTATGCGCGGCGGCTCGGCTGTCTTTCAGGGGGAAACATCGACGGCGCGCATGAAGCGTACGCCGGATGAACTGGCCGCCTATCTCTTCCGTGACCAGACCTTTCCCGACGGGGTTTTTCTGATGACCGGCACGGGAATCGTCCCGCCCGATGATTTTACGCTGGCGGCGGGCGATGCGGTGGAGATAACCATTGACGGTATAGGCAGATTGAGCAACCCGGTAGCGCGAGGGTAAGGTTCAGCCGTCCCGCGATTGAAGAAGCTGCTTATCGTCCCGTGGCCGTGCCGTTTTGCGCGCGCGTTTCGCGGCCACTTTAACTTCCTTTTCGGCACAGCCTACCGTGAGCCAACGCGCTCTGGTGTCGTCGAGATAGTGCGTAAGTCCCTCCTCCAGGGAGGGGAGCAGCACGCCGCGCTCGGTGCCCAGCGCACTGAAGGGGGGGCGCGGCGCGAGGCAGCCCATCGCCTCGCTGGAGCAGGCCCGCACGCCCCTGGGGTCGATGCCCGCCCGTGTCGCCGCACGCCGCGCCAGCTCTGCCCAGGTCACCTGTCCCGCGTGCGTCAGGTGCCACAGGCCGCTTTCCCCGTCGATGAGCAGGTCAAGACATGCATGCGCCATATCGGGGACATAGGTCGGCGACACCGTCAGATCGTCCGGGGCGAAAACCGTGCGCCCTGCCGCCAGCGCTTGCAGCGACCGGGTAACGAAGTTCTCCTGGTCCCAGGGGCCGAACAACGCGCCGGTGCGGACAATCAGGGCCGAGGGGAGAATCCTGCGCACCTGCACCTCGGCTTCGGCTTTGCTGCGCCCGTAGACTCCCTGCGGGGACACCGGGTCGCTTTCTACGTATGGCGCGCCCTTTTTGCCGTCGAACACCAGATCGGACGAGAAGATCAGAAGCTGAATGCCGTCACGAGCGCACGCGGCGGCCAGCGTCGCCGGGCCTTTGACGTTTTCGCGCAGGCAGGCATAGGGGTCTTTCTCCGCATCGTCCACCGCTCCGTATTCGCGCGCGGTAACCACTGCCCAGGGCCTGGTTTCTTCCAGAACCGCCTGAACCGATGCGGAATCGGCAACATCCACATTGACCCGTGACAGCAGACGGTGCGCCAGGCCACGCACGTGACAAAAACGCGCGAAAGCGTCGCCAAGCGCCCCTGCGTCGCCAAAAATCAGGATCGGGCGCGCCTGCTGAGGGTCAGGTTCTTCCTTCTTATCGGGCAGGGAAACGGCAGTTCCCGTTCCTTGTGCATGGACAGCTACCGGCGGATACTCCAGCCGCTCGTCTCTTCGCCACCATCCCGGCCCCAGTAGAGCCGGATGCGCCGGCTGCTTCTTGCCTGCTGCCAACTCCTTTGCCAGCGCCGCCAGCGCCGTCGCGCGCACCTGCGGCCCCCGAAGGTCAAACACCCCCGGCTCATAACAGCCCCCCCAGCACGTCAGCAGGCTGTTCCAGTCATGCGCCCCCAGAAGCGACCAGGCGGTGACGGCACGGATGTCCACCCCCGCCTCTTGCAACGCCCTGGCCCCCTGCCATACCTCCACAAGCCAGCGCATCTGCTCCTCGCGCGTGCACCCCAGGTGCGCCTCGGTCACCGCAATCGGCAGATGATACCGCTCCCACGCCTCCAAAAGCAGCGCCTGCGGCCCCGCCAGCCCCTCCTTGACCACCCGCACCGCTTCCACATCGGCGTAGCTGTCCCTGCCGTTGCCCCCCTGCGTATGCGGCGGGTAGCGCTCCAATCGCTCGTCCAGGAACCGCTCGCTGGTCAGGTAGTGGTTGATGCCCAAGACGTCCGGCGGGCACGGGTGCTCCACAAACCAGAGCAGCTCTTCTTCACTGATGCCGCACCGCTGGATAAAGTGACGCCACAGGCGGTGGTGCCTGTCCACGCGCCCGCACAAGAGGTCGAAGCTGGCCCAGCGCCGCTCGTTCTCGAAGTCGGCCTGATACTGCAGCCTGGGCGTGCTCCAGGTCTTGCCCATGTCCTCGGTCTGCACCAGCTTTGCCTCGGGGTTTACCTGCCGCAGGGCCTGCATGGCTAAGACGGTGGCGCGGCACTGGGTCAGGAGCGCGCGGGTGAAGGTGTGCTCGTCTTTGCCGTGGGGATACCAGTGGCCGTAGAGTCCGGAAAAGCGGGCGGTGGTCAAAGGCTCGTTGACCGGCGTGTAGTGCATGACCCACGGGTAGCGCGCGGCCACGGCGCGGGCAAACTCTGCCAGTCCTTCGGCAAAGGCGGGATCGACGAGGCTGGTGTGCTTGGGGCCGCTGCCGTGGTGCACGAGGCCGACGATGGGGTCGATGGCAAGCTCTTTCAGCTTTGCCAGGCGCTCGTCGGCGAAGCGCCAGTCGGCAGAGGCAACTCCCTCTGGGGCGGTGGTTTCCCACAGCACGGGGTAGCGCAGCTTCTTGATGCCCAGCTCTTTGAAGCGGTCTAAGTCGCTGAGGCGCTCGCGCTCTCTATGGCCGTTGCAGGCAAGCTGATCCTGGTAGCGCTCGCCCACACGGTTCACCGTGCACTCGATGCCGCCCCATAACTCCAAAGGATTGGGAAAAGAGGCGACCGAAGCTCCCGCATCTGGTTTGCTCGCTAAAGGAAGGGCCTCTGTGGTTTCGTTCATACCTTCTCCTTAAAGCGTCGGCTGCCGTGCCCGGCCCATTCTACGTGGACGGCGGCCTTGCCGCATTCACCATTGAGCGGCAATGATTAAGCGCCCGTTCGGTAAGCGCTGCTTTTTTCTACCCGCTGCTGTTATCCGGTAAACCAGCGGGGCGGCTTAGTGTTTGAATTCCAGATAGGTTTCCGTCCGCTCGGCAGGCAGTTCTTCGACCACCTCGCACCGCAGCATCTTCTGCGTCGGCTCCGGCAGACTCTCATAATACGCTCGGGGAAGGGTCACATCCACGTTCGGTGTATGGAGCCAGTGCATGACATATCCCAGGACGATCATGGGCCGTGGAATGTCCGTCCGGTTCGGCGTGCCGCGATGCAGCGCGAGCGGCGTCCGAATCATCACGTCACCGCGCTTCAGGTGGAAAGACTCCATTGGTATCTCACCGGAATTGACGCGGGCCAGCGCTTCGTCGCGGGGCAGAACGTGCGTACCGCGCGCCATCTGGAAGGGGCCGTTGTCCTCGGTCACGTCCACCAGCGGAAGGTTCACCGCCAGCGCGTACAGCGGCGTCACCACCTGATCGGTGAACAGGGGCCGGTAATCCCGGTGGATCTCCTGATAATCGGAGCCTTTCAGGGGGACGTCCGCGCCCATCTGCACCATCACGTATTCCTGCGCGAAGATGCGGTTCAGCACGCCCAGTATCGCGGGGTTGGCGAAGAACTCCTCATCGGCGAAGGGGGGAACCCAGGGCAGCGTCAGGTAGTAGCGGGCCTGCTCGCGCGGCGCAAGCCCGCCGGGCCGTGCCTGCCGTTCCTGGAACAGTTTGTCGAACGCCTCGCTCCATTGTTCGATTTTGGACGGGTCGAACAGGCCGCGCAGGATGCACAGGCCGTCCCGGTTCAGGTCGTCCGCCAGGCGATCCAGGTCGGTATCCGAAAATTTCGAGGCCGTTACGGCGGTGGTCATTTCACTTTTCCTCCGTTTCCGTCAATGCCAGTTCTTGTCCGGCTGCATCTGAAGCTCTTTTGCCGCCTTTACGATGTCGTTTAGATCGACAGGGTCACTGAACGGGTCCTCATCCAGTTCCGTCACCCGGTTCAGCCGCTTCTGCCAGTTCCGCAGCGCCTGCACATACGGCTCGAACGGGACCCGTTTGAGGTCATCCCCATCTTCCACCAGATCACAGATGCCGTTATGCAGCCACGCGTTGGTATGCCAGTTAGGCATATCCACGGCGGGGAACAGGCAGACCCCGTGCAGCTCAATGCCGCGCGCCACCGCCGCCAGCGATTCCTGCATCACATCGTCCAGCCAGGCCGTTCGCCCGTCTCCCAGTCCGCTGGTCTCGGCGATAATCATCGGCCTGCCGTAGCGCTCCCAGGCGAATGCGAGCAGGTCGCACAGCGGCACGATACGCTCGTCATGCGGGGCCATGGCCTGGTGCGGCCCCTGCTCCGCATATTCCATCTGGCCGAAGGCGTAGCAGTTTACGCCCACGATGTCCAGTATCTCCGGGCTGCCGCCCAGTTCCGGGTGTTCCCTGCCCGCCAGAATATCCCAGGCCATAAACGTATCCGTATAGGTTTCGTGCCGCGCCTCGTCGGCCAGGTCCGGGCGATCCTCCGGCGCGACGATCTGTATCAGCGGGTCGATCTGCACCATGCGCGCCTCCGGGTCTACCTCACGAATCGCCTTGACGCCCGCGATAGCGGCGTTGCACAGCGCCACGCGCAGCCGGAACCGGTCTTCCTTCGTCTTCTTGAACGGCGGCACCCATCCCCACTCGCCGCCCATAAAAGAAAAGAAGGTGATTTCGTTGATGGGCGTAAAGAAGTGCGGCCCCTGTGTGCGCGGAATCACATACTCCGCCGCCGCACGGCAGTACCGGGCGAACCGCTCCGCGAAATCGTCCGCGAAGGGGTCCGTATCTTCCGGGTATCCATAGTGGCACAGGTCCCAGATGGGAAGAATCCGGCAGGAGTTCATCGCTTCGATAACCGGGTCGAGGCCGCCAAAATCATAGCTGCCCGCATGGTCCACAAAGGGCCAGGGTATGCCTTCACGGGCGACCGCGATCCCGAGGCTGCGAAGGAGCGCGTAGTCCTCCTGAAGGTGCTTTTGATGCTTCGTTTCCCCCGCAACATCGCGCCTGCCCTGGTCTTTCCAGGAAAATGTGGAGCATTCGAACCCCGACAAAAAGAACGTTGGGAAGATACCCGCCTGTTTATCCAAAAGTTTGCCTCCGGTCCCGATAAATACGCCTGGCTGTTTTTACGAACCGTCAGCGGCCCCGGACCATTTGAATGCTTACCCGGATGTGGCCGGGTTGACACAAGCGACCCGGCGCA
>JAUJOK010000032.1:18420-28317 GCA_030447685.1 Armatimonadaceae bacterium
GCTCGCTCCCCCTTGCCAATCGCGGCCCGTTCCCGGTATCCTCAAGTAGTGGCCCAATGGCCATTCACAACGGATTGAATCTTTTGCCAAATCGCATAGAAAGATAGCTGCCGCATGTCGCAAAACCCTCCAGTGGAGCCTGAACTTTTCCTGCCCCGCCCCGAGCATCCGCGCCCTGACTTTCAGCGTGAGCCGTGGATCAACCTCAACGGACGGTGGCGATTCTCCTTTGACAAAGACAATATGGGCGAACAGAGGAAGTGGTATCGCCTCGCGCACCCGGCGGCGCGCAACGCCGAAGGCATTCCGCCGACCGATGACCCGTTCGGCTCCGAAATCGTCGTGCCGTTCCCGTGGGAAAGCCGCCTTTCCGAAGTGTGCGCGCCGGATTACAAGGGCGCGGCCTGGTACCAGCGCGTGATCGAGATTCCCGCCGACTGGGCCGAAGGGGACGCCGACAGCGGCCCCCGCGACGCAATCGGTCTGCCGGGCATGGAAGACACCAGCAGCGCGGTGACGGCGATAGGCGCGGGCGTGACATGGCGGCTGCGGCCCTTTCTATGCTTCGGGGCGGTGGACTGGAACGCCAAAGTGTGGGTGAACGGGCGCTTCGTGGGTGAGCACAGCGGGGGCTACACGCCGTTCGACCTCGATATAAGCCGGTACGTTCGGCCCGGTCGGCCCGCGACAGTGACCGTGCGCGCGTACGATGCCTGCGATGCCGACACGCTGCTGGGAAAGCAGACGTATAACTGGTACACGCCTTCCAGCGGCATCTGGCAGACCGTGTATCTGGAGGGACGCCCCGCTGTTTATCTCACGCAGGTGCATGTCACACCCGACCTGGACAACGGCAGCGCGACGTTCCAGGTCGGTATCACGGCTGCGGAGGACGAGGCGACCGGCGGCGGCGAGTACCGGCTTAGCGTCACGTCTGCCGACGGCCTTTTCCCTCCGGTCGAGCAGATAGTTGCGGCGGGGCAGGGGGAGACGACCCTTGAGGTGCATGTTCCCAGCCCTCGCCCGTGGTCGCCGGAAGACCCGTTTTTGTATGACTGCGCGGTGCGCCTGGAGGGGCCGCACAGCGCCTCCGCCGACACCGTTCACACTTACTTCGGTCTGCGCACCATCTCGCGGGGCTTCTGGAAAGATAATCCGTATGAGTATGTGTTTTTGAACGGAAAGCCGATCTACCTGCGCGGCGCGCTCGACCAGGCCTTCCACCCGGACGGTCTGCACGCCTACCCGTCCGACGATGCCATCCGCGCCGATATTCAGCTTGCCAAAGATTTGGGGCTGAACATGCTGCGCTGCCATATCAAGATCAACGAGCCGCGCTACTACTACTGGGCCGACAAGCTGGGCGTGCTGATGATGTACGACTTTCCCTCCGCCAGCGTCTACACGCCCACCGCCCGCGCCCACTGGGAACAGACTTTCCGCGATTCAATGGCGCGCGACTTCTCGCACCCGTCTGTGTTCGCCTGGATACTGTTCAACGAGACCTGGGGCCTCGAAGAGCACCAGACGCCCGCCTCCTGGCGCTGGGTGGCCGATATGTACGACCTTGCCAAGGAACTCGACGCGACGCGCCTGGTAGAGGACAACTCCGCCTGTTTGTACGATCATGTGCGGACCGACATCAACACCTGGCACTTTTATATCGCGCACTATGACCGGGCGCGGCGGCATATCGAACGGGTGGTCGCGCAGACGTATGAAGGCTCGCCGTTCAACTATGTCGGCCACCGCTACGGCCATGTGGAGGGCGCGGCGGACTACGCTCAGGGCACGCAGCCGCTGCTGAACAGCGAGTACGCGGGCCTCGGCGCGAACGACGGCGACCGGGACATCAGCTACACGTTCAAGTACCTGACCTCCGATCTGCGCCGCCACGCCAAAGTCTGCGGCTATGTGTACACCGAGCTTTCCGACATCGAGTGGGAGCACAACGGCTTCGTCAACTATGACCGGACGGCGAAGCAATTCGGCTACGACGCCTTTTTCCCCGGCATGACGGTGGCGGATTTAAATGGCGCGGATTTCGTCGGCCTGGACTGCCCGCCCTGCCAGACGCTTGCCCCCGGCAGCCTTTTTCACGCGCCGATTTTCGTTTCTCATTGGGATACGCGCCCACTGGAAAACGCCCGCCTGTGCTGGCGCATCACCTGCATGGACCGCTTTGGAGAAACGCATTTCGTGGACGAAGGGCATCGCGCCGTCAGCCCCGCCCCGTTCGCTGTCATCGATGCGGGAGGCCTGGAAGCGCGCCTGCCGGACGAGAACGGCCTGGCGACGGTCGCCGTGTGGCTGGAAGCGGGCGACGGATCGGTGCGAGCGCGCAACTATGTAAATGTGGATGTGTACGATGCTCAAGCCGCGTCCGATGTAGAGCAAACGCCTGGCGGCGGTTATGCCCTGTGCTTCAAGCCGGGGGATTACGCCGATTCAACCTGGCCGCAGCCGATGCTGGGCCAGCACGGGCAAAAGTTCGGCGGCAGCAACGCGGGCTGGGTCGAATACGTTTTGCCTCTTCCCGCAGGTCTGGACACGGACGCCGTGGGGGGGATGCGCCTTCTTTTCGAGGCGGGCGCGCGCACGGCCAGCAATCGTGTCGGCTGGAAGCGCCGCCCCGGTCGCCCGCCGACGCTGAACTACCCGCAGACGGAAAGCCGCGCCCTGCCGACCGATCTGGTCGTCTCCGTCAACGGCGTCCAGATCGGCGCGACCCGGCTCCCCGACGACCCCGCCGATGCGAGCGGCGTGCTGGGTGTCCATCTGTACCAGAGCTTCGAAATGGCCTCCCACGGCTATCTCACCGAGTTCACCGCCGACGCCGAAACGACCCGCCGCATCCTCGAATCAACGCAAAACGGCGAGATAACCGTCCGCTTCGAGGTACCCCGAACCGGCAGGGCGGGCGGTTTGAATCTGTATGGCGCGCGCATGGGCGCGTTCCCGGTGGAACCGACCCTGCTGCTGGAAAGGGAAGCGTGATGGAAGCGGTGTGGCGGCCCCGCGTCAAAATCTGCTGCATTGCCGATAGGAACGAAGCCTGCCTTGCCGTCCGCGCAGGCGCGTCGGCGCTGGGGCTGGTGTCCGAGATGCCCAGCGGCCCCGGCGTCGTTGCGTGGGAGGGCATTCCCCACATCGCGGCTTCCGTGCCTCCCGGAGTCGCTTCTTTTTTGCTGACCTGCGCGCAGGATATCGCCCTTATCATCGAACAGCAAAGACGGACGCGCACGAACACTTTGCAAATCTGTGACCGTCTGGAGCGGGGGACGTATCAGAATTTGCGCGACGCCCTGCCGGGTATCGCACTGGTGCAGGTGATCCATGTGGGGGGCGAGGAGTCCCTGCGGGAAGCCTTCTCCCTCGCGCCGCAGGTGGACGCGCTGCTGCTGGATTCCGGCAACCAGAACCTTGCCGTCAAGGAACTGGGCGGAACGGGGCGGGTGCATGACTGGAGCATCAGCCGCCGCATCCGCGAACAGGTGGACGTGCCGGTGTATCTGGCCGGTGGGCTGAACGCAGGCAACGTCGAAGAGGCAATCCGGCAGGTCGGGCCGTTCGGGCTGGATATATGCAGCGGCGTCCGCACCGAGGGGAAACTGGACTCGGAGAAACTGGCGCAGTTCTTTGCCGTCGTCCGCCGCACCGGGGAATAGCGCATGTCGGTATAATCGGTTTAGTGGCAATCAGATGCGTTTCGTAACACCTGAGTTGGCCGAGCCGATGAAACACCCCAAATCGAAACTTAGGTTCGATGATCTGGATTTACAGATGACATCGCGCCCGGATGGTGAAATCGCGCGCTGATCCGTTTATTACCCTTGTGCGTGACCCAAACGAAATAGCGGGTATAAACAAGGATGAACTCGGTTTATGCTTCACGATAAGTAATCCGCTTGCCGGTACGCCGGTTAATGGATCGAATAGCCACGCCAGCAGCAAGGAGTAAAGACGATGTCGTCCGTTAAGATTTTGGTGTTACCGGTCTTGCGGTCGCGGCAGCCGCTATAGCGGCGGCAGCCCGCGCAAAAGGCGAAGTCCTGCACCCTGAATGGCGTTCCGGTGCCGGGGCGGTCAGGTGGCGACGCTGGACGCCAAACGCTTTCAGGCGCTGCACCGCGCCGTGACGCCGCAACCGAACGCGGAGCGATGGGCGGAAATTCCCTGGCAGCCTGATCTGGTCGCCGCGCGCCAGCCGCCCGCGAGCAGAAGCCGCTGCTGATGTGGATTATGGACGGCCACCGCTGGGCTGCACCTGAAACAACGGCGTATCGGGCCGTGCGCTCGTTTTCTCAACCCGAAGTTGTCCGCCGCCTCAGGACTGCCTTCGTGCCGTATGCGGGCGACAAGTGGTACCTCAATCGCCAGAGCGACGGCGACAGCAAATTTTTCCGCGACGTGGCGCGGCGAGAAGGCAAGCGGAACGACGATGGCACCGGCCTGGGGACTCTACGCGACTACAGGACGGGACGCTCCTTGCCTATGACCATTTCCACCCGTCACCGGGCATATAACGACGCTGCTGAAACAGGCAGACTTCAGGCGAAAAAGATGCCGCAGCAAAAAACGGCGGTCGTGACTGCCTGCCGCTGCCACTGCCGCCGCCGATCCGCAATTTGTTCGCCGCCCGCCCGAAGGTGGGCTTATTTTAAATGTCTTCTCCGCATCCCGCTTCCGCCGCCGCCCGGCAGACGCTGGACGAACAGGCGACGGGCCGTGACCATCTGTGGGTGACGCGCGAGTGGCGCGCGCGCTATCCCGGCGACCTGGAAAAACGGTATCCGTTATCCCGTGCACACGCGCAGCGGACGCGGATAACTCATTTCCATTAGTGGGGCCAACGTGCGGCGAAACCATCCTTCTGGAAAGGCACGAGATACGGGAGATGGCGCTGAACCTGCGTGTCGAAGATGCCGACATGGGTCGTCTGCGGCTGGAAGGACGGCGCGGCCTGGCGAGCAGCTTTCCCGAACGTGGCTACGATGCGCGCATCCGGGGATATGTCACCCTAACGCCAAAGACCGTATCACGCGCTTTGATCTCCTGTCGTGGGGCGATGCTGGGGAGAGGGGACATACACGAAAAACGCGCCGCCGGAGATTTCGCCACTGATCGCCATATCGCACGGTGATCACCGCCGACCGGGTTCCGCCGCAGGCCATTCGTCATCTGCAAACACTATGTGGTGAGCGCGAACCGTTCAGGCGCGCGAGCCGCCAGAACGCGCCGGGAACAGGGGCAGGACGAAGAGGATAATGCGGCGCAGACCAGATACTGCTGCGTTACTTTTGGTCGCGATCGCTACCGCCGCGTCCCAGGGCGACCACATTCAGCGCCCTCGGTGACATAACGACTTTGCCGTTCTTGTCGATAGCGACGTTCAGGGGATATTCCATCCCGCAAGCACGGGCGATGTTCATCACCAGAACGAACAGATCGGGAAGCAAACCGAACTCGCTTCTTCCGTGTCCGCCGCCACCGCCCGTTCGAGCAGAATCCAGGCATCACCTGCGCCTTTTTTCCGCCACTTCATCCAGCTTTTTAAGGTGGCGAGCTCCACACGACGGAAGCCTCGGGTGTTGAATAAAAGTTGAGAGCAGGAACACCTGCTCACCCTTTATAACCACAAGGCTGATTTTCTTGCCCTCATTGCGTCATGACGTGAAGGCAGGCATTACCAACAGGCGGGGCGGCGTCGGGCGCAGAGCCGCCAGGCCAGTCAGACCCAGCACCGCGGCAGCAGCACGCCTGCCGCACCTGCCAATTGGTGCATTTTTCACACGTTTCTCTGCATCATCGACGTAGACAACGCTATTGCCATGACTCTGGCCTCTTTGTTACCACGCGTAGGGCGGGGTGGTGGATTAGCGCCCGTTGACAGAGACGGCTGCCGCGCGATACAATGTGCCAGTTTTCTTTGGTTGCAACGCCGACAGAAGGTTCCGTTCGTGCGTTCACGCAGGTGCTAAAGTCTCCTTTCGATGGCAACGGGCAAAATCGTCCAGATTCAAGGACCGGTCGTGGACATCGAGTTCGACCAGTCGCTTCCGTTCTCAACGCCGTCCGCATCAAGCGCACCGGCGGCAACAATGGCGGCGGCAACGGACACTCGGCTGGCGGCAATGGGCACGAATCTTCCGTGGGCCAGGGCGATTCCGCCGGGCGCGCGCACGATGACGTGATCGTTGAGGTGGCGCAGCACCTGGGCAACGATGTGGTGCGCTGCGTCGCCATGTCCTCCACCGACGACTGGTGCGCGGCACGCCGCAACCGACACCGGCACGGCGATCACGGTACCCGTAGGCACGGAGACGCTGGGCCGCGTATTCAACCTGCTGGGCCAGCCGCTGATGAGCGCGGACCGGTCACGACGGAAAGATCTTACCCGATCCACCGCCCTGCCCCGGTCTTCGAGGACCTGGCGACCAAAGCCGAGGTTCTGGAAACGGCCTCAAGGTCATCGACCTCCTGTGCCCCTACCTCAAGGGCGGCAAGATCGGCCTGTTCGGCGGCGCGGGCGTCGGCAAAACCGTTCTGATCCAGAATTGATTCGCAACATCGCCGTACAGCACGCCGGGTGTCGGTGTTCGCGGTGTCGGTGACGCACGCGCGAGCGACCTCTGGCTGGAAATGAGCGAGGCCGAATACAAGGACGCTGCGGGCAATGTCGCGCATGTTATCGACAAAACCGCGATGGTTTTCGGCCAGATGAACGAGCCGCCCGGCGCGCGCCTGCGGGTCGCTCTGTCCGGCCTGACGATGGCCAGTATTTCCGCGACGAGCAGGGCAGGACGTGCTCTGTTCGTGGACAATATCTTCCGCTTCACGCAGGCCGGTTCCGAAGTATCGGCGCTTCTGGGCCGCATGCCCTCCGCCGTCGGCTACCAGCCTACCCTGGCCTCCGAGATGGGCGCGCTTCAGGAGCGCATCACCTCCACCCGCAAGGCTCGGTCACGTCCGTTCAGGCGATCTACGTTCCCGCCGACGACCCGACCGACGGCCCCCGGCACGACCTTTGCGTTCCTGGATGCCACGACCTATCTGGAGCGCAAACTGACCGAGATCGGCATCTACCCGGCGGTAGACCCGCTGGTTTCCACCTCGCGCGTTCTGGACCCGCGCATCGTCGGCGAGGAGCACTGCGCGGTCGCGCGCGCGTGCAGCAGATCCTCCAGCGCTACAAGGAAGAAACTTCAGGACATCATCGCGATCCTGGGTATTGATGAGCTTTCCGACGAGGACAAGATGGTTGTTTCCCGCCGTAAATCCAGCGGTTCCTGTCGCAGCCCAACTTCGTCGCCGAGCAGTTCACCGGTGCCGGGCAAGTATGTCCCCGCGAGGAGACCGTGCGCTCGTTCCGTGAGGTTCTGGACGGCAAGCACGACGATCTGCCGGAGCAGGCGTTCTACATGGTCGGCGGCATCGACGAAGTCATCGAGAAAGCCGCAAAGATGCAGTCCGGCGGGTAGGTTGCCCTCACCCCCCGGCCCCTCTCCCAGAATTGGGGGAGAGGGGAGGAAGAATCGGCGTGGCGTTATGCTGCGGGCCTTTTTTGTTACACTTAAACAACAGCGGCCCATTAATGCCGTCCGAACAGGAGCAATACCGTGGAGGGCAAGCGACTCAGCCGTTCGGCGTCCACTCACGAACACACTTCTCTCCTTCGGCCCCGACAGCGGATGAACTTCAACAACAATATTCATTGGTGCAGACGCTCCGGTGAACTTCATCGAAGCGTTCAGCTATTACAAAGCTACACCCGCAATTTCAATTTCGTTCATTTTGGCGGTGGCATTCAGCAGATGGGTGTGAAGGTGCAGAGCAACGAACAC
The DNA here is from genome assembly GCA_030447685.1 of Armatimonadaceae bacterium. GTDB lineage: Bacteria > Armatimonadota > Armatimonadia > Armatimonadales > Armatimonadaceae > JAUJOK01. Next base: position 26,265 of record JAUJOK010000032.1, read on the forward strand.
GCTCAAATCACATTATTGTTGAAATGGTTTGTTGAATATGACGATGAAAATTGTTTATCAGATCAGCTTATGCGCGTTGCTCCAAAAGTATGTCGCTGAAAAACCTAATAAGGTTGTTCAGGAGATCGATGCTCCTCTTCTCTATCCGTTAAACTTGTTGGACGCTTTACCATTACACGCCTATTAGCCCTATTTCTCTGTTAGTGTGGGAAGAAGAGGATGATGAATCGAGTGATGAATCTGGCCGTTGGCGTGAGCGGCAGTTAGACGCAAAAACGCTCAAAATCGATCAGTCGATTCTGTCACAACGTAACGACCCCGAATTTTATCCCTATCTATATTACTTATCCCGGCTCTTCAGTGACATTCGTATTTTTTCTGATACTGTTTTGGGCAGAACGGCTCCAGTCCGAAGACCGCAAGATGCAGCACTTGATCAAAGCTATCTCTTTGAGGATGGAAGCAACCTTGCTCTTGTTCTAAGTGACCTGAAGAAGCAGCCTCAGGTGATGCGACTGATTATAGAGAAGCTAAAAATGTTTTACGAACGGGTCGAGGACATTCATCCACTTGCTCAGGGCGGAACGGTGCAGATTTTCTTTCAGGAAGAAGGGTTGACGCAGACCGTACCTGCCACACGCCTTTCCGACGGCACACTTCGTTACCTTTGCCTTCTCGTCATCCTGCTTCACCCAACACCGCCGCCCCTCATCTGCATCGAAGAGCCGGAACTGGGTATGCACCCGGATATTATCCCGACCATCGCCGAATTGCTGATAGAGGCATCGCAGCGGACGCAGCTTATTGTCACGACGCACTCGGATATGCTGGTCTCGGCTATTGGCGCGAAGCACCCGGAGGCGGTACTTGTCTGCGACCGAACCAGCAAAGGGACGACGCTGACGCGGCTGGAACCGGAAAAGCTGAAACTCTGGCTGGAGAAGTACACGCTGGGCGAACTCTGGCTAAAAGGCGAAATTGGCGGAACCCGGTGGTAATCCGTATCTATGTGGAGGGTGGTGGTGACAATAACCTGAACCGCTCGAAATTGCGGGAAGGGTTCAACACATTTCTGAATGACCTTATCGTTTTGGCACGCGATACGGAAGGTGTGGAGTGGGGCGGCGTTCGCGCCTGTGGCTCGCGCGGCGACGCCTACGAGGACTTCCGAATCGCTGTGCAGACGAACCCCGATGCTTTCAATGTCCTGCTCGTGGATTCGGAAACACCTGTGGAAGACCTTGCCTCGCCCTGGAAGCACCTAAAGAAAGCATCTGGCAAATGGAATTGCCCGGCGGGCGTTAGTGATGAGCAATGCTTCCTTATGGTGCAGTGCATGGAAACGTGGCTTATTGCCGACCACGCCGCTCTTCGCCGTTTTTACGGCAAGGGCTTTCAAGAGGCGGCTCTACCGAGAAACCCGAAGGTCGAGGAAGTCCCCAAAAAGTCTGTTGAAGCGGCGCTGAAGAAAGCAACGGCAGCGACAACGGCGGGTGAATACCACAAGACAAAGCATGGCTTGAATCTGCTGAAAGAACTTGATACTCCGACCGTTCGCAAGGCCGCGCCCAGTTGCGACCGCCTGTTCACGACACTTACCGCCAGAATCACAGATCGATGAGGTATTGTGGCGGCAGCAAAGGATAATCCGGTACCCCCATTATTGGGGGCGGAGGGGGCTGGTTCCTCCGCTTAATCGCTCCCCGTTCCGTCAGAGGCGGGGGTCCTTCTTTTTCGCACTTCCCCCGCCGCCCTCTTTTCTGGTACAATGACCCCAGCAACTGCTTAAAAGAGGGTTTCTTGTGGCCGCCACGTTTCCGCTTGAGATTGTCACCCCGGAGCGAACCGTGCTTTCGGAAGAGGTTGTTTCCTTACAGATTCCCGCTGTCGATGGCTCGCTGGGCGTATTGGCGGGACATGCCCCCCTGCTGGCCGAACTGGGCGTCGGTGATTGTGTCGTCCGTATGTCCGGTGGTGCGGAGGAGCATTTAGCCATTGCCGGCGGTTTCGTCGAGGTGTCTCGCGAACGCGTTACGGTGCTGGCCGATACTGC
>JAUJOK010000032.1:28417-62523 GCA_030447685.1 Armatimonadaceae bacterium
GTGGCGGCGGTGGTTAATACGCAGAAAGCCGTGCCGGGGCACGGGAATAAAGGATCAACAGGTTAGACCTCGACGGCGAGGCGGCTCCGCGCGGGGGATACAGCGTGACCAACAAATTATGGCGTCTCTTTTTCACCGTTCTGCTTGCCGTGACAACAGGTGTGCTGGGATGGCATGCGTCCGGCGCGTACCTTAAATCTACCTTCATCAGGCCGCTCACCAGCGGCAACCCCTGGCTGAACCTGGTTTACCCCAGCCTTTTTACGGTGGGGGGCATTATTTTCGGCTTCGCGATAGGTACGTGGACGTTCCGCCGCGTGGAGATGCTGGGGGAAAATCTGCGCGCGATGTCCGCCAAGGACAAGGTCGCACTCGGTATCGGTCTGGTCATCGGCCTGATTCTGACGGTTGCCGTTTCCGTGCCCGTGCTTTTGACGCTGTCCCCCAAGATTCTGGCCGTGGCGCTCACGCTTCTGATTGGCACCGCGCTTACCTATTTGAGCACCGTGGCCGCGCTTTCTATGAAGGAAGAGCTGCGCTTCTATAGGCCCGCGCCCGAGGCGGACGATACGCCCCCCAAAGATCAATGGAAGATTCTCGATACGAACGTCATTATTGATGGCCGGATCGCGGATGTTGCGCGGGCGGGTTTCGTCGAAGGCTCGATCTACATTCCCGGTTTCGTGCTGGATGAACTACAGCATATCGCCGACTCGGCGGACGGTCTGAAGCGGGCGCGCGGGCGGCGGGGGCTGGATATTTTGAACGGGATGCAGAAAGAGCTTAAGCTGATTGTCCGCTCCTATGACCGGCTGGTGCCCGGAAACGACGAAGTAGACGCCCGTCTGGTGCGCCTTGCCAAAGCGCTCGACGGGGCTATCGTCACCAATGACTTCAATCTGAATAAGGTGGCGGAGCTTCAGGGCGTGCGCGTTCTCAATGTCAACGAGCTTGCCAACGCTCTTAAGCCGGTGGTGCTTCCCGGCGAGGAGATGAGCGTCGCCATTGTCAAAGAGGGCAAGGAAGCGAGCCAGGGGGTCGGCTATCTCGACGACGGGACAATGATCGTGGTCGAAGGCGGTCGTCGGCATGTCGGCGAGACAATAGAGGTTCTGGTGTCGTCCGTTCTGCAAACCCAGGCAGGCAAGATGATCTTCGCGCACCTGCACAGCGAGGGGGGCGAGGAGGAAGACTTTGAGCGGGGTATGCGCGCTTATACCGGCCGCCGGCCACGGCGCACGATTCGGTAGCGCGCAAAACAAGGTTTTCGCGTCACTCCTAGGCAGGCCGCTTCTGGGCTGGACGCTGGAAGCCGTCGCCGCCTGTGAGGCGGTGGATTCGCTCCTGCTCATCGGCGCGGCAGGCGACTTGCCCCGCCTGCGCGAGATCGGCGATGCCTTCGGCGGCGGCAAGGTGCGGGATGTGATACTCGGGGGCGCGGATCGGCAGGCGTCCGTGGCGGCGGGACTGGCAGCATGTGATGGGGCGGAGATCGTCGTTGTTCACGATGCGGCGCGTCCCTGCGTGCAGACAGAGCATCTGACCGAGGCGGTCAGGGCGGCGCGTATCTTTGGCGCGACCACCGCCGCGTTTCCGGTTGCGGATACGCTGATGCGAGCGCCCAAAGCTGCGGGTGCGGTCAGCGATGTTCCCCGTGATGATTTGTGGGCGGTACAAACCCCGCAGGCGTTTCGGCGTGACTTGCTGGAGAAGGCGCATCGAGCAGCCGAACGTGACCGTTTCCGGGGGACGGATGATGCGGGACTTGTGCGCCGACTTGATCCCTCGAAGCGGCTCGTTCACCTGTTCTCCGCCGCCGCCGATAACCTTAAGGTGACGCAGCCCGAAGATTTGGCGCTCGCGGAGGCGATTCTCGCGCGGCGGCAGGGCATGAGATGGACGCCGCAGATGCGGATCGGTTACGGATACGATGTGCATCCGTTCGCGGACGGGCGGAAGCTCTTTCTCGGCGGGATAGAATTCCCCGAAGCGGCGCGCGGCCTTCTGGGGCACTCGGATGCGGACGTTCTGCTCCATGCCGTGTGCGATGCCCTGCTGGGAGCGGCGGGCATGGGCGACATCGGCGTCCTTTTCCCGAATACGGATGCTGCGCACAAAGATCGTCCCTCCCTCGAATTTCTGCGCGAAGTACGGGCGCGGCTGGATGCGGAGAACTGGCGTATCGCTAATGTGGATGCGACGGTGCTGGCGGAAACGCCTAAAATCGGCCCCCGCGCGGCAGAGATACAGCAAGCCATTGCCGCCGCGCTCGGTGTGACACCCGCGCAGGTGGGTATCAAAGCAACAACAAATGAAGGCATGGGCTTTGTCGGCAGGGGCGAAGGTATCGCCGCGCACGCGGCGGCGCTCCTTTTCCGCTGAAATAGAGCGGGCAGCTCAGACCCAACGGAGGTAAAGGCATGAAGGTGCAGGTGCGTGGGAAGGGCGTTACGGTTACGGACGCGCTGCGTGAATACGCGGATCGTAAAGTAAATAAGCTGACGAAGCATTTTTCCCACCTGAACGGCGCGTGGGTGACGGAATCCATCCAGGGGAAACAGCACCGCGTCGAGGTTCAGTTGGATGGCGACGGCATTACGCTGCGCAGCGAAGAGCACGGCGACGACATGTACGCCGCTATCGACCGCGTGGTGGACAAGCTGGAGCGACAAATGCAGAAGTACAAGGGCCGCTCCACGCGCAACGGTCATCACCACTATGGCCACCACGGCGAGGTCGCTTCGCCGCGCACGGCCCCGGTCGAGATCGAGGGATTGGAAGACGATGCGCCGGCGACGGGGCGTATCGTACGGCACAAACGTTTTGCCATCAAGCCGGTCTCCCCCGAAGAGGCGGTCGAGCAGATGGAGCTTCTGGATCATGACTTCTTCGTCTTCGAGAACGCGCAGACCGGCGAAGTCAATGTGCTGTATCGGCGCGAAGACGACAATTACGGCCTGCTCGAACCGGAGCGATAATCAGTAACAAGGAGTGGTTTAACGCATGAAAGTCGGTATTTTGACCGGCGGTGGCGATTGTCCCGGCCTCAACCCCGCGATCCGTGGGGTGGTGTATCGCGGTCTGGACTTCGGATTTGATTTTGTCGGCATACAGGAAGGCTGGCGCGGCCTGGTTAAAGGTATCTATGAGCCGCTTACCCTGGAGTCGGTCGAGGAAATCATCTATCAGGGCGGAACAATGCTGGGGTCATCGCGCACCAATCCCTTCAAAAAGGACGAAGACCTTCAGGCGGTGCTGGGCAATATTAAAGAGGCAGGCTTCGATGCCATTGTCGCCTGCGGTGGTGAGGATACGCTGGGTGTGGCCGCCAAGCTGTACACCCAGCACGGCGTGCCGACGGTCGGCGTGCCCAAGACGATGGACAACGACCTGAACGAGACCGATTTCACGTTCGGTTTTGACACGGCGGCGGGTGTCGGCATGGAGGCGCTGGATCGCCTGCGCGATACGGCGCGCTCGCACCGGCGCGTCATGGTGCTGGAAGTCATGGGGCGGCACGCGGGCTGGGTCGCCTGGTACGTCGGGGTGGCGGGCGGCGCGGACTGGATCACCCTGCCGGAAGAACCGCTGGATGTTGACGCCATGTGCGCCCATCTTTCCGCTGTAAAGGCGCGCGGCAAGAAATATGCGCTGGTGGTGGCCTCCGAGGGAACCGAACTGCCGGTGGCTGCCGAGGGTGAGGAGCAGAAGCTGGACGCCTTCGGGCATGTCATGCTCGGCGACCGCAATGTCGGTGAGTTTATCGCCGAAGAGATTCAGCGGCGAATCGGCTGGGAAACGCGCGCCGCTGTTGTCGGCCATGTCCACCGGGGCGGCTCGCCGACCCTGTTTGACCGTGTCCTGGGGATGCGTGTCGGCGTCAAGGCGGCGGAACTGGTGCAGGACAGGCAGTTCGGGCAGATGGTGGCGCTGCGGGGCACGGAAGTGATGGGCGTCCCCATCGAGCAGGCTGTGGCGCGCCTGAAAACCGTGCCGGACAGCCTGGTGCAGATGGTCAAAACGACCTTTAAGTAATCCGGCAGCAGACAGCAGCGCAGAGGCCACGAAGTAGTGGTGGTGTCGTTGTGAATGAGATAGAATGCGCGCCGGGCGCAGGTGGGGGCTTCGATGGATCTGAAGGATTTCAGAGCGCAGGTGCGGCGCGCATTCGGCGAGGACCTTCATCGGGCCTCGCCGGCCACGGTGCGCGACTTCCTGGATCGCTTCCAAAAGGATAACCACGTTGAGATTGTCGGGGACAAGCGGATTCATCTGGAAGAATCCGCTAAATCCTACGAAGAGGTGATGCGGACATTCTTTGCCGAGGTTCTTGATCTGCCGTCCGAGGAAGCCATCATGATGCTCTGGGCGGTTGCCTTTGACCTGAGCTACGCCGTTATCGAATCGCACGACGCCGGGCGCATCGGACACCTGTTCCGGGGCCTCGAAGAACCCGCTCCCTGAACGACCTGCGCTGCTCGCTCGCCATCGCGCGAAAAGGACGAACATGAGAACAACACGCGCACTTGCTATTCTTTTTGCTCTGAGCCTTCTGGCGGCGCGCCCGCTCCTAGCGGAAAGCTTCTCGGGAAAAGTGGTCGATGTGATCGACGGCGACACGCTCGCCCTGATGCGCGACGGCAAAGAAGTGCGCGTCATTCTGGACGGCATCGATTGCCCGGAACCGGGCCAGGCGTATGGCGATGCGGCGACGAAGCGGACGCGTTCGCTGGCAGAGGGTAAGCAGGTCAAGGTCGCGGTAAAGACGACGGACCGATATAAGCGCCTGGTCGTAGAGGTGATTTTGCCGGATGGGAAAAGCCTGAATCAGGAGTTGGTCAAAGCGGGAATGGCCTGGTGGAGCGACAAATACGCCCCGGATGACAAAAAGCTGAAGGCGTTCCATGAGGAGGCCGTAAAAGAGAAGCGCGGTCTCTGGGCGGACGAGAAACCGGTAGCTCCGTGGATCTATCGTCGGAATAACCCGGCCCGGCGTTCCGAACGTTCTTCCGCCGCGAACAAGCCGGAGGCAGCCGGAAGCAACGCCAAGCCCTGACACTCAGGTAAGCTGGCGGCGGCAGCCGGGGCAGAAGTGGAACTGGCGCGGAACCGCATGGCCGCAGGAGTGACAGTACAGCGTGCCGTCGTCTTCTCCCGCCGCCATCGCTTCTTCTTCTTCGTCCGGTTCGGAAGGGCGCTCCGGCTCCGTTTCCCACAGGCGCGACAGATCATACGGGTCGCGCCGCTCCGCGTATAACCGGTGGGCCTGCCAGACGGCGGCTCCGAGTCCCACCGCCAGCAGCGCAATCCCCAGCGGCGGCGGCGCACCGACGGCCAGCACGCCGCCCATCGCTATCAGCAGAATGGCGGCGATAAGCCCGGCGATGCGGCGAAAGGCGGCCATCAGGTGCTCCTGTTCCTATCCACCTGCCGGGCCAGGCGGGGCGCTAAGCCGACATACGTCGCGGGTGTCATTTCCAGCAGGCGGGCTTTATCTTCCGAAGGCAGGTCGAGACCTGCCACGAATTCGCGTAGCGTCGTCTCGGTGACGGAAGCGCCGCGCGTCAGTTCCTTGAGTTTTTCATAAGGATTGTCGTGGCCGGCTTTACGCATCACCGTCTGAACCGCCTCACCCAGCACCTCCCACACCGCATCCAGATCGCGCTCCAGCGTTGCTTTATCCACGGAAAGCTTTCGCAGGCCGCGCAGGGCGGAGTTCACGGCGATGCAGGAATGCGCGATGCCGGTGCCCATATTGCGCAGGGCGGAGGAGTCGCTCAAGTCACGCTGAAGGCGCGAGATGGGGAGCTTGTTTGCCAGGTGCTCCAGAACGGCATTGCTCAGCCCCAGGTTCGCCTCGGAGTTCTCGAAATCTATCGGGTTGACTTTATGCGGCATGGTGGATGAGCCGACTTCACCCGCCACGGTGCGCTGCTTGAAGTAGCCCAGCGAGATATAGCTCCAAACGTCCCGGTCGAAATCCAGGGTGATGTTGTTGAAGCGAATCAGCGCGTGGAACAGTTCGGCCATGTAATCGTGCGGCTCGATCTGCGTGGTCAGCGGATTGTACGTCAGGCCGAGGGTGCCGACGAAATCACGCGCGATGAGATGCCAGTCCATCTTGGGATAGGCCGCCGCGTGGGCGTTGAAGTTGCCGACCGCGCCGTTGAACTTGCCCAGGTACTCCTGCGCGTCGATCTGGCGCAGCGCGCGCCGCCAGCGCGCCACGAAGACGGCCATCTCCTTGCCCAGGGTCGTCGGGGAAGCGGGCTGGCCGTGCGTGTGCGACAGCATCGGCTGATCGGCGTAGGTGCGCGCGAGTTCGGCGACCGCGTCCACCATCTGCCCCGCCAGAGGCCGCCAGGTCCGCGCCATGCCGAACTTCAACATCAGGCCATGCGCGAGGTTGTTGATATCCTCGGACGTGCAGCCGAAATGAACCCATTCGCGCACATCGGCCAGGGTAGTCGTCTCCAATCGCTCCTTGACCCAGTATTCGACGGCCTTGACATCGTGGTTGGTGGTGCGTTCTATCTGCTTCACCCGCTCGGCGTCCACTTCGCTGAACTCCTCGGCAAGGCGACGAAGCAGCACAACCTCGTCCTGCGTGAACCGGCGAACGCCGAACCCGGCCTGATGCTGTGACAGGTCGTACAGCCACTGGGTTTCCACGAGCACGCGAAACCGTATCAGGGCGAACTCCGAAAAATAATCGGCCAGATCGGCGACCTGCGCTGCGTAGCGCCCATCCAGTGCCGAAACCGCTTTCAGTGACATGAATTTTAACTCTTTGCCTGCGCGCGCTGGCCGATATCGGTGCGATAATGCGCGCCCTCGAACTGGATGCGGCGCACGGCGGCGTAGCAGCGTTCGCGCGCCTCGTCAAAAGTCTCGCCCGTGGCGGTCACCCCAAGCACGCGCCCGCCTTCCGTCACCGTCTGCCCATCTCTTTCACCCGTTCCGGCGTGGAAAACGGCCACCGCATCCAGCGCCGAGGCAGCTTCCAGCCCGCTGATCGGCTTTCCCGTCTCGTACGCGCCCGGATAGCCGGAAGAAGCCATGACCACGCAAATAGCCGAGCGGTGGGCGAAATGGATGGGCATCTTTTCCAGATCGACATCCACGGCGGCGCAAAAGATATCCGCCAGATCGGTTTCCAGAAGCGGCATCGCCACCTGCGTTTCCGGGTCGCCGAAGCGGCAGTTGAACTCCAGACAGCGCGGGCCGTCGGCGGTGAGCATCACACCGGCGAACAGGACGCCGCGGTCGGCGATCCCGGTATCGCGGAGGGCGTCCACGGCAGGCCGCAGCATAGTCGGGGTGAGGTCGTCCGGAAGGGCGGGGGTCCGGGCATGAACAGCATACGCGCCCATGCCGCCCGTGTTCGGACCGCGGTCGCCGTCGAAGACGCGCTTATGATCCTGTATGGCGATCATGGGGACAACGGTATCGCCGTCGCAGAAGGCCATAACACTGGCCTCTTCGCCTGCCAGATGCTCCTCGATAACGATACGGTCGCCGGACTCGCCGAAGATGCGCTGCTCCATAAAGGCGGAAACGGTTGCCTCGGCCTCGGCCAGGTCCTGGGCCACCACGACCCCTTTGCCCTGCGCGATTCCGTCTACCTTGATGACGAGCGGAAACTGCTGCCCGCGCAGATAGTCCCGCGCACGGGCGGCATCATCGAAGACCTCGAAGTCGGCGGTCGGAATGTTCGCGCGCCGCATCAGCTCTTTGGCATACGCTTTCGAGCCTTCGATCAGGGCGGGTTCGCGCGACGGGCCGAAAACACGCAGCCCTTTGGCCTCAAAAGCGTCCACCAGCCCGGCGATAAGGGGGCGCTCCGGCCCGACGACGGTCAGATCAACCGCCTGATGCTCGGCGAAATGACGCAGTCCCTCAATGTCGTCGGCGGCGATAGGAACGTTTTCCGCGACACGCGCGGTGCCCGCGTTGCCCGGCGCGCAGAAGATTTTAAGCACCTGCGGACTTTGCGCCAGCTTCCAGCACAGCGCGTGTTCGCGTCCTCCGCTGCCCACGACAAGGATTTTCAAAAGACGTTGTCCTCCTCGCGGCCTTCCGCCAGGTTGTCGAAGCGCGCGAACTTGGGCAGGAACGACAGCTTTACCGTTCCCGTCGGCCCGTTTCGCTGCTTGGCAATGATTACCTCGGCCTCCTCGCCCCCATACTCGCCGCGCCGCCGCGCCGCCTCGGCCTGCTCTTCCGCCTCCTGGGAAACAGCCTCCTTGCGCTCATAATAGGCGGGCCGGTAAATAAAGCCGACCACGTCCGCCTCCGCTTCTATGGAGCCGGATTCTCGCAGGTCGCTGAGCATCGGGCGCTTGTCCTCACGGCGCTCTACGGCGCGCGATAGCTGCGAGAGGGCAACCACCGGCACCTTCAGCTCGCGCGCCAGCCCCTTCAGGCCGCGCGCTATCTCGGTAATCTCCTGGTTGCGGTTTTCGTTGTTCTTGCCGTGGCCGCGCATAAGCTGCAAATAGTCGACAATCACCAAGTCCAGCCCATGCTCGGCACGAAGCCTGCGGCACTTGGCGCGCATCTCCAGCGAAGACAGATCCGTGGAATCGTCGATAAAAAGATTAGCGTCCCACAGGCGGTGCACGGCCTCGGCGATATTGGTCCAGTCCTCGTCGTGCAGATAGCCGGTGCGCAGCCGGTGGGCGTCCACGCGCGCCTCGGAGCAGATCATGCGCTGCACCAACTGCTCCTTGCTCATCTCCAGCGAAAAGACCGCCACCGACTTGCCCGCCCGCAGCGCCGCGTTCTGCCCGATGCCGAGGCACAAGCTCGTTTTCCCCATCGAAGGACGAGCGGCGATGATAATTAAATCACCGTCCTGCAAGCCGCTGGTGATATAGTTGAGGTCGGTGAAGCCGGTATCGACGCCAGTGGTGACGCCCTTGTCATGGTAAAGGGTGTCAATCTTCTCGAAGGCTTCGTTCAGCAGGGGGCGCAGGGGGAAGAAGAAGTTGGAGGTGCGCTTGGCCGCGACTTCGAAAATCGTGCGCTCGGCCTGGTCTACCAGCGTGTCCACGTCCTAGACCTCACCGTAGGCCAGGCCGGAAATCTGGGAAGCGGCCTCGATCAGGCGGCGCAGAACGGCTTTTTCCTGGACGATCTTGGCGTAGTGGACGATGTTGGCGGCGGTGGGAAGCACATCGGCCAGCGCCATGAGATAGGATGGCCCACCGACGGTCTCCTGCGCGCCGCGCCGGATCAGTTCATCCCGGAGGGTGATAATATCGACCGGCTCGTCCTTTTCCGTCAGCGCTACCATCGCATCGAAGATGTGCGCGTGGGCTTCGCGGTAAAAATCTTCCCGCGAAAGAATCTCCGTCGCCCGCTCGATGGCCGTCCGCCCCCCCAGCAGCATCGCTCCAAGCACCGCCTGCTCGGCTTCGACGTTCTGCGGGGGGACATGCTCCAAAATGGTGCGGGACGGAAACGAGCCGCGCGGCCCGAAGTTATCGCCGCGCCCGCTATTATCGCCGATACGTTCCAGCGCCACGGTGGTTTCGAACTCCGTCCTAAGCCGCCGCCGCGTTGACCACTTCTACCGTCACCGGCACCGACACATCGCGGTGCAGCTTGACTGGGATGGTATAGGTGCCCATCGCCTTGATAGGGTCAATAAGCTGTACTTTGCGCTTGTCCACCGCCACGCCCAGGCTGGATTTTATCGCGTCGGCGATGTCCTGCGCGGTGATGGAGCCGTACAGCCGGTCGTTCGCGCCCGCTTTTGCCGGAACGGTCACGGTCTTGCCGGTAAGCTGCGCCGCCGCCTGATCCGCCTCGGACTTGATCTTTTCGCTGCGCCGCTCTTCCAGCGCCTGGCGCATCTGGAGGTTCTTCAGCACCCCTCCCTCGGCCAGCACGGCCAGCTTGCGGGGGAACAGATAGTTCCGGGCGTAGCCATCGGCGACGGTGATAATCTCGCCCTCTTTCCCGATCTTGGGGATATCCTGCTGCAAAATAACCTTCATACGTTTTGTTTCCTTTCGATGGTTCTGTTAAGGGCTGAACTGAATGCCCAGCACCGCACGATTGTCCCGCCCGACGGAGTCTATCCCCAGCAGCGCGCTGGCGGTGTCGGAAAGGCGTGTGCGCGCCCGCAGATCGGCAGTGGGCCGGTTCGGGCGGTAGACGTCCAGCCGTAAATCGAGCGGCCCGACGCGCGCATCCAGACCCGCGCCCAGCTTTCCCCGAATCACTCCGTAGCGCAAGGCCGTATTACCGCTGGACTGCCCAAGCTGAAGATTGAACTGGTTCGTTTCGGTTATATCCGACAGCCCGACACGGTAGAAACGGCCTTCCTGGCCCAGCAGTGTAAAAAAGCTGTCCACGCGCAGATTTTCGCGCCGCGTGTCGTAAATGGAATTCACAACAAGTCCCGGTTCCAGCAGCGACGCCGAGGCGCGTGGCGGGGGCGGGGAGGGCGTGCCGTCTCCGGCGGGCGCGCTGCGGCGGCGCTCGCCGGGGATACGTATCGTTTCCAGCCGCTGCACCAGTGACTTGACCGAAGCGGACGCTTCTCGGACATTGGTAACGGTCTGCTGAATGTCGGTGGTCAGGCGCGGGTCGCTGGAAAGACGCTCGATGTTGCCCGCCACAGTGTCCATCCGATTGGTAATGGATGTCAGGTTTTCCGATACGGTCCGCAGATTCTGCTTATAGTTGCCGGTGCGCAACTCCTCTTCCACCTGCGCCGTCAGACCACTGATAGCCGTCGCGGTGCGGTTCGCTTCCTGAAACAGCCCGCGCAGAGCAGTGCGGTTCTCGTTCAAAGTCGCGCGTATATCGCCGGAGAGATTCTCGGCGGTGCGGGCCAGGCGCGGCGCGCTTTCCGAGGCTTCCTCCAGATTCGCCACCAGCCGCGTGGACTGGCGGGACAGCACGTCAAGCTGTGTCTCCACGCGGCGGCTCAGTCGCGGCAGGCTTTCCGTGGCGAGGCGCAGGTTGCGAATGGCAAGCTGAAGGTCGCGCTGCGTCTCTTCGTTGGTGGCTAACTTTTCCACGGCGGAAGCCGTCCGCTGGAACGATTCGAGCAACGCTTCGGATTTGGCGAAGGCCGATTCCAGAGTCGCCGTTTCGACGCCGCGCAGGTTCGGCTCGTTTTCGGCAATATCCTCGCGAGCCGTTCCGGGCGGCGGCGGAGATACTTTTACCACGGCGGCTCCGCCCAGAAGGCCGCTGGAAATAGTGAAAACGGAGTTGACCGGAATCCGATACTTCTCGTTGATACGCAGGCGCAGGCGCGCCTTGTTGTCCCGCGTCAGCTCCACATTTTCCACCGAGCCGATCTCGACGCCGGCCATCTGCACCTTGGCTCCCTCGGAGACACCGCGAATATCATCGAACGCGACATTGAAGCGATAATTGCGGGCGAAGGAAAAAGTGGCTCGCAGGAAGTTGATGGTGAAAAGCAAAAGCGCCAGAGCGATCAGCAGCGCCAGCCCGACCCGGATGTAGTATCGCGTCTGGTTCATCGTGTTTGTTTTACTATCTTTCAGCGGCGAAATTGAATCGGGCCGTCGGTCTGGCCGGAAACGAACTGCCGGACCACCGGGTTCGTGGACGCCCGCACCTCATCCGGGGTGCCATAGATGGCGGCCTTTCCCTCATAGATCATCAAAACCGTATCGGCGATGCGAAATATTGATTCCATATCGTGCGAAACGACGATGGAGGTCACTTTGCGCCGGTTGCGCGTCTGTACGATCAAGTCATCAATCGAGGCTCCGGTCACCGGGTCCAGGCCCGATGTCGGCTCATCGTACAAAATGATGTCCGGGTCGGTAGCCAGCGCGCGCGCCAATCCGACCCGGCGGCGCATTCCGCCCGACAGTTGCGCGGGCATCTTCCGCTCGGTTCCCGGCAGGCCGACCTGCTGAAGCCGCTCGCGCACCATCCGAATCAGCGCGATCCGCCCCAGCGTCCGGTGCTCTTCCCGCTTCGGCCCGCGCACGATCCCGAACGCGATGTTGTCGAACACGTTCATCGAGTCGAACAGCGCGGCGTACTGGAAAACCACGCCCATCTGAGCGCGCACCGGCACCAGCGCGTCTTCGTCCAGACGCGTAATCTCCACATCGTCTATCCAGATTTCGCCCGCCGACGGTTTTATCAGACCCGCCATGCAGCGCAGCAGCGTCGATTTGCCGCCCCCCGAGACGCCCATAACGCACAGGATTTCGCCGGGGTACAGGCAAAACGAGAGACCGCTCAAAATCTCCCGGCCATCGTCAGTGGCGTAGTGCAGGTCACGAACATCAATCTTAGGCTTCACGGCTCATCGTACCTCGCCGCCCACCTATCTGCTCAGCATCAGAAATGAGAGGAAGAAATTGGCGACGAAAATAAGGACAATCGAAATGACGACCGAGCGCGTGGTCGATTGTCCCACGCCCGATGCGCCGCCTTCGGACTGCAGTCCTTCGCGGCATCCCACAGCCGCGATGATCGCGCCGAAGAACACCGTCTTCAAAAGCCCCTGGAAAACGTCCCGACCGTTGGGGTCCAGGAGCTGTCGCAGCGACCGGACAAACACCGAGGACGGTACGGCTTCCGTGGCAGCTACAATGCCGCCCCCCACAATACCCACCACATCGGCCAGAATACAAACGACCGGCAGCATTATCAAGCAGGCCAGCAGGCGCGGAGCTACCAGATACGAGATGGGCGAAACCGCCATTGAGCGCAGCGCGTCGATCTGCTCCGTTACCTTCATCGAGCCGATTTCTGCCGTCATGGCCGAGCCGGAGCGCGCGGCCAGCACCACCCCCGTCAGGATCGGCGCGGTTTCGCGCACAATGGCAAGACCCACGATTCCGCCCACAAAACTGGCAGCGCCGTAGCTGCTGAGCGTGCTCGCGGAATAGAGCGAGAAGACCGCGCCGGAAAAGCCGGTTGTCAGCAGCGCGATGGGAATGGAGTCTACCCCGATAATCGCCATCTGCCGCACCAGATCGCCCATGTGGATACCGCGCCGCATCGAGCGCACGGTTTGACCAATCAGGACAGCCACCTCGCCCAGATAGGCCAGAATTCCGATCACGGTTCCGATAGTGAGGCGCGCGGAGATCTCACCCGCTTCCTCGAACGCCTGGGCTACCTCGGCGGCGGCCTCGTCGAGCGGGCTTTCCGTTTCCTCAGGCGACGCGCTTTGGTTCCTGATAATCGTTTCCTTTTTGGTCGCCACGGCAGTGGGAAGTATACACCGGTGCCGGAAGGCGTGTCAAACCGGTGTTCCCATCTCGCCGGTGTGCGCGCGAAAAGCGTCGATAAGGCGGCGCGTCACATCGCCGGGACGTCCCGTGCCGATGGGGCGCTCGTCTAAAGCGACGGCGGGAATGATCTCGGCGGCGGTTCCGGTCAAAAAGCACTCGTCGGCGGTATACACATCGTAGAGCGTCAGGTTCGCCTCGCGCAGGGGAACGTTTAGCTGCTCGGAAAGCTCCATCGCCGCCTGCCGCGTTATCCCCTTCAGGCAGCCCGCTGATGTGGGCGGCGTCGCGATCACACCGTCCTTGACGATGAATATGTTATCTCCGGTCGCCTCAGCCACCTGCCCCTGCGCGTTCAGCATCAGCCCTTCGCCCGCGCCGACCCGGTTCGCCTCCATCTTGGCCAGGATATTGTTGATATACTTGCCCGTGCCCTTGATGCGTGGATCGATAGCGTCGGGGGAAGGGACGCGCGTGGCGCAGGTAATCATCGTCAGCCCCTCCTCGTACAGCCGGGACGAATACAGGGCAAGCTGCTGGGTGGAGATGACCAGGCGCGGCTTTAAATCGATATGCGCGGGGTCCAGACCTAAACCCGTGCCGCGCGACAGCGTGATGCGGATATAGCCGTTCTGATGGTCGTTGCGGCGGCAGGTTTCCAGCACGGCGTCGCGCAGGCTTTCCCGCGTCATCCCCTGGGTTTGGAACGCCAGAGCGCGCGCGGAAAACAGCAGGCGGTCGAGGTGCGGATCGAGGCGGAAGACACGGCCCTTGTAGACGCGGACGCCCTCGAAGACGCCGTCGCCGTACAGATAGCCGTGATCCAGAAGCGGGATCGTCGCTTCTGCTTTAGGCACGAAATCGCCGTCAATATACACCAAATCCGCCACGTCAGCAGCCTCCAAGACACCGGGGAACGTGACAAGAGTATAGCACACAGGCAATTGCCCTGCAACCAATCGGCACGCGGGCAGGGACGGGGAAAAAGCGCGGCGGGTACAATAATCGCGTGCAGGGACGGATACATGAAGCATCGGATACGGCGGCAATACGCGAAGCGGCGGAACGTCTGCGTGCCGGGGAACTCGTCGCGTTTCCCACGGAAACCGTTTATGGTCTGGGCGCGAACGCCTGACCCCGCCGCCGTCGGGCGCATCTTCGCCGCCAAAGGCCGTCCCGCGACCAATCCGCTGATTGTCCATGTGGCCGACAGCAGGGGACGCGGCGCACACGCTGGCGGCGGAGTGGCCTGCTGTCGCGGACACCCTTGCCGAACGGTTCTGGCCTCGGCCCGCTGACCCTGGTGGTGCGAAAAGCCGAATCCGTTCCGAATATCGTCACGGCGGGCGGGCCGACGGTCGGACTGCGTGTTCCTGCGCACCCGGCGGCGCTCGAACTGCTTCGCGCCGTCAGCCGTTCCCATTGCCGCGCCCTCCGCGAACCGTTCCGAAGAAGTCTCCCCGACCACCGCGCAGCACGTCCTGGACTCACTCGGCCCCTATATCGAAGATTTGCTCATCCTCGACGGCGGCCCAACCGAAGTAGGCATCGAATCCACCGTTCTCGATGTGACGGAGACGCCGCCGCGCCTTTAAGACCGGGCGGGATAACGGAAGATATGCTGTAACGTCTGGCGCCGGGCCTTATGGTTGGGACAGGTGAGCGCAATCGCCCCGTTCGCTCTGACGGGACAACGAACGCGCGCAGGTCGTGCTGGTGCCGCCGGGCGACGCGGCAGCAATATTATCGTGACTAAGCGCAGTGTCCCTCAACTGCGGGAGAAATGCTTGCGGCGACAGCGTTTTCTGTCTCCCCTTCTCAGCGTGGGAGAAGGGGTTGGGGGTCATCATCATGCCTCGCTTTCCGGACCTTTATAATGCGCTGCGTCTGTATGCGGCGCTTCAGCCTGGTGGACGCTAAATCCGGCGTTCGACGCCAATTTGTATGCTGCCCTCCACGGGAACCATTGGGCGGATGCCGTTCAAGAACCGTCTGCGGGGACGCTGGACAGCGACCCAAAGCCAATGGGGCGGCGTCGCCGAAAGAAGTGGCTGACTCGACAGGGGGGATAGAGTGGTGGTCGTCGGTGGGGGAGCGGCGGGGATGATCGCGGCGTGGCAGGCGGCGCGGCGCGTGTCCACGCTGCTGCTGAAAAGAACCGGCTCGGAATGAAAATCCTCATCTCCGGCGGCGGCAAGTGCAACGTCACCCATGCCGGGCCGATAGAAGACGTTCGCGCTCACTTCCGCGTCAACGAAGGCCGATTCCTGCGTCCCTCGTTCTACCGCTTCACGAATGACGATTTCGTCCTGCGGATGCTGACGGACAAAGGCATGGAGGTCTACACGCGCCCGGATGGGCGTATCTTCCCCGTGCCGCCCCAGGACGCTAAAGACGGTGGTAGACGTGGAAGCGCACCTGCGCGATGCGGGCGTACGTGTTCGTCTGAATGCTCCCGTGGCGGCTCTCGACACGGAGAACGGCGAGATAAACGGCGTCACGCTCACCGGCAAGGGCAGCCTCGCGACGCGGCACCTAATCGTGGCGGTGGGCGGCTCGTCGTATCCGGCGACCGGCACGACCGGCGACGGCTGGCCCTGGATGGCCGCGCTCGGTCATACGAACGTCCCGCTGCGCGCCGCGCTGGCCCCACTGTACTGGAACCCACGCCGCCCGCCGAATGGTCGGGAATTGCCCTGCGCGACTGCGTGCTGCGCGCCCGCAGTGTCGGCGAAAACGGGTCGCCCGGCAAGGAGCGGATGCGCTGGCGCGGCGATCTGCTGTGGACGCACAAAGGCGTCAGCGGGCCGACCGCGCTGGGCGTTTCGCGCGAGGTGGCCGAAGGCGATACCGGCGCACAGCATCGCCGAAGTGGATGTCGCGCCCGACGAGCCTTTTGAGAAACTGTCTGCCCGCATTGTCGGATGGTGCCGGGCGCACCCGCCGCGCCGTGCTGGATCTGGTCGAGGAACTCCTGCCCAATCGCCTGGCCCGGCCACTGATGACGGCGGCGGACGTGGACCCGGCGGTGCGCGGGGCGTATCTGGGCCAGAAGGAGCGCAACCGGCTGGTGCAGACGCTGAAGGGCTGGCCGCTGGGGCGCGTGCGGCATGTGCCGCTGGAGCGCGGCGAGGTGGTCGCGGGCGGCGTTTCGCTGGACGAGGTGGACCCGCAGACGATGCGCTCGCGCCGGGTGCGCGGCCTGTACCTGTGCGGCGAGGTGCTCGATATCGCCGGGCCGGTGGGGGGGTACAATCTTCAGGCCGCCTGGTCCACCTGGTTTCGTCGCGGGCGACACCGCCGCCTCGGACTTTATTGGCAGCATGGGTACAATAGCGCCATGAGTGTACGAAAGATTGTGCTTTGGAGTGGCGCAGCGGGGCTGCTCACGTAGCCGCTCTGCTGGCTCCCGCTGCCCGCGCCCTGCCGCCGGGCGAGATCGATGTTGCCGGGCAGGTGGTCATCCGGCTGCGGGTCGGTTCGGGCAAGCTATCGCTGGAACAGCGTGGGGGCCGTGGTGCAGAACCGGCTGATCGAGCTTTTGAGCATCAACGACCTGACGGAAAACGATGTGGCAGTACGACCCGACCGTTATGGGCCGACTATTTACGTGCGGGGCCAGAAATTCCTGACGGTGGATGTGCCGACCGCGCTGGCCGCCGGGGCTGCGACGCCGGAAGAGCTGGCAAAAGTCTGGGCGCTGCGGCTGGCGGAGGCGCTCCCTCACGCCAACGTGCGTCAGGGAACCGGCTTGGCCGCCGCCGCCGCGCAGTTACCGCCGACCGCTGCCCTCACGCCGCCGCCGACTGCTGCTGCTACGGGCGCGGGCGCAGCGCCACGGGAGGCAGCGGCCCCCGGCACAAAGCCGCCGCGCGCTTCCGCCGTTCCATCGGCCAAACAAAAACGACGTTCGCCCGCGACGGCTGCGCCTGCCAAACCGAAAACGACGGCGGCGGCAGGCACAGCAGCCTCCGCCGCGACAAAAACCACCACGAGCGCCGGCGCGCCCATCGCGCCGGCGGCAAAAGAAGGAGTTATCGTGACCACACCCTCCGGTCTTCAATATGAGGACATCGTCGAAGGAACGGGACAGACCCCGCAGCCGCGCCAGAAAGTCACCGTCCACTACACCGGCACGCTCACGGACGGCACGAAATTCGATTCCTCGCGGGATCGCAACCAGCCGTTTTCCTTTACCATCGGCGTCGGCCAGGTGATCAAAGGCTGGGATGAGGGCGTCGCCGGAATGAAAGTCGGGGCGGCGCAAACTGACGATTCCGCCCGACCTGGGTTACGGCGTGCGCGGCGCAGGGGGAGTCATTCCGCCCAACGGCGCTCTGGTTTTCGATGTCGAACTGCTGGGGGTGGAGTAAGCGCCGATGAAGCGACAGATCTCTGGTATTTTCGCCGCCACTGCCGCTTCTGCTGCGCTCTTTCCGGAGGATGCGGCTAAAGAAGAGGAAGCGCAGCGAGCGACAACTTGAAACGCCCGCAGCCGCTCCGGAACCTTCCGCCCCTTCAGGAGGCCGATGGGACCGCACCTTCGGGTCCGGGGACGACGCCGGAATCATCGGGCCCGGCTGCGTCTCCGGGCAAGGTCGTCACCACGGCGTCGGGACTGAAGTACGAAGACGTGAAAGTGGGGACGGGTCCCCGCCGCAAAAGCAGGCCCAGACGATTTCCGTCCATTACACGGGCACGCTGGAAGACGGCACCAAATTCGACTCATCGCGGGATAAGGGTGAGCCGTTTCACTCTCTTTTCCCATCGGTGCCGGGGAAGTTATTGCCGGATGGGATGAGGGCGTGGCAGGTATGAAGGTGGGCGGGCAGCGTAAGCCAACGGTCCCCGGCGACCTTGCCTATGGCCCGCCCGCCGCCGGGGCGCCTATCACCGAACGCGACCCTGCTGTTCGACGTGGAACTGGTCAAAATCAACTGGATCGTTAAAATAAAGCCAACTGAACGGCGCGGGAGCGGGTGCGGTACACCAGCGAGGGCCTGTCGCGCAGGGCGACCTCGACGGCGGCAGGCGCGGCCGCAGCCCCTCCGCCCGTACCCCTTCTTCCAATAGTTCATCGCCATGCGCGGCGTGTTGTTCACCTCGGAAAGATGGCTCAGCCAGAAGCAGGCCGGGCCGTGCTCCAGCGCGTGCGCCAGAATCAGGTCGCAGGCGGCGTTGTTCGAGAGATGGCCCCAGCGCGACAGGATACGTGTTTTCAGCGATTCCGGGTAGGGGCCGAAACGCAGCTTGTGGATATCGTGGTTGGACTCAACGGCGACCAGTGACGCGCCGACGCTGGCGACGGCGCGGAACTCCAGCATGTCGCGCCGGTATCGGTGGCGTAGGCGACTGCCGCATCACCGCCGCCGCCAAGCCCACCGGCTCGGCGGCATCGTGCGATACCGGCAGCGCGCGCACCGCGAACGGCCCGATACCTGTTTCGCCGTTCGTCGCCACCTCGCAACAGGGAGCGTCCCGCCGCTCCTGCGCGAACAGCGCGTCCAGCGTCGCCCGATTTGTCACCAGGGGCACGTTGTATTTGCGGGCGAAGGGCACCGCGCCGCGCACATGGTCGATATGCTCGTGGGTCAGCAGCACGCCCGCCACCGAAGCCGGAGAGACACCGCGCGCCTCCAGTTCCCGCTTCAGCGTCCGCACGCCCAGACCGGCGTCGATAAGAAGCGCGCGGTCCCCCGCCACCATCAGCAGCGCGTTCGCCGAGGACCCCGAAGCCAGGCAATACACGGCAATATCCACGTCCGCAGTATAGCCGCAACCGGCTGCGGCTGTCAAACGGGCTGTTTGCCGCGTCCGAAGAATACCATCGGATGAATCCGAGGCTGTAAAGGTACAAAGTCTGCCTTCGCAGGCTAAAGAATCAGTCCGCGAAGGCGGACTTTGTGCTTTTCGTAGCCGCGAATTTATTCGACGGGCTAAAGAGCGGCGGCTGTCAAACGGGCTGTTTGCCCCGGTAAAGCCTGCTGCCGGGTGTACAATAGGGGTGACATGGCCTCGTCGCTGCGCACCAAACTCCGCATCGCCGCCTCGGTTCTCCTGGCTCCCGGCTTCTTCGATGCCATCGCCGGACGGTTTCTTTTCCAACCGGGATTGCGGCCGCGCGGCGAAGAAATACGCCCCTCAGACGTGGTTGCGGGAGTGGCGCGATCTGGCGGGCGCGTTGCATATCCACTCCACGTATTCCGACGGCGCAAGCGATGTTCCGACGGTGATGGAAGCGGCAAAAGAAGTGGGGGTAGATTTCCTGCTGCTGACCGACCATAACACGCAGCAACCGCTGCGCGACGGCTGGGAAGCGCGCTATGAAGAAAAGCCGCTTCTGCTGATCGGCACGGAGGTAACGGTGGAGCAGGGGGCTTTCCTTCTGGCGCTCGATATGTCGCCGAACTGGGAGCCGACCCGCTATCAGCCGCCGCAGTTGTCGCCGTGGAGGAGATTGACCGGCACGGCGGCCTGCCGCTGGTTTCGCTGCCCTTCGATGTGAAGCACCCATGGAAAGACTGGAATGTCGCGGGGTACGCCGGGCTGGAGGTGATCAACCTGAGCACGATAGCGCGGCGTCATATCAACGTCCCGTCGTTCCTGTGGCTGATGGCGCGCTGGCGGCGGCACGGAATGGCGGATGTTCTGCGGACGCTGGTGACGCGGCCCGACCGGGGATTGGCGACCTGGGACGCGCTGACGTCAGGCGGGCAGCCGTTTGTCGGCATCGCCGCACTGGACGCCCACGCGCTGATGAAGATCGGCAAAAAGAAGTATCCGATTCCCTCCTACGCCGATTCGTTCCGCGCCACCGCCACCCATGTCCTCGTTCCCGGCCACACAGGCGGCGGCGACCGGAGCGCCATCTACGATGCGCTGCGGCAGGGGCGATGCCATGGCCTATGATTGCCTGGCCGACCCGAGCGGATTTATGTTTGCGGCGCGCAGTGGAGAGCGCGAAGCCGTTATGGAAAAAGCATCGTGAGCGACGGGTGTGTTTACTTTTCGGGAACCCTGCTCGACAAGCACAGCCCCCGTTTCGGACGGCAGCTTATCCGTCTTCTGCGAAATGGCCGGGTGGTCGCCGCCACCGCTGCTGACCGGCAGGAACGCTTTACCTTCACCGCCACGGAACCGGGCGCGTATCGTATCGAGGTGTATCGCTATGCGCGCCGTGTCGGGCCGTTTATCTTCGGCGCGCGTCCCTGGATATTCTCGAATCCGATATATGTGCAGGCGCAAAAAGGAATGTGAAGTTTTCCGCATCTGCCGATAATGCGTTTTGGCGGGAACTTTCAAACGCGCGCGAACGTCTATGGCGCGGGGACAGTTGATAACGGGTATTCGTACCTTTAGCAGAAGCTGTTCCGTGCCGATAATGTTCCCGACGCGCTTTCTCTGTCGTGCCGCTTTGCTGTATTTCCGAGGTAGACCGAATGACCATGAAGACGGATAGTATGCTGACGTTCGACCTGCATCCGCTGTACGCTTCGATCCTGCAGGATGGGGCGGTGATTCGCAAAGGCGAGGTCCTGGGCCTGGACGCCGACCTGCGCCGTGTATTGGTCGCCCCGGTGACGGGAACGATCCGCTTGCTTTCGATGGGCACCGGGACGGAGCGCCGTGTGAAGGTGTTCCTGACCGAGCAGCGCGCCGCCAATCACGCCGCCCGCCGCTAAGATTTCTCCTCGGCCCCCGTCATCCGTTTCTTTTCACGGAACGGAGCGGCTATTTTTTGCTTTCTTCGCACCTCTTCTTAACCTTCCCTTAATAGGGCTGGGGTACAGTCCCTGTGATGCCGTCGCTGCCGTCCTCACGCCGCGCCCGGCAGGAATTTTGCCCGTGCCCGGCGTATTACCTTTCAGCGGAACATAACGCGCCGCTACAGCAGCAGCAGTGGCGGCGGCGGCGAAGGAGAAAGAGCTATGGAAAAGCAGAAGATTGCCCGCGCCTTCACCCCCGATAAAGGGGGAGCCTTTACCCTGATCGAGCTTCTCGTTGTGATAGCAATAATAGCGATCCTGGCCGGAATCCTTTTCCTGTATTTGCCCAGGCGCGAAGACGAGCGCGTCTCGCCTCATGTATCTCAAACAACAAGCAGATGGGCACGGCTATGCTGATGTATGCTCAGGATTACGACGAGACAATGCCGCTGATCGTCCCGGTGCGTAACCCCTATACGGAGGCTGTCCCGAGCGCGCCCGCGCCGGGCGACCTGACGCTGAAGTACAATTACGGCTTTACCGTGCTTCAGCCCTATCTCAAGAACACAAAGGTCTATAATGACCCTGACTGCGATGTCTTTGCCGAAAGAACTCCACCCTGGTCCGCGAAGCCGGACGATATTCCGGTAGACTATCGCATGAACTTCAACTTCGACAGCAGCGCATCACTTCGCGCGACTACGGTTCTGGCCTCAATGCACGGCAATACGCTGGCCGCCTGCCCGCTTCCTACCGAGTTCTACATGATCTCGGACCGGCATACGCAGCATCATACGGACGGCGGCGCGCACGACGTTGCGGTTCGCAACCGCTACCTGATGCCGATGGTCTTTGCGGATGGTCATGTAAAACCCATCCGTATCTATGCTCAGCGGGACAAGCAGGGACAATACAAGCCCTATCACTGGAACTTCCCGAACTGCCATCCCCGGCACGATCCCAAATCAGCGGCGGAATACGGTCTCTGATGCCCCGTGTCACACGGCGAGAACTGGTCCGGGCAGCAGCGCTGCTTGCTGGCGCTGCCCCGGCGGCGGCGGCAGTGGCGCAGACAAGCAGCGGGCCGCGCTACGTCCTCCTCACACTTCTCCATACGAACGATCTGCACGGACGCGTCTCCCTGCCGGATCAGCCCCAGGGTCTGGCGCGTATCGCCACGCTGGTGCGCCAAATCCGCCGGGAAATGCCCAATGTTCTGCTGCTGGACGCCGGAGACATCATTCACGGCACGCCGCACGAAAAGGAGTTCCAGGGGCAGCCGATCCTGTCGGCGATGAACGCGCTGGGCTATGATGCGGCGACCGCAGGCAACCATGAGTTCGATCAGGGACAGGATGTTCTTCGCCGCGCCGTTGCCTTCGCTCGCTTCCCCTGCTTTCCGCCAATGTCGTCGCGGAAAAAACCGGGCAGCCGTGGGGCGGGCTGACGCCCTATATCGTCCGCGAAAAGGATGGTGTACGGATCGCCATCTTCGGCCTGACCACCCCTACTACCGTCAGTATCGAGTGGCCGCGCACCCTGTCCGGCATCCGCTTCACCGACCCCATCGAAACCGCCCGCGCGCTCGTGCCACGCCTGCGCGGGGAGGAACGCGCGGACGTGGTCATCGCTTTGAGCCACCTGGGTGTCGTGCCGGACGGCCTGCTGGCCGCCGGGGTGAAGGGCATCGATGTGATTCTGGGCGGCCACCCCACACCACACTGGCGGAGCAGAAGTGGGTGGGGGATACGCTGATCATGCAGACCGGGGCGCACGGGCGCGCTGGGCCGGGTGGACATGATCGTGCGCCGGGACGAGGGCAATGGCGGGCGGGGCCGTATCTCGGTCGTCAATGGCCGCGCCGGGCGCTGGTGGGGCCACGACGGCGTCGCCGCGCCGCTGGGCGGTCCGTATCCGCGCGCGCCGCTTCTGCCCATTACCGAAGCCGTGCCTGAAGACCCCGATGTGCGCGCAGCCTATCAGCCCTTCGCGGACCGCCTGCGGCCTCATCTGGAGGAAATCCTGACCTCTGCTGCCGAACCGCTGCCCGCCGCCGACGCCGCCCGGCGCGAGATCGCCCTGGGGAATCTGTTGGCTGACGCCGCGCGCGCCCATGCAAAGACGGACGTGGCCGTAATCGCCTCGAATCGATGGACCCGAAGGGGCTGGCAGCGGGGCCGGTCCGTGTCCGCGACCTGTACGCGCTGATGGGGGCCTACACGCGCCAGCATCTGGTAATCGCCCGCGCGCCCGGCACGCGGCTTCGCGAGATGCTGACGCGGGCGCGAGAGGGGGCCAGATGCGGATTCAGGTTTCGGGCCTGCGCGCCGGGCCGCAAGGCGGCGTCACCGTCGGCAGTGAAAAGCTGGATGACAGCCGCCGCTACACCATCGCCGGTCCCGCCTATGTCGTTCAGGACTATCTGCTGGGTCGGGAAGGGATCGAGATTCTTTCGGACGATCCGCTGGCTCGGGCGTCCGCGAAGCCGCCATCACCTATCTGCGCGGCCATGCGCCTTTGCGTAAACGTCCCCGACGGACGCCTGGCATTGCCGCCGGGCGGCGGTTTCCTTGATGCGGCTCGCCCTGCTCTCCGATATACGTACCGCCCGCCTGCGGCCCGGCTACCAGCCCCTGTACCGCGCCCGCCTGGAACGATTAACCGCTTCCATGAACGCCGCGAAGGTGGACATGATTCTCATCGCCGGGAACCTGACGCAGAACGGCAGACCGGAAGAGATTGCCGAGTTCAAAGCGCAAATAGGGCGGTTTACGGCGCCCATCCGTTATGTCTTCGGCGACCGGGATGTCGGGGAAAACGCTATCCGGGTCAGGAGAACCCGATTACCGCCGCGCGTGTCGCCCGGATGGAGGCCAGCCTCGGCCCCTCGTTCTGGGCGGAGGCGCTTGCGGGCGCGCGCATTATTGCTGTGAACAGCTCTCTCTTCGGCAGCGGCCTTCCCCAGGAGCGCATGCAGTGGGGATTTCTGGAGAGCCTGCTCGCCCGCCCCGCGTCGCCGCCGACGGTTCTGCTCGCGCATGACCCGCCCTACATTTCCGCCGCCGCCGAACCCGGCGGCAACCGCGCGAACATCGAGCCGAAGCCACGCACACGCCTGCTCAAGTTGCTGGCACGTGGCGGCGGCGTGCGCGCCATTCTGTCCGGAAGCCTGCCACGCCCCCCGCGACCCGGCGCGAGGGCATTGCGCTTATCACCGCGCCGTCCGTGCCGCCGCTTCAGGGATGGACGCAGGTCATGGTGGCTCCAAACGGCGAAGTTCGATTCTCCGTAAACCTGAGCATGGGCTGAACAAAAACGCGCTGCCCCGCCTGTTTAATATTCCCTTAACATGCGGCTGGTATACTGGCATTCGATATCGACGCCGGGCCGGAAAGCAGTGGTTCGTCGCCGAGAAAAGGAGTGGATACTATGCCGCACACGTCACCGCGCCGGGATTCAGGGGCTGCCTTCACCCCCGGTAAAAGCGAAGCTTTTACCCTGATTGAGCTTCTTGTCGTCATTGCCATTATCGCCATACTTGCCGCGATACTTTTCCCGGTCTTCGCCCAGGCGCGCGCCAAAGCACGGCAGACGGCCTGTTTATCCAGCCTGAAGCAGTGGGGCAGCGGCTTCATGATGTATGTTCAGGATTATGACGAAACTTTTCCCTCACAGCAGTTCGGCGGCGACCGGCCCGGCGACCCCAGCTTTTCCTGGGTTACGGTCATCCAGCCCTATGCGGAAAACAAAAAGGGGTCGGTGCCGGTAATGAGACGACGGCGTTTTCCGGCGCGCAGGCTAAACTCGCAGTTTGCCCGGATATGTCGGATAAACGTCTTGGCAACCGTACGGTAGGAGGTGTCACGCGAAAGGATTATCCACGGCTCTCGTATGGTATGAATGACTGGGCGGTGGGCAGCCGGGTACAGCCCGGCAATGTCGTTGATCCCGCCTCGTTCCGCTCGCTGGCAATCTTTGAGCAGCCCTCTTCCACCATTGTATTGGGAGAGCAGTTCCTGAATTTCAACCAGATGGTCTATTTCCCACTATGCCATGACCAGTACATCGTGAACGGCTACACGCGAGGCCGGGTCGGCGATGCGCGTTTCGACCAGACTAGGCGCGGCATGAGCGGCGGTGCCGCCTGGAACCTGGATGCTCGACTTTCCGGTGGGGCTAATTTCCTGTTCTGCGACGGTCACGCCAAATGGCACAAGCCGGAGCAGACGTTCAAACCTGACGGCTCTTATTCTATGTGGACAATCTCGCAAAAATGGAAGCGCCCATGAAAAAATCGATACGTGTTCCTGTCCTGGCGGCTGCGCTGGCGTCCTTCGGGGCGCTGCTGTCACCGCCGCCGTTGGTCTCGGACACGACAACACCGGATAAAGTCATCGTGATCGAGGGGCGGCGCGGGCCGGAGGAGGCCGCCGTCAGCGCCTCCTCCCTGCGCTACCTCCCCTTCGATGTGCCGGAAGGCGTCACCCGCATCACGGTAAAAAAGGAGTTCGACCACGGGCCGGACCCGAATCAGCGCAGCACCGTAGACCTGGGCCTGTTCGACCCGCGCGGTTACGGGCCGGGAGGACCGGGCTTTCGCGGCTGGCAGGGCGGCATGCCCGGCGATCTTGTGCTGACCGGCGACTTTGCCACCAGTGAGCCTGCCTACTACCTGCCCGGCCCCATTCCCGCCGGGCGCTGGCACCTGGCCCAATGGTTTATCAAAAGCACGCCTGGGGGCCTCGGCTATAAATACACCATCACGCTCTCGTTCAACGGCCCCCGACCGCCCGCGAAGATGCCCGACGTTCCGGTCTATGACCCCGGCGTGCTGAACCCGAGGGCCGGTTGGTACGCCGGGAACCTCCATGCCCACACACGCCATTCGGATGGGACGCGGCCTTTGGAGGAGTTAGCGGCGCGCAACAAAGCGGCGGGCTTCCACTTCCTGGCCGTGACCGACCATAATACGACGCGCCACCACTATCATTTCGCCGAAGCCGCCAAAGCGCATCCCGACCATCTGCTGCTGTTCGGCGATGAGTTTACGTCACCGTTCGGCCATGCCAACATCATCGGGCAGAAACCGGGGCACTGGTTCGACTTCCGGATCGACGGCGGGGACGGACGCCTTCCGGCTGTCCTTCGCGACGCGCACCGGCAGGGCGCGGTCTTCATGATCAACCATCCCTTTGCGACCTGCACCACCTGCTCCTGGCGCTACCCGGAAAAGGAGTGGAAGGACGCGGACGCCATTGAGGTATGGAACGGCGCGTGGACGCCGGAGGATCGCAAGGCCGTGGATTGGTGGGATGGGATGCTGAAGGCGGGGCGGCGTATTCATGCGCTCGGCGGCACCGATTACCATCGCGGCGAAGATGCGCTTGTTCCCGCCGTGCTCGTTCATGCGCCCCGCCTGTCAAAAACCGCCGTGATGGACTCTTTGCGGCGGGGCCGCGCCTTCCTGTCCGAGCGACCGGACGGGCCGAAACTGCTCCTGACCACACCCGGCGGCAGGGCGTTTCCTGGCGATACCGTGCGTCCCCACAAAGATAGTGTGGTTCCCATCGAGGTGCGAGTAACGGGCGGCAAAGGACTCGCCCTGCGCCTTGTCTGGGCCGCCTCCGAGATAAGCCTGCCGGTGGAAACAGACGACGCGACGCTGCGGCATGCGGTTCCGGCAGCGTCCGGCTCTTCCTACGTTCGCGCGGAACTGCTGCGTCCAAACGGCAGCGTCGTTGCCCTTACCAATCCGCTTTACCTCGCACCCCCTCGCTGAGCAGGGATTCACTTGCCCCTACAGGCTTTCTTCAGGTACAACGCGTGGAAAGTAACAAGAGCGGAGGCGTGAATGTCCATGCAACAACCGACCGGCAGCGTTCTCACACATTTGGAGTGCAGTAAGACCGGCGAAACCTATGATGCCGATAGCCTCCAGAACCTGAGCCGTGCGGGAGCGCCGCTGCTCGCCCGCTACGACCTGGCGCGCTTGTCTCTGTCACCGGCGGACGTTGCCGCCGCCGGGGAGCCGAATCTGTGGCGCTACCGTGCTCTGCTGCCTGTGCGCGACGCAGCATACATTCACTGCCTGGGCGAAGGCTGGACGCCGCTGCTGCCCGCCGAGCGTCTGCGCGAAACGCTGGGTATGCGCCACCTGTATGTGAAAGATGAGTCCGTGAACCCCACCGCCTCGTTCAAGGCACGCGGCATGGCGGTTGCGGTGGCCCGCGCCGACGAACTGGGGGCGCGTGAGTTCGCGGTCGGCACGGCAGGCAATGCGGGAAGCGCGCTGGCGGCGTACACGGCGGCGGCGGGCCTTGTCGCCCATGTCGCCATGCCCACGGACACGCCGCGCGCCATCATCGCCGAATGCCAGGCGCTGGGGGCGGACCTCGCGCTTGTGGAAGGCTTGATTACCGATGCCAACGCGCATGTCCAGAAAGGCGTCCGCGAGTCCGGCTGGTTCGATATGGCGACCCTGCGTGAGCCGTACCGCATCGAGGGCAAGAAGACCATGGGCTATGAGCTGTTCGAGCAGTTCGACGGCGCGCTGCCCGACGTGATTGTCTACCCCACCGGCGGCGGCACCGGGCTTATCGGCATGTGGAAAGCGTTCGATGAGATGGAGCAGATGGGCTGGATCGGCTCGGAACGCCCGCGCATGGTTTCGGTGCAGGCGGCGGGCTGCGCGCCGATTGTGCGCGCCTTTGAAAACGGAGAGACACACGCCGAGCCGTGGCAGGACGCCGCGACGATGGCAAGCGGGCTGCGCGTGCCCAGGGCCATCGGCGACTTTCTGATTCTTGATGCCCTGCGAGCCTCGAAGGGAACCGCCATTGCCGTGACTGAGGAGGCGATGCACGCGGCCTGGGGTGAGATGGCCTCTCAAACCGGCCTGATGGTCGCCCCCGAGGGGGCGGCGACCCTAGCCGCCCTTCACGATCTGCTTTCCCAGGGGCTTGTGGATCGTGATGACCGCGTGGTGCTGTTCAACACCGGCAGCGGGCTGAAATACCTGGAAGCCTGGTTCGGAGCGCCAGGGGAAGGGGGACCGCGGTAATCCAGTCTTTGCCAAAATTTCCCCTAAAGAACGCGGCGACGTGAGCCAACCATTATCTAAACACGTTTCCCCGGTGGCTGCCTTTTTTGTTGCCTTCCCCATCCAAAGGTGTTCGGGCAAGCCCTGTTCATGTTGACGTGTTTGGAGGAAGTTAGGTGGATTTCAATCGGCGCAAGCCTTCTATTCGTCCCGCTCTGAGCACTTTGGGCCATCGTACAACGCGCCGACTGCTTCCTACGGCGCTTCTGTGTTCGACAATCCTCGGTCTGCTGTCCTTCACCCCCTTGCCTGCCCGCTCCGGCGAGCCTTCCGACAAAAGCGACCGGTTCGTGCAGCGAAGGCTTGGCCGGAATCCGATGTCCGGCTGGTCTTCCGTCATCGTCCGCGTCGGGGGCGATCTCACGCCCGCGCACAAAAGCCGGATCCGATCATTGGGCGGGTATGTGTACCGGCACCTGCCCGTCATCGGGGCGGCTGCGGTGCGCGTGCCGAGCAGGAACCTGTCCCGCCTGGCCGCCCTGCCCTTTGTTCAGCGGCTGTCAGCGGATGCGGTTGTCGAGAAGAGTGACGAGTTCACGGTCGGCTCCAGCGGCGCGGACGTTGCCTTCAGCCAGCACCACCTTACCGGCAGGGGTATCGCCGTCGCCGTCATCGACAGCGGCGTGCGATTCTCTCACGAGGACCTCCGCGACGACGTTACCGGAAAGCCCCGCACGCTCGCCAGCGTCAACTTTTCACCCGACGCGAATACGGCGGATGATCTCTGCGGTCATGGAACCCATGTCGCGGGCATTATCGCCGGAAACGGCAGCGCATCCACCGGCGACAAATACTATAGGACGTTTTACGGGATCGCGCGGCGCGCGAACCTTGTCAACCTCCGCGTCCTCGATGCCAACGGTCAGGGGGCGGTAAGCAACGTCGTCAGGGCTATCCAGTGGGCCATCGACAACCGGTCCGCGTACAACATTCGCGTTATTAACCTTTCCCTCGGTCATCCCGTCGGCGAAAGCTACACGACAGACCCTCTGTGCCTGGCTGTGGAAAAGGCGTACCAGGCAGGTATCGTTGTCGTTACGGCGGCAGGCAACCGTGGGCGTCTCGCCGACAGCACAAGCCTGCTTCGTAACAACGAGGGGTATGGCACGGCCTACGCTTCCATCCAGTCGCCCGCTAACAGTCCGTACACTGTCACGGTCGGCGCTATGAAAGCCACAGGCAGCGGACGCGACTCGGACCGGATCGCGACGTACAGCGGTCGTGGTCCGACCCGGCTTGATTTCGTGCTCAAGCCCGATATCGTCGCGCCGGGGAACCGGGTCATTTCTACCAACGCCAACAACAGCTACCTGGACCGGACGTACCCTGATAATGTGCTGAAAGCTTCCGAGTACAGCAGTAACGGAAACGACAACAGCGCCGCCAAATATCTGCGGCTGTCCGGCACATCGATGGCCGCGCCCGTGGTCGCCGGTGCGGTGGCCCTGCTGCTGGAAGCCGATTCCGCGCTGTCCCCCGACACGGTCAAAGCCCGGCTGATGGTCTCGGCGGACAAAATCTGGGGCATCGGCAACGGGAGCACCGACCCGTTAACCTACGGCGCGGGCTACCTGAACATACCGGCGGCCCTGCGCTGTCCCCTTGTCGCGACACGGCCCGCCGTAAGCCCCACGCTTTCCCGAGGTCTTTTGGGGGGCGTCTACATCCAGACGCAGGGCGTGCTCTGGGGCGACAGCGGTGTGTGGGGCACCGGGATAGGCAGTTTTGCCGGAGTGTACGGCAGCCAGGTGCTCTGGGGTGAAGACGAACTGTCCGACAGCCAGGTACTGTGGGGGGAAAGTGTCTGGGCGGATCAAGTGCTCTGGGGTGAAGACTCAAGCTCGGCTGACCTTTCCGCCGCCGCCATTTACGGTGAGAAATGATCCACGACGGTTTTCGGTGGCAGGGCCGCCTTTCCGGCGCAGCAAGCCTGCCGCCGGGCGGCCCTGCGGGTCCAACCGTGGTCCGAAGATAGAGGGGATATAGTAGTTGTACCTGTCGCTCCGCTCGTCTTTGATGTTGAGGCGTTGTACCGTGAATAAGCTGCCCCACAATGCTCGGGTGTTCGTGTGGATAGTCTGGGGGCTTGGCATCGCATCGCTTGTTCTGGCCGGCCTCGTCCCCCAGCGCACAGTTGCCCCGGCGAAGGCGTGGGAACTGGGTCTGTTGATTCTGCTGGGCATCCTTGCCGGTGGAACCAAGATCCGGCTGACACCGCGCAAGACGGCAGAAAGCATGGGCTTGCTGTCGCTGGGATTCGCGCTCATTTTTGCGGCGCTTCTGCGCCTCGGCCCGACGGCGGCCTTATGGGTGGGCGGGGCCAGCACCCTTGCAAGCTGTCTCTTTCCCAGGCGCCAGCCGTTCCACCAGATACTGTTCAACCTGGCGCTGAACGTCATTGCGACATTTACGACGGGCCAGGTGTTTCTGCTGATCAACGGGGGCACCCTCGAACTGCACCCGGTCGGTTCTTTGCTGGCCGTGATGCTTTCCAGCTTCACCTTTTTCCTCATCAGTACCGGAGCGGTTGCCGCCGCTGTCGCTCTGTCTACCGATCAAAACCCGCCGCGTCTCTGGCGGGACTCCTTTCTGTGGACCGCGCCGAGCTACTTCGCGAGCGCCAGTGCGGGCACCCTGGCAATTCTGATCCTGGGACGGCATGTGGGAACGGTCCTGCTGTTTGTTACGCCGGTTGCCTGCCTCACCTATCTCTCCTATACACTGCAGGCACGCAGTGTGGAAGAAAAACAGCACCACATTGAGGAGCTGGAAGTGAATCAGGCGCAGCTTTCTTCCGCTCTGGAACGGGAGCACCGAATTGCGGAGGCGCTGCAGCGCGCGCTGTTGATCCATATCGAAGAAAGAGATTTTCCCGGTCTTGACGTTGCGTCTATCTATGAACCCGCATTGAACGAGGCATTGGTCGGCGGGGACTTTTTCGATGTGTTCTCACTGCCGGGCGGCGAAACGGCTTTTGTCGTTGGCGATGTGTCCGGCAAAGGGCTTGCGGCTGCGACACGAACGGCGGAGATAAAATTTGTTTTGCGTGGCTACCTGCGGGACGATTCTAACCCGGCATGTGCGCTGGAGCGCTTGAATCGGTATGTCCATAATGCGCGCCAACTGGATGGTGAGGACACACCGGGCTTCATCGCCCTTTCGCTGATTGTGGTGGACGCACGCTGCGAGGCGATACGGATGGCCGCCGCCGGTGCTGAGCCGCCCCTTGCGCTGCGTACCGGCGGCGAGACCCTGGTGCTGGACCGTGGCGGGATGGTGCTGGGTGTGGACAGCGAATGCGCGTATGACCTGACCGCGCTGCCTTTCGCCGAGGGGGACACCTTTTTGATGTTCACCGACGGTTTTACGGAAGTGCGAAAAGAAAGCGTCTGGTTGGGGTACGAGGGTTTTACACAGCTTGTGGAGCAATCTGCCAGCGCGCGACCGGCGCGGAAGGCAGCCGACGCGATTCTGGAACAGGTCCGCACCTTCTCCGGGGGCGAACTCCAGGACGATGCCTGCCTCCTGATGGTTCACCGGCCAGCGCCCGTGGAGCCGTGTTCACTTCATCAAAGACCCGCCCTAACGCACGCTTGACCCCGTCCCGGACTGGCTGCGCCGCGAAAGTCGATTCCTCATCTCGACAAGTTCTGCACCGATCTGTATAATGGGCCAAACCTATTCACGGGAGAAACATGGTGAATCGCTCCTTCCGACTCCTCGCCCTGCTTATCGGGATGCTCTGCGCGACGCTGCCCGCCCGCGCCGACTTTTCCTTCGTCCACATCACCGACACGCACGTCACCGCAACGGATCAGCCGGACTCGAACGCGGATAAGAACGCCGTGCTGCTGCGGGAAATAAACGCGCTGCGCCGCAAGCCCGCCTTCGCCGTCCTGACGGGAGACGTTGTCGAGGTCGGAACCGACGCCGAGTACGGCATATACCGTAAAATGCGGGATATTCTTTCGATTCCCCTTTACGCCGCGCCGGGCAATCATGATGTCCGCTGGAACCCGCGCGGCAAGGAGGGCTACACGCTGGGGACGCAGCAGCCTCTGTACCAGTCCTGGAACCGCGAAAACGTCCACTTCATCCTGCTCGACTCGACGGTTCTGCTTCAGCACTGGGGGCATATGCACCAGGCCATGCTCGATTGGTTAAAAGCGGACCTGGAAAAAGTGGGACCGAACCGCCCCGTCATCATCGGCTTTCACCATTGGATTGGCCGGGAAGCCGTTCAGGTGGACAACGAAGCCGCGCTGCGTCAAATCCTGTTCCCGTACAACGTCCGCCTGTTTCTCATCGGGCACGGCCATTCCGACATTCAGTGGAGCGTGAACGGCGTTCCCGCCATCATGGCGAAGGGACTGTACCAGGGTTCGTACAACCTGATAGAAGTAGGCGGCGGGCAGATTCGGGTGCTGCGCCGGACGGAAGAAAGCAAAGCGCCGAACATTGAGGTGATCTCCGTCCCGCTCCTGCGTCCGGCCACACCGGCTTGGTCCGCCGATGTGCAGATCGAAAACGGACGGGGGACAGTGCTGGCGCGGCGCGGCGATCTGCCCGAAGACGCCCGGCTGGCGTATCGCGTCAATAACGGGCCGTATCGCCCGATGACGGCGCAGGGCGAGGGCTGGACCGCCGACCTGGAGATGAGCACGATCATCCCTGGCGAGCATGTGGTGACGGTTCAGGCGACCCAGGTGGATGGGCGGGCGTACCAGCTTCCGATCAACCTGACGCTCACGGCTCCGGGGGCGCCCCGGCCTGCCTGGACGGCGAACGTCGGCGGCGCTGTGCAGTCGCGATTGGTGCGCGGCGCGGACGGTTCGCTCTACGTTTCCACCATGGGCGGCGACCTGGTCGCGCTGGACGCCTCGACAGGCCGTGAGCGGTGGCGCGTCCGCACCGGCGGTGCTGTCTTTTCCACGCCGCACATCGATAACGGCACCGTCTACTTCGGCTCCGCCGATCACCATGTCTACGCCGTGGATGCTGCGACCGGGGCCTTGAAATGGAAGACGAAGACAGGCGGCGCGGTATTCGCCGGGGCCAGCACGGCGCAGGGCGTCGTCTGTATCGCCTCCGTGGACACCAACGTCTACGGCCTGGATGCGGCCACCGGCGCGGTTCTGTGGACGGCCAAGGGCGAGGGAATGTACCAGAGCAAGGCGGCGACGGACGGCGAACGCTTCTTTGTCGGGGGCTGGGACAACTTTTTCCGCGCCTTTGACGTGAAGACCGGCAAGGAAGTCTGGCGCAACAAATTCGGCGAGAGCTTCTACTATTCGCCCGCCATCGGCTCGCCAACGGTCGGCGGCGGCAAGGTCTATGTCACCTCCAACGATGGCAAGCTGCATGCGATGGATGCCGCCACCGGGCGCATCGTCTGGGAGGTTCCCGGCCCGTCCCTGGGCTATTCCGGCCCGCTGTTCCGCGAAGGGCGTATTTATAACGCCTCGCTGACACCCACAGGCCGTGTCTTCGCCTTCGACGCCGAAACCGGCAAGCAGGTATGGGAAACGCCCACCGGTTCCGTCATCTATGACTCGTCGGCGGCGTGGGGCGGCGGCAATATCTACGTCGGCTCCGTGGACGGCACCTTTTCCGCCCTGCGCGCCACGGACGGAACCCGCGTGTGGCAGTACCGGCTCGGACCCGGTCATGTTCTCGCCTCGCCCGCCACCGATGAAAGCCGCGTCTATATCGCCTCCCTGAGCGGCCAGGTAACCGCCCTTCCCTTGGACCCAGGCCGTCGGTGACGCGCCGCTCACTGATCCAGTCCGCGGGACTGCTGACAGGTTCCTTTGCGGGGTCAAGGCCGTTCGCGCCCCAGCCCCGCAAAGGCGTCGCGCGGGATGGGCACCGTCTGACGCCGCGCGTACTCGTTTTGAACTATGATCCGATTATCGAAGCCGAGGGCGGAAAGCGGCTGAACGCCCTTCTGGGATTCCGCGATCAGCGCTACTTATTCGACGGTTATATCGCCGATGTCGCCGCCTGCTCCGGCGGGGTTGTGCCGTATCAAGGGCTCGAGTGGCGCGACCGGGACAT
>JAUJOK010000033.1:0-20935 GCA_030447685.1 Armatimonadaceae bacterium
ACGTGATTCTACGCATCGCTTTGCGGGCATTTATATTGATCGACCGCAGGACATAAGGTTTTCCTTGGGTTCGCCGCCATGTTTAGAATGGGATGTTTGTTTTTCCGACAGATGGCCCAAGGCCGATCATAGGGAATGGACGAGTGCGGACCGTTATCTTCCGGTGTTCCTCAAACTCGCCGATGCGACGGATGAGCAGATTCTGGAATTTGCAAAAACCTATGGAGTCTTGGGTGTTGAGACAGATCAGGTGGAATACCTTGCAAAGGAAGACGGTTATCCCGTTGCACGGTGGAAATACCAGGAACCGGTAGAACGCTACAGGCATTACGCAAGGTTATTCCGTCATTTTCTTCTCGGTTTTGCCGACCTGTTGGAAGGCAACCCTATTCGACCGGAAGACTACTGGATAGCTACGGATTGTGGAGAGGTTCCTGTGGAGGGGCCGGAACTCATGGAATTTAAGAGTTGCGCGAAAGGAATTACGCGGCAGAATTGGGTCGAGTTTTTTTCAGCTTGGGTTGAATTCATAGAATTAGAGCCAATGCTAACCTGGGACGGAGGCGATGCACCTACGCTGAAACTGTGGCTCACAGATAGGTCGAACACATGGGATGAGGAGCAAAGAGAGCGGAAATTGCAGGACGTTCAAGCGGATCTTGGTTTAATCGAACCATCGTATGGGGGCTACATTCTCCCCAGCTTCAATAATATACTGCGCTATAACATTCTTTTTGACGTTCTTCTTCTTGAGATGGTTAATGCGATCACGTCGCCGTTTGGCCTGTGCCGTTGCGATCAATGCGGGAATCCCTTTGTCCCGGAGAACCGCCGGCCACGCGCCGACCGCAAACGGCTGTGCAGTGACGATTGCCGTAAGGAGGCGCACTTGGAGGTTGTTCGCGCGAGCCATCAGAAGCGGCGGGCGGCAATACCTGCGCGGATCGCCGAGCCGTTTAAACCATGAGGGACGTTACCGGCAAGTGCATTACCTACTGGGAACTAATTGGCAATTTGCAGGGGACTGACGGCCCCGACCCGCTACGGGGAGGACCAAGGGCGGACTAAATAGCTCCGCCTATCCTGAGTGTGGGTAACTATTTAACAGCACAATAACGCCTGTTATCAAACATATGTTTGATATAATGATATAATAAGTAGTAGGAATGCTTCCGATTAATGTCTAATCCGATAGAATGCGTCAACGGCGAAAAATCAACCTTTAGATGAATACCGCCTTCCAACCAGAGGTCTTGAAATGGGCGCGTGAGCGCTACGGTTTAAGCACGTCTGATCTTGCCAGAAAAGTTGGGGTCAAGGAAGAAAAGGTTGTTGCGTGGGAGCAATCAGGCGACATCACGCTATCTCAGGCTGAACGGGTGGCCGAGGCCACCTACGTGCCATTTGGATATTTATTTCTTCCTACCCCCCCTGTTGAGAATCTTCCCGTTCAGGACTTTCGCACGGTTGGCAGTACCCGCGTTAAGCGAGCGTCGCCAAATCTTCTTGATACGATAAACGATGCGCTCCGCAGGCAGGACTGGTATCGGGATTATCTAATAGCAAATAGCGAAGAACCGCTACCATTTGTCGGCAGTTTAAAAGTCTCTCAAGACATTGTTGGTGCAGCAAGCGAGATTCGGATAGTTATTAAGTGGGATGCGGGATTGAGGTCACGCATCTCAGCAACGGAAGACGCACTGAACCAGCAGATTGACGCGGTTGAAGAGGCTGGAATCCTCGTGATGCAAAGCGGCATTGTGGGGCAGAATACTACCCGTAAGTTAGATGTTGGCGAGTTTCGCGGATTTGCCTTGTCGGATGAATACGCCCCGTTGATTTTTTTGAATGGCCGAGACAGCAAAGCGGCTCGGATGTTCACACTCGCTCACGAAATCGTGCATATTTGGCTTGGTGTGTCCGGTATCTCGAACCTCAGCCAGACTCTACCTGCGTCTAATTCCGCTCAAACTGAGAAGTTCTGTAATGAGGTCGCTGCGGAATTACTCGTTCCACAGACTGAACTTGAGACACAATGGACACAAGTTCAGTCTCAGCCTGATGCAGTCAAGCGTCTATCACGCCACTTTAAGGTAAGCACGCTTGTTATATTGCGGCGATTGAAGGACAAAGGGCATTTATCGTCTGAGGATTTTAACCGTATGTATTCTGATGAACTTACGGTAATAAATCAGAAATCAAAGAGCGGTGGCGGTGGCGATTTTTACAATTTACTTCGCGCGCGTCTTGGTAAACGATTCGCATCAGCTTTAGTGGAGAGTACACAGGAAGGCGCAACGCAGTTCCGTGACGCCTTTAGTCTAATGGGAGTAAGGAGTACAAAGACATTTGATGCTTTTGCTCAGATGGTAAACGGAGCTACTCCTTAGATGGCCTACTTGCTTGATGCTAACTGCTTCATCCAAGTCAAGAAATGGTATGGGCTGGATTTCTGCCCTGGTTATTGGGACTGGTTAGATCGAGAGAATGGGGCAGGGAATCTATATAGCATTGATAAAGTCAGAGACGAAATACTGGCAGGGAATGACGATTTAGCCGCATGGGCACGCCAGCGAGGGCCAAATTTCTTTCTTTCTGTGGATAATGATGCGGCAAACCGGGTTCAGCAGATTGCAACTTGGCTAACACAATCATCTGGATTGGCCCCCCATCAGATTTCTGAATTCTTATCTGGAGCCGATCCTTGGTTAATTGGTTTCGCGTTAGCCCATAATCACACGGTAGTTACTAATGAGTCTCTCGTTGCCAGTAACTCGAAAAAAGTCAAAGTACCTAATATCTGTCAGCAATTTGGCGTTGTATATACCGCACTTGTTCCAGTTATTCAGCAGTCGGGAGTGCGACTGAAATTGTGATAGGATGGTTATTTCTATAAAGCGACCCAGCAACGAATAGAGGGATAACACTGTCCGATTCAGAAGCAGACGCAAACGCACGACAGCCCCACCTCACCGAAATTCAATTAAGAAAAAAGCCGCTTGTCAGGCGGCTTTTTTCTTTAAGGGCTATCCGATGCTTGACAGAATGATTGAAGCGTTTCTTGATTGGCCTCTTTCTTAGGCCGCGAACAATCATGTTTTTACACTTTAGTTTATTATAGTAATGTCTGCGCGAGTTTGCCACTGGCATGGGCGTCGTCTACTGCAGCAGTGCAATCACAACGATACCGGCGCATATGGCGTATTGTGGCGGTCTTGCTTTGGGCAACCGCATTTACCCTATAATTTGCCTTATCAGGCTTATCCTACTGATGTTGCGTTAACCGAAGGCAGATCAGCAC
Source organism: Armatimonadaceae bacterium (assembly GCA_030447685.1). Lineage (GTDB taxonomy): Bacteria > Armatimonadota > Armatimonadia > Armatimonadales > Armatimonadaceae > JAUJOK01. The sequence goes on from JAUJOK010000033.1 coordinate 3,302, forward strand.
GGCAATCATGCTCCTGCTGCGTCAAGTATATCATTGCCAAGTCTAAGGGGCGGCAGCGAGAGGTACAGATGAAAAACGAAACCCAATTGCATGATAAGCTGCTTGAGTCGGTGGCCGGTTTGCCACTGTTCTACCCGCACAGTGGCAATGATTTTCTGAAGCCCATTGAGTTATTCGCGCCATTCGTGAAAGAGTTCTGGTTTGCTGATTTGGCTTACTTTGGAGTGAACAATCCCGCAGATACTGTTGCGCCCGTTCTAATGCGTCAAGATGGATTTGAACTTCTCGATAAAGTAATTCGCGGTCCGGTCGCCGCCAAGCTTGAACAAAGAATTGATGAATGTACTCACAAGCCGTATGGGTTCATGGAGCCATGTATTCTTACCGAGATTTACCGTCACCTCACTTCAGGCCAATCTATCAGTGTTCATCGCCGTCGGGGCTATGGAGCTTCGGCACTTCACAAGGAAATCAATAAACTGGGTGTGTTCTTCTATCGAGGAGACAGCAGCGAGGGAAGTAATACGCCTTGGCTGGCAGTACGTAAGTGGCATATCCCACGTAAAAGAAAAAGATGGCTGATGCACACTGTATTGAACAAACTCACTGATGGTGGCTTACTGGTAACTGACGGTTCTCGATGCGAAGGAGCGCACAACCCGTATAAGGAGCTGCGGCGGTTTTGCTGTCAGGACATAGGTGCTGAATCTGTGCAATTGGCTCAGTCCTTTGGGGACGATGAAGAACGAACCTTCCGCTGTGTTGGCTACGCGGGGCGCAAGAATGGGCCTACTCTGGTCTGGCAAGTGTCGAAGCCCGAGCCGACAGCAGCGTAAGAAGGTGCGGCACCGGAGTTGTTGAATCCTGTGCAGTTTGAGGAATAGAAGGCTCCGGTGTGCGTATTGAGGTGGAGCAAAGCGCCCACGCCTATTCCGAAAGATTACTTCGGCTTCACGATCACTGGCCTTTCGACTCGTGCCAGGATACGCACTAATCGGCACTTTTGCGGTGCTCTGAGCCACTACTGGACTTCCACCGATACCTGCCCCGATACTGTCAAATTGATGACCGCCAACTTCACCTCTATAGCAGTACCATCAGTGCTGGCGAGTCTCTTTAAAAAGCGACTGAATCGTCGAGGCTCTCCACTTCGACCCTTACCTCGTTAACTGTAGCGTATATCCAGATGCTGACAACGGCGACTACAAGCCTGGGTGGTTTTTACCTGCCGCGCGACGCGTTTCTGGCGCGGCTAAAAGCCACTCAGGGCCCGTGGCCTGGTCCTGTTCGACCCGCCGCCACCCCCCACGTCCTTGTAATCCCGGTGCGGCATGGATTCGACATGCGCGTCTTCGTATCTGCTTCACCAACCCTCGTTAGATCAGCGCCCGGTTCCCCTGCCATGGCGGTTCAGGCAGGGGAAGGGCAAGGCAAAGAATGTTTTGTAACACGTACCGCCGCTACGCGTCGATACCCGAACAGATGCGCGCGAACCAGTCGGACTGCGCGGCGCGGTCGGCCTTTGCCCGCAGCGCATTCAGCTCCTCCGCATGGATGCGCGTCCGGCAGATCTCGTGCGCCCGGCGGAAATTGCGGATACTGCGCACAACGGACGCCGACTGCTGCTGCGGCGTATCCGTATTGAGTGGCTGAACATCGATACCCAGCACCGTGCTGTAACCGATCTCCTCCAGCGTCCAGACCGTTTCCACCGCCACCCCGAAATCGTTGTCGCCGAACGCAAGATCCTCGTCGAACTTGAGGCCGGTGCCGCCGTTGAGATGGACGTAGAAGCATTTTCCCGCCGCCGCCGCCAGCCCCAGTTCCGCCGCGTACCGCTTGCCCGCCATCAGAGAGTGGCAGGTTTCCAGGTTCGTGCCCACGAATGGGCGAAGGTTCTCCGGCATCAGGCTGATGATCGCCAGTACCTCGCCGCAGTCGGCGGGAGCGCCCCAGCTCACCGGCTCGTTGGGCTTCGGCTCAATGGCAATCGGGAGCGCCCTTTCCGGGCCGTAGGTGTCCAGCATCCAGGTAACGACCTCGCTCAGGCTGTCCGCCGTCATCTGGAACAGGTCGCGGTAGTTTACCTGGAGCGGGCCGCCGAAGCCGTTGCTGCTATTCCAGTAAACATAGATGCTGGCATCGAATACCTCGATACCGGTGCGTATATAGTCCTTGGTCCTGCGGACCGCCTCGGTGCGGGTGTCCGCGATGGGAGATCCCATATTGCCGTTGGCGAACTCGGGGCCGCGCTTGAAGAGGTTGGCGGTGCACATGGACACCTCCACGCCCGCGTTGCGGACGGACTTCATGATCTTCTCCGCGTCCTCCGGCTCGGCCTCGGTGTCATGAAACTCAACGTGGGTGCAGCCCGCATTTTTCAGTTCCGTCAGGGTCTGTTCCAGCGAAAGGGCCGGGCGCATCGCCGGGGCGAAGCGTCCTCCGCCGGGGGCGACGTTCCACACGCCCGCGCCAAAGGCGGTTCCGAGTGCATGTTGGGGCAGGACAGGAGTCCATTGCCCCGCCTCGTTTTTTTGAAATGCCATTTTATCCTCACTGGTCAGCGAATAGTGGTATTGTCCGGAGGGGTGCCGGACACTGTCCTGCTGCCATACTTCCTCTAAAGTGTTCTCTAACCCGTGTTTGAATCCCTGCCCGTGTATCTAAAGCCCCCGTGTTGCCGGGAAAAACGTTGAAAGCGAAACCGGACCCGTGGCTTTCCGGCCCCACACGCCAAGTGGGGGACATAATTACTGCCGTCGGTTTTGATGAAGTCACCTATCCGTAACCGGTGAAGCATCGGAACATTCATCCCCACGTCATTCCCAGGCGTCGAAGGCGGCGCGGGTAGTCTGCGCCCAGCGGCGCAGCTCCTCCCGGCGACGCTCGAAGAAATAGGCCGAGAAAAGGACGGCGGCTCCGAGCAGAGTGAGATAAACCCCGAAGTGAATCTGGCCCAGCGGACGGTACACCTTGACACCCAGCAGCGCGACCAGAAAGGCGATTCCGATGCCGAGAAAGACCCGGATGCGGCGCGCGATGCCCCAGTAGACCGAGCCGACGCACTGGGCGACCAGCAGAAAACTGTGCCACCACGCCGCATCCCACCACGCCGCCAGAAAGGTGGGGGTGAGCGCGACAAACAGCCCCGCGGCGTACAATCGCTGCGCGGCGTTGCGGCCTGCCTCGTCCGGTCGCGCCTGCCCTACCAGCGCGCCGACGAGTATCAGGTAAAGCCCGACCGGAATCAGGAAGAAATCCGCCGTACCGATGGAAAGCCCGACGCCGTCATACAGGAACAGGGCGAACGCGCCGAAATAGGCGGCGAAGGCGGCGAAGGCGGCGTGACCCCAGGAAGCTTTCTGGCGAAGTATTCCGACGACGCCGTAAACGGTACCCGCCACCATCAGCGTAAACACCGTCCAGCGCCCCTCGTCCAGAACGCCGAGCAAAGCCGTACCTGCGCCCAGCGTCGTCACCCACAAGGTCGCGGCGGTCAGCGCCTCGGCCAGATCATACCAGCGGGCGCGGGCGAGAAGCGCCGCCGCGCCCAGCCACACCGCGCCCGTTGCGGCAAGCCAGAAACCGGCAAACGCAGCGGATACTTCCCATTGCGGATAGCCGCCGATTCGCAGGACCATGCCCGCCGTTCCCGCGATCACCGCCATATACAGCCAGGTTGCTTCACGGCGCAGGATGCCCGCCCCGGCATATAAAGCAGCATAGACCAGCGTGTTCGCCAGGAACCAGGCGCGGTCAATCGCCAGTGTCGCCGCGCCGCGTTCCGGCAGGGCGAAAAGGAACAACGCTATGCAGACCGCCGAAATCCACAGCGCCAGACCGTGCAGCGGGCGGCGCAGCGCGGGAACCTCATTCACGAACCGCCTGCCAAGCGCGAAAAGCAGCACGAAACAGGGCGCGAGGCAGATCGGGGCGGCAGGCCATGCGGAACGGGGCAGGACTTCCGCCAGAACGTGCGCGTACGCGCCGAACACAGCCAGTCCGCCCGCACCGGCGAACAGCGGCGTGCCGTGCTCCCAGGCGACCCACAGGTAGCAGGTGCCGAACAGCGAAAGGACAACGGCGGCAGCGATCCAAGGCCAGGGCGAAGCGGGCAGGGGAGCCGCCAGAAGCGCCAGATAACCGAAGGCAAGCGGAACGAGGGACGCGCTGACAAACTTCTTCCGCTGCGCTGCCGCGCCATAAATGCCCAGTCCGGCAGCCAGGAGCGACAGGGTGACGGCGGGCGACACGATGATGCCTTTGCTGCCGCTCAGGGCCATGCCGATCTGGCCGATACCTGACCAGATGGCAGCGGCAAGCGCGCCGTAATACAGGGGTCGGGCGGCCTCGGCGGGAAATCCGCGCCGCCGCAAAAGATAACCCAGCACGGCGAAGGCGGGCGCGAGGACGAGAAGCCAGCGCGTTTCGTTCGGCTCCCACCCGTAAACCTGCGTGCCCCAGGCGGTCCAGGGATCGGAGGCCAGCCGCGCCGCCACCAGTGTGGATGCCGCCGCCGGGTACAGCAGGCCAAATCGCCCTGATCCGTGCGCCGCCAGCGCCCAGGCGGCGGCCAGCAGGCAGAGCGTTCCGGCCAGGGGAAGTGGTGTTGCGGCGTTCGTTACCAGCGGCAAAATCGGCAGCGTGGCGACGGCGGCAAGAACAGCGGCATCCGTAGAAAGAGCGCGGCGTATTCCCGGCGGCCAGAGAACGGCAATAACGCCCCCGGCGACGGCAAGCGCCGCGCCGCACACAGCGGCGGCCAGCGCCCGATTCGTGCCGAGCGGAACCAGGCCGGTCGCCCCCGCGAGCAAAGCGAGCGAACCGAGCGACAGCGCGGCGGCATGGACGAAAAGGCTGCGGCGCTGGCCGCTCCTGCCTGCGGCGCAGGCTGCGGCGATATTCAGTGCCGCAAAACCCGGCAGGACGACGAAGACGTTCGCACTGCGCAGAGACAGCGGCAAAATGCCGCCGTTCGCACCGGCAAAATAGGCCCAGGGCAACAGCGCGGACAGTCCCGCTGCGAAGAGAGCCGCATGGTCGCAGGCAGTGGCGACGGCATAGTTTCCGCCCCGCCGCAGCGTCACGGCGGCGGCCCCGCAAAGCGTGGCGAAAAGAAGCGCCGGAACGCCCACGGCGGGAAGGTACGCCATGCGCGGGGCGAGCAGTGCGACCAGCGCCGCCGTCGCATAACCGCCCGCCGCGAGCGCCGCATACAGCGGGGCGGGGCTATTTTCCCGGCGCGCTTCCCGGAACATCAGCCCCATCATCACCAGTAGGCTGATGAACGATTCCACTAAAAGGCGCGGCGCGGTGACCGGGCGCAAAGCGGCGTATCCCGCTGTAATGACCGCTGCGAACGGCAGAACGGCCAGGAACGCAGCGGCAGCGGCGACGCGCCGGTACGCCCCTGCGGCAGCAGCGGCGACCTCAGCGGCGGCGGCATCATCGCCCGAAAAACGCGTGTGCAGCGATGCCGCTGTCTCCAGAAGCAGGGCCGTCAGCGTCGCCGCCACGGCCCGGTCATAAAGTGCCGCACCGCGTTCGGACAATGCCATCTGTCCGGCGATAAGCGCGGCGGCGGACGCCGCATACGCCAGGAACGGCAGCCGAAACGCAACCGCGACAACCGCATAAATCATGGCAACGGCAGCAGCAGCGAGAGCGGTGGCCTGGGGGCCGTTCGTCCACAGCGCACCCGCAAACGTCAGCGCGAGCCGGGAAGCGTTCGCGGCGTCCGACCGGCGCAGCGTATAGGCGGCGGCGAAGAAGAGCGCGCTCAGGGGAACGAACGCGGCGGCGTAGGTGAGGTGCGCTCTGTCAGGCACCAGAAGCCGCGCGGCGAACAGAGCGGCGCAGGTCAGGGCGGCGGCCAGGAAGCCTGCGAACAAAGGATGCCGTGTCCGGCGCAGCGTAACGGTGTACATCCCGGCGCACAGCACACCGGCAGCCAGGCCCACCCCGTTCCAGGGCAGCCGCATTCCGAAGGCGTTTACGAGGTTCCAGGCAACCGGGTTCAGCGGCGCAATCAGCGCACCGAGTGCGCTCAGGGCGAGGCCGGTCAGCGGCTGCTCCTTCGCCACACGCCGTCCTCCCAAAGACAGGCCCCCGGTTAATGCCAGCAGGATCGCCAGCAGAATCGTTTTGCCGATGCTGCTTTCCCACGTCGAGAAGACGGTAAAAATCAGCCCGGCCAGCACCAGCAGTGCGCCGATCAGATGAATTGCGGCGATATTGTTCGCCTGAAAAAACGCGGCCAGACCCGCCACGGAGGCCCGCTTTGATGGAACCGGAGAAGGTGCGGTGGGATCGGGCGGTGCGGGTACGGCGACAGGCGGCGTCTCCGGCGGTAGTGGCGGAGGTGCGGCAGGAGCGGAAAGCGGTGCATCAAGAGCGTCCCGGCGTGCGCTGTATTCTCTGATCAGGCTCGACAGTTCGGCTTCGGGAAGACGCCGTGTGGCCTGCCACCAGCGCATCTCCTGGAGAACGAACTGCAGGTTGGCGCGCAGCAGCCAGGCGCGTTCGGCGGCAAGCGGCGCACCGCACGCGGCGCAAAGCCGCTGCGCGGGATCGGCGACGCTCGATCCGCAGGCCGCGCACTTCTGCCCCTCTGATAGTCCCAGGTCCAGTTCAAAGGCCATAGTTATGGGGTTCCTTGTTCACTGCTCGGAGGTATTATAAACCGTATGGGGCAAATAGGGCATAGTGCCGTGGACACATGTGCTCTGTCCCACCGTCCTAAAATCCGTGGGACCGGTGGAAAAACCGACACCTGCGGACGGCAAGCGATTCCACCGGAAGGAGGCATACGGAACGAAGTCTCTGCCGCTCCGATTCTGGCATGCGACGCCGCTGCATTACGTCCCGCATCTGCTTCTGTCGGGTGGGCTGCTGTCCAAGGCGCGGCTGAAGGCGGCGGGTCTGCCCATCCGCCCGCGCCCGACCGCCGTTCGCCGTGATTGGAAGCTGGGGCTGGCGGACTACATCCACCTGTCGCCCGCGCCCGTTACTCCTCTTCTGGCCGATAAACGGGCGCGCGGCTTCGCGCATGTTTTAATCGAATTTGACGCCGCCGTGGCCGAACTGCCCGGAACGGGATTTTTGAAGTTCAATACGAAATCGTGGCGGCACCGGGAAGCGTTCCTGCCCGTCGCGCCGCCGGAGGAAAAGGCCGCGCTGCTCCATGCGTGGCGCGGCGGCAAATACCCGTCGCTGGAGCTGCTGGTGCCCGGAGCGCTGCCGCTCGCTCCGTATTCGCCGGGTCTGCACGCCGTGAGCGAAACCGAGGCGGCGTGGATATCAGCCTTTGCCGCCGTGCCGGGTATTTCGTGGTTCCCCCCGATTTTCGTTACGCCGGGGCATTTCCCGCCGGGGCCTGCCCCTGATCTTTCGCCGCACGCCGCGTATCTGGCGGCATGCCTTGCGGTGGGCGCGGTGCTGCCGCCTCCCGAACTGCCCTTCGATTAGAAAAGCGGCGCGCGGCAGCGTCGTTCGCAGGAACTTTGCCGCTTAGCGGGGAATGAGGGAAACGGTGCGGTGCCCCCGCAAGGCCGGAGTACGGCGGAGGAGGACAGAGAACTGGAAACGAGAGCGGACTATAAATATTGCCCGCAGTGCCTGGCGGCTGTGCCGGCGGATGCCGCTGATTGTGTCCATTGTGGCTGGCGACCCGGAACGCCCGCCTTCCCGGACCTGAACCGCACTCTCGTCATACCGGCGTGGAGCCAGGACAATCTGCGCCTGCTGGAAGCGGGCGTCCGGCCCGAAGCCGCCCCCATAAACGAGGCCGCATCTCCCGACAGCGTGCCGGATGCGCAATGGCTTGTCAGGCCGGAATCGAAGACGGCTGAGGCACCCACGGAAGATGCTCCGGCGATGGCCTCGGAAGCGATTGCTGATGTCCCATCGGCCCAGATGAGCGCCGATGAGCTGAACCTTCTTACCGAGCCGCTGCTGGAAGAAGAGCCGCAGTTACGTTCGCCCGGTAAATCCCAAATGCCGCGCATAATCCAGAGAACCCTGGGGGCGCTGATGGTTGCGGCGGCGCTGGTGATCCTGTTGCGTCAAATCGACGACCTTCGCTATGGGACGATGTGGCGGATTGCGGGGGTGGTCCTGGCAATTGCGGGACTGGTGCTCGCTTTGCTGCCGAGCCTGTGGGGACGGCGTCCTCAGGGAAAGCCGCCGCGCCGATAGACCTGCCCACCTGCTGAAAACGAACCTGTCCGGCCCGGCCTGACAGCGAAACCACGCGATACGTGTGCACCGCCGCCCCCCGGACATTTCGGGGGCCTGCGATATCTGATACGCTCACCGGTCAACCGCGCGTTTTCGCTGCCAACAAAGGTCGCTGTGCACTTGACGGTGGCCCGCCGGTTCTTTATAATGGCCGCATGACACCCCTTTCTCGGGACACCGCTCCCCGCGCTTCGAGCAATTCGCCTTCTTTACCCGCCGGTTCGCTGATTGTCGTGACCGGCTCCATGTTTTCCGGCAAAACCGAGGAGCTGATACGCCGCGTCCGCCGCGCGCTGTATGCCCGCCGCCGCGTGCAGGTCTTCAAACCCGCGCTCGATACGCGCTCCGACCGCACCGCCATACGCTCGCATAACGGCGTTCTCCACGCCGCCGTCTGCGTCACGGACAGCGCGGAGTTATGGGAAAAGGTGGAGCCGCTAACCGAGGTCGTCGCCATTGAGGAAGCGCAATTTCTGGATAGGGGTATCGTAGAGGTGTGCAAGAACCTTGCTGACCGGGGATGCCAGGTGATCGTGTCCGGTCTGGACATGGATTTTCGCGGCTGCCCGTTCGGCCCGATGCCGACCCTGCTCGCCATCGCGGACGAGGTGGTGAAGCTGCGCGCCATCTGCGCCCGCTGCGGGGCCGATGCGTCCCGCTCACAGCGCCTGTTGAACGGCAAGCCCGCGCCGGACTCCGCGCCGACCATCCTGGTAGGGGCGCAGGAGCACTACGAAGCCCGCTGCCGTCACTGCCACGAACGAGGAGTGGAGGCAGGCGCGTAGACGCTTGTCTGTCAGGAAATTCCCTGGTTACTCCGGTGTGAGCAGAACGCCGCCTTCACAGAAAATCTGGCCACGGTCATTGATGTCCACAGCCGTCAAGCGCGGAAGACGTTTCTTGATAAGAGTGCGATCCTGCTCCTTTAGCAGTTCAAGCAGATTATAGGTCCGTCCGTTTTGCCATAAGATGGCGCTATGCACGATCTGCCCCCGATTGTTAATAGCCACCGTGTATGCTAACTCCGCATATTCGCCGGCATCTATCCTCCTGCCATCCTTCCACAAAAACGCCCGCCAGCCATCGATGCCGACTATCTGGCCGCGATCATTAAAGGTCATCTCTAAAATCGGTATAGAATGGAGGCATGGCTGCTACCGACCTTCCTGCCCACCTCGACTTATCTGTTCTGACCAAGAAGCAATGGGCCTTGATCTTACCGCTGCTCCCGCAGCGTCCTTGCCTCGACCGGCGACGGGGCAGGCCGCCCGCTGACCCTGTTGCGGTACTTTCCGGCATTCTGTGGATTTTGCGCACGGGAGCGCCCTGGAAGTTCCTGCCTCCCCAACGGTATCCGGCCTATCAGACCTGTCATCGCTACTTTCAACTCTGGGTCAGAAACGGCACCATGCGCCGAATCCTGGTGACTCTTGCTCACGATCTGGAAGAGCGTGGAGGTTACGATCTTTCCGAGTGCTATATCGACGCGATGTTCGTACCTGCCAAAAAAGGGGCGATTGTGTTGGCCCTACCAAGCGTGGCAAGGGCACCAAGATCATGGCAATCGCGGACGTCACTTCTCTTCCTGTCGGGCTATCCGTCCATAGTGCTCGCCCGCATGAAAGCAGGCTTGTTGACGCCGTTGTCGAGGAATGTCACACCGATAACTTACCGGAACGGCTGATCGGCGACCGAGCATATGACAGCGACACGCTGGATGCTGACCTTGCCGACCGAGGCATCGAGATGATCGCGCCACATCGCAGGAACCGAAAGCCCGAAAACAAGACCCAGGATGGCCGCAAACTCAGACGCTACAAACGTCGCTGGCGGATCGAACGCTTCTTCGCGTGGTTGCAGACCTTTCGCCGCGTCCGCACTCGCGACGAATGGCGAGCCGCCAACTATGTCGGCATGGTGCAATTAGCCTGTATCATTTTCCTCTTGAGAGAACTCAGCCGATTTTAGAGATGACCTTTAGAGTGCTGCGAGCGGTCTATCCCGAATGGCAGATAGCGGTTGCCGGTGAATACCTGATCGCAAGTCGTCTGCCTCTTGTGGCAGTGGAGAAACGGCCTAATGTCCGTGAACCGGCACCCGCCCAGCGCCGGGAATTCCCGCATCTTACCATGTTCCCACAGGACGGGGAATCGCGCGGCGGGCTTGCCGGGTTCTACAGAAACGGCACCGCCCACGACCTGTCCGGAGGCGTTGATAGCCGACCGTTCGACAAACTTGCCTTGCAGCAATATCCGATAATCCTTCGTGCCGCTCCTCCAGAGGACGAATCGGCCTCCGCCTGCCATGCCGACTATAAAACCTGCGTTGTTGATAGCGTATGCCATACCATCCTCATCGCCGGGACGCAGCGGCAGATACACCATCTTACCGTTTCGCCACAGGAACGGGCGACCGAAATCCTCACCCACCACGGCACCGGCGTTATTGATTCCCCATGCCCACCGTAGCCCCGTGCTTCCCTGCAATGGCGGCGACTTGAACAGAGGGGTTCGTCTGCCGTTGTCCCAGAGAGCCTCGACGCCAGCGACTTGCCCCCGATTGTTGAGGGCATAGGCGTTAGACCCGATCTCGATGACGCGATACCGTGGCGGCGGGGGCGGCTCAATTTCTCGGAACATGGCTCTTAGTGCAGTGGGCGGCTGCCGACGACCTGTACGGCGTCGGCGGCGACAATGGGACGCCCGTTTTCGCGGCGGATGATTCCGGTCAGCGTCACCACGTCGTCGCGCATCAGAGGCAGCGTGAGAGATGGGGGGGCGTGGACGAGCAGGGGCGCTCGGCCTACCCGGTCTACCACATAAAACCGGTCGCCCAGAACATCCATGCCGACGGTGATGGTGCGCGCTTCCAGCAGCACACGCGTCCCTTCCGGCTCCTGACTGATGCCCGCGACAGAACGGCGTGGGGGCAGGTCGCCGCTTTGCATCAGAAAATCCGCGACGGCGATCTTTCCCGCCGTGACGGCGACGCGGCGCGGCGCGGTGGTTTCCCCTTCATAAGTGACCGTGAGCGTGTACCGGCCCGGCGGAAGGTCGATAAAGGCATACGCCCCGGTTCCGCCCGCTGTCTCGGTGCGCCGGATATTATTTCCCTCCACGACGACTTCGGCCCCGTCAGCCCAGGCAAGGCTGGTTCCCGCCAACAGGCTGCCGCGAATATGCCCGTGCGTCGGCTGCTCTTTCCACGGAAAAGCGGGTACCGGGGCCTGGCCCTCGAAGACCTGCGGCAGCGCGTCGTAGACGGCTTCTTTGCGGGAAGCGGCAGCGTCCACCGGCTCGCCGCCCTGCGGGGCTTTCGCGGCGTTTGTGCCTGCGTAGGAGTACAGGATCGTGCCCGCCGCGCGCTTGCCGCTTGTTCGGCTCGGCTGCTGATTGAACCGGACAAGATCGAGCGTATCGGGAAGCGGGTTCAGCCATGCGCCCACGCCGATGGTCGCGGCGCGTTTCCCCTGATGCTCCTTGATCCACTCGGCCCAGGTCTGGTGAAATTCGCGGTTGCGGCTTGCCTCGAAGTAGGTCATCGGACAGCCCAGGTCCAGAATGCCCTCGTTCAGCCACCCGCGCCAATCCTGAAAAACGGCGCTGTAGGCGGAGGACTTTTCCCAGTCTGCGCTGCTGCGGGGACCGTTTCCCCAGGAAATAAGGGCGGCGGAGACGATCATCTCCGGCTTGATCGCGATGACGTTGGCGTACACCCTGCGTACCAGCGCGCTCACCTGGTCGCGCCGCCATTGCTGCCACAGCGGGTCGGTGGCGGCGGGCGTTCCCTGGCGTCCGTGCCGCCTGTTGAAGCGGGCCACCGATGCGGGCGCGTAGCCCCATTTCAGGCCGCCGTAACGGATAAAATCGAAGTGGATGCCGTCCACCGGGTACGAACGGGCGACATCCATGTAGACGCGATAGGTCCACTCGCTGGCTTCGGGGACGCCGGGATCGACCTTTACCGCCTCTTTATCGTCGCCCTCGCCGGTTTCGGAAACGGAGCGCCATGCCGGGTTCTTCGCCAGAATATGGCCGGGGTCGAACGCCGGGCTGCCGACGGCCATCGCGTTGATCCAGGCATGGACGGCGATGCGCGGGCGGGCGGCATGCGCTTTTTCGATCAGATACCGCAGCGGGTCGAAGCCGTTCCGGTTGTCCAGAGCGCGCGGCTCGTAGCGGGAGTTATAATAGGCGTCGCCGCGTTTGCGTACCTGGGCGAAGACGGTGTTGCAGTTGGCCCTCTGGAGCCGCGCGATCAGCGTATCGATCTCTTCGCGGCTTTTTATGCCGGGGTTAAAAGCGTCCACCCAGAACGCGCGTATCTCCGGCGGCGGGGTGGGGGACTGGGCCGCCGCGCCGCGCGGCGCGCTCAGCAGGGCGAAGATAAAAACAACCAGCGCAGGCAGCAGCGCCATGCAGGAGGCGGCGCGGCGGGGGGAAGGGCGCAAAATAAACTCTCCTTGAAGTACAGAACGTCTATGATTATTATAGCATGGGGCGAAAGGGCCAATCCGGTCCCGCCCCCTGCCTATCGTCTTCAGAAAACCCGGAAAAGGTCAGGTCGTTTCCAGGGCGAATGCAGCGGCTTCGTCCGGCGACATCGCGCGTCCCGCTTCCCATGCGCGGGAAAAACTCGCCTCGCCCAGCGCGGTGTGGACGGCGGCGACCGTTCGGTCAATATCGCCGCGTTCGGCAGGCGACAGGGTGCCGCCGATAGCCTCGACCAGCGCATTCGCTGCCCCCAGCAGCCGCGCGGCCCGGTTCGGGTCCTGGTTCGCCGCCGCGACCGATGCGAACGCCCCCAGCGAGCGAGCGATTCCCTTGCGGTCTCCGGCATCCCGCTCTAACCGCAGACCCTCCTCATACAAAGCGCGCGCCTGCGCCAAATCTCCCTGGTCTCGGGCGACGCTGCCCAGGCTGCTCAGAACGGCGGCGATACCCAGGCGGTTTCCGACCTCCCGGTGCAGAGCCAGGCTTGCTTCGTACAGGTCGTGCGCGGCGGTAAAGTCTTCCTGCCCGCGCGCCACGTCCCCCAGGTTATGCAGCGCAAGCGCGATGCTGCGCTTGTCTTCCCGCTGTTTCGCCAGAGCGAGGCTTTCCTCGAACAATCTCTGCGCCGCCGGGTAATCCCCTCGATCCTTTGCCATCAGACCCAGGCTGCGAAGGCAATTGATGACACCTTCCCAGTCGTCCATCTCTCTGGCTAAGACAAGGCTTTCTTCGAATTGCGACTGCGCCGTTTCGTAGTCGCCGTATTCGCGGGCGATAATGCCGAGGCTGCGGAGCGCATCGCTGATACGGGTCTTATCCTGTGCCTCGCGCGCCAGAGTCAGGCTGCTCTCGAACAGCGCCCGCGCCGCTTCATAGTCGCTTTGAAACAGGGCGAGCGTCGCCGCGCTCGCCATGACCTTAGCGCGCGGCGACAGCAAGGCGTGTCGGGAATGCTCCTCCCTGTCCATCATTTCGCTTCGCGCAAGCACGTCGGCCAGATGGGAGCGGCCCTCGGAAAAGTGGCCGCGCACGCGCCAGAAACGGCTAAGCGCCCCGGCCAGCCATAGCCCTTTATCCGCTTCGCATTCACTCGTTTTGCACCAGGTTAGCGCGGCGCGCAGATTGTCGTGCTCGGTTTCCAGCCGATCCATCCACAGCGCCTGCTCCGAGCCGCGAAGCATATCCTGGGCACGTTCGGCCAGAGCCAGGCACCAGTCCAGGTGGCGCTGAGAAAGCGCCGTTCGCTCTGCCGCATCCACCTGCTCTTCGGCGAACTCGCGCAGAGTTTCCAGCAAACGATAACGCATGGCCGCCTGCGCTTCTTCCACCCCCAGCAGCGAGCGTTCCCGAAGCTGCTGTAGATATTCCAGCGCCAAAGGCTCCTCGCAGACAGTCTCCGCCGCTTCCAGCGTCCACCCGCCCCGAAATACCGATAAGCGTGCGAAGAACCGCTGAAGCTCCGGCGGCAAAAGCCGATAGCTCCATTCGATAGTCGCGCGCAGTGACCGGTGGCGCGCCGACAGGTCGCGCCGCCGACTCGCCAGAAGCTCGAAACGGGCGCGCAGCTTGTCCAGCATCTGGGCCGGCGTCAGCACCTGCGCCCAGGCGGCGGCAAGCTCGATAGCAAGCGGCATCCCTTCCAGCCGCTCGCACAATCTCGCCACTGCCTCGGCGTTGGCGCGGGTGATGGCAAAGTCCGGCTGCGCGGCCCGCGCCCGATCCGCGAACAACTGGACACTGGAAAACTCCATCAGGCGCTCCGGCGCTCCGGGGCCGGTGGGGACGGGAAGTGGCTGAATCGGGTATTCCTGCTCGCCGGAAAGGTCGAGGCGCTGGCGCGACGTGACCAGGCAAAAAAGCGCCGGGACACGGGCCATCAGCGCATGCACGACCGGTGCGCCCTGCTCTACCAGATGCTCGAATCCATCGAAAACCACCAGCACCGGGCCGCGCTTGCCGTGGCTTTCCAGTGCTTTGGCCGCGCGGGCAAAAGGGGCATCCTCGACCGAAGGAGGAAGACCCAGCGCCTCCACCAGGCTTCCGGCGATTCGCGCCGCCCCGGTGACATCGGAAAGCGGCACAAACCACAGACCGCCGGAAAACACGTCTGTCAGACATTCCGCCGCTTCCGTCGCCAAACGCGTTTTTCCCGAGCCGCCCGGCCCTGTCAGCGTCAGCAGCCGGGTATCATCGGCGCGCAGCAGTTCCTGAACTCGTGCCAGTTCCGCGTCGCGTCCGAAAAAGCGGGTGAACTGTATCGGCAGATGGCGCGTACGCGCCGGTGTCAGCGTCTGCTGCGGCAGCGTGGAAGGGGGCGCGGCAATGGGGACAGCCGGGGACGGCGGCGGGCGGCGCGGAGCCGGGGCGGCAGGAGCGCCGCTCCCTGACCGGGGAATAGCAGCGGCGGCGGCGGACGCTGCTGCTGCTGCCGCTCCGTCTTCACGTATCCGCCGCGCCATTTCCCGCGTTTCCCGGCTGGGTTTTTCATCCAGCTCTTCACGCAGCAGGCGCTCCAGGGTTTCGTATTGGAGCAGGGCGGCGGAAGGCTGGCCGGAAGCGACCAGCAGCCGCATCAGCGCCTGGTGGGACTCTTCGCGCAGCGGATCGGCGGCAACGGCGCGGCGGGCGTAAACGGTCGCGCGCTCCCAGTCGCCGGACTGTGCCAGAAGTTCCGTCAGCTTCGTTAAAGCCTCCAGGTGCGATACTTCCAGCCGCTCTCTTTCAGAAAGCGCCCAATCCTCGTAATAGCCCGGAAGAAACGCTCCCCGGTACAGGCCGACGGCGCGCGCCAGCGCCTCCACTTTCGCCTCACGCGTGGTTTCGGGCCGCGATGCAATCCGTAGCTGGTCCTCGAACTCGGCCACATCGACGCTGATAGCGTTCGGGTTCAGACTTACTGTCAGCCGGTCGGCGCGCAAAACGCTTTCCGGCGGCGCGCCCGGCGGCTCAAGCTGCCGTCGCAGCGAGCTTAGCGCCTGTCGCAGGCTGGTTCGGCCCGCTTCCGGCTCATCTTCCGCCCAGAACTGCCGGGCCAGATCGTCCCGCGCGTGCGTGCGTCCCGGCGGAAAGGCCAGAAAAGCCAGAAGCGCACCCGTCTTGTGGGTGCGAAAGCGGGTGATAGTGATCTCGCCTTGCCGTGCTCGTAAGTCGCCCAGAACATCGATGCGCCACGGCTCCGTCATACGCGTTCCTCTTTCTAAGAGCCATCAACATAGCCGATTTTAATTTCTCTGCTGCGCGTGGCATCTCCTTCGGCGAACCCGTTCAGGAAGGGAATACCCGGCCCGGAAACGAACATGGGTTCATGCCTGCTTACGGAAGAATAACCACGATTGCCGGAACGGGTGCGGGCGGCTACGCGGGCGATAACAGCGCGGCGCTGCGGGCGCAGCTTCGTCAGCCGTTTTACTGCGATTTCGACCGGGACGGCAACCTGTATATCGCCGAGGCGGAAAACAACGTCATTCGGCTCGTGGACCGCGCGGGGCGCATCCGTACCGTCGCCGGTAACGGCCTCAAGGGGGACGGCGGGGACGGCGGTCCGGCAGTGAAAGCCTCCTTTCACGAACCGGTCGCGGTGGTCGTCGATAGGGACGCTTCGCTATATATTGCGGACCGGCTGAATGCGCGTGTCCGGCGCGTGGATGGGCGTACCGGCATCGTCACCACCATCGCGGGGACGGGTGCGAAGGGATTCAGCGGCGACAACGGGCCGGGCCGTGAAGCGCAGCTTAAGGAGCCGCACGACGTGGCGCTTGACCTGGACGGTGGGCTTCTGATCGCGGATGTGGGGGACAGCCGAGTTCGCCGCGTCGATTTGAAGACGGGTACAATCACCACCTGGGGCGGCACGGGCAGGCGCGTGCGGGAAGGAGACGGCGGGCCGCTCACAGCGGCCTCCTTCCACGGCGCGCGCGCCGTGGCCGTAGATTCGCGCGACGGCACCGTCTATGTCTGCGAGCGGGAAGGCAACGTCATTCGCCGCGTGGACGGGCGCACGCGCATTGTATCGCTGTACGCGGGCACCGGCAAAAAGGGGTATGACGGGGATAACAGCCCGGCGGTGCGGGCGACCTTTAACGGCCCCAAAGGCGTTCGCTGCGATGAGCACGGCAATCTGTTCGTGGTGGATACGGAAAACCACGCCATCCGCCGCATCGACGCCGTCACGGGCATTATCACGACGGTCGCCGGGGGCGCGAAAGGCGGTCACGGCGACGGAAGTCTGGCGGCGCTCGCGGGCCTGGACCGCCCGCATGGCGTCGCCATCGGCCCGGACGGCGCGCTGTATGTGGCCGACTCGAACAATCACCGGATTCGCCGCGTCGCCCCTGCTGCCGGGCGGCAGCCCTGAAGCGCGAACCGCCGCCTATCCCCGCCGCGCCCTCCGTTCCGCCCCCGCGACGAATGGGATGCGCTCTGGGCCGGGATCGAGCGGAGCCGTAAGCGGTTGCTTTCGGATTTAGGGTGTGATATACTTTTGCAGAACCGGCTCCCGCCGGTCCTGTGTATGGCAGCGTAGCTCAGCTGGTTAGAGCGACGGATTCATACCCCGTAGGTCAGGAGTTCGAGTCTCCTCGCTGCTACCAATGCCACTCGCTGATAGGTCAGAATCTCGCATCCGACCCGGCGAGCCGCAATCATACCTCGGTCAGGCTCATACCCGCGTCACGGTGGATATGAGCCTTTGTTTTATTGGCGCAAGGTCCAGGCGAGCGCGAATCGGAATCGGGAGCGGGCTTCTCCGGCTTTAGCTCCGGATTGATGAGTCGGGGAGACGGTACAGTTCGCGGGCGGTCTGGCTCATGACGTGGGGGCGCAATCCGGCAGGGAAGGCACGGGCGCAGAAGTCCGGCGTGTCGCCGTCCCAGTGCGGGAAGTCGCTGGAGAACATCAGCATCCG
>JAUJOK010000033.1:21035-26931 GCA_030447685.1 Armatimonadaceae bacterium
GGCGGCGGCGGCATAGATGGGATGGAAGTAGCGCTGGCCGTAAGGTATCCGGGCGGCGCTGGCCATCAGCACCTGGACGAAGCCGGGATTGTCGCCGTGACGGTGGATTTCCCGCGCCGCCAGTTCCGGGTCGGCGGGGGAGACGGTCAGCGAGGCGCGGAACCGGGAGTCGGCGGGCAGCCAGTCGGCGGCAAGAACATCGTTTTCCGCTGCGACCACCGCCGCCGCATAGTCCGGCTCGGGGGACAGGCCGATGTGCTGGCTCCCGGCATTGAGGATTCCGTAGGTAATGCCGTACTTATCGAAGAAGTGCGATGCCAGGGTGTCCGGCCTGCTCTCAATACGCGTGCCGTCCGGCAGCACCGCATCCGAGCGCATGACACCGTTCGGGTTCCAGTAGCCGGGATGGCCGGGGCCGCGATTACCGCTCTGATAGCGCGAGCGCCATGGCTCCGGCAGGAAGTCCAAGACGCGCCGGGGATCGATAGTCGAATGGATGTCAGTATCAATAAGCATACGCGCTTGCAAGGATTATACCCCAGGGTGACGACGTGGGACCGGCTCCTTGAAGGCAAATAAGCGTCCGTTGTCAAAGTAGGGGATAGTGGCATCGCGATAACCTGTCTGTGCGTATTCCCGTGGCCCCGAAGCAAAAAAGGTAAACCGAAGGAAGGTTCCGCATGCGTCTCAATCAAACTCTACAGGCACATATACTTGTGCTGGTGGTGGTGGTGCTCATCATGTCTGCTACAAATGTAAGCGCGCAGCAAAGCGCAATCAACTACGACGAATCAAAAGTCCCGGCCTACACGCTGCCGGACCCGCTCGTCCTGTCCGACGGCACCCGAGTCGCCGATGCCGACACCTGGCGGCGGAAGCGCCGCCCCGAGATACTGAGGCTCTTCGAGCAGCATGTCTACGGCAAAACGCCGGGCAAACCTGCGGGCCTGCGCTTCGAGACTACCTCCGTCGATAAAACGGCGCTGGGGGGGAAGGCGACGCGTAAAGAAGTCTCCGTCTATTTCACCGGCAAGAACGACGGCCCCCGGATGGACCTCCTTCTTTACCTGCCCAATAACAAGAAGGGGCCTGTCCCCGCGTTTCTGGGGCTGAACTTCTACGGAAACCATGCGATCCACCCGGACCCCGGCATCACACTGTCGAAACAGTGGATGCGTGACAACAAGAACTTAGGCGTGGTGGATAACCGGGCGACGGAGGCATCGCGGGGCGCGGGAGCCAAAGCGTGGGCGGTGGAGCGCATCCTGGAGCGCGGATACGCGCTCGCCACCATCTACTACGGCGACCTTGACCCGGACTTCGATGACGGCTTCAAGAACGGCGTCCACCCGCTTTTCTATAAAGAGGGGCAGACCGCGCCGGCTCCCGACGAATGGGGTTCCATCGGTGCGTGGGCCTGGGGCCTGAGCCGGGCGATGGACTACTTCGCCACCGACCCGGATATTGACTCCAGGCGTGTTGCCGTGATGGGGCATTCGCGTCTGGGCAAAGCCGCGCTGTGGGCGGGGGCGCAGGACGAGCGGATCGCGCTTGTCATCTCCAACAACTCGGGCGAAGGCGGCGCGGCGCTGTCACGCAGGAAGTTCGGCGAGACCGTGGAGCGCATCAACACGAGCTTCCCGCACTGGTTCTCCGCCAATTTCAAAAAGTACAACGGCAAAGAGGAACAACTGCCGGTGGACCAGCACATGCTTCTTGCGCTGATCGCTCCGCGCCCGGTGTATGTGGCAAGCGCCGAGGAGGACCGATGGGCGGACCCGCGCGGTGAGTTTCTTTCCGCCAAACATGCCGATCCGGTATACCGTTTACTCGGCACAGGCGGTATGGCGGCAGCCGAAAAAATGCCGGAACTGGAGCAGCCCATCCAGAGTGTTATCGGCTACCACATACGGCGCGGGGGGCACGCGGTGACCGACTATGACTGGGAGCGGTATATGGACTTTGCAGACCGCCACCTGAGAAACCTGAAGAAGTAAGGCGGGATACGTTTCTGTTTCGCCCGGCATGCGGGCGGCTCGCGCGGGCCGCCCTGCACGGCGGATGAAATTCTCTATCCGGAGGAAACAACGATGCTGATCAGCAGCCCGATGAACAGTGCCCTCAACGAGCAGGTGGGCTTTGAGTTCGCTGCCTCGCTGCAATACGTGGCTATTGCCGCGCACTTCGACTCGGAAAGCCTGCCCGAGCTTGCCCGCTACTATTACCGCCAGGCAGACGAGGAGCGCGCGCATGCGATGCGCATCGTCAAGTTCGTGGTGGACGCGGGCGGCAGAGCGCAGATTCCGGCTATTGCCGCCCCCCACAGCCAGTTCACCACCACCGAGGATGCCGTACAAAAGGCGCTGGAGGGGGAGATGAAGGTGACGCAGGAGATAAACGCCCTGGTGGGTCAGGCGGTCCGGGAGAACGACCACATCACGCAGAACTTCCTGCAGTGGTTCGTGGCCGAGCAGTTGGAGGAGGTTTCCAGCGCCGAGACGCTGCTTCGGATCGTGCAGCGCGCGGGCGAGCAGGACCTGCTGCATGTGGAGGAGTACCTGGCGCGGCACCGGCATCCTCACCTATCGGCAACCACCAGAGATGCCGATGCCGATAGCTGAGGCGGGCGGGCGCTACGGGCCAGCTTCACGAATACGAATGAGAGGCCGTTGCCAGTGAATCGGCGGCGCATGTCTGTCTCGCCGCCCGCCATCCCACGTGTGATATACTTTCCCCAAACGTCCGAAATCTGCGGCTCCTTACGCCAAGGGGAAAGTGCCTTTCCATGAAACCCGACTCCCTCCCTGAATCTTCCGGGCCATTTTTCTCGACGCGCGCGCCCCTGCCGCGCCGCGCCTTCCTGAAAGGGGTCGGGATTGCTTTGTCGCTTCCCTTTCTCGATTCCATGGTGCCGACTTTCGCCAGAGCACAGCCCGCTCCCACCCCGTCCGGCGCTCCCGGCGCGACGCCACGGCGTATGCTGGGAATCTGTAATAATCTCGGTTTGCTGCCCGATCTGTTCTTTCCCACCGGGACGGGGCGCGGCTACACCCCTTCGCCCTATCTGGCGATGCTTCAAGCGCATCGTAACGATTTCACCGTTTTCAGCGGCGTTTCTCACCCCAATGTGGACGGGGGACATCCCGCCGATGTGTGCTTTCTGACGGCGGCTCCCCACCCCGGCAGCAGCGCGTTTCGCAACACCATCTCGCTGGACCAGCAGATTGCCGAGCAGATCGGTATCCGGACCCGGTTCCCGTCGCTCACGCTCGCCGTCAATACGCGCTCCCGCAGTCTCTCCTGGACGGGCACCGGCGTCGCGATTCCGCCCGAGGATAAAGCGTCCGAGGTGTTCAAGCAGCTTTTCCTTCAGGGGACGCCCGAGCAGGTCGAGGCGCAGATACGGAAGCTCGATACCGGGCGGAGCATCCTCGACACCATTGCCGACCAGGCAAAAGATCTGCAGCGCCAGGTCGGCGCTCGGGACCGCGACCGTCTGGATCAGTATTTCACCAGCGTCCGCGAACTGGAGCATCGCCTGAAGACTTCGCGCGGCTGGGAGAAAAAACCCAAACCGGTCATCCAGGCTCCCGTTCCCGTCGATCCCACCACCCCGGCGGCCTATATGGAAAAGGTGAAGGTCATGTACGACCTGGCGCGGCTTGCCTTCGAAACGGATTCGACCCGCTCCATCACGCTGATGCTCGAAGGGGTGAGCACCCCGGTGATGGAGATCGCCGGTACCACGATCACCGATGGTTACCACAATCTTTCGCACCACGGTAAGTCCGAGAGCAAGCGTTCCCAGTTAAAGGCTATTGACGAGTGGCACATGAAGCTGTTAGCGGGCCTGCTCACCGACCTGAAAGCCATACGGGAAGGGGAGGACTCGCTCCTGGACCGCACGATGGTTCTGTACGGATCCAATTTCGGCGATGCGAACACCCATGTAACGACCAACATGCCGACCCTGCTCGCCGGGGGCGGTTTCCGGCATGGGCAACATCTCGCGTTCGATATCGCCCGGAACTATCCGCTGCCCAATCTGTATGTCTCGATGCTTCAGAGACTTGGAATCGAAACAGGCCGTTTCGCGTCGTCCACGGGCACAATGCGCGGCCTGGAGATGGTCTGAGATGCCGTCGCGCGTTTCGTTCGCTGCGGTGGTGGCCTCGCCGCTGATCGCGCTGGCTCTCCTGGGGGCGGCTCTGCCGCCGCCGCCGCCGCACGGTGCACATGCGCCGCGCGCCACCGCAGCCGCAGCCGCAGCGCCCCTTTCGACCGATGCGTTTCTCCAGAAGCACTGCATTGCGTGCCACAGCGGCTCAGTAAAACAGGGTGGCCTGGACCTGAGCGCCGCCCTGCTGTCTGACCGGGACGCGCCGGAAAACCTGCTTCGCTGGGTCAAGGTGTACGAGCGCGTGCAGGCGGGAGAAATGCCTCCCAAAGAGATGCCGGAGCACCCTGCCGCCGCCGAACGGGCCGCCTTCCTCACGGCACTGTCCGCGTCCCTGACCGCTCGCGAACGCGCGGTGACGCTGCGCGAGGGGCGCGCGACGCAGCGACGGCTTAACGGCTACGAGTATGAGAACGCTCTGCGCGACCTTTTTAAGGCTCCCTGGCTCCAGATACGGGGGCAGTTTCCCGATGATGGCGAGGCATTCCGCTTCAACAAAGTCGGTGATGCCCTTGACGTTTCTCATGTACATCTGGCGCGTTATATGGCCGCCGCCGATTATGCGATACGCCAGACGATGAGCGTTCAATGGACCCGCCCGCCGACGACCGTGAAGCGCCACTACGCGCGGGACCAGCGCACGCTGACCAACAAATTCACCCAGAACCCCTTCAACAGTTCGCCCGACCGCCAGACCTATCCGGTGCTCGGCACGAAACCCCAGCCCGATGTCCGCGCGCTGAAGGCCCCCCTGACGGTCGGCGATTCCGATCCGAAGACACGCGAACTTGAGGCAGTCGGCTGGGTATCGAGCAACTATGTGACCGGATTTACCTATCGCTGGGACGGGTTCCGCGCCCCGGTCGCGGGCCGCTACCGGATTCGCTTCAGCGGTTACACTCTGTGGGCCGCGCCCGGCGGGGTTCATTATCGCTTCGCCAACGGAGCGGACAAGGTCGGCAAGCCGGGCGACCCCCGGCCCTACGTTCCCAACTTCGACGCGATCTCTCCGGGGCGCACCACGGAACCGATCACTGTCTATACGCGAAACGGCGTCATGAACCGTCGTGTCGGGGCGCTCGATCTTACCCCGAAACCAGCCGTCTATGATATCGGCGAAGTGTGGCTGCTTGCGGGTGAGACGCTCGTGCCGGATGCGTCGCGGTTCTACCGCTCCCGGCCCCCTGAGTTTCGCAACCCGCTGATGGAGAAGGACGGCACGCCCAGCGTCGCGTTCCGATGGATGGAGGTCGAAGGTCCGCTCTATGACAGGACGACGACGGCGGGCTACCGGCTGCTCTTCGGCGATCTGCCGCTGAAGGAGATGCCAAAGGGCGCACCGGGGGTGGCTGTCCCCGTGGCGGGTGGCGGTACGACGAGCGGCATGGACGAAGCGACGGTCGAAGTCGTTTCTTCCAGCCCCAAACAGGATGCGGAGCGGCTCCTGCGAGCGTTTCTCACGCGTGCCTATCGTCGGCCCGTCGCCGAAGCCGATGTGCAGCGGTTCCTCGCGCTGGTGGAAGACCGCCGTGCCGCCGGACTCAGCTTCGCGGAAGCCATGATCGCGGGCTATACGGCGATCCTTGCTTCGCCCGGATTCGTTTACCTGAACGAGAAGCCGGGCCGGCTTGATGACAACTCGCTGGCCACGCGGCTTGCTCTTTTTCTGTGGAACTCCGTACCCGACGCGGCCCTGCGCGCCCGGGCGGCGCGGGGCGA
>JAUJOK010000033.1:27031-63699 GCA_030447685.1 Armatimonadaceae bacterium
TTCTGTGGAACTCCGTACCCGACGCGGCCCTGCGCGCCCGGGCGGCGCGGGGCGAACTGCGTCGCCCGGAGGTGCTGCGCGCGGAAACGGAACGTCTGCTCCGCGACCCGAAATCCCGCCGTTTCGTGGAAGCCTTCCTCGATTACTGGATCGATTTGCGCAAGATGGAGGACTCGACGCCGTCCACCACCCTTTACAACGACTATTATCTCGACGATGCGCTGAGCGAGGCGGCCCTGGCGGAGTCCCAACTGTTCTTCGAGGAACTGCTGCGGCGGGACCTACCGGCCCGGAACATCGTGGATTCGAACTTCACCTTCCTCAATGAACGCCTTGCTCTCCACTATGGAGTGCCGGGGGTCAGGGGCATCGCGATGCGCCGGGTGACGCTGCCGCCCGACAGTCCGCGCGGCGGTTTCCTGACGCAGGCCAGCGTCCTGAAAGTCACCGCCAACGGCACCACGACATCGCCCGTGCTGCGCGGCAAGTGGATCATGGAGCGCATTCTGGGCTACGAGATTCCGCCGCCGCCGCCGGTGGCGGCGGTGGAGCCGGACATCCGTGGCGCGGTCACTATCCGCCAGCAGCTTGATAAGCACCGCGCCGACCCGAGCTGCGCGACGTGCCACAGCAAGATGGACCCGCCTGGCTTTGCGCTGGAGAGTTTCGACGTGATGGGCGGATGGCGTGACCGCTATCGTGGCGTCTCCGAGGAAAAGCCCGCCGAAAAAGGCTTCGGCAAGAACGGGCAAGCCTTTGCCTTTCACCTGGGCTTACCTGTAGACTCTCGGGGTGAGCTTCCTGATGGCCGCCGCTTTACCGATATCCGCGAATTCAAGGGGCTTCTGCGGAGGGAGGAGCGGACCGTCGCGCGCAATCTGGCCCGGCAGCTTGTGGTGTATGCGACCGGCGCGCCGGTGCGTTTCAGTGACCGGGCGCAGATCGAGCAGATCCTGCAAAGCACCAGGTCCGGGAACTACGGGGTCCGCAGATTGGTGCATCAGATCGTTCAAAGCGACCTGTTCCGAAACAAGTAACGCGCTTATCGTTGCGCGTATCACAGGTCAAAGGCGTCCGCGATGAAGCTTGCCTGAGCACCCATCCGGGCCGGAGAGGGCGAGTCGTAGACCACCAGTAGCGAGCGCCGTTCGCCGCCTCCCCGCCGACTGAAGGTCATCCCCTCGGCGTGGTCCTCGCCCGTACCATAAGGAACGTCCAGCATTTTCACGATCTGCTCCTCGAAAACGACGGTGTCCTCATCACCGGGCGGGTTCGCGCCTCCCTGCCAGCGGTACACTCCGGCAGGACCATCCAGGCCCATTGTCGGGCCAGCCAGCAGCAGCAGGTCGTCGCCGTCGATGCACATCTCCCGAATGCCCAGGCCACGAAGGTCAAGGAAATGCTTGCGGTATTTGCGCTCCTTCGGCCCGATCTTTCTCAGCTTCAGTTCGCCCGTGTCGGCCTCTTTTAGCTCGAGTTCCAGCACCACGGCATAGCCACGCAGCACCGGCCCGCGCAGTCCCAGAAAGACACGGGTGCCGGAGACGGCCAGCCCTTCGATGTCTAGGCCGTTGTCTTTGCTGGGAACCTTCAGAGACCAGGCCAGGTGCTCATCCTCGGCCAGCGCCTCGGTCAGGTCGTTGCCCTTCGCGTTGCCGCGCAAGAGAGCTGCCGTGCGCCGCTTGCCCCTATCTTTAGCCTGCACGGCCAGGGTGGGGACGCCGTATTCGGTCACCACCGGAATGCGCGCCAACAGGAACCGGTTGCTGTCGGTGGTCACCTGCGACAGCGCCTCCAAATTCCGCCGCATCTTCTTGTCTTGATCCGGCTTGCCGCGCTTCAAGCTGTGGGAGCCGGTCATCCACAGATAACCATCGGCGTAGTCCAGCCCCTCCATGTCCACCTCCGCGTCCTTCTTTCCGGGCAGGTCGATGAAGTCGGCGATATCGAAGACAGCGTGGCTGGCATACGCATCTTCACCCTGCCGGACCAGACGCGTAAGGCGGACGGTCTCGTCAGAGGCGACCCAGAGCGTGTCACCGATCTCCACGGCCACCGATAGATCGCCGCGCTCCTCCTTGCCGTCTTCGGTGCGGTTCAGGTGCGGGTCGAACTGCAGGAGCACGTGGCGCAAGTTGGCGTTCATAAAGGTCTCCTCACCGGTCTCAGTATACCTCTGCTGCCGAAGCGGTCGCGTCGGTACGCGAACTCCTGCCATCACCGAAGTGGAAAAAAGCCTCGTGCTTCTGCGGCACGAGGCTCTTGTACAAACGCGAAGTGGGGAAACCGTTACCAGCGGCCCTGGCGCAGCGACAGGTAGTACGCGTTGTCGCCGTTGCGCTGCGAGAAGCGCAAAGCGAGATTCTGCCGATTGCCCAGGCTGTAGTTCAATGTCGCACTCAGCAGATCGCTGTTTTTGACGTGGCGCGCCATCTGATGCGAAATGGCCAGAGTCATCTTCGAGTTCAGGCGCAGGGAAGCCGTCGGGGAAACGAAGCGGTAGGCGCTGCCACGCCGGGCACCCTCGGAATAGCGCAGGCCAAGGTTCTGAAACGGCCCAAGCTTCGCATAGCTTACCTGGAGACTCAGGATGTTGTCGTGGAACTTCCCGAACTGTTCGGGACGGGTGCTGGCCCGCACCGTCAAACCGCCGGACAGAGCGGCGTTCGCGCTGTGCATCTGGTAGCGCCGGTAGAAGCTGCCGTCGAGCCGCTTGGCATCATAATACGTGCTGGATAAGCTTAGCTGGCGCACGACCCCGCCCTGCCACTGGCCGCCCCAGGAAAGGGTGCTTTCGGTTTCTCGGACGTTGGTGTGCGGAATCAGACCACTGGGGGCGCGGAAGCCCCGACTGGTCTGAGCGGTGCGAAGGATAGCGCTGACGCCCCGCGCCCGGTACGTGCCGTTCGCATTCCAGCGCTCGCCGCGTCCCTTGTTATCCTGGGAGCGCGCGTAGGCGAAGCTGCTTGTCCAGCCGCTGCTCCGGGAAGGGGCGGCACGACGATCCGTTGCTGCGCGCGTGCCACCGCCGGAGAAGCTGCCCTGCACCTGCCAAACGCCGCTGTTCGTCTTTTTGTCGTCACGATTCACGTAGCCAAATGAGAGTGCCGCGCCGGGGGCAACCGTTTCCCGCCACTGCATCGCCGTGTCACGCCGCTCGCGTCCCAACGCCCGCAGGATGCCGACGCTGCTCGTGCCGCCGGGATTTCCGTAAAGCTTCAGGGCGGAGTCGAAACGCGGGATGCGCTGCGGAGTGAAGATACTGCCCCGCATTTCGTCCTGGAACCGGAAGTACGCGCTTCCCTCCTCGAAGAAGGGCCGTCGCTCCGAGGTCAGCCGCTCGGTATAGGAAAAGTCAATATCCGGGGCATCGGTATTGGCCTCATCCTCACTCGGACTGGTTGCTCCCACCAGAGTAAGGCGCGGCGTGATCGGCAGGCGCGCTTCCAGCCGTCCCGTTCCCGTTGTCCCCGCCGTGCCTCCGCCCGTGCGCGTCAGGACGGCGGCGGTGTTTTTAGGCGCGGTGTAGGAAAGGATGGTGACAGGCGGGCGGGCGGTGGTCATGCTTGTCGAAGGGCGATTGGGACGGACACTGACCCATTGGCATGGTGCCGTGCCTTCGCTGCCGGCGACGCCTCGCGTGAAGCCGACCGCCATTGTCACCGGCTTACCTTCCCCCGGATAGGCGATCTTCTCCCAGGGAATCGCCATCTCGGCGGTCCATCCCTCTTTTGTCCGCTTCACGGCTGCCTGCCACGCGTCCTGCGGCTCCGTCGGCTGGGAATGCAGCAGTGCGGCGCGCGTTTGCCGTTCCCCGTTCGCCGTCACCGTGAACCGGTACTCGTCCTGGGAACGCCCGGTCGCAAAGGGGTTCAAGCTGAAGGTGATGCGGTCGGTATCTTCTATGCCTTCCGGCCCGGCAGCGCGGCAGTTGAAGGCAACATAGATGTGGCGGGCGTCGTAGCCGAGAAAGGCGACAGCGGTCTGCGCGTCGCCGCCGCCGGGAACGGCGCTGCGGGCGGCAGTCTTCCAGGCGGAATCGCCCAGAGCGCCGTCAATGCCTGGACGGGCCGTGAAACGAACCGCTTTGAGCGGGGGTATCCCCTCGGCAGCGTTGCTGCTGGGAACGGACCCTCCAAAAATGAGGCCGCAGACAGCAGCAGGACAGTACAACACAGATAACAGGCGCACGCAGAAAAACTCCCGATACCATGCGCTGGAGGCGCCGCTGCCCTATGCGCGTGCTGGATCGTTTGAGCCGAGGTGGCGGCGGCATCCTTGCCCGATCCATTCCTTTAGACAACCGATTTGTGATTTTGTTCACAAAAAGTTTTTCTATCCAATCGCGCGGAGAACGGAATGACCCTGATTGGCAGTTCCGTTCTAAAGGGTTTTGGCTGCCTTGTGCGAAAGATAAGTGCGCGACGAGGTAACACATGTCAACGAAGATAGCAATGATTGGCGCGGGAAGTGTCGTGTTTTGCAAGACGCTGATGAGCGATATCATGGCGACGCCCGCCCTGACGGACTGTGAGTTCGCTCTGATGAGTCCGACAGAGTCGAAGCTGAGGCGCATGGAGGCGTTCGGACAGCGCATGCTGCGCGATAACGGGCTGCCGGGAAAAGTCTGGGCGACGACCGACCGGCGAGAAGCGATCAAAGACGCCGACTTCGTGGTCGTCATGATCCAGGTCGGCGGGTTCGATGCCTACGGGGTCGATTATGAGATTCCCCTGAAGTACGGCGTCGATCAGTGCATCGGTGATACGCTGGGGCCGGGCGGGCTGTTCCGGGGGCAGCGGCATATTCCGGTACTGGTGGATATTGCCCGCGATATGGAGGCGCTGGCGAAGCCGGGGGCGATCCTGCTGCAATACGCCAACCCGATGGCCGCCAACTGTCTCGCTCTGGGTAGAGTATCGAACGTGCCCTTCGTTGGTCTGTGCCATGGCGTCCAGACAACCCTGGATCTGATTGCCCGCTACTGCGAGGTGCCCAAGGAGGAGATAACCTTTGTCTGCGGCGGCATTAATCATATGGACTGGTTCCTGAAGTTAGAACACCGGGGCCGGGACCTGTATCCTCATCTCCGCGAGGTCTTCGAGCGCCCGGAGTACTACAAAAACGAAAAGGTACGCGGCGAGGTGTTCCGGCACTTCGGCTACTTCATGACCGAATCCACCGGCCATCTGTCCGAATACGTGCCCTGGTTCCGCAAAAACCAGAAGGCGCTCGAACTGTACTGCGATGAACCCGCGTTTGGCGGCGAGTCCGGCGCGTATTACAAGTGGGGGAAGACTATGGCTGAAAAGTACGCTTTAGTAGACCCGCTTCAGTTTGAATCGTCCCGGATCGAAGCCCGCAGCGTAGAATACTGCTCCTACATTCTCGAAGCGGTTACCCTGGGCAAGCCGTTCCGACTGATGGGCAACGTCCGTAACGACGGTTACATCGCCAATCTGCCGCCGGACTGCTGCGTCGAGGTGCCTACCTTTGTCGATGATACCGGCATCCACCCGACGGTCATCGGGAACCTGCCGCCGCAGTGCGCCGCCGCCTGCATGACGAATGTATCGGTCCAGCAGTTGTGCGCCGAAGCCGCCCTGTCCGGCGACCCGGAACATCTGGTACATGCGCTCGCGCTGGACCCACTGACCGCCGCCGTCTGCACGTTGAACGAGGTTCGCGAAATGGCGACCGAGATGCTGGAGGCGCTGCGTCCCTACCTGCCGCAGTTCGAGGGAAAGTCGATCCGACTCACGCCGACGATCCATATTCCCGCTGACTGCGTTCCCGTGGATGTCCCTCTCGACCCGGCTCTTGCCATCGGCAAACGGTTCGGGACACTGATCGAGCAGAAGACCGACGCATAAAAGCTGCTGCGAAAAACCGAATACTCGTCGTCTCCATCCCCGGATAGGCTGCGCGTCGGCGTAAAAATTCGGTGTTTGTTGCAACCCAGACCCCTTTGCACGCAGCCGCTGAAAGCAGTGAATGGTATAGTGGTTTAGGCGAAATCCTTAGAAGCGTGCTGGGAGGGCTTGCGCGGTGAGTATATGGGGCGGCGACAAAGGGTATGGGCGTGTTTACGGGCTGACAACGCTGTTTGTGGCGCTGCTTTCCCTTTCCAGTCTTGCTGCGCCCCCGGCTCGGAAATCCGCTCCCAAAGTGTCGGTGGATTTTAACCGGGATGTCCGTCCGATTCTCTCCGAGAACTGCCTGAAGTGCCACGGCCCGGATGATAAGCAGCGCTCCGCGGGGCTTCGCCTGGATACGTTTGTGGGGGCGACGGCAAAGCAAAAGAGCGGCAAGCACGCTCTCGTTCCGGGAAAGCCGGAACAAAGCGAACTCATCGCGCGCATCTTCGCGACCGATTACCGTCAGATGCCCCCCTCCCACTCCAACAAGACTCTTTCCGAGGCACAGAAGCGGACGTTACAGAGATGGGTTGCCGCCGGAGGGCGCTACGAACCCCATTGGGCGTTTGTCCCTCCAAAGCAGGCCCCGCTTCCCAGCGTCCGTGGCAGGAACTGGCCGCGAAACCCCATTGACCGCTTCGTCCTCGCCCGACTGGAGAAGGCAGGGCTATCGCCCGCGCCGGAGGCCGACCGTTACACCCTCGTCCGCCGCGTCTACCTCGATCTGATCGGCTTGCCTCCGACACCGGAAGAGGCGGATTTCTTTGCCAGGGACACCCGCCCCGACGCCTACGAGCGCCTGGTGGAAAGGCTGCTTGCGTCGCGGCATTACGGGGAGCGGTGGGCGCGTTCCTGGCTCGACCTGGCGCGTTATGCCGACACCAATGGTTACGAGAAGGACAAGCCGCGTTCTATGTGGCCGTACCGCGACTGGGTGATCAAGGCGCTGAACGCGGATATGCCCTTTGACCGGTTCACGATTACGCAGATCGCCGGTGATATGCTTCCCCATGCCACTCTTGACGAGCGAGTCGCCACGGGCTTCCACCGCAACACCATGATCAACGAGGAGGGTGGTTCGGACCCACTGGAGTACCGGTTCCACGCCGTGGTAGACCGTGTCGCGACGACGGGTACTGCCTGGCTGGGACTGACGGTGGGCTGCGCGCAGTGCCATACGCATAAGTTCGACCCGATCCCGCACCGTGACTATTTCCGGATGATGGCCTTCCTGAACAACGCGGACGAGCCGGTTCTGGACCTGCCCCAGCCGGAGGTGGCGAAGAAGCGCGCGCAGATCGAGCGGGAAATCGCACAGCGTGAGGCAGACCTGGAGAACCGTTTCCCGCTCGCGCAGCCGATCAAATGGCTCCAGCCGGAAGCCGCCAACGGGCTGAAAGTCGCCGCCGTTTCCGGCGCAGCCGTGGAGAACCTGCCCGACGGCTCCGTTCGCATCGGCGGCAGCGCTCCTGATAAAGACACGTATACGGCAGCGCTCACAGGTGACGGTGCGCCGGTGACGGCGGTGCGTTTGGAGGCGCTGACCGACCCATCGCCGGGTAACGGCGGGCCGGGCCGGACGGCGCACGGCAACTTCGTCCTCAGCGAGATCACGGCGTCGGTCGCGCCGAAAGATGCCCCGGAGAAGGCGCAGGCCGTGCGTTTCGTTCGCGCCGAAGCGGACTTTTCTCAGGAAGGCTTTCCTGCACAGAATGCTGTCGACGGCAAGGACGACACGGGCTGGGCCGTTCAGGGACAGGGGCGCGCGAACATCAATCGGACGCTCACCCTGTATCTGGAAAAGCCGGTCGCGCTGCCCGCCGGGGCGCGCTGGACGTTCAAAATGGAGCAGAACTTTGGCAGCCGCCATACGCTGGGGCGTTTCCGCCTCAGTCTGGGCCAGCCCGCCCCTGACAGCGATCCGCGCCCGCTGGAACTGCGCCGCCGTGAACGAATGCTCACCGCCTTCGCCGCATGGAAAAAGCCGCTTGAAGAGAAAACGGTCCGCTGGACCGTGCTGAAGCCCGCGCGGGCACGGGCGAACGTCCCCGTGCTGCGAATCCTGCCGGATGCCTCCGTCCTGTCTACCAGTGACATAACCAAGCACGATGTCTACGAGGTCGATTATCGCGCCCTTCCCGCCGGTGTGACCGCCCTGCGCCTGGAAGCGCTGCCGCATGAAAGCCTGCCGGCAGGCGGGCCGGGCCGCGTCTACTACGAAGGGCAGCGCGGCGACTTCTTCTTCAACGAAATGACGGTTAAAGCGAACAGCCAGCCGGCGAAACTGACGAAAGCGCTCGCCAGTTTCGGCAATGCGAAAGCTGCCATTGACGGGGACCCGCTGTCCGGCTGGTCGATCAACGGGGGGCAGGGCAAGGCGCATACGGCGGTATTCGTCTTCGAGAAGCCACTCCCCGCCGGGTCACTCGCGCTGCAGATGCATTTCGAGCGGTACTACGCTTCCAGCCTGGGCCGCTTCCGCGTTTCCGTCACCACGGACCCGAAGGCCGGGGAAGCCGCACTGCCCCCGGATGTCGAAGCGGTTCTGGCGCTGCCCGGAGCCAGGCGCAGCGCCGCCCAGAACCAGCGCCTGCTGCGGCAGTTCCTGCTCACCACGCCGGAACTGGCGGGGGAGCGGGACGCTATCGAGAAGCTGCGCCGGGAACGGCCCGCCTTCCCGACAACGCTGGTCTTTCAGGAACGCGCCCCGGAACACCCGCGCGTGACCCATTTGTATCATCGCGGGGAGTTTCTTCAGCCGAAGGAGGCGGTGACGCCGGGAGTTCTGTCGGTGCTCCCGTCGTTACCGAAGGGCGCTCCACCGAACCGCCTGAGCTTCGCGAAGTGGCTGGTTGCGCCGAACAACCCGCTGACGGCGCGGGTGACGGTGAATCGGCACTGGGCGACGCTGTTCGGACGGGGCATTGTCCGCACGACCGACGACTTCGGCTATCAGGGCGAAGCGCCGACGCACCCCGAACTGCTGGACTGGCTGGCCGTTGAGTTCATGCGGATGGGCTGGTCCCAAAAGAAACTGCACCGCCTGATAGTCACCAGCGCCGCGTACCGGCAGGCAAGCCGGGTGACGCCGCAGAAGCGAGCCAGGGACCCGGAGAACCGGCTGCTTTCGCGGGGACCGCGCTTCCGCCTGGAAGCGGAACTGATTCGCGATACCGCGCTCACCGCGAGCGGTCTGCTCAGCCACAAGATGGGCGGGCCGAGCGTCTTCCCGCCGCAGCCGCCGGGTATCACGACGGAGGGCGCCTACGGCCCATTGGCCTGGAATGTCAGCCCCGGCGAAGACCGCTATCGGCGTGGTCTCTACACCTTTGCCAAGCGCACCGCCTCTTATGCGATGTTCAACACCTTCGACGCACCGAGCGGTGAGGCGACCTGCCCCCGGCGCGAAGTGTCCAACACGCCGCTTCAGGCACTGACACTGCTGAACAACGCCGTTTTCGTGGAGGCGGCGCAGGCGCTGGGCAGGCGTATTGCCGCGCGCCCCGGTACAATGGAGGAAAAAGCTGCCTATCTGTTCCGCCGCTGTGTCACCCGCCCTCCAACGAACGATGAACTGGCGGCGGTGACTGCCTTCTACGCCGCGCAGAAGGCGCGCCTGGAAAAGAAAGAAATCGATGCCCCGACTCTGGCGGGCAGCAGCAAAGGCAGCAGTGCGAAAGACACGACCGAGCGCGCCGCCTGGACGCTGACAGCGCGGTCCCTGCTGAACCTGGACGAGGTCATCGTTAAGCGGTAGATACGGTAACACAAAGGCAACAAGAATATGGCACATGAATGTGAACGACGCGACACGCCGAAGCCCTGGGAGCATCCCCTGCGCATCACGCGGCGGCACTTCTTTCAGGAGTGCGGCGTCGGTGTCGGTAAGATCGCACTGGCAGCGCTTATGACCGACGCTTTCGCCCCGAGCGTGCTGGCGGCGGCGGCGGCTGTGCCTGCCAGCAAAAAGGGCCGGGAGGGGCTGGCGACCCAGCTCCCGCACTTTCCCGCGAAGGCGAAGCGGGTGATTCACCTGTTTATGGCCGGTGCGCCGAGCCAGCTTGATCTGTTCGACTACAAGCCCGACCTTGTCAAGTTTGAAGGCAAGCCCCTGCCGCCCTCCTTAACCGAGGGACAGCGCTTCGCCTTTATCCGCTCCGATGCCGCGCTGCTGGGGCCGCGTTACAAGTTCGCGAAGCACGGACAGTCGGGTACGGAAGTTTCGGAGATTTTGCCGCACCTGGCGCAGGTAGTGGATGACATCTGCCTCATCAAGTCCGTCCGAACAGACCAGTTCAACCATGCGCCCGCGCAGATCTTCTTCAATACCGGATTTGCCCAGCCGGGCCGCCCCAGCATCGGTTCGTGGGTAACCTATGGTCTCGGCGCGGAAAAGGATGATTTACCGGCGTTCGTCGTCATGTCTACCGGGGCAGGCATTAGCGGCGGAGCGGCGAACTGGTCCGCTGGCTTCCTTCCCACCGTCCATGCAGGCGTGCGTCTGCGCAACCAGGGCGATCCGATACTGGATGTCACCAATCCGGCGGGGGTGGATGCGAAGCTCCAGCGAGACTCCATCGACCTGGTCACGGACCTGAACCGGCGCTCGTTCGAGCGTGACGGCGGCGACCCGGAAATTGCCGCCCGCATCGCCTCCTATGAGATGGCCTACCGTCTTCAGACCTCAGCGCCCGATTTAATGGACCTGCGCTCGGAGTCGAAGGAGACGCTGGAAATGTACGGGGCCGACCCGGACAAGCCTTCGTTCGCGCGCGCCTGTCTGCTGGCCCGGCGCATGATCGAGCGGGGTGTCCGTTTCGTGAACATCTACCACGAGGGATGGGACGCCCATTCCGATGTCGCGGGGAACTTGAAAAACAACTGCAAAGCGACGGATAAGGCGTCTGCGGCGCTGATCAAGGACTTGAAGCAGCGCGGCCTGCTCGACGAGACCCTGGTCGTCTGGGGCGGTGAGTTCGGGCGGACCCCGATGGTGGAGACGAACCCGGCGCTGGGCCGCAGCCAGGGGCGGGACCACCACCCGCGCGCGTTCACGATGTGGATGGCGGGCGGAGGCGTCAAGCCGGGCCTCACGTACGGCAAGACCGATGAATTAGGCTTCAATGTGGTGGAGAACCCGGTGCACGTCCATGATTTGCAGGCGACCCTCCTGCATCTGTTAGGCATCGACCACGAGCGGCTGACCTACCGCTACGCGGGCCGGGACTTCCGCCTGACGGACGTGCACGGCCAGGTAATCAAAGACCTTCTGCGGTAGCCGGATTTAGCTGCCGGTGGATCGGGCCGCCGACCCGGAAACCGGCGGCCCGCTCGCTGCACGAAGCGCCTTTACGAATCATCCTTTCCGCTGTGCCGGCGGTAGGCAACGGCGGCGGAAACGACAACCGCTCCGATAAGAACCCCCGTCACCAGCCCTTTTCGGTTGTATTTCCACTCCGCCTTCCCGCCCAGTTCGCCGAAGATATTGGGGACATGACCATGCGTGAGATCGCCCAGAACCCCTTCCACCACGCCCACCCGGTCCGCCAGCATCAGCGGTAGCCAGTGTCCGTAGCTGGATTCGCTGTATTTGAAAGCAAAGCGGCGGAACATGCCGCTCAGTCCCGCGGGCGGCGTCGATGTCCCGAACGCGGCGGTGACATTTGGCCGCTCGTTGGAATGCAGGATCTCGACGCTGTCCGTCTGCAGAGGCGGACGCTCCCAGCTATAGCCCGCGTGCTCGCCGTTGGTGCGATTTTTCATCGGGTAGGTCGGGTCGTTTTGAGGATTGGCGTCCACGCCCCACCCTTTGACCTGCGAGGGGTCTATCGCTGTATTTTCCATAACGGTTCCTTCCTAACTTCTCGCCGATGGCGGGAGCAGCACCGGTTTAATGCAGTTATCTAACTTTGCGGAAAAAATTCGGTATGCGTCGGACACGTATTCAGGGGGATACGGTGTGTGATAAGCGCTTTCGGGTCGAGAATGCCGTTCTGCACATGCTCGATCAGGCGCGGCAGCAGCCGCTTCACCGATGCCTGGTTCGCCCGGATGGTGATGCCTTTATTCACGACATTTCCGATGGGGACAAGGGTCTGGATGGGGCCATACACCCCAACGATGGAAACAACGCCGCCCTTTTTCACCGAGTTGATCGCCCAGTGCAGCGCCGGGGCCGCGCCTCCTATCATTTTCAGCCCCCTGCCTAAGACATTGTGAAAGGGGCTGCCATTGGCTTCCGCTCCCACCGCATCGATACATACATCGGCCCCCAGCCAGTCGGTCGTCTTTTTCGCGAACAGCACCGGGTCGTCCAGTTCCTTGAAGTTATAGGCTTCGCAGGGGCAATAGTTTCTGGCGAATTCGAGACGGTAATCGATCTGATCGATGATGATGACCCGTCCGGCCCCGAAGAGCCAGGCGCAGCGCGCCGCCATAATGCCCACCGGGCCAGCTCCGAAAACCATCACCGTGTCGCCGGGCTGGATACCGCCCATCTCGGCGGCCTGGTAGCCTGTCGGCACCACGTCGGTAAGCATCACCGCATCGTCAGGGTCCATGCCTTCGGGAATGACCGTCGGACTCACATCCGCATACGGGACGCGGACATATTCCGCCTGTCCGCCGTCATAGCCGCCCGCAGTATGCGAATAGCCGAAAATGCCGCCGACCGCCGTGGCTTCGGGATTCGATTCATGGCAATTCCCATACATTTCCTGCTGGCAGAAGACGCACTTTCCGCAGGCGATATTGAAAGGCACCAGGACGTGATCGCCGATTTTCAGCTTCTCCACCTCCGGGCCGATCTGCTCGACCACACCGGTAAACTCGTGGCCAAACGTCATCCCCACACGGGTATCCGGCACCGAGCCATTGTATAAATGCAGGTCCGAGCCACAGATACAGGAGCGCGTGACCCGGACGATGGCATCCTGAGGATGCCGGATCTCCGGCATGGGTTTCTGATCGATGCGGACCCGCTGAGGTCCCCGGTAATTCATAGCAAGCATCAAACTTGCTCCTTTCCTCCATTTGATGTCTGCCGCCTTCTTTGTCGGCGTGCCATAAACAGTGCTGTTTTGATTTAATTTGACAGGTCTGGCAGCTATTGGCGAGGCTGCAAAGGGGCGGCGGCAGTGGGCGGAGCCTCTTTCAAGGGGTTTGACACCGGGCGTACCGGCACAGGAACCTTCAGACCTCCTGCTCCTCGCCCGGCTTATTCATGCCCCCATTCTACCCGGTTAAACGAAGGTCTACCCCCGTCTGAAAATAGGAGCAGCGGCGTCCCGGATTATGAAGGATAACGTCCTCGTGTGCCACACGCAAGCGAAAACAAGCGGCTTTTCCGCTGGCGGAAAGGCAGTTTCCGTCAGCATTGCTCCGTCAATTCTGCGCCTGTAACCGGTCCAGTTTTGGGGTTGCAGCCTGGTCAAAATGTGAATGACGCGCAGTGAAGAGTCGTTCCGAGCGAGACGGTAGGAGCGCGACGAGTAAAGGAGCTTGGTCGGAACTGTTTTAGCCGAATTCGCGCGGTGGCGAATCATCGCCAGGAGCGGAAGCGACCGCTCCGTACTGATCGCCGTGATTACCGCCGAGCAGGTACGGACGGCGGGCCGTTGTGACGGCGCTGGCAATCCGTGTCGTACCGCGTTCGGGCGGCAGGTTCCCCTGTGGTTTACAGACCCGGTGGGGTGGGCCGGTGGGGCGCGGTCCAGGCATGTGCGCCCTGCACCTTCAGCTTTCGCTTATACACTTTGTCGCCGCAGGTGGCAAAAAGCGTGTCGAAGTTTTGGCCGCCGAAGCAAAGATTGGAGATTTTGCCATTCGGCGTCGGGATAATGGCGTTCACGCGGCCCGCCTGATCGCAGACCTGTATGCCGAGGCGTGTGGCGACGTACAGCCGCCCGTCCCTGTCCACGCGCAGGCCGTCTGCACCGCTGTCGTCGTCCGTGTCCGGCGTATGGAGCCAGTAGTAGCGCTGCTTGTGCTGGAGCGAGCCGTCGGGCTGTATCTGATAACTGTACACCCAGTGCGAGCGGCTGTCAGCCACATACAGCAGGGTCTGGTCGGGTGACAGCGTGATGCCGTTGGAGAAGCGCAGGCCGGTGTCCACGACACGCTTTTTGCCGTCGGGGGTAATGAGCCAGATTTTACTCGGCTCGGCGGCGTTCGCGCTCGGATTGGTGACATAAAGGTTACCGTTGTGTGCGACGACGATGTCATTACCGCGAAACCCGTCGGCGACGATCTTCGCCTTGCCGCCGGAATCATAAGCGATAACCTTTTGCGCGCCGCTTGCCACCGCGTACAGCCGACCGTCCGGCCCGAACGCCTGCCCGTCACCCCGTTTCGAGTCGGCGATGAAGACGCTTACCGTGCCGTCGAGACCGATCTTGTACGTTTTGCTGTTAGGCACGTCGTTGAAGAAGACTTCGCCCTGTGCGTTGACTGCCGGGCCTTCAGTGAACCTGCCGCCCTGCGCGGCGATCTGCCAGCCTTCGCCGGGGATAAGGAGCGCGTTGAGCGTGTTGTTCTTCGTCTGCCCGGCCCTTACCGGCTCCGGCCAGTCTTTCCACAGCCAGCGCATGGCGTCGGGAAAGAGGGCCGTGCCGCGCCTGCCGTTATGGCCGCCCTCGCCCCAGACGTGCTGGACTTCGTAGCCCGCGAACGTCAATGCGCGCTCCATCATCTGGTTTGCCATCCACCAATCGCCGCCGTAGATATTGAGATCGTTCGAGCCGCCCTGCAAAAACACGCGCAGCGGCTTCGGTTCGTATTTTCTAATCAGCGTCGGATAACGGTCGCCGCCGCGCAGACCGACATAGGTGCCAATCGTGCTGAACACGCGCGTAAATGCATTGGGCCGCTCCCAGGCGGCGGTGAACGCGGCAATCGCGCCGCTGCTCGACCCGCCGATGGCCCGGTCATTGCCGCTGCGAGACAGGCGAATGGCGCGTCCGTCCGAGGTCTTTTTCGTCTCCACATCCGGCAGAAGCTCTTCCAGCAGGAAGCGGGCATAGCTGTCACCCAGGCCGTCGTATTCGACACTGCGGTTGAAGCGGTCCAGCGCCGCGTTCGTGTCCGCCGCCCGGACACGCCCGTGCATCACGAACACGCCGATGGTAACCGGCATCTCCTTTTTGTGGATGAGGTTGTCGAACACGGTTGGCGCGTTCCATTGAATCCCATCCTGGTTTACATACACGCAGGCGGGCCGGTCGGGTGTGTACTGCGCGGGCACATACACCCAGTAGTCGCGAAAGGTGCCGGGAAAAATCCGGGACTGCTCGAAGCTGAACTTGAGCACCTCGCCTTTGGGGACGCCCGGCTGGGCCTTCGAGTCCGGCCCCGGCGGGTAATCGTCCCGGTTTTGCGCCGAAGCGGACGGAACGACGATTATCAAAAGAAGAAGGGATAAGAACGCAGAGAACAGTTTCATAGAATTATGACCTGGCCTTTTTTCAGGCAATCATACACCGGGCGCTTTCGTTGGAGCGCTTTCTTCGTTGGGCGACACGTCCATACCAACACCAAGAACGGATGATTGTACGCCTTCTTACTGATTGTTCTCAGCCGCATACTCACGGATTGCATTGAGGAACTTGGGATACATCTGCGTCGCCCAATCCAGTTCCGTTTCTGCTTGGATATCTCCGGTCGCGGTAGTACAAAGCCAGAATAGGTGGTCCTTTACTTGTTTTGCCGGTCGGTTGCCATGTCAAATGATGCCCTATCTTTCCTTCCAACTTATTCCGCTCCGCAACAGCATTAAGTCGGGTTGCAGACGGACTGTTCCGCTGTAGTTTCCATTCAAGACACAAGGAGTGGTCGCTACCTGGGTTTGCGAAACCTACATAAGTCGGGGCGTGCCCAACTGTCGTCAATCGCTCGTAATGTTCGCCTGTAGGTTCTCGCTCGAATCCGAGTCGTGTAGGAGTTCCGTGAAAAACAGACGGTCTGCAGTTGTTGACCATGTTTTCCTTTATGATCGGTTCATGCAAGGTTAATGAAAACGGCCCCGAAATGCCAGGGGAATTACGGTTGCGTGCTGTGGGATGTCTGATAGTCTCACTTCTGAGATTGGTAAATGGAATGAACCCCTGACCTGAGACAGGAAGTTAAGGTGGTATTCTCCAGGAGAGAGTCCACCATGAGCATCAAGAGACGTCAGTTCACCCAAGAGTTCAAGATCCAGGTTCTGCGCGAAGTCGAGGCAGGCAAAGGCATTGCCCAGACTGCCCGCGAACATCAACTGCACCCGACGCTGATCGGCAAGTGGCGCAAGCAGCGCGACACCTATCCAGAGACTGCCTTTGCCGGTAACGGCAGCGCCTATACCCGGGAAGCCAAGATTGCTGAGTTGGAGCGTCTCATCGGTCAGCTGACCGTGGAGAACGCGTTTCTAAAAAAGGTGCTGCACAAGCTCGAAGTCCGGGAGGGCGAAAAGCCATGAGCGCCGCAGTCCAGGAAAGGCTGACTTGTCCGGAAACGCCTTGTTCGGTCACCTCCCTTTGTCGGGCCGTGGGCCTATCCCGAAGCACCTATTATCGCCATCGTGTTGCCAAGGAAAAGATACGCCGTGACATGATGTTGCGCGAAACGATTCAGCAGGTCGCGCTGGAGATGCCTTCCTACGGCTACCGGCGCATCACCAAGGAACTACATCGGCAGGGAACGCTCGTCAACCACAAACGTGTGCTGCGCCTGATGCGCGAAGACAACCTGCTGTGCCTGCGTAAGAAGCAGTTCACCGTGACCACCGACTCGGCACACGATCGCCAGTCTACCTGGAACCTGGCAGCAAAGCTCGTGGTGACGGGGCTGAACAACTCTGGGTCAGCGACATCACCTATATCCGCCTGGCAAGCGAGTTCATCTACCTGGCCGTTATTTTAGATGCCTTTTCACGCCGGGTGATCGGCTGGCACTTGTCGCGACGCTTGGATACCGCCCTGACTGTTGTCGCGCTTGATAAAGCCCTGCAAGAACGGCATCCAGAGCCGGGCTTGGTGCATCTGGGTGACCGGGGCGTTCAGTACGCGAAGTCACTGCGTACACAGACCTACTCCGAGCGCACGATGTCCAGATCAGCATGAGCCGACACTTCGGCAACCCGTACGACAACGCCAAGGCAGAAAGCTTCATGAAGACCTTGAAGTACGAGCAGGTTTACCTGTGCGAGTACGAGAACCTACCAGAAGCCAGGGGCAACATCCAGGCTTCATCGAGTGCGTGTACAACCAAAAGCGGCTGCATTCAGCACTGGGCTACCTGCCACCGGCTGAGTTCGAGGCGCTGCACCCGTCAATAAACCGCACCTTAACTTGTTGTCTCACCAAGGGTGCATTCCAAAAGCCAGCAGCAATACGATCCCAATGCTTTTGATAGCTCGTGCCAAAAAAGACTATTTGCTTTGGCTGGTATGCTCAATGGCATCTCTGATGAGACGGATACACTCGTCTAACAAACCTGTCATATACGCCTTACGGCTATGGAGATGGCAGATCATCCCACTGCGACAGTTCCACTCTGACGTTCCCGGTGATGGGAGAGGCATCAGATTGAGCAGGCAATTATCGCTGTCACTCGAAAGCCACTCCGTACGCTGATAGCGGAGAACCTCGTTGGGTGTGAACGCTTTACCCTCGCGCTGCCATTTGTGTTTAATCAAGCCGCACCATGTTTTCTGACGCGGCGCGTCCGCAGACGCATACCGTACCAGGTCGTCATATCCCATCTCACGGCAGAAGTCGCGTAAGTCCTCCACCGGTTGTTTACCACGCCGTTCCCACGCGCCAAGACGTGCACTAATCTCCCGCTTCCGGTCTTCCCGCCGCCTTCCTCCATGCCGATGAACCACTGTGATGACAGCGGGTTTTCCGTAACCTAAAAGCCAGTGCAGAAAGATTGTAAGAGGTCAAGTGATATAGCCATGCGCAATTTGCTCAGGGTGTCCAGTCAAGTTTCGCGTATTTGATAATTTTCATGAACCGAAGATCAACGGCAGGATTTTCTGGTTAACGACGAGTCCGAACATCACGACGAAGAAAAAGGATCAGGGCGAACTGCTTGCCCCGCGACGGCTGCACTTCCGAGGGGAGGAAGCGCCGGTTTACGTACAGCGTGTGGAAGATCGTCGCGGCCAGCGCCAGGTTCGCCACATTGCCCGCGATCACCATCATCGTCGTTGCCGACAGATTGGGGAAGAAGGTGTAGGCGCTCACGCCCCAGGCCACATAGCCGCCCGCGAACAGGTAGTACAGGTGCTTGACCTTGCGGCTGTCGAGCCTGCGGGCGCGCGCGCTGCCGGACCAGACGGCGTCCGTCCAGCGCCGCGCCGTCACATCCACCGCATAAAACTGACCGGGGATGAGAATGATCAGGCCGCAGAGCAGTGTCAGCGTCCGGAAAATCTCCCCCTGCACCGCGCCGAAATCCTGCGCCAGCGCCGCCGCCCAGCGCCATTGATCGCCGGTTTGGAGGCTTTCGACGCGCAAATACTGCGCTCCCAGAAGACAGGGCAGCATCATTCCCACCAGCGAGCCGAACGCCCAGACCAGATATTGATCGACCAGCAGGTAACGGAACCAGCCCCGAAACCGTTGGCGTGTCTCTTCGCCGCCGCGACACATCGTGCCGATATGGGACAACTCGATCTTGTGGCCGC
Source organism: Armatimonadaceae bacterium (assembly GCA_030447685.1). Lineage (GTDB taxonomy): Bacteria > Armatimonadota > Armatimonadia > Armatimonadales > Armatimonadaceae > JAUJOK01. The sequence continues at coordinate 45,617 of JAUJOK010000033.1, forward strand.
CAAAGGCCGAAGGAATCGCCCCGACTTTGCCGCCCATGCCCCAGCCCTTTTCACGCACGAAGTTGCTCGCCATGACGTTGCCCATTCCGCCGACGCCGGAGAACCCGGCCAGCGCCGCGATCAGGCTCCAGTCGATGGTGGTCGCGCCGGAGGCGTCACGCGGCAGACGGGTCGGGTCGAACACCCCGCCCCAGATTCGAAGCCAGGTGTCCAGGGAGACGAAGAAGATGCAGCAAAACAGCATGTAAAAGAGCGTGACGAGGAATTTGCCGCCCAGAACGATCTGCAGCATGTTGTAGACTTTGCCGCCGAAAAGAACCAGAACCCCGCAGATAACAAAAACGACGTAACTGAGCTGGCGCACCGTGTCCGGGTTGATCGTGTCCTGCGGCGTCAGCCCCTGCACGGCGACCACGAGAATCTGGGCAGCCAGACCGGCCTGCGCGGGCCACCAGCCGCCGACATCTAAGAGCAGATAAAACAGCACCCAGAATCGGGGGCCGGGCTTCGTGCGCAGGAAGCCGGTCATGATCGGCTCACCGGTGCAGAGCGTGTAGCGCATCACCTCGGTGTTGAGCACGACCTGCGCGATGATGGAAACCAGTACGATCCACATCATCGCGCCCTGATAACGCGCGGCGGTTTGCGGCCCCATCACCCATTCGCCGGTGCCGATAGAACCGCCCGCCAGAACCAGGCCGGGGCCGATGAGGGCCAGCAGGTTTCGTGCGCGCAGGGGCCGGGGCGGGGGGAGATCATCGACTTCCCAGGCGGGCAAGCAGCCCGGATCAACGCGGGAAACTGCCGAAGCCTCTGTGGCTTCGGCGGACACGGGATTATCTTGAAGGGGCATAACGACTCACGACAGTGTGGATATCGGGGAACATTTCACCAGGTAGACGGGAATATCCTGCACTGTCGGGCGCGTCTCAATGACTGTCTGGTCAGAATCACCATCACGGAGGAGTTCCCGGAGGTCGTCAAGTGTCACGTCGCCAAAAACGGCATTGCAGCCAGTATGTGATGGTGGGGCCAGCGGGGTATAATGACGCCCTGTGATCTCTTTGTATCCTGTAGGTGTGCTCTGATTTGGTCGCAGCACACCTACAGGATGGATTCTACAGAGGTGGAGCACTACGGCGCAGGGCAAGCGCGCTGATTGACAGGACAGACTGCAACGAGGGTTAGACCGCTTCGCTCTGCAACTGCCCGTTGATAACTTTGACCTCTCGGTACTTACCAGCCGAATCGAAGATTAACAGGGTAACGTCCCTGCCAGGATACAAGGAATCTTTTCGACAACAGCTTAGGCACCCCTGGCAATCGAAACACACTGGCTCCCCATCCGGCCCACTGGGGGAGCAACTCACCCAATAAACTATCCCGATGTCTTGCTTTTTGCAGTATCTACAAACACCGGTCATATCAGGCCGCCCCGGTCATAAGTGTGTGACTTTGCTATAGCTTTGCAGCTTGTACTTCACCTGGTCAGCTTCCTCGGTCAAGCGCCGCGCCGTGGATCAGAGCGAACAAGAGAAAAGTTCGTAGTCCAGTATAGCAGGCTGGCAGGGGAAACGAAAGCAAAAAGGGCCGGGGAGTATGACTGCTCCCCGGCCCCTGTTCCTTCTGCGTGAATGGCTTTAGCCTTAACGCGCCGGGGCATCCTCATACCGCTCACAGCCAAACCCTGCCGCCGCCTACCAGCAAACGGGTTCACCTCCTGAGCGTTTTCGTTGCTGTATCTCTCATCCAACAAAGCCGCCAATCGTGGCAGATCCATGAAGGGACCCTGCTGCCCTGGTAGAGGCCTGATCACCAGTGATGACCACGGCGGTCTCAAAGCCGCGCGCCAGGCGGTCTTTGGCGCGGTTCCCTGGCAGCGGTGTCAGTTCCACTTGCAACACAACGCGCAGGCGCATGTGCCCAGGCAGGAGATGAAAGCGTATGAAGCCAGCGCGCCGAAGCTTTCGGCATGGATCGAGGCGAACCTACCTGAGGGGCTGAGTGTCTTTGCCCTGCCCGAAGCGCATCGTCGCCTGCTGCGAACCACCAACGGCCTGGAGCGCGTCAACAAGGAAGTCAGGAGAAGAACGCGTGTGGCGACACTGTTTCCTTCCGAGGCATCCTGTCTGCGCCTGGTGTCTGCCGTGCTGATGGAAATCTCAGACGAGTGGGAAGCAGGTAAAGCCTACCTGACGTTCAACGAGTGAGCTAAACCAGAAGGTACGCCCCACTTTTACAGAAACACAGAAACAAGGCTGATTTATCGTTGCCAAGGGCTATTACACCGGAGGAGGCGTGCCTTTCGGGTTCCGCCCGGAGTTCATCGGGGAAGCGACTCCTTTAGATGGCGATAAGAAACCACCGCAGCGGTTAGTCGAGCATACCCATAATGCCGACATCGTGCGGGACGCCTACAACCTGTTCCTTCAGTTCCGCAACATCGCGAAGGTACGTGACTATCTCAAAGCCGTCACGAGCCGACAATGGGATACCACCAAGACAAAGCGGCTGCTGACGAACGAAGCCTATATCGGCGTTCAAAGCGTCGGAGACCATCGAAACGAGGAAGGCTATCCTATTATCGTTCCGCCCGATCTTTGGAGCCGGGTGCAGGAGTTCCTAACAGAGCGCCCGCAGGGAACAAGATGCTCGCGTACCGAAGACGACTACGTTTACTATCTTCAGGAGCGCGTCTTCTGTCCTTATTGCAACTGCTCCTACACCCATTGCAGCGTGCGGGGCAAGAGCGGCGAGAAAGTCCGCTACTACACCTGTCTGGACACCAATAAGCGCACTCGACTGATTGCCCGGTAAAGCGGGTGAACGCGAACGCGCTGCATCAAACGGTGCTTCACCAGATACGCAATGCTGCTGAGCACGAGACCGTTATGCGTCGCATTATCCGAAACTCTGGCGGCTGGCAGAGTGCCAATGAAACGCAGGTGGCATTGCGGGCACAACTGACCAAGAAGAAGCGAGACATCGCGCTTCAGATCGAGCGCATCACGACAGCGATTGCTCAGGGCGGCAGCTTCAAATCGCTGCTGGGGACGCTGCAACGTCTGGAGCAGGAACAGGATGAGGTCTGCCGCTCACTCTGTACCATCGAGCAGGAGATAGAGCAGGCAACGCTCAAGCGTCCGACCCCGAAGCAGGTACAGCAGTCTTGGGGCGTTATATTGCAGGTATGGGACACGCTACCAGAGGATGAGCGAACCGAAGTGATGGGCGGACTGGTAAAACGGGTGGATGTAACGGGAAAAGACCGCGTACTTCTCGAACTGTCTCCAGTTGTCGAAGTCCACGGTCTTCATGCGCTTTCGCCGCCACCTTCCGCCCATCGTGCGGGTGGGTTAGCGATAAAGTCGCGTTATGGGACGTTAATCGTGCCAAGAACCAGAGCTACCAAAACCCGACCGTCTTCGGCTTCCGATTCGTTTGCCCCGCCGTGCTTCCTTCCAGCCGTCCCGCACAGGAATCCGCGTGGCGTACAGCTTTGCGTAAGCGTTAGTAGCTTTCCTGGTCGTTTCAACAGGGCAAAAAGTAACTGAACCCATTGTCATCCCTGCCTGTCTAAAGAGTTGAGCGGAAAGAACCGCGCTACCATTGCTGCCCCGTTCACACACCTGTGAACGCGCAGCAGCCCGTCATTCTTCGAGGAGGAAGAAAGACATGGACATCATCATCGTGAACTGAAGCACATCGTCTCGGGAAGCCACAACAAAAAAAGCCCCTGGTCATTACGACCAGGGGCTTTCCACTTTAAGCGTGGAGAGAAAGAGATCACACGAGGTTACTATACCCGTGGACGTGGCCGCCAAACGCTCCGTTACGGTTATGCTGCGGCGCGCCTGACAGCAAACAGCAAGGGCCGGGTGGCGTGTGCTTCCCGGCCCTTGAAGCGGTTTCGCACACTGTTCCCTTTTAAGAGTGACTACTTGCGACGTTGTGGTTGCTGTTTAGTCCCTCTTGTCGATGGGGCCGGTGATTCGGCTGACCTGCGCACAGGCACATTGACTAAGGCGGCTTCTTTGCGTGCCTCGGTTAAAATTCTTTCGATCTCCCGTGCTGTGTACCCCGTGGGTTCGCTCCGAGGTGTCAGATCCTTCTCCGTTGTTATAGCCATTTGAAAACTCCTGACGCGTTCACGCGTCCGCACTGTCCCCCTTGTTGATGAAGCCCTATCTGCGATAATCATAAAGGCTCCGTATGTCCCCAGCAGCAGTTCGTAGTATCTATTGTCGGCAGGGTTGAATGTTCTCTCCACAAAGCACTGCACAGAGACGATATATCGCACCGTACCGCCTTTGTACCCAACTACCGGGAAACATATTAGGGAACCCTTACCGCCCTCGGGGTTGCTCTCCGTGACGACGAATTTGCTGTTCTTCCCTTTTAGCACCTCCAGGCTAATGTCGGGTAGCGTCAGTGTCCTCTTACTTTTGATACAACGCGATATAGAGGTTTGTTCCCCTGCCAATTCTCGAAGCGTGGACAGCTGCGCCGTTCCCGAGGGAGCAATGGAAACAATTTCGACGAGTTTACCCTTCTCGACGCGCCCCGTCAATACCTTTATTTTTTCAAGCTCCTGTTTGGTAACTTCGGCAAAAGCTGCCGCAATATGGGATGTCGTTACGCCGATCACCTGCGCACGGTGCTGCTCCGGGGACATCGGGTGTGAGTCCTGATACCGCTGAGAGATTTCCATTGCACACCGCTTGAGGATGGAGGTGTTTTTCAGCAGCGTATCAGCCTTAGCTCTATCGTCCTGAACCTCAATAATCTTCAGGATTTTTTTGATTGCCCCGAGCCCAGGTGCTATCAAAAGCAAAAGTATCAGAACCCATGTCTGTCCGAAGAAGGGGCCAAGCCTGATACCAATGCTTGCAGCAATGTCTTTTTTGATGGTAAGGAAGACTGCCACGTTGGCAATGCCGCCAAGAAACCATGCAGAGAAAGAAGCAAGAGGGTTCTTATCAAGATAAGAATTCCATTTCCCTGCTGCCACTCGGAAAATCCACAACTTCACTCGAAACCAGCGCCGGAAATACGCCCATCTACTATTACGTTTTTCTACCCTGTTGTCTGCTGCCGTCTCGCTCACTCTGTGATTTCCTCCACGCCCCTCTCCTCCCTCTCCTCACCACCAACCGCTCCACCCGTCGCGCGACCTGATGACGCCAGCATGACGGATTACCCGCATGTCAATATCCGGACGTATCAATTGTGGTATGTGTATCTTTTGGCGGCGGCTTTTTTGACGAGTTAATGATCTCGTCAAGTACGTCAGCTCCTTTGTTACAGACCCTTGCCACAGTGCGCAATACGGGGCTTCCGTACCATTTTATGAAATAAAAGGGAGCGGCCAACAGCGCGGCTACAATGCACATCCACAGATGGGCTTGCATCCAGAAGACAAGATCACTCCACTTCCACCCGAAAAAGATACCGAGTACCAGCCACCAGAATAGGGTAACCAGGAAGAGGATAACGAGAGGGATAATCACCATCAAGACGGCAAAGCCCGTCGTTAGAGCCGCAATACGCAACCTATCCTTCATGTGCTTTCCCCCTAACCCAAAATCAGCCGATCTACCGGACAGGCTGCCCAGCCCTGTCCGATTCACGCTCGTAAAAAGCGAACACGCGCCGCAGTTTTTCAGCATGCTGGTACAGGTCGTTGAGGTTCTCTATCGGCACGCGTTCTTCCTTGCGCTCCTCATCGAAAATACCCACGTGTTTCTGCGCGCGGTTGAAGTGCAGCCGGGCCAGGGGCTTGCGGTTGTTGTCATCGAGTAGGATGCCCATATAGCTCTGGGTGTCCCGGTGGACGATGCGGTTCGGGTCCACGAGATCGCGGAGGAGTGCCTTGATGATGTAAAAGCCTTCTAACTCCTCTTCCGTGGTCTGTATCAGGCGCTCCTTCATCTGCGCCTCGGTTTCGGCTGGGGGAGCCCCGTTCTCAGTGGGAGCAGGGGAGGGTGGCGCGACTTCGGGGGCAGCCGTTCCCGACATAGCGGACTTTAAGCGGTCATTGATGCGCTCATTAACCAGTAGGTTAAAACTGCGCTTAGTAATGCCAGAGAAGTATGTGCGCCGGGCAGGGGTCAGCGAACCATCAAACACCTTAGACGCGAAAAAGCGCACGAACTCATCCGTCGGGTTTTCCATCTGTTCGGTGAGCAGGCGCTTGATTTCTCGGGTGTACTTCAAGTCACCGGCGGCTGTCATTAGGTCATCCAGATTGAAGGCGGGCTTGGTGAGCTTCTTGACCTCGCTGACAACGTTCTCGTTTAGCTCCAGCAGGTTGACTTCCAGAAAAGGCCGCTCGCATCTTGTTCGGCGCTTCCAGGTCGGTGAAGAACTGGTAAGCAATCCCATTCGTCAGGACGCCGATGCGGGCCTCAGTTGTGGAAAAGTAGCGGAAGAGTTGCGAAGCGTGCTTGACGTTAAGGTCGCCGCCGCAGTGCTTGCACTCAAACAGGAGGATGATCTTGTCATCTTTCTTGATGGCGTAGTCCACCTTCTCCCCTTTTTGATGGCATAATCGGCGGTGAACTCGGGATCACCTCGGTCGGGTCGAAGATGTCATATCCCAGGATGTTGATGAAGGGCATCACGAGCGCGTTCTTGGTCGCCTCTTCCGTCTGAAGCACGGGGCAAAGTTTGGGGATTTTGGCGGCGAGTGCTTGAAGCTGGTCTATGAAATCCACGGTGTTTCCTCCTGTTGAAACGGTGATGCTACTGAACCTCACCCCCATTAATTCCGATGTACCACCGGGCATTAGAAGGGCTATCCGTGTCCTGGTCGTGGCTGCGATTCCCCAGATCACGCCTTATATATCTGATGAACCGGTTCGACACGCGGCTGCCTATTCCCTTTGCGATTTTAGAGGTTCTTGAAGGCGCAATAGCCGCGCCCATGGCAGAAGGCTTCTTGTTTCTGACGGGGCTATAATGAAGGCGAGGGTACTCCAAGGTTCTGGGGGGATACGGAGTGCCATGACACCGGGTGAAGCTCTGCTTTTCTCCCACCGGGAATATAAGGACAGCCATGAATCCCGACGATATGGAAAAGGCAATCATACGTTCCCGTAGAGCGTTCATAAAGGGGAGGCTAAAAGGGACAAATACCTCCGCCAGGTAATGCAAGCCGATGTCCCCGTTGGTCACAAGGCTATAAAACTGCTTCGGCATTTCGAAACGCTAAGAGCGGAAAACGCGGCTCTTCTGCGCTCCCGTTTCAACTATGATGCCAGCACAGGCACGTTCAGCACGCCAAACGTCAGCATATCGTTCGAGGCATGGACTGAAGCGCAGGGGGCACGTATCAATTGTCTTATAGGCGCATTAGGTGCGGCTTATATGCGTCAAGCTGCATACCGCGCGCCCATAAGCATTAGCGGCACGTTGATGTTCGAATCGATGATAAAGGCGTTCGAACAATTCCAACGGGAAGCTGTGCCCTACATAATATTGCGCCATACGAAATTGCCTCGACAGTACGAAATGTCGCCATTTCCGGTTGGCTGGCGTCGAGGATGAACCAGCAGAATACGCGCCTGGAGAACATGCTTAGCCGTGAGCAATCCACATTTGAACAGGGGCTGGCAGCGGAATTACCTGGGTGAAGTTACCATTCGGGATGTCGCTTCGATGGTGCTGAGCGAGTTTTCTAATATTCACAAAGAGATAGCTAAAGACTGGGACGAATACTTTAGGAATGAAACGAGCTTTTCTTTAACCGAAACTGACATGCGTGCCGATGTAGTGGGAGGTATCCGAGATTCACCCTTAGAGACTGTGCCCTGTTATGACGATCCCCTGCAAAGGCTGATTGCTCGTATCGAAGCCGCCGAAGAGGGCGAACGGCATACAGAGAGACTGAAGTGGCTGGATACTTTACCGCCCGTCGAACGGGACGTGCTGATTTTAGATGCTGTGGGTCTGAAGCGCAAAGAGATCGCACGCGCACGCGGCGTCAGTGAAGAGACCATAAAGACTCAGCTTGGCAGTGTTCGGAAGAAAGTACGAAATAGGCAAGAAAAAAAAGATTAACTCAATAGGGAAATCTTATCCCCCATTTTGGCCCCGCCCTGCATACGAAGTGAAACCGCAGGCCGGGGCCTTTCTTTTGGTTCCGCCCGACGGAGAACTTTGGGAGGATGTTTCCTGATGACCAGCTTTATCGCGATTTATCGTGGCGCTGATGTTACAACTGCCAAACTGGTGGCGGTAAGCACAGACCCCAATTTGGTCGGCTATGTATGTTCTCACCTGCTCCAGGCAAAGGCTACAGGGGCTACGCCTCATGACCCCGTTCTTGCAGCCCTGAACGACGGTCGGCGTACTGCTCTTCAGTTGATTCAAAATGAGGGCGAGGACGGTTAGCATGCCCCGGCGAGCGCGACCTGTCCACCTCAAAGCCATTCCCGCGCCCATCAGCGAGCAGGAGAGCATCCGCCGCGTCGCCCGTGCGGCTGAGGTTCTCCTTCGCATCCAGGCCCGGATTGACGCGCAGACCGCGCCCGCCACTGACTTACCCGAAGAAAAAGACGACTGCCCCCGCAAAGAGCAGCCGCCTTCGTGAATTTGTTCGCCGTCTGTGGGGACGGCGAAGGAAGATTGATAACAGATGTCAACCCATGTTAACACGATTACAATGATAATTGCCACCGGGACGAACACTTTCCGTGCGGCGCGTTTGTCCCTGGTGCCGCCAACGGCGAAACAGCAGGATGAGCTTGCCCGGCTTGGCTTCCATGGGGAACGGCCCGCCACCCGTGCCGAAGTTGCCCGGTTGCGGGCATGGCTTCGCCTTCAGAAGGGGGGGCAGGTGTCGTGAACAGCCAGGAGCGCATTGACAAGGTATTAGACCGGCTCAAAAATGTTAAATCCGGCGGCACCGGCAAATGGACAGCCCTTTGCCCCGCCCATGACGACAACGAGCGCAGCCTGGGTATCGGCGAACGTGACGACGGGCGTATCTGGGTCAAATGCCACGCCGGTTGCACCCGTGATGCTGTTCTCGCCGCGCTGAACCTGGAGAGCCGTGACCTGCTCCCGTCTCCGGGGAGGCAGCCAGAGGCAAGCCAGCAGCGCCGGATTGCTGCGACCTATGACTACACGGACGAAAGCGGCAATCTGCTTTATCAGGCAGTTCGCTTCGCCCCCAAAGGCTTTGCCCAGCGCCGTCCCGACGGGCGCGGCGGCTGGATTTGGAACCTGAACGGTGTGCGGCGTGTGCCCTATCGCCTGCCGGAACTGCTGGACGCTGTGAAGGAGGGGGGCGTCGTCTTCATCTGCGAAGGCGAGAAGGATTGCGACAACCTGTGGGAACTGGACCTGCCTGCCACAACGAACGCAGGCGGGGCCGGTAAGTGGAGCGACGATTTCTGCGCGTTTTTCCGTGGTGTCAGTGTGGTTATTCTGCCGGATAACGACCTGCCCGGCCAGGAACACGCGCACAAGGTGGCCGCGTCGCTGTATAGCGTTGCCGACGCCGTTGTCGTGGTAGACTTGCCGGGCCTTCCGGAGAAGGGAGACGTGTCAGACTGGCTGAAGGACGGGGGAAGCTGCGACCAGCTTGTCCAGCTTGCTATGCGCGCCCCGATCTGGGAGCCGAAGCCGGAAGTGCCTTCGCCCAGTGCTCTTTCCTCTGATGAGCGGCGAAACGCGCAGGTGGTCTGTCTGTCGGACGTAAAGCCGGAAAGCGTCTCCTGGCTCTGGCGTGGGCGCATCCCATTCGGTAAGTTGACCCTGCTCGATGGCGACCCCGGCCTGGGCAAGTCCACGCTGTCGCTCGACCTCGCCGCGCGCCTGTCCGTCGGTGGCACGATGCCCGGCGACACAACACCCGTCGAAGCCGCCGCCACATTGCTGCTGACCGCCGAAGATGGCCTTGCCGACACGGTGCGCCCGCGCCTGGAAGCGGCAGGCGCAGACGTGACACGCATCCATGCTCTGCGCGATGTGCCGGAAACAGGTAATGACGACGGACGCACCACCTTCCGTCCGCCGATGCTTCCCGATGACATCGCGCTGATGAAAGAAATCGTTCAGAAGCATGGGGTTCGGCTGATTGTCATTGACCCGCTGATGGCCTTTCTGTCGGGACGGGTGAAGTCCTTCCACGACCAGGACGTTCGCCGCGCGCGTGCGCCCCTTGCAGCGATGGCCGAGGAGACCGGGGCGGCTGTTTTGGTTTTGAGGCACTTGAACAAGATGCAGGGGGAAGCGCCCTGTACCGGGGAGGCGGCTCCATCGGCATCGTCGGCGCGGCGCGGTCGGCGCTGCTGGTGGGCAAGCACCCCGACGACGAGAACCGGCGCGTGCTTGCCCCCGTCAAGAACAACCTTTGCCCCGCCGCAGAATCGCTTGCCTTCTGCCTGAGAAGTGACGAGGAGGGGGCAGCCGCCCGTATCGCCTGGGAAGGGACAACGCCGGTGACAGCCGACCGGCTGCTGGCGGCACCGGCCCCGGATTCTGCCAGTGGCGGCGCGCGAGAAGCCGAAGAGTTCCTGCGGGACCTTCTGGCAGAAGGGCCGATAAAATCTGCGGACGTGGACAAGGCGGCCAGGGACGCCGGGATAGCCAAAGCAACGCTTCGCCGGGCAAGGGACAAGGTAGGAGTTAAGGCGCGAGCCGTAGGCAGTCCAGCCCGTGGCGGTTATTGGGAATGGTCGTTGCCACAAGATGTGGGGGTGGAAGACGGTTAAGGTGCTCACCTTTTGTTAAGATGCTCATTCATTTTGGATGAGCATCTTAACATCTTTTGAGCATCTTAAGGCAAAGCCGTGTCGCGGGCATCATGGCTGTCGCCGGTTCCAGGCAAGCGGGTAAAACCCTTGAAGCGCCAAGACTGTCTCCGCCGACTGTATCTGACGCAGGTTATCCGGCTGCTGTACCACCATCCGCCGTCGGCGCGTCTTTACCCTGCCGGTTCTTTGGTCGTGGTACTCTTCCTGATAAGGCACCACCAGCGGCTTCACGGCGTCCAGCCCCCGCAGCAAGGAAACATGCGGCCCCAACGGGTGGGTTGACACGTCAACCGGCTGGTTCTGTCTTAGCACCGCCCGCGCCGCTTCAAACCGCTCCTGGTTCACCCGGTGCAGCAGATTCGAGCGCAAGTTGTCATAGGCCGCACTCCGAGGGTGCCGGTAGCCTGCCGTGCGTGCCGCCTGTGTCGGCGACTCGCCCGCCGCCAGCGCCGCTATCCAAAGCTCCTGCATGGCATCAGGCGCTTTGTCGCTGTCGTGTCCCTTGCTGGAAGCCATATCATCATTTTACCGTCCTCGCGCGTGCGTGAAGCGTCGGGACAGGCACGGCGTGAGGGTACCCGCCACAAGCACGCGGCGCTCCCTTCGACTAACATGTTTGGCGGTCTTCGCGGCGCGGGCAGGCGCTTTACCTAACATGTTAATCCGGAGCGAGCAGGCGGCAACTGGCTTTATCCTGCCGTATCGCCCGCTGTAGCGTCTAAACCGGTTAGTCAACTTAAACCGACCAGTTCATCACAGACTATCTGGTTTGACCCTGCACCTCTATTTGGCTGCCTGCGCGTTCAATTTGAACATCAAAAACGCTATTCTTTTCCTGCTGAAGGATGCGGGTAACATCTATCCATGTCCCCACCGGCGTAAACGATGTCTCACTATCTAAACGTATCCCGGTGATCTGGTCGCCTGCCTTGAACTGGGATGAAGGATAAGCATAACGAATGACAGCCTTAGAGGTGAAGATGGGATCAGGCCATACATCCTTTAGGTTTACGAATAAAGCTCCCAGAACCGGAGCCGGCATGGAATCCTGGAACTTATGAAGATTGAACCAGGGTTGGTTCTTCACAACCATTAACAGTTTGATATAAGCTGATCGAGTTCGCTGTGATTCGGCCATGAATCGGGCGGAAACCGCTTCTCGCAATTCGGTCGAGCGTTCAAATGCAAGGCCAATATAATCGAGTTCTGCCTTGTACCGATCAGAGGCGGCATTCCTAAGTGCTTTAACTGTGTCAAAGAACGTATTTATGTCATAGGCTCCGGTGTGTTCCGTAAATGAATCATATCGACGTACGGCGGAATTAAACGAGTTCTTCCGAAGGGTAACAGCGTTTATGCGCCTGGTTGCCGACTCACTCCCTATAGGTTCCCCGCTATACAACTCAAGTTCCCATGCCAAAAGCTCTTTGCCTACATCACCGACATAGCTGACGAATGCGGCCATAAAACGCTCGGCAGCCTTAGTATCAGAAGTGCTATGACTTGGGGGTTCCTCAAATACCTTCGAGGGAAGTGTCGTTGATGGGGGCATGGCTAAGCGAGAATTGCTTTCCAGACCATTATCCGATAAGAATTTCTCTGTGGTTCGAAAGCCTTTCTTTACTATGTCGCCCAGCGATTTGTTAGCGACGCCCATATTTAGGGATTGGCCGCGGGTAAACGTGAAGCTGGCAAAGCCGACGACATAACCCCGTTGGTCAATAATCGGACTACCTGAACTACCAGGACTGATAGGGGCAGTTATTTGAAGGAGTTTGGTGTTACCTGAGACTCGTTTGGCACTCAGGATGCCGGACGTGATGGTGTGAGTGAGGAAACCCAGTGGATTACCTATTACATAGAGCGTGTCACCAGGGGAAATGCTGTTTGTTGTTGCCAAATTCAGGTGCGCTGGACCTTGCTCATGTAACATCAAAACAGCAGCATCATCCTCTTTATTGACCCCGACTTTTGCAATCTTATAGCTCTTCCCTGTAGCGTCCGTGACACGCAACGTTTTTGCATCCTTGATGACATGGTAGCAAGTAGCGACAAACCAGCCATCACCAATGAAAAAACCGGTTCCCGCCCCCTTATCCGTCTCGACACGCACTACGGCATTTTTGGAACGCTCAAAAACTTGCTTCGCCGTAAGACTGGTTTTGCGGCCAGGTCTTTGGACAGGCCCATCTTCCGGGCATGCTCCGGCAGTGATTGATGTCAACAACACGCCTGCTAACAGAAACCTAAATGTCGTCTTCCGCATTTGAACCTCCATCATTCACTCAGAACCAGGGTCTCCGTTATGGGGAGTATTCTGGTGGCGAATATCCTGTTGGTCGTCTTAATGACAGTGCTTGCAGGGCGTATACCCCTGCGCCTCGGCGTCTTTGAGGCTGATGCCGATCTGTGACCGGCGCAGGTGGCGGCAACCCGCATTGTGGTACTTCGTGCCGGTGTTCGTGATGTAGACTCCAGCGGTGCGCGGGAGGGTAACGGACGGTGCGCGCTTGAAAGTGATGCTGCTCGGTCTGCTTGCCGTCGTTCTTGCACCGCCGCTGCGGGCCGTGCTGCCCCCGCGCCGAAAGTCCCAGGGGGCGACCGGGTTCGGGTCTGCCCACAGGCCGCGTTTAGCTTTGCGTGCCTCGGCTTCGAGGGCAGACAGAATCTTGTCGTTGGGAGCGTATCGTTTGTACCACCACGCCAGACCAACGCGTACCAGTTCACGGTTGAGCATCGTGGGTTTGGTGGCTTCAGCGAGGGACACATCGGCTACTGTTCTGCCGTAGCGGTCGGTGTCGCGGGTGACAACGCTAACGACCTTGCCGAAGACCATCGTAGAGGTGAACTGCCGTGCCTTCGTGCCGTAGGCTTGATGCGATTCCGGGCAGTCCACGCCGTTGAGCCGTACCTTGACCTCGCGACCATCCTTCAGTACACGGATGGTATCGCCGTCGCTAATGCCTACGACCTTGCCGGTGAAGGTCTGGGCAAGGACAGGAGAAAGGCTCAGGAGGAGCAGCAGAACGGGTAGCAGGGCGCGTGTAGTGTGTCTCACAGGGGTTCCTCTTTCGGATACGTCGGCTCTTGCACATCGAAATCATCAGCCCGCATTGATCGGGCCGCTGGCTTGCTATACGGCACAGGTTCTACTCGCTGGCCTGGTTCACCTGTCGCCGCTTTTGTGACGGGTTTTATAGAGGCACTTAATGAGCGAAGGATGCCCGAATTGTTGAGACACGCCGTTATAGCACCACCACACATCGCTACTATTTGTTTGCTCCAGATGAGTTATGGCCTCTTCTAAGCTCCGGGTTCTTACAAGCTCGTTGTCAATGAATTCCGCATAACGCAGATCACCGGAAGCATTATAGAACTGTGCTATGGCACGGGCATTTTTGCTCGCATAAACAAGCCCTGTGAATTTTGGCCCTTTATCGACCAGCTTACTGAGAATGGTCTCCTGTTCCTGAGGAGACCATACGCGGAAAGAACCGCTCTTTTGCAACTGCTTTCTGAACCACAACCCTACTTGTCCCTGATCGTCATCGTAGTAATTCCACCAGGGAAACAATCCCTTCGACCCCTTATAAATCGTGACGATTTCTGGAAATGCAGCATCAAATGGCAATTGGCTAATGTCGTCTGCGTGTTGGAAAATGGGTCTCCCGCCGGAAGGTGTCACCCGCAAGATCACGGCGTACTTTGTGATGATCGGGTCCACTTTGCTGTTGAGCATGACCCAGAACAAATCTAAATATTTGTATGCCTTGATTACTCGGGTGTCAAAGGGTAACTCTTCAATTCGTTCCCCTGAAGCATCATAAACAGTCCGTTGAACGAGTCCTCCTGCCCGAATGACCTGAAGAATGGCTTTACGCTCGCTGGATGTAAGCTCCCTTACTATCGGAGACGTGAGACTCAACGATGCCGGAAGTTGTCTGCTGGCCTTTGGCGCATAGTTTTTGAATGTTTCTGCATCAAACCCAAGATTTGTCGCAATAGGCTCCATTTCTCGCCATTCAGGAACTTCAAAGAACGTTATCATTGGATCGCCGCCAACATATCTATCCGAGCGGACATTAGGGTCACGAGTCGCGGTTCCCCTAAGACCACCAGGCCACTTTTCAAATCGAAAAATGTAATGCAGTTCCTCACCTGCCGAGACGACCAGCAGATTATGAAAAGACGTAGTGTGTGTGTCCGTTTTCCAGCCAGCCCCCTTGAACCGAGCTTTTATAATTTCCATCTCGGATTGGGACACCGTAACCTCAGAGGTTTGCGCTAAGCAAACCCCCAGGGTTAGCGAAAAAACGAGCACCGTTAAGACTAAAACACTCCAGATTCGCATTCTTTCACCCATTGAAAATCCAGCGTAACTAAACCCTGCCCCTACGTCACTAAACACCGAATTATCGCGTCTTCTTCATAGACAGATCATTGCGCCGAACCTGTGGTCAGAGCCGCATCAGAAGCAGGTTATGTTCCATCAGTTCTACCCACTGACCACCTTACCCTGCTTCACATCGGTAGGGGCCACACGGCGGCCCCTTTACCTAATGCCGATTTTTGGAAAATTTTCGACAGGCGGGTACCCACTCCCCGCATTCACCCCCTGCGCCCAATGCACTTCGGCGGGTGAAACTCCGGTCAAGGTATGGGGCTGTGATTCTCCTTGAAAGGGTGCAGTAACCTTCCTGTGTCCCTCGCTGCACTACCCCTTCTGGCCCCGTCTTTTGCAGGCGTCAGCAAAGCAGTAGGCATACCCATGCCCAAAAATAAAAGTGCATCGGTATTGCCAAAAGTGACATAAATGTGACTTTATGTGCTATATTATTAGTGGCGGTCAACAACATGACCGACTAAACCCACGCAGGGGGCATGGCCTGGAAAACCGCCCCCCGCGCAGTAGGAGCATCGTGACATGCCCCGTATCAAAGAGTGTACCCGTCCTTCAGCCCTGCCACAAACGCAGGCAAACCTCGTGGCAGATGCCACCGTTACCCGCACTGCCGTTACCCGGCTGTCGTCTCGTTTGCAGTCGGCGCGTCGGCCCCGTGCAGCCACTGTTCGCAAGCTGGCCGAAGCCGCTGCCCGTTTGGCATGGCAGGCGGATATGCTGGCCGAATGGCTCAGTGAAGCGCAGGCGCAGGTGACGTTCCTCGAAGGCATGAATGACAGCCACTGCCAAGCCTCCAGCCAGCGCAGTGATAGGTGGCTGTCCGAGATAGAAACCTATGCCGCGCTGGACAGTGCCGGGCCGCTGGATGCCTTTGAGAAGATGTACTGCCACCCGGCAGACCTGATCGAGGCACGGCTGATGGACATTAACAGCCAGTAGCACTGCTGACACGGAGGGGCGCGCATTCCTTGCCACGCGTAGAAAGAACGAAGACAATGAGCGAGACAAATACGCCGGAATTGCTGACGCTGGACGAAGCGGGGGCGCTGCTTCGCAAGGGGCGTCGCACCGTGTATCGCTACCTCAAGGAAGGCAGAATCAAGGGCTATCAGGTGGCGGGAAAGGGCCGCATGCTGTTCAAGCGTGAGGAACTGCTTGCTCTGCTGACACCCGTGGAGCCGGACACGATAGAAGCAGCCGGTGAAGGAGGCGACGAGGAATGAAACGACGTGGAAGCGGTAAAAGCGGCCCTGTCCGCTATGCCATGTACCTGCGGTGCAGCACGGACGACCAGGCGCACGGCGACTACACGACGATTGACACTCAGCGCGAATACAACACGCAGTACGTCGCCCAAAAAGGCGGCTTGCTCGTCAGGGAATACTCCGACGAGGGAAAGACCGGAACCAATCTCAAGCGCCCCGGCTGGAGAGAACTTCTTGCGGATGCTCAGGCCGGTCACTTTGATGCGGTCTGTGTCACCTACATGAGCCGCCTGGCGCGCGGCAAAGCCTTCCATGTGGCTGAGTACCAGTTGGAGGAGTGCGGCATTGCCGTTGAGATGGTGCGCGAGAAGTTCACACCCGACATGGCTGGGCACGTCAACAAGGAGATGACCATCCTGATGGACGGCATGTACCCCAAGATGGTCAGCCAGTGGACAAAGGCAAAGCAGCAGCAGATGTTCGCACGCGGCTACTTCTGCGGCGGGCGCGTCCCCTTCGGTTATCAGTTGGAAGCGGTGCCCAGCGACGGCGCTGGTGCCACGGGGTACGGCGACAAGGAGCCACCCAAGCGGCTCGTACCAGACCCGCAGACCCTGCCCATTGTGGTGGAAGCCTTCGAACGCTTTGTCGCTACGCGCAATGCCACAGTGGTTGTGGAATACCTGCGTACTGTGACAGACGTGCCCTGGAGCTACAGCAAGGCAACCTACCTGCTCAAGAACCAGGCGTACCGGGGTGTGGCACGCTGGGGGGAGCACGTCAACGAGGCGGCGCATGAACCCATTGTTCCTGAAGCATTGTGGGACGCCGCGCAGGACATCTTCGACAGCGGGGCAGAGAACCGGGCACGACGCCCCAAGCGGCAGGGTGTGGCAAGCCCGCACGCCTATTATTTGCGAGGGATGGTAACTTGCCAGCACTGCGGGGGCACCATGACAACCGCCGACCATATAGGCCGTCGTGCACCGGTGCGCTACTATGAGTGCATTCAGGCCGTAAAGTTCGGTGCTGCCTGCCCGGTCAAGCGCATCAATGCGGATATGCTGCATGGGGCCGTCATTGCCGAGATACAGCGCATGGCAGCGCATCCCTGGCGTGTCCGGAAGGTGCTCGAAGAGGTCGCACGCCAATTGCCGGAAGCGAGTCACCTTGAAGCTGATGTGGCGTTGCTGGCAAAGCGGCTGAAGTAAGTCGAGAAGAAAATCGAGCGGCTGAGGGATGGGGTTGCTGCCAGCACCGGCAGCCGCGCCATCGTGCCGCTTGTGCGGAAGCTGGAGACGCTGGAGGCAGATCGTTTCACGCTCCAGCAGGAGCACCAGCGGGCACGGAAGGACCTCACGGCGGCGAAGCTGAAGCGTCCTACCGTGGCGGAAGTGCATCGTCTGTTCGACCGCTCCTCGGAATGGCTGGAAGCGGCCACAGAAGAAGAGCGGGCGGAACTGCTGCCGCTTTTGGTGGGGGAAGTGGCGATGGAGACAAAAGAGAAGGGGAGCCTCGAAATTCTGCTGAATTTGAGGTCTCCCCTTCGGGAATTTGGTTTTAGTTCACCACTAAGGGACGTTAATCGTGTCAAGAACCACAATCCGCGCCATGCAGATGTTCCCATTCACGTCTATGGTGGTGGCAGGAGCCGCAAGAAAGTACCGCGAGAGTGGCTGCGAGTGGGGGAGTCGTAGGTCAAGTACCGCCCGC
>JAUJOK010000097.1 GCA_030447685.1 Armatimonadaceae bacterium
GCGGGGGCTGCGCGTGCCCGACGACGACGCCGCCGACTGGGGGAGCGCCTGCCGGTGGTCAGACACGATAGACCCGAAGTACCGCCTCTGTCCCACAGGCGGCGGCGGTACCAGCAGGGCGTGGTAATCGGGGTGGCTGTCATTTTGGCAGCCACTCTGGGTTTTTGGCTCGCGCGACCAGAAATCCGTCAGCCGATCCCTCCCCCCCAACAGGCTCAGCAAGCGAAGCTCCCACCAGACCCCCGCTTGGCGAGCGCGGGTGAAGCGGTGTCCCGCAAGGATTATGTCACCGCCCTCCAGCTTGCCACCCAGGCAGAGCAGCAAGGCACCCCGGCGGCGGAAGTAGAAGCGGTGAAAGCCGCCGTCTTCCGTGCAACCGATTACCTGGATCGCGAGATAGAGTGCTACCAGCGCTGGGCGGCGGCGGCCCCAGAGGATGCTGTCCCATGGCTGAAGCTTTTTTATATTTTCTCAGAGCTTAACTGGAAACGCGAAGCCGATCATGCCAGCAAAGAGGCGCTGCGGCGAGCGCCGCAGGAACCTGCCGCACATGTGGCGCGAGCCGTATTTCTGGATCGTTATATCGGCGCGGAAGAGGCGCTCAAGGAGGCGGAAGAAGCTCAGCGGCTTGCCCCACAGGATGCGGCGCTTGCCAATCTGCGGGCTACTTTGCTTTTGAAAGTCAGCCGAGGCGCGGAAGCCGAGGCGGAGATACGGAAGGCTATCGCGCGGGAACCGGAGGCTCTCCGTCACCAGATAGTCCTGGCACAGACGTATTTGGGCCAGGATCGATCCGGGGATGCCGAGGCGGCGTTTCGCCAGATACAACAAGGGGATCCGGATAATGTCGAGGCGGCTTACCAGTTGGGGCTGCTTGCGGAACAGCGCGGTGATCTACCGGAAGCAACGCGGCAATTAGAGCGCGCCGTCCAACTCGATGCGCAATACGGAATGGTCTTATGGAAGTTGATGCAGCTTTACCGCCGCCAGGGACGTATCGAAGATAGCAAACCGCTGGCGAAGCTGTACGATACGATGAAAAAGAATACCAATTCTTTCACCGCGAAAATATCACGCCTGGATGTGCGGCCCGGCGACTTGAAACTCCACTGGCAATTGGCCCTGATCTACCTAGGGTCGCAAGAGTATTCAAAAGCGATTGTCGAACTGCGCGCCGTGCAGCAATTTGAACCGAAAGATAAGTTTGTCCGCCGCGCTCTTCACATCGCACTGACCAAGGCGGGCCGTTTTACGGAAGCGCGCGCTCTGCAACAGGAAAAAACAAGAGCCTCCAAGACAAGCCGGTGAGTACGCATCCCACAACACCTTCCACACGCGGTCGCCGCCTCTTGCTTTTGCTGGGGATAGCTGTCGGAGCCTTTCTGCTGAGCCTGCCCTGGCAGCGGCATCAATGGGCGGAGAAGATGCGGATTGACACCGAAGTACGCGTCCAGGAGACACGTATACGGAAACTGAACCGCGAGCGGACGGCCCAAACGGAGGCGGAGCAGCGCCTTCGACAGACTCCCGACGATTTCATGGCGCGGTTGAACCGGGCCACGGTACTGATCCAAAGCGGTGATATTCCTCAGGCAGCGGCGCAACTGAAGGCGCTCGAAGCCCTCGCGCGACAGTCGCCCCAGATCGCTGATACACTCGCCGGTTTATACAGCCAGATTGGCTATTATGACCGCGCCATGGCAATGGTCCGCCTGACGGAACACCTCGCGCCGGGGTCTCCGGCGGCCCTTCTGCGCCGGGGGTACCTGGAGTTCGCGCTTGGTCGTCACAAAAAAGGGGGGGCGCTTTTTCGTCAAGTCGCGGCTCAAATGCCCGGTTCCGCAGAACCGCATGTGGCCCTTGCTCTTTCCCTCGAACAAAGCGGCGACTTGAAAAATGCCGAGCGCGAGTTGGAGACGGCACGGCGTCTTCGACCGTCACACTGGCCGGTGATCCTTCTCCTGGCAAGAAACCAGGCTTCTCAGCGGCAGTACGCAGAGGCATTGGAGACAGTGCAAGCCGCCTTGACGCTATCCCCCGATGAGCCGCAAATTCACTTGCAAAAAGCGGAGATTTTGCGGGAACGGGCACGCGTTCAACCCGGCAGGGCCGGGGAAGACACCCAGGCGGCACTGCGCGCTGTGAACCAGGCGCTTCTTCTCAATCCCAACAGTCTCGACGCACATAACCTGCTGGGACACCTGTTTCACGAAGCCGGGTCAGAAGCGAAAGCCCTACAGGAATGGGAGCGGGCATACGCGCTCAACCCTGCCTATCCGAAACTGCGCTTCTATCTGGGCCGCCTTCTTATTCGAAACGGTGAACGAGAGCGCGGTCTCAAACTGCTTGCGGACGAGGAGCGGAGCCGCACCGAGGAATCGGAATTCAACCGTCTAGTTATTGTCTCCGGCTCGCAGCCCGAGAACGTGGAGCACCACCGGCGGCTGGCGCGCTGGTCTATGGAGCACGGGCGGCTTTCTCGGGCTATCCTGGAGTGGGAAGAGGTTCTGACACAGGTGCCCGGGGACAAAGAGGCACAGCGGGGCTTGCAGACGGCGAGATCACGGCGAGGCGATCTATGATCACGCAGAAGCGGCAGAAGCGATGGCAGGCATACTTGTGGTTCGTGATGGCCGGATGCCTGATGGGTACGGCGATGGGCCTGCTGCTGGGCGGCTGCGGCAAAGTCTCTTCCCATAAAAGTTCGAAGCCGGAACAGGCTTCTGCCGCCGTTGCCGCCGCTGCCACCCCTTCCGGTATCCGCTTCGCCAATGTGGCTGCGGCCAGCGGTATCCGGTTCCGCTGGCCGCAGCAGCCCCGGCCTATGCGAAACAAGGAAGCCTTTGGGCGCGGATGCGCCTTTCTGGATTACGACGATGATGGCTGGCAGGACGTACTGCTGATCGGAGAGACGCAGGTCGCCCTGTATCGGAACGTACCGGCAGAGGGGAGCGTCCGTCGGTTCGTGGATGTGAGCGCGGCAGCCGGGCTGGCGGCGCGCAAAGGGGACTGGATAGGCTGCGCCGTAGGAGATTATAATGGCGACCGATTCCTGGACCTGCTGCTGACCGGTTATCATCAGCTTGCGCTTCTTGAAAACGTGCGCGGTACGCGCTTCGTGGATAGAACCGCCGCCGCCGGACTCGACCCACGCAATCGGAACCACTGGGGCAGCAGCGCCGGTTTCATGGATCTGGATGCCAATGGGACGCTCGATCTGGTTCTGCTGAACTATGTCATCTTCGGCCCCGACGAAAAGCAGTACTGTGAGCTGACGCCCGGTGTCCGCAGTGGGTGCCCGCCCCAGGAATATAGTCCCGAATTCGGCGAACTGTGGCAGAACCGGGGAAATGGCACCTTCAAGGATGTCACGGCGTCGTCCGGCATGAAAGATACCAACGGCAAGGCGCTGGTGGTAGCCTTTTCCGATATAGACGACGATGGGCGGGTGGATTTTTATATCGGCAATGACGGAACGCCGGCGGAGTTGATGCACAACCAGGGCAGTTTGCGGTTCAAAAACGTTGGCGCCGAGAGCGGCGTTGCTTATGGGGCTACGGGCAGCGGCATAGCGGCCATGGGAGCCGATTGGGGCGACTATAACCGCGACAGCCTGCCCGATCTTATCGTCACCGCTTTTTCTAACGAATCCTATCCACTTTTTCGTAACCTGGGCGATGGGATATTTGAAGACGCCGCCGGAAGAACCGACATCAGCCAGCCCACGCTCAAGCCCCTCGGCTTCGGCGCGAAGTGGCTCGATATGGATAACGACGGGTGGCTGGATATTATGATAGCCAACGGCCATGTTTACGATAATGCCAGTCAGATAGACCCTCTCTCCACCTTCCGGCAGCCGCTCATGCTGTTTCACAACCAGCAGGGACAGCGGTTCACAGACCTGGTACCCGCCCTGGGCGGCGAGATCGCGGAGCCGCTTCTGGGCCGAGGCAGCGCGACAGCCGACTTTGACAACGACGGGAAGATGGACTTCGTGGTCGTGGATTTTGAAGGTGAAGCGCGGCTTTTTCACAACCGTTCTCAGACACCCAACCACTGGATCACGCTGGACCTGCGCGGCAAGGGGCCAAACCGATTCGCCTATGGCGCTAAGGTGACGGCCCGCGCGGGCAAACAAACCTGGACAGCCTTCGTCTCACCGGCTTCCAGCTATCTGTCTTCCAGCGACCCGCGCATCCACTTGGGGTTAGGCTCCGTCACCTCGCTGGACAGCGTTACCATTATCTGGCCGTCGGGTCATCAGGAAGTTCTTCGCAGCATCACGGCGGATCGGGTTATCCGCATCGAAGAGAAGCGCGGTATCGTAAAGCTGCCGCCACCGACGCTGTAGCCTGCGGCGACAACAGGTTCCCCAGGCGGCCCCAGCGCAGCAGCGCACGAACGGCAGGAATCCGCTCGCCGCCTGCGGAACCTGGCAGCGGAAAGGAAACGCCATGCCCCCCGCTATCCGTACCACCGTCGTCGGCTCGTATCCCCTGCCCGCCTGGCTTGCCGCCTCGCCCACACGGCAGGCGCTCCGTGACGCCGTGCTTGCCGTTCTTAAAACGCAGGAGTTGGCCGGTATCGATGTGGTGGCCGACGGTGAGTTTTCCCGCTTCGATGTGAACCATCCCGAAACCAATGGGATGATCGAATACTTTATCCGGCCCATGAGCGGCATCGAGACCACCCTGTCGCGGGCCGAGCAGCAGCGGTTTTACGACGAGGCGGCGGCGCAGGGTCTGGACTACCGCGCGCTTCCGGCGGGAA
>JAUJOK010000098.1 GCA_030447685.1 Armatimonadaceae bacterium
GAAAGCTGCAGCGGAACGGGAAATATTACGCGCCCGCACCGTTCAAGCCCGTGAAAACGGCGCATCCAAGAATGAATGGTCAGGCGGCGGTGCGAGCCCTCTGGGATGGGTGGTGGTCGGTGATCTACACCCACACCCCCAGGTCTACGAACCTCATCGGCAGTATGTTATTAAGGTATGGGAAGCTGCGATGCTGCCGGGCGTCACCAGCTATCCTATCCTGCGCGCTCACCTGCGGCAGCAGGGGCTCTTGATCCCGCCCATGGATCCCCTCGTGGCCAAGGAATCGTTTACCCGTTCCTGCTTGTGCCGCGTTTACGTCCGCGTACCGGAATCTGACAAACATCCCACTGGGCGGCGCTACCTACAGCATGACGAACCCCACCTTCCTGGCGTGGCAATGCTAACGAACATCTTGACCAGCCCCGCCGCGTTGGGCGTGCGTCAGTACGGATCTGGTGAATCAGGCCGTTATGCGATCACACAACAGCAGAAAATAGCTGACGCAATGGATCAGCCCCTTGATACATGGATCAGGGCCGAACGTGTCTATATCGGCACCTATGATGATTTGGCCCTGGCACAGACGCAGGAAGAGCGCGATTTATACCTGGCCGTCCAGACAAAATGGGGCAAAATAGATGTCCAGGCAGCTATCAAAAACAATTGGGATGAATCGCAGCACGTTCCAAATAACTGCCAAACTGCCGCCCTGCCCGCCACCATGGCCGCAAATGGGCACGGGGGCAGTGCGAACGCCTGGGGTTATTTTGTATAGTGTGGTATGCTCGGGGTGGACGTGGCAGGACTCACAGAGCTAACGGACCGAATCCGGCGCATCGGGATACACGTGTTGTGGCAGTGCTGCCGAGATTATCTTGAAGGGGATGAGAATTATCTCTGCTCCAACTGTGGTAACAATGTCGCCTTGGGGCGGATATTGGATGGGCACCTACTGCGTGGCCTACGTTATGCCCTCGCCGGTGATCGCAGTTTGGTCAAGGTGATGACGCAGGGGCGGGATGAGGATAAGGGCCGTGTCCTGCAGCTAAAAGCCACACTTGCCGAGGCCGAAGCTGATTTGGACGTGCAGGAGAAAATAATGCAGGCCATGACGCGGGGCTGGGCGGCCGCAGGCCCGGAATACGCCAACCAAGCCATCGACAAATATACCGCAACATATATCCAACCAATCATGGCTCGTGTGGTCGAACATCGCCGAGATCTGGAGGCCGCGCAGGCCGCAGGACTCACGACCGCCATCACGCAGACTGAGCGGGAAGTTGCCGAGATCCTGACGCAGGCGACGCGGGAATGGGATAATCTGACGGTAGAAAAACGCCGGGCTATTATCACTCTGCTCGTAGACCATGTGGTAGTCTGGACAGGCGAAGGGGCCACACGGGAATGCCTAATCGCGTTCACATGGAACACCGGTGCTACAGACTATTTGGTGGGGTGGCGGGGCTGGGACAGAGACGCACGCCCTTGGACACCCGACGAAGACGACGCTCTTCGCAAGACTTGGCGTACATCCGAATGGGAGATCATCAGCGCGGCCCTACAGCCGGGGCGGAAGTACCACGCCACCCGTCGCAGGGCCATGCACATCGGTTTGGGTAGCGGTTCAAAAGCACGGTTGACACAGGCAACTGCGGCAGAAAAGACTTGGGCCGATCGGCATCCGGAAGCGCTATACCTGCTGCTTGAGCCTGCGAAGACGTTGCAGGCAGCTTTGGAGGGGGAGGCGCTAACCGTCGGTGAAAAGGGGATCGAAAGCGACGTAATTAGTGTACCGTTAGACGTCGCGGGTGGAGTGCAAATAATACAATCAACGTTTTGCTGGACACCAAGGGCGGCGTGCAGCGCACCTGCACGATTTCGGTCGGCGATCTGTCCTCGTCTATCGTCCATCCGCGTGAGGTCTTTACCGAGGCGGTGCGCGCCTCGGCGGCCTCCCTGATCGTCGCCCATAACCACCCGTCCGGCGATCCCACGCCCTCGCCCGAAGACGCTGCCGTGACGCACCGTTTATGCGAAGCGGGAGAACTGCTGGGTATCGAGCTGCTGGACCATGTGATCCTGGGTGACAACCGCTGGATTTCGCTCAAGGAAAAGGGGCTTTTATAGCGGAGACCTTCCAGGCCGGATGGAATCTGTTGGGGATCAAAATATGCTGCGACCTTTGAGCGCTATCCTATTGATTTCGAGTGTTCTTCCCGTCACTCTGTCCTCTGCCACAGGGAAACCTTTAGAAACCGTCTGCTTGTGGGTTGCCCTATCCATGCCTGTAGCGGTAGCGGCGGGTTTCCTGTGGACTCAGCCGGCTCTGACGTTATGGAACACACAGCCGCGCCTGTTGATACGCAGACTGGCGGTGGTAATTGCCTGCGTGTCCGCTATTCTATCCGTACCGGTTTCACAATGGCCTGCCTTTGTAGCTTTTCACGCTTTTCAACCGGAACTGGAGCGATTAGCGGAGCGCGTCAAAAAAGGCGAGGCAATCAGCAGTCCACAACGGATAGGCTTATTTGTCATTTATGACGCCAGCATCTCCCCTGACAGGGTTCCCTGCCTATGGACAGATTTGAACGTCAGCGGCAAGACCGGTTTCATACAGTGCTCTGACACCGAGCAGTTCCGGTACCCTTTATGGTCGGCGCATAAAATGAGCAGCGCATGGCATTTTGTCATGGAAGAGTAGGCGGCGTGCGCTTACAGAGCGAACAATGCTGCCTTAACATTGCCTTAACATCGGGCCGGTATAATCCACCACGGTGTGGATGTTTGCAGAAAGGAACAGAGATTCATGAGCAGCCACTTCGACCGACGGGCGTTCCTGCGCGGCGCGGCCCTGACCGGCGGCGTCTGGGGACTTCAGGGCCTGGTCGCGCGCGGGGTCCTGGCCACCGAGGAAAAAGGACGCCGGGAAGCCGGAGCCGGGAGCTATGGCCCACTCCGACCGACGAAAACAAAAAACACGGGCGAGGAGATTCTGGCGCTGCCCGCCGGTTTCCAGTACACGGTTTTCAGCAAGACCGGCGCTGCGATGAGCGACGGCAAGCCGACGCCGCGCATGCACGACGGAATGGCTGCCTTCGCCATGGACGGTAAAATCCGCCTGATTCGCAATCACGAAGTCAATAACAGGCTGGGAAAAGAAGGCATCGCTATCGGTGACGCGGCAAAATCCTACGACCCGCTGGCGGGCGGCGGCACGACGACGGTGGTGGTCGACCCGCAGACGCGGGAAGTGGTGCAGGATTTCGTCAGCCTGAGCGGGACGCTGCAAAACTGCGCGGGCGGCTCGACACCCTGGGGAAGCTGGATAAGCTGCGAGGAGACGGTTCTGGGCGCGACGCCGGGCACGGATAGAAACGGCGCGGCCACGGGACGCTTTCGCCAGGGACACGGGTACTGCTTCGAGGTGCCGGTATCCGCCACCGGGACGGTCCAGCCGGTGCCCTTGAAAGCAATGGGTCGCTTCGTCCATGAAGCGATTGCGGTAGACCCGGCCACCGGCATCGTTTACGAAACGGAGGATTTCAATCCCGGCGGGCTGTACCGCTTCCTGCCCAACCGGCCTGCCCGGCTTGCCGCCGGGGGACGCCTTCAGATGCTCGCCATCAAGAACAAGCCCGGCTACGACACGCGAACCGGCCAGCAGATGGGCAGGATGCTTCACGCCGTCTGGGTGGACATAGACGACCCCGACCCGTCCGCCGCCGAGACAGATAATCTGGCGGTTTATAAGCAGGGGCTGGCGAAGGGCGGCGCGACATTCGACCGGCTGGAAGGCTGTTGGTACGGCGATGGCAGTATCTTCTTCGATGCGACCAGCGGCGGCGATAAAAAGCTGGGGCAGATATGGCGCTATACGCCGCGCGGTCAGGCGGGCGGCCTGCTGACGCTTCTTTTCGAGTCACAAAGCCCGGACGTTCTGCAAATGCCGGACAACCTGTGTGTCAGCCCGCGCGGCGGCGGTCTGGCGGTCTGCGAGGACGGCCCCGCGCCCAACTTCGTGCGCGGCCTGACTTCGGAGGGTCGGATATTCGATTTCGCGCAGAATCTCGCCTCTACTTCCGAGTTGGCCGGGGTGAACTTCAGCCCGGACGGCCAAACTCTGTTCGTTAATATCCAGACGCCGGGCATGACACTGGCTATCTGGGGGCCGTGGGAGCGCGGGGCATTATGACCTCTCCCCCCTTCCCCCTCTCGCCGCGCAGCGGCTTTTGAACCGCCCTGCGGGCGAGGAAAGGGGGAGCCAGTAACATTTCCAGCTTCTGCTTTGCTCGATGGCTCTGCCTTATTCGCAGGTCAGGAGCAAAGCAGATGAAGCTTATACTTGTAACTCCCCCTTCCCTTTAGGGGAGGGGGCAGGGGGGAGAGGTCAATGACCGCACAACCCGTCACGCACGGCCCCGCGTACCACTTCTTCGGCTACTACGATAAGTGCCCGTGGGATGTGTCGGGGCGCTATCTGTTGGCGCAGGAAACCACGTTTATGGACCGGCGTCCCAGCGGCGAGGACGAGGCAGTCATCGGACTGATTGACTTGCA
>JAUJOK010000034.1 GCA_030447685.1 Armatimonadaceae bacterium
TGGGCGGAGCGTATCAAGCTGGGCGACCCGCACAAGTATATCCAGCCCGTTATCGCCGCCAAACTGTACGCTAACCCGGCGGATAAAGAGGCGCTGGATGCCTACCGCTGGATACGTACGGTCGATAAGGCCAAGATTCGCGGCGACCGGGGAATGTACCACTTCTCCGCCATCTATAAGGCGCGGCTGTTCTTCACGTGGGAACGGACCCTGCCGCCGGACATCCGCGACTGGTTTATCGAGAACGAAGGCGGCCATATCTCCCTGTTCCGGCACGGCGGCACCGAAAACCACGGCATGATGTCACGCACTACGGGCTATCTCTTCGCCGAGCGTTTCCAAAAAGGCGGCACCGGCGACCCGAAGACGGACGATAAAGCCTATTTCCTCCAGTTCCTGCGCGACGAGTGCCGAAAACTCTACACCATCGGCCAGGGCGAGTGGGATTCGAGCACCTATATCGTCTTTTCCGTCACCGGCTGGGCCAACCTTTACGATTTCGCGCAGGACCCCAAGGTGCGCGCGCTGGCAAAGGCCGCGCTGGACTGGTACAGCGTCGCCTACGGTTTGAAGTATTTCCACGGGGTGAATGCCGGGCCGGAAGCGCGCGGCTTCTCCCAGGCTCCGTTCGAGGCCAACACCGATCTGCTGGGCTGGCTCTGGTGGGGCCAGACCCTCGCCGGTCCCGCACCCGATCTCTCCCCTAAAAACGGCGCGGCCCGCTACTCTATCGGCGCGGCGCTGTCGTCGTATCGGCCCGACCCGATTGTCTCTCATCTGGCGCGCAAGCAGGTGAAGCTGCCGTTCGCCGTGCGGGCGTCCAAGCCGGAGTATTACAGCTATACGGACAGCAACGCCTTCCAGGAATACGGCTACTACACCGATCAGTTCGCGATGGGGACATTATATGACCCGACTCCGGGCAACAGAACTGTGGGTGTGATCTGGCCGCAGACGACACAGTTCAAGCTGGCGGTCCGCACGCCGGGAACCGTGCAGGTGTGGGGCGCGGCCAACGGCTACCATCGCCATTTCCCGGTGGAGGGACGCTCGCCCCACGATCAGTACCACCAGGCGCAGGGCGCAATGGTCAATGTCTGCTATGTCCCTCGGCCCGATACCGACCCGCTTTCCGCCGCGCGTTCCCTGCTTGCCGTGCCCGCCGACGTTCCCCCACCGACTGTGCAGGACGGCTGGCACTTCTTTCAGACGGGAGAAGCGTTTGTCGCCGTGCGGCCCCTGGGCACGGCCACACGCTGGACAGACCTTGCGGACTGGTCGCGGCGGACGCAGGAAAAGCAAAAGGACGGAACGGTGAAGACGGCGCAGTACCCGGAGTACCGCTGGCTTCAGACCGACGGCACTCTGTGCGGCTGGGTCATAGACACCGGCACCCGCGCCCAGTATCGGTCGCTGCCGGAATTTATCCGCGCCGTGCAGACCCGGACGAAGCTCGACCTGTCGAAGTTCGCGTCCCGGCGCGTCGTCACCTACACCAGCCTGTACGGCGACACGCTGACCTTGCACCACACCGGCGGCACCGGCGGCAAGCCCGACGCCTGGACAAACGGACGCAGGCTGGTGTTCGAGAACTGGCCCGTCTACGACAGCCTTTATGTGGAAGAACCGCTCAAGCAAGGCATACTGCGGGTAAGCGATGGACGCCGCCGCATGACCATAGACTTTTCCGGCGAATGGCCCGTCTGGCGCTACGATTAAGCCGCCCGCCTCGTTACGGTATAATACGTCCCTGCAGGCTGCTTTTACCGCAGTTTTCGCGCTTCCGGTTGGCATGTCGCACCACGAGGGGAAGTGCGGTAAAAGTAGATAGCCTCACCATGTTATATTGCAGCCGTGCGGCATAATTACAATGTTAGGCCGCCTGTAACTTCACCGCAACTCGCAGACGGAAACCGTCGAGGGATGACAGCCAAATCCGTTGCTGACCTACCAGGATTTCCCTTTGCAACCTTCGCCGAGTTTCAGCAGGCGCACAAGCAAGGGCGGGCTTTAGTTTGGGTCCGTTATGATTTCCGAATTGATTTAGCACTGCGAAACTTCGCGGGCAAAATCTGCCAGATTGCTACGGTCGGTTCCGCATTCTTCATCTCTGTTGCGCTTGGCTTGTTTGCCGTTCGTAATCAGGACTACCGTTTGCTGCTGGGAATCCCGGCCACCCTTGTTGGTTTTCGGTTCGCCACACCCAACCCAGGCTGTATGAACGGTTTCCTTCCCGCCGCTGTCACTCTCGCCGCCTGGATTGCCTCTGTGTTTGTGGACAAGAGTTTTTTCTGGGTCGGCCTTGCTGCCTTCGTATCTTGGTTCGCCACCTGTGCCGGGCAGGGTGTAGCGGACATGGCAGTGCGCGCGGCGATGGTACAATCGGAGGAAAGTTTCCTTTGGCTCTACTCGCATAATGTCATAACAGCGGTCGCCAAAGGTCATGCCTCAACCACCGAGCAAACGGCCTGACCAGCGCTTGCACCGAACGCGGCAGCGGCGCATCCCGGTTTACTACCGCCCTTACCTGGCCACGTCGGTGAAGCGAGGCGTTGGGCAATACTTAGCCATAGACGCTACTCGGTTAGCGAGGTGCTTGCCAAACGACATCGGGGTGTAATTCGGGCTATAATAACCATATGATCACCATCAGTATCGAGGAGATGCAGCGCGACCTTGTTGGCTATCTTCACCGCGTGCAAGCTGGGGAAACGCTGGTTGTTGTACAGGCCGACAAACCCGTGGCCGAGATCAAGCCGATTGCCGCACCGGGCAACGGGGAAATCAAGCAGCTTCGGCCCTTTGGGCTGTGTGCCGGTGAGTTCACTGTACCGACCAACTTTGACGACCCGCTGCCCGAAGACTGCCTGCGCACCTTCGCGGGCAAATGAGACTCCTGGTCGATACGCACATCTTCGGGACGGTGGACACGGGTATTGCGGTCTACCCGGTCGCTGTCTTGTAGCGGACATCTCCTATGAGCAGCTACTGTGAATTTGCTCCCGGCCACCCGTTTCATGGGCCGTACCACGACCACGAGTACGGCTTTCCCCTGCGCGACGACAACCGGCTTTTCGAGCGGCTGGTGCTGGAGATCAATCAGGCGGGGCTTTCGTGGCTGACTATCCTCAAGAAGCAGGAAGGCTTTCGGCGGGCTTACGGCGGGTTCGACATTGACACGGTGGCGGCCTACGGCGAGGCGGACCGCGCACGGCTTCTTGCTGACCCCGGCATTATCCGCAACCGGCTGAAGGTGGACGCGGCTATCGAGAATGCGCGGCGTCTGACGGCGATACGCAGCGAGCATGGCTCCTTTAGCGCCTGGCTTGACGCACATCACCCGCGAAGCAAGCTGGAGTGGACGACGCTTTTCAAACAGACCTTTCGCTTCACCGGCGGCGAGATTGTGAGCGAATTTTTAATGAGCACCGGCTACCTTCGAGGGGCGCACGAGGAGAACTGCCCTGTGTATGCCCGAATCGCGGCTCTGCATCCGCCCTGGATGCAGGAAGACGCATCCTGAGCACCGTCGAATGAATTCGAGGCTTCAAGGGTACGAAGTCCGCCTTCGCGGACTGAAGAGGTACCTCTCGGCTACCACTTCTGCAGCCTGCGAAGGCAGGCTTTGTACCTTTACAGCCTCGAATTCATTCGACGGTGCCAAAACTTCGACAGCGATTCCCGGAAGGAAAGGCGCGAGACCATCGGGAAATTAGGTCGCAGGCGGGCAGACACTTTGGCAAGGAACAGGCGAGCGACGCCCGCGAAAGGATGATTGCGTGAATTTTGATTTGCTGAAGCGCCTTTGCGAGACACCCGGCGTGCCCAGTCGCGAAGAGCCGATACGGGCGCTGGTTCTCC
This sequence comes from Armatimonadaceae bacterium, assembly GCA_030447685.1. Taxonomy (GTDB): domain Bacteria; phylum Armatimonadota; class Armatimonadia; order Armatimonadales; family Armatimonadaceae; genus JAUJOK01. The sequence continues at coordinate 3,862 of JAUJOK010000034.1, forward strand.
AGGAGATACGGGGCCTGGTAGATGAGGTGTCCGTCGATGCGATGGGCAGCGTCATCGGCGTCAAGCGCGGGGCGGCGGGCAGTGGCAGCGGCGGCAGTGGCCCCAGGGTGATGATCGCGGCACACATGGATGAGATCGGTTTTCTGGTTCGTCATATTGATGATGAGGGCTTTATCCGTCTTCAGCCCGTGGGCGGCTTCGATGCGCGCGTGCTGGTGGCCCAGCGTGTCTATGTGCATGGCTTTGCGGGAGAGCGACTGTTAGGCGCGCTGATGCCCGCTTCCAAGCCGACGCACCTGCTGACCGACGAGGAGCGTAAGAAACAGCCGACGGTGGACGAGCTATTCGTGGATGTGGGACTGCCCGCCGAACGGGTGAAAAGCCTGGTGGAGGTGGGCGACCCGGTGACGATGGCGCGTAGCGCCGAAATTATGGGCGATTATGTGGTCAGCAAGACGCTGGACAACCGGGTCAGCGTCTTCGTGATGCTGGAGGCGCTGCGCGCGCTCAAAAATCACGACTGCGACATCTACGCCGTGGCGACGACGCAGGAGGAGGTCGGGCTGCGCGGCGCGACCACCGCCGCCTATGCCTTGCAGCCTGACATCGGTCTGGCGATAGACGTTACGCTGGCGGGCGATCTTCCCGGCGGCAACGAGCACGAGAAGATAACGCGGCTGGGCAACGGCACGGCGATCAAGATCATGGACTCGTCGCTGCTGTGCCATCCCAAGCTGGTGCGCCATTTCCGCGATGTCGCCGAAAAACACGACATCCCCTACCAGTTGGAGATACTGCCGCGTGGCGGCACGGATGCGGGCGGCATCCAGCGCACGCGCGGCGGCGTCCCCAGCTTCACACTTTCCATTCCCTGCCGCTATGTGCATACGGTGAACGAGACGGCGGCTGTCAAGGATATTGAGGCATCTATTACACTGCTGGCCCGCTATCTGGAGGAGGCCCACACGCGCCGCTACGGCTATGACGAGGAGGTCGCCGCCTCATGAAAGTTCTGGTGACGGGCGCGGGCGGAATGCTGGGCACCGATCTGTGCGCCGACCTGACCGAGCGACAGCATGAGGTGATCGCCACAGACCACCGAGAAGGCTTCGTTCCCCTCGACATTACCGACCTGAGAGAGGTCCGGGCGATGATCCGCGAGGCGCGGCCCGATGCGATCATCCACTGCGCGGCGTGGACGAACGTGGACGGCGCGGAACGGGACCCGGATGCCGCTTATAAGGTGAATGCGCTGGGATCGTGGAATGTGGCCGCCGCCACCGCCGCCGCTGAAGCGAACGCTTTAATGGTCTACATCAGCACCGACTTCGTTTTTGACGGCGAAAAGGGCGCGGCGTATACGGAGTTCGACGCTGTCAACCCGCTGGGCCACTACGGGGCGAGCAAGGAAGCCGGAGAGCGGCTGGTGCGGGAAACGCTTCCCGGCAGGCATATTATCGCGCGTACTTCCTGGCTGTGCGGGAAACGCTTCCCGGCAGGCATATTATCGCGCGTACTTCCTGGCTGTTCGGCGTCCACGGCAAAAGTTTTCCCGCCGCGATACTGCATCTGGCGCAAAGCCTGCCGGAGGTTCCCGTAGTTGCCGACCAGGTGGGCTGCCCGACCCATACGAAAGACCTGTCGCGCAAGGTAATCGATCTGATAGAAGACCCGCTGCCCGGCACGTACCACGTCTGCAATGCGGGCCAGTGCTCCTGGTACGAGTTCGCCCAGGCTATCGTCGCCGAAGCGGGCCTGACAACGCCTGTGGTCCCCATCACCGCCGCCGAATATGCCGCGCGCTTCAACTCCCCCACCCGCCGACCGGCCTATTCACCGATGCGGCGTTTCGCCCTGGAGATGCGCGGCATGGATGACCTGCCCCCCTGGCAGGAGGCGCTCCGGGAGTTTTTGCGGCTATCCGGGGCGGTAGTTTAGGACTCCTCCGCCCCCGCCGCGCCTACCTTGGTGGCGCGCAGCGTGTGGATGCGTGTCCCTTCGATGCGCTCCACCAGAAACTCCAGACCGTCGTGGCGCACGCGGTCGCCGGGCATCGGTTCGTGGCCCAGCATGCCGAATATCAGCCCCCCGATAGTCTCGTAATCCTCGTGCGGCAGGTCGGTTCCCAGACGGTCGTTCACGTCGTCGATGCTCATCAGACCGTCTATCAGCGACTCGGTCGCCGAAACTACCTGCACCTCCGGCTCGTCCACATCATATTCGTCGCGTATGTCACCGACGATCTCCTCCAGAAGGTCCTCAATGGTGACGATGCCCTCGGTGCCCGCGTACTCGTCCTGAACGATAGCGATCTGCTGGTTCGAGCGGCGGAACTCTTTGAGCAGATCGGAGACGCGCCGGGTTTCGGGGACGAAATAGGCCGCGCGCATCACGCGGCGCAGGTCCAGGTGCCGCTCGTCGGTTTGGAAGATCGGCAGCAGGTCTTTAGCGTGGATGATGCCGACGATCTTATCAGTCGTTTCTTCATACACCGGCAGGCGGGAGTGACCCGAAGTCAAAATTTCGTCCAGAACGGCCTGCATATCGGCTTCCACGGGCACGGCGCTCATGGATGTACGCGGGGTCATCACCGAGCGGACCAGGGTTTCGCCCAGATCGAAGACGTTATGAAGCATTTCCCGCTCGTCTTCTTCCAACTCGCCGTGCTCCTCCCCGGCCTCGATGATCTGGCGCAATTCCTCCTCGGTGATGACCGGCGCGGAGAACTCCGCCTTGATGCCGAAGGGACGGACTAACAGATTGGACGCCCTGAGCGCAAGCCAGGTCAGCGGGGCGAACAGGGTGGCAAAGAAGTTGACCAGCGGGCTGAGCCGAAGCGCCCAGACATCGGGCGATTTCAGCGCAATAGATTTGGGGGCGATCTCGCCCAGAACCATCGAAACAAAGGCGATAAGAATCGTGACGCAGATCACCGCCACGGTATCGGCGCGCGCCGCGTCCCCCAGCAGCGCGGTCAGCGGCCTTGCCAGCGGGCGGGACAGGGTAGTCGCCGCCGCCACCGCCGAAGCGAAACCGAGCAGAGTGATGCCCACCTGCACCGTCGCAATAAAGCGCGGGGGATTATCCACCAGCCGCTTGACCGCAACGGCGGCCCGGCTCCCCTCTTCCACAAGCTGTTCCACGCGAGACCGGCGCACCGATACCAGGGCCGTTTCCGCCATCACGAACAGGGCATTGAACAGCGTCAGCAGAAGCACCAGGCCGATGCTCCAGGCCAGGAAGCTCATGTCTCCCCCTGCCGCTGCTTCTGCTGCGCTCGCCCCATTTTCACCGGTCGGGGCATCCTGAGCCAGGGCGGGCAGGGGAAATCGAGCCGGAAAGATCGCCACAGCAAGCGCGCAAAACACGGCAAAAACGACGCCCCTCAGGGACACACGACGCCGGGGCGTGTCCCTCGCGGCGGCGGCTAACGAAGGGCCGGAACTTTTGCGGCGGCGGGCGAACGGTCTGTGCTTAGAACGATGCGACGGGTAACTGGGGGGTTCCAAAAAACAGTTTCCTCCAGCAGAAGGGTCAGCGCGGGGCGGATAAAGGGGCCGCCTGGCCGGTCGCGGGGAAGACCCGACCGATCAGGGGGGAAAGCCCGTAAATTCCTGCGGTGAGGAAAAGCGCCAGCACCGCCCCGATAACGACCTCCTGCAATGTGTGAATACGCGCCTCGACCCGCGATTGGGCCACCAGCAGCGCGAGCAGAATGGCAAGAACGGCAGCGAAGATATTAGATGACAGGAAAATGATCGTGCTCGCCAGAAAAAAGGCGAGGGCGGAGTGACCGGAAACGACGCCTCCCTGAAGCAGCGTCCCCTTATCCCCGACGATCTTCCAGACCATCACGACGATAAGCAGCAGCAGAACGGAGGTGACGAAAACATACAGCAGCGGCGGCTCTTTCAGCCGGTAAGCGACCTCCTGCGGCTTCCCCGACCCGAAGAAGATGACCGTTCCCACGACCACGGCGTTTATCGCGGCGATAAGAACGGCCCCTGCCGCCACATCTTTGGCGAATTTAGCGGCGGGATGGTAGCTCTGGGTAATCATATCCACGACCGCCTCTACCGCCGTGTTGAACATTTCGGTGATCAGCACCAGCGAGACGGTAAACAGCAGGACCAGCATCTCCGTATGCGGCAGGCGGAAAAGCAGCCCCGCCGCGAGCACGAGCACAACGTTCAAAAAGTGGATACGCATGTTGCGCTGCGTACGAAAGGTGTGAACCACCCCCTCGATGGCGTGCCGAAATGAATCAAGCGGGTTTTTGGAGCGCCACGGATGCTGCGACTGCTGGCGCTGCGTGCTCATATTCCTATTGTACCTTTTCCAGGGGACGCCCCAGCAGTCGCCGCTCGATATCGCGCATCCGCTCCGCGCCCGCTTCGGTTTCGTCCTCATGCCCAAGAAGGTGCAGAATTCCATGAATCAGCAGCAGCGCCAACTCCTCGTCCAGTGTCCATTCCCGCGCCTGAGCCTGACGCGCCGCCGTATCGAGCGAGATCACGACATCGCCCAGCAGGTCTTCTTCCGCTGCGTTTGGAGCGGGCGTCTCTTCCTGCGGCCAGGAAAGAACGTCCGTGGCCCTGTCCACCCCGCGCCAGGCTCGGTTCAACGCGTGGATGTGCGGATCGTCCGTAAGAACCACACTCACTTCCGCCCCGAATCTACCGGCTTCGCGAACCAGTTTTTCGGCCATTGTCCGGGCCAGAATAAGCGGAAGCGGTTCCGTCACCGCCGCCGCTGCCGCTGCCCCTTCCGTTCGAACCGTCATTTCCATGCGTCGTGGATTCTTTAAGAAGACCGCCCGCCGCCGGTATCTCCACGGTCGCCGTTAAAGCGCCGGTAAGAGCCTCTTCGGGAAATGTCGCCAGCGCCGCCGCCGCCAAAGGTGCCGGTGCGGGCTTCACCGACAGGGGCCGAGGAGCGGCAGAGGCGCTCGGATATTCGATACGAGCATGCAGCGTCGCCGACAGCAGGCGCGTAAAAACATCCTGAATCTGCTTCAAGTCGCGCAGCGTCAGGTCGCAGTCGTCCAACTGCCCATCCGCCCGCTTATCCTCCACCATGCCGCGCACGAAGTCGGCGATACGGGCCGGGGTCGGCTTGTCGAGAGTGCGCGACGCCGCTTCCACGCTGTCGGCAAGCATCAGGATCGCGGCTTCCTTGGTTTGCGGCTTCGGCCCGGCGTATCGGAACTGCGCTTCCAGCGTCGGGTCATGCACCCCGCCTGTCGCCCGGTGATAGAAATACTTCATCAGCGACGTTCCGTGGTGCTGCCGGATCACGTCGCGCACATGGGGCGGCAGTCCCACCTCCTCGGCGATCTCCAGACCCTCCTTGACATGGGAGGTCAAAACCAGCGCGGACATCGAAGGGCTGAGGCGGTCATGGATGTTTTCGGCGTTCGCCTGGTTCTCGATAAAGAACTGGGGGCGGCTCATCTTACCCAGATCGTGGTAGTACGCGGCGACACGCACCAGCAGTCCGTCCGCCCCGATAGCCTCGGCGGCGGCGTGGGCAAGGTTCCCCACCATGAGCGAGTGCGCGTAGGTGCCCGGCACCCGCATGCGGAACTCCTGCAAAATCGGGGTGGCCGGGTCGGAAAGCTCTAAGAGGCGCAGATGGGTGGTAATGCCGAACGGTCTTTCGAAAACGGCGACGCCCATCCAGAACAGAACCAGCGCGAACAGCCCGGAGATAACACCCCACAGCGCGCCGCTCATCAGTTCGCCGCCGGTGTCCCCTTCGATCTGGCCGATCAGCACGATCAAAAGCGCGTTCGCGCCGCACAGATACATGGTGGCGCGCAATAAGTCGCCCCGGTTCCGCAGCGTTGCCACGGAAACGATACCGACCAGCGAGGAGCCGAGCGTAATGACGGTGAAACGCAACTCGTTATTGAGCAGCAGCCCCGACGCCACGGAAAGCAGGGCGACAATCAGCGTCGCCACACCCGGCGACAAAAGCAGGGCGATAGCCATGCCCGCCGAAGCGACGCACATCATGCCCAGATAGCCGAAATGGACGCCGGAAAACGGCAGACCCAGCAGCGTCGAGCCAACTTTGATGCCGACGACACTTATGAGGGACAGCAGGGCGAGCAGAAAAAGACGCGGCGTGTCCTGGTACAGCGTCCGGTGAAACAGGGCCAGATAGACGGCTGTAAGCGTGACCAGCAGAGCGACCAGGACGCAGACGACCATTACGGTCGCGGCATCGAGGCGGGGGTTTTGCAGGCCCAGCGCCCGGACCTTGTCGATATGCTGACGGGTAACGCGCTCGCCTTTGCGAATTACCACAGAACCGGTGACCAGCCGCCGCACCTGAGGATCTATAGCTTTTGCCGCCGCCTCGCGCGCCTGCTGTGTTCGCACGCCGTTAAACGTATAGTTGGGCACGAGGGCGGCTTCGGCCACGGCCAAAGCAGCAGGCCGGAGCGGCGTGGGCAGACGCTGAAGCGTCTCGTCCAGGCTCAAGGCTTCCCGCGCCTGCGCCAGGGAATTGTTCCGGTTCGTGATCTGCCGGGCCATGGCGCGCTCTACCAGAGCCAGCGACACGCGGCGCGCTTCCAGCCGGGCCTGCGGGGTCTGCCGCATCAAAAGCTTCAGCGGGGCGCGCAGGCCGCCGATGCCTAAATCCTGCCGAATCTCCGTGGCGACGCGCGCCGGGTCCGGGTCGAGCGAAGCCGCATCTGCCCCTCCTTTGGGCCGGACACGGCGCTCCAGGGCGCTGTAAATCTCCCGCACCTTGTATTGCGCGTCGGCGGCGGCGCTGGGCTGATAGTCGAACTGTTCGGGCACCTGCGCTATGGCATCGTCACGCTGCTGCCGGGCTTCCAGTGTATCTTCGTAGCGCACGGTGCGCGGAGCGATTATGTCCCGATCCGCAGTATCTCCTTCACGCAGGGAAACGCGGTTGGGCCAGAGGTGGATGCATAAAAGCAGAGAAAGCAGGACAGCGGTCCCGACGCCGAGACCGGCGCGGGCGGGACGGATGCGGAGCCACCACGGCGGTGCGCCTTCAACGGTCTTGTCGGCCCGGCGACGCGCGGACGAGGAAAGGACGCGACGGCGCTTGCGCCGCCAGGGTGGCTGAAGATTGGAAAACAGTCTCTTCATACGACCGGACACCGCACTGTACTGTGGAAAAGAAGAGCTGCCGGCTTTGCGGGCAACGGGCGTTGTCCGCGCGCGGCAGGAGACGAGTGCGTGTAAAACGGTCCCTCGGGCAGCGCCTTCTTATTCATCGCATGTTCGGCGGCGGGCGGCGCTCATCCTGAAGGTCTTTTGGCAAAAACGGTGCGCGTTCCACCAGGTTTCCCTTGCGGAATTACGGTGCTTCGCTTAACGCTCTTCGGCAGCGTTCTGCTTGATCTTGCGGCGACGCGCGGCTTCTGCCTTGCGCTTTTTGTCGCTGGGCTTCTCGTAATACTCGTGTGCGCGTGCCTGCTTGAGTGTGCCGTCCTGCTGAAGCTGCTTTTTAAAGCGCTTGAGCGCGGCGTCCAGCGGCTCGCCCTGTTTGACGATAACCTGTGCCATATACTTCATCCCTCCTCGCTACTGTGGTCTCGCCCGCCGCCACCGCTGCTGTCAATAGCTGCGGCGCTGCTGCGGGCGGAAAACTCTCCGGGGTTCAATGCGGAGAAAAACCGCAGTCGCCAGGAGAAACGCGCTACCGTGCCATCCAGCATTATACTGCCTGCCAACCCCTTCGTCAAGCCGATACCCGAGTTGGAAAGCAGGCAGGGGCGGTTACGTCGCCGGGCGCATATCGTGCAGGCTGAGTTCGATACTGGTGCGCCCGTTCCATTCGTTGATTTTAGGCGTATACGCGATGTCCACCTCGTCGCCGGAAGTCAGCTTGTCCACCCAATCGCCGTTGCTGAACCAGATCGCCTTGAGCGGCAGGGCCAAGCCGGGCAGGCGGGCATCCATGCGGAAATGTTTACCGTCGCCGCCCATGCGCCGGGGGGCAAGCGCCATCGCGCCGCGCGTGACAAAGACCGGCTCCGGGTTCTCACGCCCGAACGGGGCCAGAAGCTCCATCTGCTCCACGACCGGAAATGTCCACTCGCCGCCCTCCACCTCGGCATCCACGGCAAGCTCCGGGGTAACGGGTTCGAGGGAAACAACGCCGTCCGCCAGATCGTGCAGACGATCTGTGAAGGCTTCCAGGTTCGCGCTGGGCAGCGAAACGCCTGCCGAAGCGGAATGGCCCCCAAAGCGGCCCAGCAGATCGGCGCAGGCATGGAAGGCGGTGTGCAGATTGAAGTCGCCGTAGGAGCGCGCCGAGCCATGATAGTGGTCGGTCTCCTTGTCGTAGCTGAGCAGCACGACCGGGCGGCGGCACTGCTCGGCGATGCGTGCGGCGGCGATACCGACTACCGACTTGCCCCATCGCTCGCGCGCCAGCACCAGGACGCGGCGGTTTTCATGCGCGGGCAGCAGCGCTTCCGCCATCGCCTCGGTCGTAACGCGGCTGGTTTCCTCGCGGGTCTTGTCGTGCAGGGCGGCAAGCTGAACGGCAAGCTGCTCCGCCTCGTCCGGGTCTTTGGTAATCAGCAGGCGATACGCCAGGTCGGCGTCATCCATCCGGCCCGCCGCGTTCAGGCGCGGCCCCAGAGTCCACCCGATGTTATGGGCGCTCAGCGTCTTGCCCAGCAGGTTGGTGGAAAGAAGCAGCGCCCGCAGGCCCGCCTTCTTGCCCTCCGCCAGCGCACGCAGTCCATGCGCGACGAAAATCCGGTTCTCCTCCACCAGCGGCGTCACGTCCGCCACCGTGCCCAGCGCCACCAGATCGAGCGCGTTCAAACGGAAGGAGCGCTGAAAACGCGGCTGCACGCGGCTAACGAGCGCGTCCAGAACCTTGAAGGCGACACCCGCCCCGCACAGGTGCTTGAACGGGGCGCAGCAGTCGTCGCGATACGGGTTGACGACGGCGACGGCATCGGGGAGCGTGGGGCCGGGCCGGTGGTGATCGGTGATAACGACATCGAGACCGAGCGTGCGGGCGTGCGCCACGGCTTCGATAGCGCAGACGCCGCAGTCGGCGGTAAGGATCAGCGATGCACCCGCCGCTTTCGCGCGCTCGACACCGGGGATCTGTAGATCGTAGCCATCGGCGCGGCGGGGCACATAGCCGATAACATCCGCGCCGAGCGCGGTCAGGGCGCGCAGGCAGAGCGCCGCCGACGTCACCCCGTCGGCATCATAGTCGCCGTGCAGAAAGATGCGCTCTCCCCGCTCCAGCGCCAGCGCCAGCCGGTCCACGGCCCTGTCTACGTCGGGAAGACATTGGGGATCGAAGAGATCGTCCAGGGAGGGGTCCAGAAACCGCCGCGCCGCGTCCGGCTCCGACAGGCGGCGGTTGACCAGAAGCCGCGCGATGATCGGGGGCAGGCCGAGCGCCTGCGCCAGAGAGGCCACCAGGGCGGAATCAGCCTCCGTCACCCGCCACAATAGGTTCTCTTCACTCATGCGCCACGACCACCACGGCTGCCTCCCCGGTCTTTGCTTCCAATGCGGGCTGGCTCGTCTCAGGTTCGCCAGCCGTTTCTTCTTTTTCTGCTGCCTGCCGCGCCATCTCCAGGTCACGCAGGCGGCCCGCCAGATGAAATTGACGCCGCAAAGACGCGCTCAGCCCAACGGCAACGCCGCAGACAAACGAAAGGAGAATGACCACCACCAGCGGAACCCACCACCGCAGCCCGAACACCCAGACTGCCACTTCGGTGCGGTTCATCAGGGCGAAGGCAGTGACAAGAATCAGCGCGCCCAGAACACCTCTCCCCGGCCCCTCTCCTGCAAGGAAAGGGGAGAAGGAAGCGATTCCAGATTCTTTCTTAGCCCCCTCCCCTGCGAGGGGCCGGGGGAGCGGTCAGTGAGCGTCTACATCCGGCGCTTGCGCCGCGCCGGACCGGGCGGCGACACAGTTGGACGCGAACGCGGCGCATCCGGGGCAGCACCGTTGGAGCCAGTGGATCGGCTCTGCCCCGGTGCGGACGGTGTCAGCGGCGGGATCGTTCGGCCCGCAGCGCCCGCCGGAGCCGGCTGCGGGCTGCCGCCGCGCGTACCGGTCGATGCCAGCGAACCGGCCCCCTTGCGTCCGAAGCGTCGCTCCCAGTCCACCACCAGCGGCGCGGCGTTGAAGATGGACGAGTACGTTCCCGCGATGATGCCGATGAACAGGGCGGCGTTCAGCGGACGAATCACCGGCCCGCCGAGCAACAGCAGGGCCAGCAGCGTCAGGAAGATCGTGACACTGGTGTTGACCGAGCGCGAGATGGTCTCATTGATGCTCGCGTTGACGAGCGTCTCGAACTCCTCGCCACGCGCCCGGTTCCGCAGATGTTCGCGAATCCGGTCGAAGATGACGATGGTGTCATGCACCGAGAAGCTGAGCACCGTCAGCGCCGCGGTAACGAACAGGGTATCGATCTTCCAGTTCAGGAAGTACCCCAGCACGACGAACGTCCCGATAAGGAACGCCACATCGTGAAGCATCGCGATAATAGCGCAGGTGCCGAACTTCAGCCCGTTGACGAAGCCGCCCACGGCGAAACGCGACGCCAGGTACAGCAGGATGAAGATCGACGAGAACAGGATCGCGGTGAGGGCGTTCCGGGTCAGTTCCGTGCTGATGGACGACCCGATGCTCTCGAAGCTCTGCTGGGTGACGCCGTTGAAGCGGGTGTTCAGGGCCGCGACGATGGCATCGGCCTTCTGCTGGCCGATCTCGGTCTGGCCCGGCTCTTTGGGCAGCCGCAGGAAGACCGTATTGCCCTCGGCGATCTGCGCCACCGGATCGGCCACACCCTGCGCGGCCACAGCCTGCTCCACCTGTCCGCGCGTCACGCGCTGGTTGAACTTGAGCGTCAACTCCGAGCCGCCGGTAAAGTCGATGCCCGGCTTGAAGCCGCCCATGAAGGCGAACACCAGCCCCGGCACGATAGCCAGTGCCGACAGGAGATACCACCGATTCCGCTTGCCGACGACGTTCAGGCGCGGCTCCCAGGTGCGGTTGATACCCCAGGCGCGCAGGTTCTGGCCTGCCTTCGTCCGTATCACCAGCAGCAGAATGCTCCGCGTAACCGTAATCGCCGTGAACATCGAGATCGCGACACCGATAAGCAGCGTCAGCGCGAAGCCGCGCACCGGCCCGGTTCCGAAGTTGTACAGAAACAGCGACGTGATCGCCGTGCAGAAGTTCGCGTCGAAGATGGCGCTGAAGGCGCGGCTGAAGCCCGCCTCAACAGCGGAGCGCAGCGGCCTGCCCGCCCGCAATTCCTCTTTCGTCCGCTCGAATATCAGCACGTTAGCGTCCACCGCCATGCCCACCGACAGGATAAAGCCCGCGATGCCCGGCAGCGTGAAGGTGACGGGGATACTGACGAAAACAGCGTAGGTGAACAGCGTATACAAAAGAAGCGCGGCACAGGCTACCAGGCCCGGCAGCATGTAGTACCAGGCCATGAAGACCAGTACCGCCCCCAGCCCGACAATACCGGCAACCAATCCCTGGCGCACCGCATCCTGGCCGAGCGTCGGCTCGATGGACTGCTGCTGAACGACCTTGAGCGGCACGGGCAGCGCGCCTCCGTTCAGCAGATTCGCCAGCCGCTGCGCGCTTTCGATGGTCGGGAAGGGTGAAATCTGCGCCCTGCCGTTTAAAATCGGATTTTCGATGTTCGGGGCCTGGAGAATCTGGCCGTCCAGATAGATCATCAGAATCTCGTTGACGTGTTCGCGTGTGAAGTCCGCGAACTTGCGCGTCCCTTCCGCGTTGAACTCCAGTTCCACGAGAGCCTGGCCCGCGCCGGACGGGTTGAAGCTGGCCCGCGAGGTGGATTTCAGATCGCTTCCCGTCAGCTTGAGCTGGGCCTTCCCCAGAAACTCGTTGAAATTTTGAAGTTCCTGGTTCAGCCCGGCAACCTTCGCCGCATCTTCCTGGGTCAGCGTCACCGCCGGCAGCCCGGCGGCGGCGCTAAGCTCGTTCAGCGGGGCCGGCAGCGTGACCTGGGTTGTGGCGGTCTTGGCCGCCGCGCCCCGGTCGAGCATCTCTTTTAACGCCAGATTGATGTAAAAGGGATCGCGGAAGGTAGCTTTGGTCTGATGGTCCGTGACGGTCCACTCGTTGCGGGTCTCGGACTCCGACTTGAATTCGTACCGCCCGAACTGGTTGCGCAACGTTTTCCAGTCCTGATGATAAAAAAACTGAAGCTGCGCGGTGTTTTGAAGCTGCGCGATGATCTCGCGGTCGTTCTGGACGCTGGGAAGCTCCACGACATATTGCTTGTTGCCTTTGGGGGCGATCACCGGCTCGGAGACACCGTTTGCATCGACGCGCTTGCGGATGATGTTCTCCACCGCGCGCTTCGTGTCGTCATTCCATTGCTGACCCTGGGGCAGCTTATCTGTCTGCGCTTCCAGCACCACGCGCGCGCCGCCCCGAATGTCCAGGCCGAGCTTGGGGCGCGCGAGGAACGCCGTGACTGCGGCTGCAACGGTCAGGGCAAATATGACTAAGGCCAATCGTTCGGGCTTCAAAAACGTCTCCTTGGGTCAGGGCAAATATGACTAAGGCCAATCGTTCGGGCTTCAAAAACGTCTCCTTGGGATTAAATCTGCATCTAATAGACGGTACTGTTTACAGGGAACGTGGGTTCCGACCTCGCCCCTGTCACGGCTGCTCCCAAACGGATGCGCGCCCCACGCGGGTTCGTGGGGCGCGGTGGGAAAATCATATTTGAGAATCGTCCGGCGAGACACCGAAAATGTCAGTGAATTATACGTCGCGCTCCGGGCGTTGTCAAGAAAACGCCGGGCGCGCTCGTGGTTAGCGATTGGCTTGCCGCGATGGTATAATACGTGCACTTCCGATACCGGTAACACGTACGAAAGCGTAAGTACGAAAACAAGGGAACTTTGGCGGGACGTGTCCCGTCTTCTTCTTTAATATTACGAATATTACGGGCTGAAGCCTTTCCGGAAGGCCGATTATCACTCATCGCGGATGTTATACCGGACGTTTCCGCCGCCGAAGAAGCAGCAGCGGCGGGCGTTTCGGGGGAAGGTTAACAAACAGTGGCAGGACGACGCGGCGGCACGTTAGCTATCCTTTCTCTTGTCGGTCTGGCGACCGGCGTTTCCTTCGCTGCCGGGTCGCGCCTGCGCGAACGCTTTTCCGACCGTTATCTGGGCGGCGGCGGCGCATCCACGCAGATCGCCCAGGCGCAGAACGGGCGAGGCATGGCGCGCGCAGGTGGCGCTGGTGGCGCGCTGGTAATTCGACCGGAAAAGGACGACGACCATATCAAGTCCGTCGAAACCTTTTACGAAGTCTTTGACCACGTCAGGGAGCACTATGTCGATAAACTGCCGGACGACCGCACGCTCGCCCAGAGCACGGTCCGGGGAATGCTCACCGAACTGAACGACCCGAACTGCCGCTTCCTGGAACCGGCGGAACGGGAGGCATGGGCCAACGAGGAGCGCGGCATCTTCTCCGGTATCGGCGCGGCGATCCGCATCCTGCCGAACAAGCGGGACGGCTATACCGAGCATCGCATTGTGGTGGTCGCGCCCCTGCCCGGCTCCCCGGCGGAAAAAGCGGGCCTGAAATCCGGCGACGTGATTAAGAGCATTGACGGAAAATATGTGCTTACCTCCAACCCCCTGGTCGAACTGGACAAGATCTCCAGGCGCATGGACGCCGGTGAGGCCACGGAAGAGGAAGTGGAAAAGGCCATCCAGGGAGCGGAGGCGGCCCAAAAGCGGATCGACAGCGGAATCACGCTCGTAAAGGCGCTGAAAAAGTTATCGGTGGGCACCGGTGAAAAACGTATGCTGGCCGTGCAGCGCGCGGGTGTGAAAGAGCCGATTTCCGTGCAGTTGACCACGGCATCTACGCAGGTCGCTCCGCTGACCACGAAATCCCTGCCCGATGGCACGACCTATATCAAGATTGCCTCCTTTACGGACAGAACCGGCAAAGCGTTTAAGGACGCGCTGGCGAGCCTTCCGAAGCGTACCGGGCTGCTGCTCGATCTGCGCGGCAATCCCGGCGGCGCACGCTCGTCGGTTCGTGAGGTCGCTTCCCTGCTGACTTCGGGCGGCAGCCTGCTCCTGGAAGTTAACGGACGCGGCAAGCGCACGGTCATCGCCTCAGCGGCGGCGGCGGCGGGACAAAGCGGCGGCGCGGCGCGGCCCGTGGTCGTGCTGGTGGATAAAGGCACGGCTTCCCACGCCGAGGCGCTGGCCGTCTCCCTGCGCGATAAAGGGGTCGCCACGCTGGTCGGCAGGCAGACATTCGGCGATGCGATGGTGCGGAAAATGTACGCGCTGGCCGATGGCTCCGGGTATACGCTGACGACGGGTAAGCTGCTCGGTCCGACCGGCACGGACTGGCATCTGGTCGGCGTCGCGCCCGGCGTGGCGCTCGGCGGCGCGGCGACCGAGGATCAAATAATTGCCCGCGCCGTTTCCGTACTGCGAAACCGCGCCAATATCGCGGTGGCCCCGGCCCGGTCGTAAGGAGAAGACTATCTGCTATGCGACGCTTTTTCACGATCCTTATTGCTTTGTGCGTTGTGTCCGCCGGTTTCTTCGGCGGCTTCTCCTTCGATATTCTGCGAACGGTCGGCAAAGACCCGCGCGCGGCGGCGCGTCGCCTCCAGCATGTGCCTTTAAAGGTCGCGATGGCGCTTCGGCCCGCTTCGGCCCATGCCGCCGACGAATCGCTTTCGCCGGAAAGCGCCTACGCTTCGGTGCTGCGCACGATTAAAACCGACTACTACGGCCCGACCCCCAGTACGACCAGGCTTACCTACACGGCGATTCGGGGGATGCTTCGCGCGCTGAACGACCCGTACACGTCGTTCTGGACTCCGGACGAGTTCGCCCGGCAGATGGAAGATACGCGGGGCGACTTCGGCGGTATTGGTGCGAAGCTGGAGATGACCAAGGATAAGAAGGTTCTTATTGTCGAGCCGATTCCCAACGCCCCCGCTGAAAAGATGGGTATTCTGGCCGGCGACGTGATTCTGGCCGTAGACGCCAAGCCGATCCAGGGACTTAATATCAACTCGGTCGTCTCGCGCATTCGCGGCAAGGAAGGGACACGGGTACGCCTGACCCTTCAGCGAGATGCGCAGATTTTCGATAAGACGATCACGCGCGCGATGGTGCATTCCCCGATTATCAAGGCGCGGATGCAGGACGAGGACGCAAAGATCGGCTATATCGCGCTGGAGCAATTTAACGAGCAGGCGGACCAGCAGTTTGATGATGCGCTGCGGCGTCTGGAAGCGAAAGGGATGAAGGCGCTGATCTTCGATCTGCGCAGCAACCCCGGCGGCCTGCTGAACGTCGCCCAGGATGTCGCTTCGCGCTTCATTCACGAAGGCAAGGTCGTGATCGTGCAGGAGCGCAACGGCAGCCAGTCGTCGCTGAATGTCAATTCGAGCAAGCACCGCTCGCCGCTGGAGCGCGGGGCCTATCCCGTGGTCGTTCTGGTCAATGCAGGCTCGGCGTCAGCGTCGGAGATCGTCGCAGGCGCTATTAAAGACCACAACGTCGGCACCCTCGTCGGCACGAAGACCTTCGGCAAGGGTCTGGTGCAGACTATCATCCCGCTCGGCGACAACTCCGCCGTCAAGATTACCACCCAGCGCTATTTCACGCCCAACGGCACCGATATCAACAAGAAAGTGGATGCCAGCGGCAAGCAGATCAGCGGCGGCATCACGCCCGATTACGTGGTTGAGGTAACGGACAAGGACATCGAAGCGATGCGCGAGGCGCAGCGCAAAAACCCCAATGACAGCCGCTTCGACCCGCAGCTTCTTAAAGCCCTCGAGGTGGTGAAAAGCAAAATGGCGGGAACCGTTCCCCGCGTACGCACCACACAGCGTTAGGTTTTATCGGCAAAGCCTCCTCTTCCCCGCCGGAAAAGGAGGCTTTACTTTTTGCCGGTGGAGCCGGGGCGGGCGACGGGAATGGCCGCGAGCCACTCCGGCAAAGCGTCCGCAGGCCATTTTTCGACCGTCAGGCGCAGCAGCGCCTCGGTCGGGGCGGGGAAAGTCACTGCACCACCGGAGCGATCCACCAGAAGGCCCACGCCGCACAGCGTCGCTCCCTTCGCCTCCACCAGTTCGATACATTCGCGCACCGACCCGCCCGTGGTCAGAATATCGTCCACCACCAGCACCCGCTGCCCCGGCAAAAGGTGCTCCTCGCGCCGCAGAAAGCGCTTTCCTTCTTTGTCGAGTTCGGCGTAAGCGGCGGGCGTACCCATATGCTTGGCGACCTCGTAGGCCATCACAATACCCAGTGTCGTCGGCCCCAGAACCACGTCCGGCTTTGTGCGCGCCAGCAGCCGCGCCGCCAATTCACGGCACAGCGTTTCGACATGATGCGGCTGTGACAGCACCTGAAACTTTTCAAAATACTGGTCGGAATGATAGCCGCTGGTAAGGACGAAGTGGCCGCGCAGCAGCGCCCCGCTTTCCTCGAAGATACGCAGCACGTCGGCATCGGTCAGTGAGTTCAATCGTTGGCTCCTCCCTGCCCGACAGTTCGGCGGCGAGCCGGGCGTCTCCTGCGCAGGAAGGGCTTCGGGCGCGGGCGGCGAATGTTAAACAAAAGCTTGCTCGGGGAGAAGTACGTGATTTCAGATATGCAGGAAGCGCCCGCATTAGGCGTCGGCATGGTTGGCTATGGCTTTATCGGCAAAGTGCATACGTTCGCGCACCGCTCGCTTCCGCTGTTTTACGATCCCCTGCCCGCCCGCACGCGTCTGGTCGGGGTGTGCACGGCGACCGAGGCGAGCGGGCAAAAGGCGCGGCAACAGGCGGGCTATGAATTCGCGACCACCGACTACCGGGAACTGGTTGACCGCGACGACATCCACCTTATCCACTGCTGCACGCCCAACGATGCGCACCACGCGCTGTTGAAAGACGCCCTGCGCGCCGGTAAGCACATCTACTGCGACAAGCCGCTGACACGCACCCTGGCCGAGGCCGAGGAGATTGCCGCGCTTGCCCGGCAGACGAAGGCCGTGCATCGCATGACCTTTAACTATCGCTTCGTCCCGGCCACGCTGCGCGCTAAAGAGCTGGTGGAAGAGGGCTTCCTGGGCACGGTTTACCAGTTCCGCGCCGCCTACCTGCACGCCGGTTATGTTGACCCGAACCGACCGATAAGCTGGCGTCTGCAAATGGACCGGAGCGGCGGCGGCGCGCTGATGGACCTGGGCGTCCATATCTTCGACCTCATGCGCCACCTGCTCGGCGAATTTGCTGCCGTAAACGCGCAGTTGGAAACGTTTATCACCCGGCGGCCCGACCCGCGCACCGGCGGGACTTCCCCGGTGGATGTGGACGATGTTGCCATCGTGCAGACGCGAACCGCAGGCGGCGCTGTCGGAACTATCGAGGCGACACGCCTGGCTACCGGCACGCAGGACGAACTGCGCTTCGAGATTCACGGCAGCCGGGGCGCTATCGGCTTTAATTTGATGGAGCCGAACTGGCTGACGGTGTACGACAACACGGTTCCCGAAGCGCCGCTGGGCGGCGAGCGCGGCCCGCAGCACATCGAGTGCGTCACCCGCTATCCGAAGCCGTATGCGCTGGGCGCGACCAAGAACACCATCGGGTGGCCGCAGTTTCATGTCCACTGTTTGCAGGATTTTGTCGCGTCGGTCGCAAGCGGCAATCCGGGCGGCCCCTCCTTTGAGGACGGTCTGGCAGCGCAGCGGTTCGTGGATGCCTGCCAGCGCTCCGCCGCAAGCAACGCCTGGGTGGATTTGCCCGCCGCGACGGGAGAATAGGACAATAGCCTGCGTCCGGCGAAGATACCGAAAAGACGGATAGCGGGAGGCGGCGAGGCATGGCGGGCAGATACGGGTTGAAAACAAAACAAAGCGGCAGGAGGTTTCGGCAGGCGCTGGGGGCAGTGCTGCTTCTCGCGGCGCTTACCCTGGGCAAGACGGCGCTTGCTCAAAGCGCTCTGGAGCAGATTCGGGCGCGCGGCGAACTGGTAATCGCGACCGACGCCACCTATCCTCCGTTCGAGTTTATTGACCGGGGCGTTCTTCAGGGCTTCGATGTCGATCTGGGCAACGCGCTCGGCAAGGAGTTGGGCGTCCGTGTCCGCTGGATTCCGATGGAGTGGGCGGGCGTATTCGCCGCCCTGTCCACGCGCAAATGCGATCTGGTGATGTCGGGCGTCACCATCACCGAGGAGCGCAAAAAAGGCAATGCCTTCACCCGCCCTTATTTTCTGTCGGGGCAGGTGATCGTGCGGCGCAAAGGGGACAGCAGTATCAACGGCGCGCGTGACCTGCGGGGTAAGATTGTCGCCGTACAGCATGACACCACCGGCCAGTACGCGGCGGAAAAGCAGGGATTGTCGAAAGACGAGCTTCACCGGTTCGACACGCTTCAGGACGCGCTCCTGGATGTGCGAAACAAGAAAGCCGCCGCCGCCGTGGCCGACCTGCCCGCGCTGCAATACAACATCCGCCGAAGCTCTACGGAGCTGGAACTGGTGCCGGGCGGAATCATCGCCGAGGAAAATGTCGGTATCGTCGCCCGCCCTGGTGATCTCGACCTTGTCCACGCGCTTAATACCGCCCTGGACACCGTGCTGGTAGACGGGCGCTATGCCCGGATGTACCGCCACTGGAGCCAAGAGCCGGTTACGACCACGATGATCGCTCGTCTGGAGCAGGTTCGACAGCAGGGAACCACCGTACCCGACCGGATCGTTCAGGCAGGTCTGACGGCTGCCGTGCCCTCCGCAGCGGGCAGCGGCGACGCCGTGCCCACTGCTTCCGGCGGGGGCGGCTCCGCGCTCGCGATTCGCTGGGACCTGCTGGCGGACGCCCTGCCCTACCTGGCGCGCGGCGCTCTGGTGACTCTGGAACTGACGGCGTTGACCCTGCTTATCGGTATCCCGGCGGGCCTGCTTGTCGCGATGCTGCGCCTGTCCCACCTGAAGCCGGTGCGGACGGTCGCCACGGTCTATGTGGAAGTGGTGCGCGGTACGCCGCTGCTGATGCAGATCTACGTTATCTACTTCGTGCTGCCCGCCGCCGGGGTATCGCTGCCCGCATTCGTCGCGGGTGTCGCCGCGCTTTCCCTCAATGCCGCCGCCTATATCTCGGAGATCTTCCGCGCCGGTATCGAGAGCATCGACGCCGGGCAGATGGAGGCGGCCCGCTCGCTCGGCATGGACTACCGGGGAGCGATGCGCTTCGTTATCCTGCCGCAGACCCTGCGCCGCGTCCTGCCGCCGCTCACCAACGAAGCGGTCGCCCTGCTCAAGGACTCCTCGCTGGTGTCCGTGGTCGCGCTGTCCGAACTGATGCGCGTCGGCAAGGAGATCGCCACCAATACCGGCTCACCGACCACCATCTACCTGTCTATCGCCCTGCTGTACCTGGGGATGACCCTGCCGCTGACGCACCTCGTCCGCCGCCTGGAGGCGAAATGGCAGCCTATCAGCCGCCGCCCGCGCCTGATTAAAGGGCAGAAGGAGCAGCTATCCCGCGCCGCATGATTGCCGCCGGGTCAGTCGTCCAGCAGGGCAATCGCCTCGATCTCCACCGCCGCCGCCAGCGGCAGCGCGCCGACCTGGAACGTCGAGCGAGCGGGCCGCGAGCCTTCGGGAAAGTGGCGCGTATAGATTTCGTTCAGCCGCGCGAACTGCCCGATGTCGGCCAGAAACACGGTCGTCTTGACCAGGCTGTCCAGCGTCCCGCCCGCCGCCTCCACCAGATTCCGCACCCCGGCAATCGCGCCTTCCACCTGCTTCTCGAAATCCGCGTGCGGCTGTTTCGTTTCCGGGTCGATCCCCAACTGCCCGGAGATAAACAGCAGATTGCCCGCCTTCACCGCCGGGCTGTACGGCGAGCCTGCCACCGGCAAGCCCGCAAAAATCGGTTCCTTCTTCGCCATATCTTCCTCCTTATGCCTCTGAGAAAAAGTCGGAATCCACCCGCTTAACGTCATACCTCTGAACCAGTGATATGCCGAGATCATGCTCAATCATCAACCGAGCCAGTTCTACCCCATCCACCAGCGAGATTTTGAAGTTCAGGTTATATCGAGCGTATTCTTTTGCTTCTTTAGTGAAGGTAGAAGTCGTCATGAAGACCCCCTTAGATGCTCCCTGCCCATTCAAAGCACCTACGAATGCCTGCACTTCTTTACGACCAACGGTTCCATTATCCCACCGCTTTGCTTGGAGGTAAATCTTCTCCAGCCCAAGTTTATCCTGATTAATAACGCCGTCTACGCCTCCATCGCCGGATTTGCCTAACGTTTGACCAGCGTCATCTGCGGTACCACCGTATCCCAGCCTGAGCATGAGTTGCACTACCAACTGCTCGAAGAACGCCGGCGGCATTGCCTTCACTCGTTCAAGAAGATCCTGTGCCAAGGCTTCGTTCAAAGCGGTATACGCTGCCGCAATAGCCTCTTCAGGAGTCGCCTTATCGGACACGCTATCAGCCAGATCTGCTTCCGTAGACGTTCCTGTTGATTTGCTTACTCTTGATGTTGAACCATTAGCGTTATGGAAGGCAGCAAATTCAGGAAAAACTTCCAAGTCTACGGGTTTGATAACCTCCGGGCAGGTTTTGAGGTACTTCAAACCACGTGGCGTAATCCGGTTGACACCCCGCCCGACGCTTTCCACAAGTTTTGCCTGTCGCAGATATGTTAGTGCCCATGTTACGCGGTTGTAAAGGCGCGTTTGCCTTTTACTTGGTATGAGTTCATCCCGGTCTTCCTGCGACAATTGGAGATGATCAGCCAGAATCCTTTCAACATCGCGTGAATGGTGGTTCTGACCATCTGCCAGAAGTTCAAGAGCCGGACGAATGAAGCGGAAGAATTCAGGGACAGCCATGTCATCTCCTCAACAACTGCGATATGGGAAGTACAAAATAATCCGCGAATAGCTCAGCTATCAGACTCGCCGCGCATTTCCTTCATCAATGCCTGCCCGATATAGTAGTCGTGGCGCTCGGCCACGTCGGTAACGTCGCAGGAGATACTGCCTACCAAAGCAAGTAACGGATCTTCGGGTTCCGGCTGAACTTCCTTTGTCAGCCACTCCAGAACCATTTCCTCAGGCGTTCGGCCCGCCTGCTGCGCTTTCTGCTGTAATGGTTCATAGATTGTATCCGGCAATGTCAATGTCAGGGTGTGCGCCATTTCGGATTCCTCCGGCTGTATTTTACCGCTTCGCGCCCTGAAGGATGCTGCCAAGAATTCGGGCGGCGGCAGCTTTATCCAAAGGCTCGTTGTTGTTGCCGCACTTGGGGGACTGGATGCAGGAGGGGCAGCCGTCCTGGCACGGGCATTCGTCAAGGAGCGTCTTCGTCGCAGTCAGCCATTCGTTTATCAGGCGGAAGCCGGTTTCGGCGATGCCGACGCCGCCGGGGTGGGCGTCGTGAACGAAGATGGTGGGCGCGCCGACTTGCGGGTGCCAGGGCGTGGAGACGCCGCCGATGTCGTTTCTGTCGCACAGGGCGAAGAGGGGCAGCAAGCCGATGCTGGCATGCTCGACGGCGTGGACGCCCCCAGCCAGATCGAGGCGGGCGCGCTCCAGGTCGCTGACAAGGGCAATAGGAAGCGGGTACCAGACGGATTCCGTCTCGAATCGCTGCTCCGGCAAATCCAGGTCGAAGACTCCCAGTACCTCATCGGAGAAAAGCTGCTTCTGCCGGTAGCCGACCACCTGCGTCGTCACGACGACCTCGCCAAAATAGGCCACAGTATCACCAAAGTCTTTCGAGGCCAGCGTCTGCTTGATCTCGATAAACGACTCCGTCTTCGGCTCGGTGTAGTAGCTGGCGGCGGCGGGGCGGACATGGGCGCGATGATTGAGAGTGTCCAGTTCCTCCACGACATAGGATTCGCCCAGGTGCAGGTAGACCGCGCCGGGATGTAGCGTCTCGAAGACACGCGCCTCCTCGACCGTGCCCAGGACGCTGCCGCCCCGGCTGTCGTCCACGATGACATACTGATTCGCTGAGGCCGAGCGTATATTCATCAGGCCCGCCGGGTAGTCGCCGCCGGTGTAGACAAAGCGGTCGCCGCGCGCGGCCAGGTCGCCATTCTCGCACAATCGGCGCGTTACATGGGCGGCGCGCTCACCGCCGAACAGGTCGAAATCATCGTCGGTCAGGGGATGCTCGTACGCGGCGCAAAGCAGATGCCCGCTCAGGATGTGGCGGTTGGTCGGGTCGAGCGCGGCGTGCTCGTGCGATTTGCCGAAGAAATAGTCCGGGCGGCGCATCAGGAACTGATCGAGCGGGTTATCGGCGGCCACCAGCACCGCCAGCGACTCGCCCTGCCGCCGCCCCGCGCGCCCCGCCTGCTGCCAGGTCGAGGCGACCGTCCCCGGATACCCGGTCAGGACGCAGGCGTCCACGCCGCCGATATCTACGCCCAACTCCAGCGCATTGGTCGCCGTGACGCCGGTCAGTTCGCCATTGAACAGCCGCCGCTCGATGTCGCGGCGCTGTGCGGGCGTGTACCCGGCGCGATAGGAAAGAATCCGCTGCGCCAGTTCGGGCCGCGTCGTCCGCTCGAAAGCCTGGCGGGCATAAGCCAGAAGCAGTTCCGCCGATTTGCGGGCGCGGGTAAAGGCGATGGTGCGGACGCCGTCGCCGACAAGCGTCGTGAAAAGCGTCGTCGCCTCGGCGTTGCTGGAGCGGCGCGCGCCGCTGGCGGGGTCATGGACAGGCGGATTCCAGAAGACGAAATGCTTCTTCCCGGCGGGCGCGCCGTCGTTGCTGATAACCTCGGCGTCCAGTCCCGTCAGCTTCGCGAAAAGTTCCTGTGGGTTGGCAATGGTCGCGGAGCAGGCGATAAGCTGCGGGCGGGCATTATAAAGGGCTGCGACGCGCCGCAGCCGCCGCAGAATGTTAGCGACATGCGCGCCGAAGACGCCCCGGTAGATATGCGCCTCGTCCACCACCACGAAGCGCAGGTTTCGCAAAAACGTGCCCCAGCCGGTGTGGTAGGGCAATATTCCCACATGAAGCATGTCCGGGTTGGTGATAACCAGCCGCGCCGTCCGCTTGATGGCGGAGCGTTCCTCACGGGGCGTATCGCCGTCATAGGTCGCCGTGACGACATCGGGAAAGAGGTCGAGGCTTTCCAGCTTGCCGCGCTGGTCCTGCGCGAGCGCCTTGGTGGGGAAAAGGTACAGCGCGCGGGCGCTGCGGTCAAGCAGCAGCGTCTCCAGCACCGGCGCGTTATAGCACAGGCTCTTGCCGGACGCCGTCGCCGTGGTGACGATAAGATGATGGCCGAGACGGGCATTATCAATCGCCTCGGCCTGGTGGGAATAGAACCGCGTCAGCCCCTGCTGTTGCAGCGCCGCGCTCAAACGCTCCGGCAGCGGAAAGTCAAGCGGGGCGAAATCCGCCGCCCGCGCCGGTATCTCCTCCACATGGGCAATCTGGTCTTTATAGTCGGGCAGGCGGCGCAGGCGCGATAAAAAACGTTCGGGGTTCACATCCTCATTATGCGCCCCGGCGAACAGACTGTCAAACGGTTATCCCCTAACGCTCGTTCAATCGGGCGATGATTCGCTCTGCGTCCTGGGCGCACGCGGTGAGGAGAGCGTCCGGGTCACTTCCCGAGCGGCTGACCTGCCTGCCCCACAGGTCAGTGCCTTCAACCCTGTAGCCACCGTTCGAAATCTCCCGGACTCGGAAGAACCACTCCGGTACCAAATCAACCAGTGGGAACCGGCTTTTTACGTCCGCTTCTTTAAGACGTTCGACCAGGCGCTTCACAAAATGAACCTCCTGATCACGGCGACAGCATTTGGCCGTTCTCGTAGACGGTGGGGAAGTGACTGCCTTTCAGCGGTTCGCCGGGGGCGACTTCGATGTTGTGCTCGACCAGATGGCCCCGGCTGGTCGGCTCGTAGCGCGTGTAGCCGGGCATGTAGTGGACGGCGATGGCGGGGCGGGATCGCGGGGAGAGGTTGGGCGGCGCGCCGTGCCAGGTCAGGCAGTGGTGGAAGACGACGCTGCCTGCTTTGACGGGAACGGGCACGACCTCGATGCGCTGGCCGGGAGGAACGATGGACGGGTCATCCGGGGCCGGGTCGTAGGTTTCGGGGTCGGTGCCGATGGTGCCGCCTTTGTAGGGTCCCCAGCGGTGGCTGCCCCGCACCATGCTCATGCAGCCGTTCTCTATGTCGGCGTCTTCCAAAGCGACCCAGGCGCTCACCAGGTCGGCGGGCTGGATGACCGGCCAGTAGGGATGATCCTGATGCCACAGGGACGGCCCGCCGATATGCGGCGGCTTGACCTGTACTTGATCGTGCCAGACGCGCACCGTGTCGCTGTTCATCAGTTGGGCGATCAGGGGCACGATGGTCTCATTATAAAGGTGACGGCGGAAGGCGTCTTCGGCCTCCCAGATATTGACCACCTGCGTCACCACGCGATCTTCGCCGCCGCCGATGTTTCGGCTGGCTTCCGGCGCTGCCGCGCTTTGCCCCGCCAGAACGCGCGCCAGCGCCGCGTTCAGTTCCGCCAACTGCTCATCGTCCACGACACGCTCACCGTAATTCAGGAAGCCGTTTTCCCGAAAGGAGGCAATCTGCTCTTCGCTCAACATAATGTCCCAGGTCCTTTTCTTCGTTGATAAAGTCACTATTTTGAGTATGTGGCTCATATACCACAAATCCGTTGCCGGAGTACATAAGGCGCTCTAAAAACTTTGAACCTTCACACGGATAGAGCGCCGCTGCTTTCCGGCTGCGAAACGGTCAGGTTCACGAAACGCACCTCGCCGCTGTGGGCCACTTCGGCTCGATAGATATGAACGCGCAGATGGGGATGCGCGCCGAAAAGCGGGCGCAGCAGGTCGGCGACGTCCCGGCGCTGCTGCGCCTCGATCTCGGTGGCGGAGCGTCCGGGCAGCTTGCGCCGGTAATCGGCGCACGCTGCCTCATCGGGGCCTTCGCCGGACACAGCCCCGTGAAAGATAAGAACCACCTCTTCCACGCAATGCGCCGTCAGCAGAAACGTGCATTCACGCCGGAACTGGTCGGAGCGCAGCAGTTCGTAGCCGCTGGAAGCCAGCGCCCCCGGCCCGCCCGGCGCGTACAGTCGGTCATAGTAGGTGATGCGCAGGTGGTTTTGAAGAAAATCGTCCACGCTTTGCTGAAGCCGCCCATCCGAGCAGGCGATAACCAGCGCCGTGGGACGCGTGGGACTCCACCGCTTGCTGCTGACATAGGTTTCGGCGACAGGCGATTCCGTTGTCATTGGCCCCTCTCCTGATCTGTACGTATTCCCACTTCATCGGCGGAAGGCCGCCCGAATGGCTGTAGAACCACACAGAAACTCCCTCTGTTCACCTAACTCAGCGTGCCGTCGGCGCGCTTACCCAGCAAGCGCGGCCCCAGCCCTCCATAAGCCGCTCCAACAATACCAAAACTAAAACCGGACCAGATCATCAGATAGCCGCCGATGTTACTGCCCAGGCGCAGGCCAAGCAGCACCTGGGCAGAACCAAGCACGAATAGCTGCCCACCCGAAGAAAGATGGTTACGCCAGTGCGGCGTCCATCTCCTCGATGTCCGACGCGGACAGGGCGACGCCCGCCGCCCCGGCGTTGTCCTCCACCTGCGAGGGCTTCGACGCGCCGATGATGACGCTGGAGACCTCCGGACGGCGCAGACACCAGGCAAGCGCAAGCTGCGACAGGGTAAGGTTGTTGCGCTCGGCAATCGGCTGAAGCTTCTGCACCTTTTCCAGCACGTTTTCGTCCAGTTTACCCTGGTTCAGGAACATATTCTGGCTGGGGTCGGCGGCGCGGCTGTCCTGGGGAAGCGGCTGCCCCGGCCTGTACTTACCGGTCAGCACGCCCTGCGCGAGCGGCGAATAGACCACCAGGCCGATGCCCTCACGTCCACACAGCGGCATAACCTCTTTTTCAAGGTCGCGGCCCAGCGCGTTATAATACGGCTGGTTGGAGGCGATGGGGTAGAGATTGCCCATGCGCGCAACGTCGGTGGCATGCGCGATCTGCCCCGCCGACCACTGCGAAACGCCGTAATAAAGAACCTTGCCCTGCCGCACCAGATCGTCGAACGCCCGCAGCGTCTCTTCCAGCGGGGTTTCCGTATCGTAGCGGTGCGCCTGGTAGAGGTCGATATAATCGGTCCCCAGGCGCTTCAGGCTGAGGTGGCACTGCTCGAAGATATGCTTCCGGCTCAGCCCTTTATCGTTCGGGCCGTCGCCCATCGGGAAGTAGACCTTGGTGGCGAGCACATACGAGTCGCGATTATACGCCTTCAGACATCGCCCGACGACCTCCTCCGACTTGCCCCGCGCATAGACGTTTGCGGTGTCGAAGAAATTAATTCCCAGGTCGTATGCCTTTTCGATGCAGGCCCGCGCCGTCTCATCCTCGGTAGCGTTGCCGAAAGTCAGCCACGACCCCAAACTTACCTCGGAAACCTTCACGCCCTGCTTGCCCAAATGCCGATATTTCACTGAATCTATCCTCCCCATCACCGGATACCTTAATCCGCGTCAGTATACCCGCTCGGCCTTTTTGCCACACGACGCGCGCGGCTCAGCCGCCTGCGGTATCAGCAAGAGTCACAGGTACGGCCCATTTTCAGTATACCTTTCGACTCCGCATCGAGGCCAGGAAACAGCGCGCAAGCCATTTGCCGATAAAGTGGGACCTATCTATGGGAAGACGGAACGATAGTCTCAGGAAACATTGCCCGCCCTCTGCGACTAAAAGAATGAGGAGTATATGCCGATACTTTATTCAAACGTTAAACTGCACGAGAGATCAATCATGTCACATTCCCATTATCGTTTCCGGCGAGCCGACAGGGCGACCGGATTTACTCTTGTTGAGCTTCTCATCGTCATCGCCATAATCGCGGTACTGGCGGCCATTCTTTTCCCGGTGTTCGCTCAGGCGCGGGAAAAAGCGCGCGGCGCGGCCTGCTTGTCGAACCAGAGGCAGATAGGTTCCGCCGTCCTGATGTATGCCCAGGACTATGACGAAGCCATTCTTCCGCCTTTTGTACGCACGCCCGAAGCGAGGGACCAAGCGCGCAGCGACTTCCTGACCTGGCCCTCACTGATCCAGCCCTATGTGAAAAACGGCGCTCCGATGCGCGGCGTGAGCGCGACCGGCTATGCGGCATCGGGCATTATGAAGTGCCCTTCGTTCGATTCGCAGAAGTTCGTGGAGACGGCGGTAAAGCTCAAATGGTACGACGCTATGGAATCGGGCTGGGCGTTCAGCATCGCGGCGGCAGTGGGTATTGCGGGGCGCAGAGCGACCCCTACTACGCCCACGCGGGAAGCTCGGCGCGCACGATGTATCTTGCCGAAGTGCAGCGCGCGGCGGAAACCGTGATCGTTTCCGACG
The DNA here is from genome assembly GCA_030447685.1 of Armatimonadaceae bacterium. GTDB lineage: Bacteria > Armatimonadota > Armatimonadia > Armatimonadales > Armatimonadaceae > JAUJOK01. The sequence continues at coordinate 31,319 of JAUJOK010000034.1, forward strand.
GCTTTACCGGCGTCGTGACCCTTGGCTCATGGGCAAACGTCCTGACGACGATGGGCTGCGGCTCCTCGAAACGCACGGCGACGGCTCCAACCTTATCTTCCTGGACGGCCATGCGAAATGGGTTCCGGGCAATCCCGAGGGCCAGCCGTATCTGGCGAAAGATGAGAACGGCTGCTTCTATCAAAAATTCTTTACCATAGATAGATAATCGGGCAGATCAGCGCGTGTCCGACAGCGCGCTGTGCAGTGTGGGGACAAGCTGCTTTTTGCGCGAGACCATGTCGCCCAGATCGTATTCATAATCGCCGGAGCGGGAAAAAGGCAGGGCCGCCAGCAGGCGGCTTTCGCCCCGGCACAGCAAGCGGCTGCGCCCCGTTACCACATCGGTGACCATCAGGCAGACAAGCGCCAATGCCTCACGCTCCCGGCAGGCTTCCAGAGCTTCCAATAGCTCCAGCCGACGCTGCGGCAGCTCCTGCAATCCGGTCACTTCGACCTGCCCGATACTGACGGCAATGCCGCCCATGTCATAGCTTTTGCGGTCAGCGTCCACAATATCGGTTGCCGGGCGCGTGTTCAGCCCCGGCGCAGCGCCCAGCAGGTCGTCGCCGAACGATACCGCATCCACCCCGGCCAGTTCGGCCAGCCAATCGGCGGCGACCCCGGTCGCGCTCGGTGGCGGTGGGCGAGCGAAAAACCAGCGTGTCCGACAGAACGCCCGAAAGAAGCAATCCGGCAAGCCCTTCGGGCGGCGTCAGATTATGGCTGCGGCACTGCTCGGCGACCAGGGTGGAGGTACTGCCCACGGGGTCAACGACGAAAGGAATCGGAGCGGCAGTCGGCGGGTTGCCCAGGCGGTGGTGATCCAGCACAGCGACTATATCGGCCTCTTCCGCCCCGTTCACCGCCTGGGAAAGCTCGTTATGGTCCACCAGGATCAGACGCGCGCGGGGCGGCTGAAGCAGATGGCGCTGCGAGGCCATGCCCAGATACCGCCCCGCATCGTCCACCACGATAAACTCGTTGCTGTCGCTGCGCATCAGAAAACTGCGGTGATCGCTGATACGGTCCCGCGCCTGAAATACCGGCAGCGCCTCCACCAGGCTGCGGCACGACGGCGCAAACGCATCGAGATTGCCGATTGCCAGCGAATAGACGCGGGCAAGCGCCAGCGGTGTCACCACCCCGGTCGGCTTTCCCTCGGCGTCGATTACCGGCACAATCGGCTCCCCCTGCGCCAGCCGCGCCATCGCCTGTGACAGCGGCGTCTCCGGGGCGAGCGCGGCCTGTGGTCGTGTCACATGCCCGAACGTCGGCGCGACGGCGGACAGCAGGCGGGGCGGTGTCTGTTTGAAACGCTCCAGCACGAAAACTGTCTGCTCGGCAAGCTGTCCGCCCGTGTCGCCTCCACCCCGTCGCGGCCCGTCGCCTGTAGAAACCAGGTGTAGCCAAGCGCGGAGGCTATCGAATCGGTATCGGGCCGTCGGTGGCCGATGATGTAGGTAACGGCGGGGTCCCAGGTGTCGTGTCCGTCGGAAAGCGGCATATCTTTGTATTCCCACTTTGAAGACGGCTTTCCTTCGATAGGGTTCCCGCTATCCCCGCCGACGCCGCCACGACTGAGTGATCCTGCCATCGGGGTCAAAGAAGTTGATGGGGTCGCCGAAGCAGTAAGCATACAGGTTGAGGCCAGCGGCAAAGCCGGAAGGGTCGCGGGAGATGAAGCGGCCAAGCGAGGGGGCGTAGTACCTGGCTCCCATCAGCAAGAGGCCGGTCTCGCTGTCCTGGTACGCGCCGCTCCTGCCGTTCCAGGCGAAGGGAGTGGACGGGACTCATGGAATTCAAACAGTCATAATGGTAGAAAATGAAGCGGCCTACAGTTCTTCAACTTCCATCAGGGATGTCTCGATGAACTCAAAAAGCGTTAGATTAGTTTGCTGTAGATTACCTTCTTCCTCATACCATATTGAGTAGTCGCGGCGGTCTATCACTGCACATGCCCCGGCGTCTAAACTGGCAAATATCAAGAAACGCTGAAGTAATTCCAGGCTCCTGCCGAGGAATCGAGTCTTGTCAGGATCATTTGCCCTTTGCAGGCTATCCCAGGTCTGCTTTACATTTTTAGGGTTCTCGATTGGTAGAACTCTAAACCAATCTGAAGTCAAGCCGTTGCAGTGAGTAAAATGCAGTTAACTCAGGCGAGAAACCACCTAATGTTAGCACCGCTTTTTCTCTAACTTCTGATTCTACCGGATCAAGAACTTTGCAGTTGAACTGTTCTTGCCAAATGGTTAGTGCACCTTTCCAATTCTCCACAAAGTTTCCTCAAGATCTTACGGAAGCAACAGCCATTCATGTCGTTAGCCGCCCCTCGCACCACCACACCTCGCCGGGCCATGGCTCCGCCCCGATGGCATCCAGTTCTTCTTCTTCGTCCGTAGTTCGCCGTCCGCGCCGCATGGAAGAAGTTTCCACGCGCCGTCCTATAAATCCTGAATCAAAGACTAAGGCTCGCTTCAAGAAAGGAATCAAAGCAGGCAGAGCAAAATAAAGCCGCAGGGAGGATCAGCTATGCGTAATGTACTGGCTTATGGCCTGACGGCACTGGCTTTATGGACGATAACCGGATGCAGCGGCGGGGGGAACGGAAGGGACGATATCCAGACGGTATCCAGCACGGGCCGTTTCCAGAGCTTTGACCAGGATCTGGAATTTACGCTGACGAGCCGGGCTTTTTATCGCCAGGGTGAAACCGTCTCGCTCGTTTTCACCGTGAAGAATATCGGGCAGCGTCGGGTGGAGTTCCTGGCGGGTCCTCCCTACGCGGACGCAAAGGCCCTGCGCGCAAACACGGAAGTCTGGCGCTGGTCTGCGGGCAAGGTGTTTCCGGCTATTATCGGTGAGATTTCCTTACAGCCAGGTGAAGTAGAAACCTATGTTTTGGAATGGGATCAGAAGGATGCGCAGGGGAATTACGTGGCGGCAGGCACATACACGGTGAACGCCTGGTTTACGGCTTTTCCAAACAATGCTATTGTCGAAAGGCCGCGAGATGCCGAAACCGAACTGGATGCCGGTCCCATCGAAATCACGCTGCGATTCGAAGCCCCACTCAATTGATAACTTGACCATTTCTGTTCCCGCCCCAGAGCCAAGAGTGTCCACACTCCGGGAAAACTGAATGCCCCTGGTCCGTTCGCCTGCTCGGAAGGAATTCCGAAAGGCGGCGGCGAAGGGTAGGCAGGCGATCAGGAGGACAGTGGCAATGGCGCGGTTAGGGATACAGACGATAGTTTTCGGCAAACGCACCGGCGAAGACATGGCGGGAGTGCTGCGGGACGTGAAGGCGGCAGGCTATGACGGCGCGGAGATCGGCAACCCGACCGATGCCCGGCCCGCCGAGGAGGTGCGCGCCCTGTTCGATACGGCGGGCCTGGCCTGCTGCGGCTACCACACCGGGTTCCAGACCTTCACGGATTTGAATGCCCTGGAGCGTATCGCGGAACATCTGAAGCAGGCAGGCAGTCACTATCTTATGTGTTCCGGCACCGCCGGGCGCGACAAGGACGCTTTTTTCAGTTCGGCGGATACGTTCAATGTGGCGGGCGCGTTTTTGCGGGATCGGGGCGTCACTTTTTGCTACCACAACCATAACTGGGAGTTCTTCGACCTGGGCGGCGGCGAGCGCGGCATGGACATTCTCACGCAGCACACCGACCCGGCCCTGGTGAAGCTGTGCCTGGACATCTACTGGGTGGCCTGCGGCGGCGAGAACCCTGCCGAATATGTCGCCCGTTACGCCGATCGCGCCGTTTACTTCCATTATAAAGACGGCACGTTTGCCGATCAGCAGCCGCTTACCTTCACGGAACTGGGACGAGGGCAGGTGGATTTAAAGGCCGCCACCGCCGCCGTGCTGAAGCAGAACCCGGAATGGATTGTCGCCGAACAGGACCGCACGGATAAGGAGCCGTCCGAATCGGCGCGCATCTCCGCCGAATACGCGCGCCGGGAATTGGGTATCTGAAAACACGCTGTGCCCGCGCTGCGGCTACACAGCGGGCCGAAGGTTAGTGAGACACCTTCCTATATCTGCTTGCGAGGGGTTGGTCGCGTGTGTTATAATGCAGTCGGTACCCTATATCTCGAGGAAGTACACGCGACGAGGCGGCGTGCGTCCCAGGCAGACGCAATCTCTCATTTTCCGCCGCGAATCAGGGCAGCGTCCGGGGCAAGCTGGCTTCATTTTATTTCCTGTCGCTTCCGAATCTTCCAGGCTTCACATTGTGGCGACCTCAACCGCTCTTATTCCTTAAACCACGGTCACGCGGAGCGGCGCTCCCGTTCGGGAAATCGCTCCTTATTTCGAGGGTCGCAATGGATGTCCCCTGCCTTGGCTATCAAGGCAGGAAACACTAAAGATGGCAGGCACGGCAGCAACCGGGAGGAGTAGCAAGTAACATGGCTCTGGCACGCAAAGGGATCGGCGAGATCCTGATTGACAAGAAATTCATTACGCCCGAACAACTCGCACAGGCACGCGACGTACAAAAGAGCGCTCCGGGTGAACTGGGACGGCTTCTGGTTGACCTGGGGTTCGCAACGGAGCGCGACGTGGTGCAGGCGAAGGCCGAAGCCGAAGGGCTTACCTTTATCGACCTGACCAAACACGCCCCGGAGTCGTCCGCCGTCAACGTTGTTCCCGAACATATCGTTAAAAAGCACAACGCCCTGCCGGTGAAAAAGGAGGGGCCGAAGCTCTGGGTGGCGATGGCCGACCCGCGCAATATCGTGGCGGTGGACGACATCCGCATGGTTTCGCGCTGCCCGCAGGTCGTCCCGCTGATGACCGTGCCGAGCGACCTGGAAGACGCTATCGCCCGCGCCTATGCCGGGTCTGGCGGCACCGGGGTTCAGGCCGTAGCGCCCTCAAGCATGATGGGTGATGTCGGCAAGATGATCGCCGAGATGGGACCGGGCAGCCGGGGCGGCGGCGGCGGTGACGACGACGACGACTCGGAAGGGTCGGTGGCGGCGGAGGCGGCCCCGATCATCCGCATGGCAAACGCTATCATCGTACAGGCCGTCGGCAGCGGCGCATCCGATATCCATATCGAGCCGGATCGGCGCGGCGTGCGCGTGCGCTATCGTATTGACGGCGTTCTGCACGAGGCGATGACGATCCCCAAGCACATCCAGGCTCCGCTGATCTCCCGCTATAAGATCATGACCAACAGCATGGACATCGCGGAGCGGCGGATTCCCCAGGATGGCCGTATCCCGATTCGCCATGAGGGCAAGGACTACGACATGCGCGTGTCGTGTCTTCCGTCGCTGTACGGCGAGAAGATCGTTATGCGTATTCTGGACAAGTCGTCGGTGCTTCTGGGCTTGAACCGTCTGGGTTTCGCGCCCGATGTGCAGATGCAGTTGGAAGAGCTGACCCTGCAGCCTAACGGCATGATGCTGGTCACCGGGCCGACCGGTTCGGGCAAGACGACCACGCTGTACTCGGTGCTGAACAAGATCAGCTCGATTGAAAAGAACATCATCACGGTCGAAGACCCCATCGAGTACCAGTTGGGCGGCATCACGCAGGTTGCGGTCAACAAGAAGGCGGGCCTGAACTTCGGCAATGCCCTGCGCTCCTTTCTGCGCCAGGACCCGGACATCATCATGGTCGGGGAGATGCGTGACCTGGAAACGGCGGAAATCGCTATCGAGGCGGCGCTGACCGGTCACCTCGTTCTTTCGACGCTGCACACGAACGATGCGCCGTCGGCCACTATCCGTCTGGCGGACATGGGCGTCGAGCCGTTCCTTATCTCGGCGACGGTTATCGGCATCCTTGCCCAGCGGCTTACCCGTAAGATCTGCACCAACTGCAAGGAACCCTACAAGGTAAACGCCGAGGAGCTGCGCCGATTCGGCTTTGTGCCGGAGGACCCCGATCAGGAAGTGACCCTGTTCCGGGGCAGGGGCTGCGAGATATGCCGTAACAAAGGCTACAAAGGCCGCCTCGGCGTCTACGAACTGCTGCGCGTCAATGAAGAGATCGCTGAGCTTGTGGTGCGCCGCGCGCCGCTGGCCGACATCAAGGACGCCGCCAAAGCCAACGGCATGAAGGAAATGAAAGAGGACGGCCTCCAAAAGGTTCTGGAAGGGATCACGACGCCCGAAGAAGTCATGCGCGTCGTCTTCACCGCCGGACACTAACCGACTGACCTTTCCCCTGCCCCTTCCAGGGGCAGGGGGAACGCAGACAAAGAAAGAGCACACTGCTTCCTGCTTTCCCCGCGCCCGGACCGGCACGGGGGTTTAGGGTGGCATGGAAGGAAGGCATAAGATTATATGTCCGTACAAACTCCGGTTCCTTCAGCGCCCGGCGAACAGCCGGAACCTGCCCGCGCCGCGACCCGCGCCCGCTCGCTGGAAGATACGCACATTGACGAGCTTCTTCACCTGGTCGTTTCCAAGGGCGGAGCCGCGTCCGACCTGCATATTGCGGTAGGACTGCCGCCGGTTCTGCGCCTCGACGGCAAGCTGGTGCAGGCGAACTACGACCCGTTTACCCCACAGACTTCGCAGCGGATGGTCTATGACATCCTGACCGACGAGCAGATACAAAAGTTCGAGTCCACGTTTGAACTGGACTTCTCATATGCGCTGGGACGCGCGGCCCGATTCCGCGTAAACGTTTTCCGTGACAAGGGAACGGTCGCCTCGGCGTTCCGAATCATTCCGACCAAGATTCCGACTATCCAGGACCTGGCCCTGCCGCCGGTCATCGAGAAGCTGACCCATGTCCAGCGCGGCCTGATTTTGGTCACAGGGCCGACCGGGTCGGGCAAGACCACGACGCTGGCGGCGATGATCAACGCGATCAATACGCACCGCTCCGAGCACATCATCACCATCGAAGACCCCATCGAGTACCTGCATCAGCACAAGATGAGCGTCATCAACCAGCGCGAACTGGGGCAGGACACCAAGACGTTCCCGAACGCCCTGCGCGCCGCTCTGCGCGAGGACCCGGACGTGATCCTGGTGGGTGAGATGCGCGACCTGGACACCATGCAGATGGCGGTATCGTCGGCGGAAACCGGTCACCTTGTTTTTGCGACGCTGCACACGAACTCCGCCGCTTCCACCGTTGACCGTATCGTGGACTCGTTCCCGCCCGGTTCGCAGGAGCAGATACGCCTCCAGTTGTCCAACAACCTGCAGGCCGTCATCACGCAGCAGCTTCTGCCCAAGCCCGGCGGCGGGCGTATCGCCGCGCAGGAGATTATGATCGCGACGCCCGCCATCCGCAACCTGATTCGCGAGGCGAAGGCGCACCAGATTACTTCGATGATTCAGACGTCGGGCAACATCGGCATGCAGACGATGGATATGTGTCTGCGCGACCTGACTTTGAAGGGCCAGATCACCAAAGAACTGGCGCTCTCGAAAGCCATGAACCGCACCGACCTGGAAAACATGATCATGCAGGCCGAGATGGCGGCGGCGTCCACGAACCCCAACGACCCACGCGTCCGCCGCATGTAAAGCGAAATTACCGGCAGTAAACGGCGGCTTGCGACTCCGTTGCTTCGCAACTACGCCGCTGCGCACGCCGGCTCTGCAGGCGGGGCATTAACCCCGCCCTTAGCCAAAGGGAAGCCCTCTGGACTCCCCGATAACCGGTTCCCACGCCGCAAGCGGCGGGGCATAGACTTCGTCGTTAAGCAGAAAAAAGGCGGGCCGTTTTAACTGGCCCGCCTTTTGCGCGTATACAGGAGTATCATGTCGAAATATCCCAAGTCCGCGTCTTCTTCTTCCCGCCCCTTCCCTACCCTGCGCTCGCTTCGCGCGGCGGCGGCAAAGCGGTCGCTCCACCCGCGCTCCCTGGTTTTCCGGCTATCCCACCCGCGCCCGCTCCGCCTGGGCGCAGTGCTACAAAAAGAAAACCTGACGCACTCTGGCTGCAAGTCGGCAGCTTCTAACGGGTCCATGCCACCAGCCTGGCGAGCATTGCCTCCGGCAATCGGCGGATAGCATTCGTCCCACAGTGGATCTCGCCAGCAGCGACGTGGTAAGGTTCCCAGATATCCACAAAATGGACCGTGTTTCCAACCCCTCCAATGCGTTCCGGATAAACGAGGCAAATATATCATCACCTTCAACCGATGGTCCTGCCGGGTCAGGGACGATCACGTGCTTGTTGCATACCAGCGAGTTGACCGGGTTGGGGATTACTGCCAATCCTTGTTGGAACAGCGCAGGCAGGGGGATAAATTGCTCCTCCTGCAGCCCCAGGCCATCCATGAGTTGAGTTCGTGTTGCGGCGAGCGCCGTTTCAATGCGCTGGCTTTCCTCGGAGCGCGCCACTGCCTCAAGAAGATGAGCAACAGTAGTTTCCTGTTTCCGGCCTTTGAAAACAAGAGAATCTGCGTATCCCCTCCCGACTGCCCATTCCAGGAGTTCACACGCTACTGCAGGACTGGGCAACAACACCCGAAATTTGAGTTCGTCTTCCGCCGGAATGAAGTTCACCACTTCATCCACGTGCCCGATTACCAGCCACGAAGTGTCAACCGGAAGTCCCCGGAGTCTGAAAACCCTGCTCTTCTAAGAACGTCAGGACTTCCGGGTGAAGCCCCAAGCCGGATTGCACACCGGAAAGCACCCGGCCAAATGGGAACTCGGTTCCGGACCGCTCGACGACCCGGGGGCTTACTTCCAGATTTCCATACCAATCTATCCACCGTGTGTGCTCACGAGCTTCGGGATTCACGACCACCTGCGCCCCCAACTGCTCAAAATGCTCCCGGATACATCTATCTAACGGTTCGGTGCGAATGCCATCATGCTTGGCGCGCAAGCCGGGAAGGACTGCCAGGTGCTGAACTACTCCTGGCTGGGAAGCTACACACCATCGACCGATCTCCACCGCGTCCTGGACCCACAGGTCGCCTGGCACTTCCGAGAAGTCGATGGGATGAAGCCCTGCCCCGGTTTGTGGAATGATTCTCTCTAAAGCGGCGACGAAGGAAGCGGAGCGCGCGTTCCGCACCACAACGACTTCGTCCACGGGGTCAAGGGATGAGGTCAGGAGAAATGCGGGCAACGCAGCATACCCCCCTGCCCGCAATGCGCTCCGGCAGCGCTTCTGAGGGTTCATCCTCGTTCATGGGGTAGAAAGGTCGCTGGCGGCATCCGCGTCCGGTGCAATGGTCGGCAGGGTCGCCAGATCCTTGACCAGCCACAAGAGCAGATCGTGGTCAACTTGAACCGTCTGGCCCTCCTTCAGAGGCTCATGACCCCGGCACACCCCGTCCATCGGGGATGAAGCCGCGCTTGATATACAGGCGTTGAGCCGGGCCGTAGGCGTCGAAGATGCCGACGCAGATGCCTAATTTCCTTACCCGGGCAGAGGCAAAGCGCTCCGCCCGTTCCATGAGTTCGCTGCCCAGGCCCTGCCCACGGCGCTCCCATTTGATCTCAATGTAGTGGATGAGGGGCACCCCATGTTCGCGGAAAGGGGGATAGTTGCTTTGCCAGCGGATCGTCAGGATTCCAACCAGTTCGCCCCCCTGGTAGCCTAAGAGCGTCGTGCTATTGCCTTCCCGGTGTCCCTGGAAGTGGCGTTCGACTTCGGCACGGTCGCCGGAGAAAAAGGCGCGTTGCGCTTCATCAATCGCCTCGTCGACACCTTCACGCTCGATAATACGGATGTCCATACGGCGTTCTCAGCCTTTGTCAGGTGGCCCAAGACTCGATTCACCAGTTGTTTGGCTATTGCGCGCGGCGTCACCCATTATCGTGCTTGTTTGTAAGACTCAGCCACCGATAGAAAGTGACTATAAGAAGTCCACAACCAAACAGCGTCAGCGCCTGAGCAAAGTCGGCGAACATGGCTTCCCGGAAGGCCCAGATCGTGCTGTCTCGGGAGCCGCTATAACTGTACTCTTTGGGCCAAGCCAATGAGCATTGGCACGCAGCACCAGGCCCATAAACGTGACGATGAGGCCAATCAATTGCGCCTGTCCCAAGTTTTACGCCGGGTTCCACTGCCTATTTCTATACCTTCCGCCGCGCAGCAGGGCCGACTGTATTCGCGTCTGGTGCAAGGGCTTGTTGTGCTGTCGCTGCGCTTGGTCGGTTAAATTCCCGGTTGATGAACGACAATTGAGAAGGAGTCGAGCGCGACGGGAAGTGGGTAGTGGCGACTGCCTTGCCGTCTCGGTAGAGATTGAACGTATAGTCGGCGTAGATGCGGCCCCTTAACGTGATGGTTTCCCAACGCGGCAGGCAGGGAACGCAACGCCAAGTACACCTTGAAGTGGCTATCTCTTGGCCCTGCTGCCACAGAGACAGGAAAACAAGGTCTTTGCTCCTTAATATTGGCAGCTCTTTCTCCTGTCCATAATGCCGATGCACCAGTTGCACATCGTCCATCTTCCAACAGCCTCCACATAGCGATGAGCGAGACGCGTTGGAATGGAGCCTTCATGGTGGGCAGCTACCACTATCTGGGTGTCAAATCCTTCGCGGATACCACGACCGTCAACAGGTACAAATCCGACTTTATCCACGACAAGCCTGCCGGGGCTGATACGCGAATTGGCAACCCGGTATGCCAGGGCTATCCCGATGGCAATGAGCAGCACGGGCAATGCGAACCAGGACAAGATTTTAACGCGTTTCATCGCCTGCCTTTCGTTTACCACTTTTTCATCGCGCGGCTGCGGCACAACGGCACGCTTCACCGGCGCGAGCAGTTGAGCAGCAAGGACGGGGGCTTTGGCGAAGCCCGACGACGGAACCGGCTGCTTTCGCGTCCGGTGCAACGACTGGTTCGGACGCGGCAGGCACATCGCCAGCGGCTTTCTTTGCCACCGCGTGCTTCGCCTTGCCAACAACCAATGCCATGCCACAGCCAACAGCGAAATCTTCATGCTGTATCTGCTGTTCCACCTCGGCAATAGATCGCTGTACCACGACCCATTTACAAGACGTACAGATCCAGGAATACTTGCTCCACTGAACCGTGCTGTTGCGCGGCGAAGCTGCTTGCTCCTGTACCTTCAGTTGTGCCAGGAAGACACCTCGTTTAAGCGAGGGGTTTGATGCCTGGCACAAGGTGCCGTTCCTGGTATGGGCGAGAAATTGTACCAGCGATTCGTAGCTGCAGCAGCGGCACAAGGGAGATAGCGGTTGTTTCATGGATTAGCCTCTTACCGCAACATGCAACGTGTTCATCAGGCTACCGTTCAGGCGTCGCGCTTTTGCGCACCGGCGCTGGGTCGCATAGCAGCGCTACGCCGGACGGTGCGCGAGGTCTTCGTAGCGCCGCAGGATGGCAGAGGCCGCTTCGGCGCGCGTTTCGCTGGTGCGGATGGTGACGATGACGTTGCCTTCGGTCAGGCGGGTCTCGTAGTGGCGGGCATGCTCTTCCGGGACGCCCAAATCCACCAGCACGCCGACCAGACCGCCGGTGGCCGCGCCCAGCGCCGCGCCGCCCAGCGCGCCCAGAAGCGGGCCGACCGCCAGAATCGGGCCGATGCCGGGGATCATAAGCGCGCCGACACCGGCCAGAAAGCCGCCGACGCCGCCGATGACGCTGCCCGTGGTAACGCCGCGCTCGACGTTCTTAGGAGACTCGGCTTCGGGAGTGTCGGCAGGCGTGCCGTGCTCCTCGCCCGGATCGGGCTGCCCCTGATCGTCATGGCGCGCGACCACGGAAATGTCGTCGTCGTCGAACCCCGCGCCGCGCAGCTCGTCCACCGCGTGCAGCGCCTCTTTATAGCTCGCCACCACCCCCACTACCACCTGTTCCGCCGCCATTTTTCTACCCTCCTGAATCGTTGACGGGCTTATTTTACCCGCCGCGCGCTTATACGCCGCGCGGTTATGACCGATAGCCGTTGGGGTGCGCTTCGCGCCACCGGTACGCGTGCTCGATAATGGTCTCGATTTCCGGGTACTGCGGCTTCCAGCCCAGTTCGGCAATGATGCGCCCGCAGGAGGCCACCAGACGCGCCGGGTCGCCGGGGCGGCGCGGGGCGGCGACGGCGTTTACTTTGCGGCCCGTCACCTTCTCGACGGCGGTTATCACCTCTTTGACCGTGTGCCCCTGGCCGTTGCCCAGGTTGTAGGCAGTAGTGTGGCCGCCGCCGCGCAGGTACTCCAGCGCGCGGATATGGGCGTCCGCCAGATCGACGATATGGACGAAGTCGCGCAGGCAGGTGCCGTCGCGCGTGTCCCAGTCGGTTCCAAAGACCTGGATGCTTTCGCGTCGGCCCAGCGCGGCATCGATGACCAGGGGAATCAGGTGCTGCTCCGGGGAGTGATCTTCGCCGAACCGCCCCTCGGGGTCCGCGCCCGCCGCATTGAAGTAGCGCAGGCTGACGCTTTTCAGGCCGAACGCATGGTCGTAGTCGCGCAGAATACGCTCGTACATCAGCTTGGTTTCGCCGTACGGGTTGGTGGTCTTCTGCGGATGGTCTTCCGGGATGGGGATGACCTGTGGTTCGCCGTAGGTGGCGGCGGAGGAGGAGAAGATCATGTGCTTGACGCCGGTATCGAGCATCGCCCGCAGGATGACCAGGCCGGAACCGATGTTGTTTTCGTAGTATTTGGCCGGGTCCCGCACCGAATCGCCCACCGAGGCATACGCCCCGAAGTGCATCACGGCGTTGATTTCATAATCTTTTATCGCCCCCACCAGCGCGGCTTTGTCGGCATAGTTCGCATCCACCACCGGCAGTCCCGCCACCGCTTCCCGATGCCCGAGTTCCATCGAATCGAACACCACCACGTCTTCGCCGCGCTCCTTCAGGATATGCGCGGTGTGCGAGCCGATATAACCGGCCCCGCCGATCACCAATACTGCCATTGCTTCCTCCTCGCGGGCTTGCGCCGCTGTTTCATCCTACCCGGTTTGGCAGGCAGAAGCACCATCGAATGAATTCGAGGCTGCAATAGTATAAAGTCCGCCTTCGCGGACTGATGCACTTTTGACAAGAGCCTCCGCAGCCTGCGAAGGCTGGCTTTGTACTTTCAAAGCCTCAAATTCATTCGATGGTGCTTCTGCCTGTCCGACAAAGCGGCGGGTATAATCCCCACTACCTATCGTTTACCCGCAAAAAGGATGCCGCCCGTGATCGTTCTGGTTCCCGCCGTGGTGCATGCGGAGTTGATTCTGCCCGCGCAGGAGGCTGCGCCGGAAGCGCGCCTGCTGCCCTACGTCGAAGAAGAAGACGCTGCGATAGAGGGCGCGCGGGATGCCGAGGTGGTGTTCCGCTGGATCGCGGGCAAACGCTATGAGACGCTGGTGACGCAGGGGCCGCGCGTGCGCTGGCTGCATACGGCAAGCGCGGGCGTCGATCATGTGCTGACCCCGGCGCTGCTGCTGCGCGCGCGGGAGAGCCTTGTTGTCACCGATTCCGGCCCGGCCTTTGAAATAGCCGTGTCCGAGTTCGTGCTGGCGTGGATGCTGATGGTTGCGCGCCGCCTGCCGGACCTGCTGGCGCAGCAGCGGGAGCGCCGCTGGGAATGGCTGACACAGCGGGAGCTTTACGGGGCGACGGTCGGTGTTATCGGCCTGGGGCCAATCGGGCGGGGAATCGCCGCGCGCTGCCGGGCGTTCGGCATGCGGACGCTGGGCCTGCGCCGCCGCGCCGAACCGGTGCCGGAAGTGGATGAGGTTTTGACCGGCAGGGACGGCCTGGAGCGCCTGCTTCGCGAAAGCGACTGGGTGGTGCTGGCCGCCGCATCCACGGAAGAGACGCGCCACCTGATCGGCGCGGCCCAGCTTGCCCGCATGAAACCGACCGCTTATTTAATAAACGTGGCCCGGGGCGCGCTGGTGGACGAGGAAGCCTTAATCGCCGCGCTTGGGTCGGGTGTCCTTGCCGGGGCGTGTCTGGATGTCTTCGCGCGGGAGCCGCTGCCACCAGAAAGTCCCCTCTGGGAAATCCCAGACGTTTATATCGCCCCGCACACCTCGCCCGGCTGGACCAGCGGGCTTCGCGCGCGGCAGATCGCGCTTTTTCTCGATAACCTCCGGCGCTTTGCGCGGGGCGAACCCCTGGAGGGCATCGTCGATACGGCGCGGGGTTATTAGCCCCGGCCAGCGCCAGTCCCACAGATAAAAGAGCGGAAGCGCGGGGGGTTGCTGCTGCTGCTGCTGCTGCGGCTGTGGCGGCGGGGCTTTTTTCTTCGGCTCCGGTCGCTTGTACTCATAAATAAGGAGGCGGCTGCGGGCCGCGTCGTTCTCCTCGCTTCGCCAGACAAGGGGCCAGTCGCGAAGCGTCCAGCGGATGTGGTTGTTCACCGGGGTCCAGTCCATGAAGCTGTTGCCGACGACGACGTAACGGTAGACGCCCTCGCGCACGTTGCGGACGATTATCTCCTTCGCCTCCTGCTCCGGCAGCCCTTCCACCTGGCCTTCATAGGGGGGAATGCCCTCGCGATGCACCAGATACCAGCGCGCCGCAATCGCATACTGCGAGGCGATAATCTTATCCCCGGTTTTCCAGTGCGCCTTGATAAAGCGGGCGGCCTTCGGCCACCGGCTTTGCTGCGCCTTCGGCTCCATCCCTGACAGCGGAACCGACGGCACATGCCGCGCGATAAAGCCGCACGCGATGGTTAGCAGCGCGATACCCGGCAGAACGGCAAGGGGGCGGTGGCTGCTGAGCACATGGGTCAAAAACAGCCCGCCGATCAGGGTCAGCATCGGCAGCACATGCGCCAGGTATTCCGGCCCGATAATATGCGATGCATGCGCCACGAAAAGGATAACCGCCGTGAACGCCAGCAAAACCGCGCCTTTCGTTCCCAGCTTTCTTTGAACGATCAGAACCAGCGCCGTTCCCAGCCCCAGCGCGTAGAAGATCAGGTACGGCAGGTATTCGTGGAAATACCAGTACAGATACGCCCACTTCGGCGCGCGGTCATACGCCTGCCCCTGGATAACCACCGGCCAGTGGTCATCGGCCATCTCCATGTAGTGCCGCAGCATGGTGAGGGTGCCCCCGGTCAGCCCGGCGGGCCACAGGACAAGCGCAACCAGAACAAACAGGCTGATGCCAAAGGCGAACGCCTCGGCGATGCGCCGCCAGCGTACGCGGTCTTTGGCTTTGAAGTCGCGCCAGAAAAGAAACGGCGCGGCGACCCCGGCGGCAAGCAGCGTCGGCAGCAGGTACTCCGACGTGACATACATCCCGCCCAGTGTCCCGAAGGCCGCGATCAGCCACCCGGTACGCCGCGTCTCCGCGTATCGCAGCAGGGTCCACAACAGCGCCATCAGCCACAGCGTGATAAGCGCCCAGGGCAGCGCGTGCGACGAGGCGCGTACCTGGGGGGGAGTGAACAGCACGACCACGGCGCAAAACAGCGCCGCCCAGCGCGGAACCATGCCGAGAGTGAAACGGGAAAGCTGTTCCCAGAACGTCGGCGGGTGCGGCTTCCGGCTTTGCGCCGGCAGCCCCTCACTGCGCCGAAACAGGGACAGCCCGCACAGATACGTCAGCACGACGGTCAGCCCACCCGCCACCATGAACGGCGCGCGCAGCGTTCGGTCCAGCTTGCCCCAGCCGCTGCTTGCCAGCCCCATTAGCTGCGCCGTCAGCGGCGGGTGGTAATGGCGCAGGCGAATCAGCTTTTCCGGTTCGGACGCTGTATCGGAGATGTCCCAGCGGTTCGCCTCGAAGCCACGCGCCCCGGCCATCGCGTAGGAGGCTTCATCCAGCCACAGATCGCCGCGCGCCGCGTCCCAGCGCAGGGGGAGCGCCGCCAGAAACAGGAGCAGCGCCAGCAGCGCGTCCAGCCAGAGCGTGGGCCGATTCGGCGCGCGTTTTAGCTCCAGCGTCCGGTCAATGGCGGGCGCTTGCGACGGCGCGGCAGGGGCAGCAGTGGTAAAAGCAGGCGTAGGCGGCGGCTCGACGGGCGCGGGCGCGGCCTCCAAAGTCGTGCCGTTTCCGTCGGGCGGCGCGGATGGATGCGCACGTCGATTTTTCGTGGCCGCCGCCGCCGCGTGGGCCACCCGATGTTTGTTCTGGCGGCTGCGCCGACTCATCCCAACGTGTTTTCCCCATTACTGCCGGGACGAAGGCCCTTCGCTTGGTCGAACATATAAGCGATCTGCTTCTCCGCGTATGTGCGTACCTCAGGGCTGGTATCTTCGGGAATGCTGGCAAGAACCGCCGGTCTTAGCGTCTCTTCCGGCAAAAGGAGAATCGCTTCGAGGGGTGCGTCCCCGAAGCGGTCGAAGGTGCCCTGCCACAAGCCCGGCACTCCTTTCTCCCCGGCGCGCTTTTGAAGCTCAATTAACATCCCGGCAACAGGAAAAACCGCCACTGTCAGATTGAGCAGAACCTCATTTATGTCGAGCTTGGTTTCGTTCATGCCTTGTCCTTCATCGCCTGCGCCTCAGGCATAGGAAGCGGCTGCTGAAGCGTGGCTGTCGGAAGGCTATTTCGCGGTAAGGATTACTGCCTCCGCGCTTCCCCTAACTGTACCACGCCCGCTGCTTTTGGAATAGTTCCCGCTACGAGTTTCCTGCTGCTTCCAACACGCGGGCAAGCGGAATGCGCGAGCCGCCGCCCCAGACCGTGCAGTGCAGCGCGGCGGCGGCGCTGGCGAAGCGCACGGTTCGGCGCAGGGGCCAGTCCTGCTGAAGCAGACCGTAACACAGACCGGCGCGGAACGTGTCGCCCGCGCCGGTGGTGTCCACGGCGCGAACGGGCAGAGCCGGTTCGTGGAACAGCCCCTCTTCTCGGTCATAAACAACGCAGCCGTCCGCTCCCAGAGTGACAATGGCGGTGAAAGCGCCGCCTTCCATTACCAGACGCTTGGCGACGGCTTCCGCGTCGAAGGCGTCCCCGTATTCACGTCGCAGAACGTCGCGCGACGTTACCAGAAGGCGGCAGATGCCGACGACCGAGGGGACATGGGCAAAATCCATCGCGACTACCGGGCAGCCCGCTTGGGCGGCGGTAACAGCGGCATCCACGGCGGGCTGGCGCAGATTGGGGTCGACAGCAAAAAGCGGACGCGCCGTTAGCACGGACGGCGGCAGCGGCGGCGGGGCGACGGCGCGGTCAAATCCCCTGCCGCCCATTTTGCGCTCGCCGTCGGGAAAGACGCGCACGGTGCAGACAGGCGTGACCGCGCCGGGCATGTCGGGGACGAGGGTGCGCGGAAGACCGAGCGCCGCGTCGTCCAGCAGCGAGCGCAGCGGGTCCGCTTCGGGATCATTCCCCAGCGCCGTGCCGGTGAGAGCGACCGGCACGCCCCAGCCCGCCAGCGCCGTTGCCGTATTGAACGCCTCGCCGCCGGGCAGCAGGCGCTGCGGGCTTGCCTCGCCGGGAAGCGGTTCGCCGTCCTCGCCGACGGCGACAAAGCGATCCAGGCAGACGGTGCCGTAAACGACGACCCGTGGCGACGGTGGCGGTGGCGCTGCTCCACCCGTCACCGGCTATTCGAATTCCAGCTTGCCGAAGCGGCTTTCGGTCGGGTCGAGCCGCTTGCGCAGCGCCTCATAGGCGATATTCACCCGCTCCAGAATGCGCTGGGCGTCCTTCTGCTCGTCCGAGCCTTCCGGGAAGCGGCGGGGATCGCAGCGGCGCGACAGCTTCTCATACGCGGCCTGCACTACCGTCCAGTCCGCCCCGATAGGCACGCCCAGAATGCGGTAGTCGGTGGCGTTGGGGTCGGCGGCGGCGGAACCGGCGGAGGTGTTTTTTTCATTCGCCGCGCCTGATGCCGGTTCCGGGGTCATCTCGCGCCGGGCCGCTGTTTCCCCCTGCGCCGCGCGAATCTTGTCCTGCGCGCGCCGCCAGACGGCATCCGTGCTGTTGTCGTCACGCGCGGGACTGCTGCCACCGCTGCCGCCACTGCCTCCCGGCGGGGGCGTGTCGGCGGCTCCCTGAAGCTCTTTTTCAGCAAGCTCGGCATCGATAGCTTCGATGCGCTCGCGCCACTGGTTTACATAGGCCTTGCCGATACGATAGCCTCGGCGGATGATGTCACTCACGCTTCTGTCACTTCCTGTTCAAAATAAACGGGGGCGGTCAGGTGCTACCACGCCGCAGCGCAGCGTCAGCGCCTCGCCAACGGATCGGTCAAGCACGTTCATCTGCCCGCTCAGGGCTTCTACTTCTTCGGCCAGCTCTTCCCCGGCCACCGTCCACTCGGTCTTTTCATCGCTCTTGAAGCGCAAAACCCGCGCCTTCAGGGCAGCAAAGGCACACTCCACGCTTTCTAACTGGCCGTCGATACGTCTGACAGCGCGCTGTATCGCGTCGTAGGCGGCGATCTCTTCCTCCTTGAAGCGCAGCGACTGTTCGATCTGCGTCTTCAGCATCGGGTCATCCGTGCGCTCGCCGCGCGTCCGCAGGGATGCCTGCTGGCCCCAGAGTGCCGAGCGGTTGATGCCTTCCAGGTACGCCGCCAGTTCGCCGCGCCGGGTCGCCAGTTCAAAAGCCCGCGTCGCCAGTTGGCCCATCGAATCGATAGTGGCAGCGAGCGGCGCGTGCGCGTAGCGCGGCATATCGCGCGCGGCGGACTCGCGGTAGATCACCTCGTACGCCTCCAGAATACGCCGGAGCCGTTCCTGTGTCGCCGCATCAATACCGGCGGCGTCCTCATGCGCCTGGATAAGCAGGCACCGCGCTTCGTTGATACGCCGGGCGCGAAGAGCGCGGCTTACCGTCTCAGGGTTTCGCATTGCCAGCGCCACGAGTAGCATCTGTGCTCCCGCAGCCATCCCCAGCACCGGCAAAACCTGATCCAGCCCGGCCATGACAGCGCCACACGCCCACATCACCCAGGGAACCGGTTTCCGAAGAACTCGGCAGCTACCGCCCATAGCTTGCGCCGAAATTCCCCCGTGCGCCGCTTTCCATAGCTTTCTTTACGCGACGCGCGCGGTGCGGACGTTCCCGTCCCGCGCGAACCAGACCAGTTCACCGGGCGGCAGCGTTTCCCAGCCCTTCGCCTCATCCGTCGGCTCGGACGCCACGATCCAGGCCGCGCCGCTACCGGGTGTGCCGGGGCGCGCCTGAAGGGTGTAGTATATTCCGTTGCGGCTGAACTGACGAAGCGCGAACAGGCCGGTGCGGTGCGCGATCAGAAGGTTCAGCGAGGAATACGCGGCGGCGGCGTCTTCCGGCGCGACGACAGGCACCCGTTCCAGCAGTTCCCGAAGCGCCGCCGTGAGACCTTCCCAGACGCTCCCGGTCGCGGTTACGCGCCGGGCCAGCCACGCCGCCAGCACCACGGTATCCGAATCCCACGCGCCGCCGGCGAGTCCGCTAAATCGTCGCGCAGGGTTTGCAGCAGCGGGCGCGCAGCGTGCCGTTGTGGGCCACCAGCAGCGTTTCCCGCGCACCCGGCAAAGCAAAATCGACCCGGATCGGGTGCGCGTTGTCCGTGGTGACTGCGCCCTGGGTCGCCTTCCGCAGATGGCCCAGCAGCACCGTCGCCGGACCGGAAACGGCGCTCTGCCGCGCCGCGCTTTCGGCAGCAAACACATAAAAGGCCGATTCCTCGGCCCAGCCGGTCTGCCGCACCAGCGAAACGTCCCCCGCCGCGTCGAACCAGCCGATGCCCCACGAATCGGTATGACCGGGGGCACAGCCCTGCGGCACGCAACCCGCCGTCGCCTGGGTTCGCAGCGAATGCGGCGCTCCGACAAGATGCTGCCAGGATGGCAGCGGGTCATCGCCCGCGCTGCTCAGCAGGCCAAGCATACGGCACATGAAGCGCCGTTAACCCGTCCCGCCGGTTCCGCCGCCGGAACCACCGACTTTCGCCTCCAGTTCAGCAAGCTGCCGTTCGATGTCCGAATCGGTGGATGTCGTGGTGGTCGTGGTGGTGGTGCGCGGCGCGGCGGTCGTGGAGCCGATGCCCAGCTTAGCTTCCAGTTGCGCCAGTTCCGTCTCCGCCGCTTCTGTTCCAACGGCGCTGTCCAGATCAGAGATACGGCTTTCGACGCGGGTTTTCGCCATCTCGGCGCGGGCCTGCGCTTCGGAGTTGGCGGTGCGGATTCTCCTGCGCCCGCCCGAACGTCTGCTCCATGCCCGCGATGCCGCCGCCGATATTGTCGAGCGCCTTGTGCATGGCGTTCTGAATCTGGCTGTTTTTCCACTGCGCCTTAAGAGCCAGCGCCTCAGCGGTCTTCTGGCGGATCGTCTCCTCTTCGCGCTTGATCGCCGTCTTCACCGCATCCACCGTCTCGATGGCCTGCGCCAGATTCTGCTGGGTCATCTGGAAGGGTGGCATCGTAGCTCTGCTTTTCTTGAGAAGCTGAGCGCCAGATCACGGTCGCCGCGCTTGAGGGCGAGTTCGGCTTTGGCCTGGAGATTATCGACACGCTTTTGCGTGTCATCGACCATCTGCTGAAGATTGTTCTTCTGCGTGATCGCCTGAACCGCGCGCTCACGGTTGCGAGCGTGCATCTCCGTCATCTCCCGCTGCGCCTGAGAAAGCAGCACCTCGGGGTCCTCGATCTGATCCATCTTACCGGACAGGAGAGCCACGATGTACCGCCAAATTCGACTGAGCATGTTAAAGGGTTCCTCCGCTTGCTAAGGGGCGCGAGCGCTGCGGGCCAAGCCCCACGTCTACGACACGCGGCGGCCTATGAAAGTCGCGTGCCGATGCCGTTCATTATACCAAAAACGCGCCCGCCCTGACAATCGCGGATTTGAAGCCCCCACCCCCACACTCGGTCTGCCGAGGTGCTTCCCGCTGCGGGAGAGGGGAGCCTATCCCGATAGTGGCCCCGGCTTCGCACGAGGGCAAGGAAAACCCGCAACGAGATGAAGCGAATATTCGTAACGTTACCGGCACTTTCTCAGTAACGAGATGGTAACGAGCGAAGCCGGGGTTGGCAAGGCCACAGTCACCCTCTCTCCCGCTGGTGCGGGGGAGGGGGCTCTTGAAGAAGCCGGGGGTGAGGGCAATCACCGCAGCACGACAAGCAAAACGGCCAGCAGCGACACTATCAGCGCGGCAACGGCAATGGGCAGGGCAGGATTCGGGTCGGACGGCGGGCGCGGACTGAGCAGATCTTCCACGCGGCGACGCCAAAGGTCTTCTTCGATCTGACGATTTTTTCCACTGCGCCTTCAGCGCGAGAGCCTCCGCCGTTTTGGCTCGAATGGCTTCTTCCTGCCGCTTGATCTCCGCCTTTATCCTGTCCACCGTCTCGACAGCCTGCGCCAGATTCCGCCGGGTAAGCGTCAGCGTTTCCTCATATCCTGCCTTTTCGTGGATAAGCTGCTCGGCCAGAACTTCGTCGCCCTGCTCCCGCGCACGCTCTATTTTCGCCTGCGTGTTATCGACACGCTTTTGTGTGTCATCGACCATCTGCTGAAGATTGTTCTTCTGGGTAATGGCCTGAACCGCGCGCTTTCGATTGCGCGCGTGCATCTCTTCCATCTCCCGCTGCGCCTGAGAAAGCAGCACCTCGGGGTCCTCAACTTTATCTATATCCGTCGAAAAGAGTGCGAGAAAATAACGCCACCATCGTTTGAGCATCGTGATTCTCCATCAGTGCGCTTCGCGCCTTACATTCCCGCGTTCCACAGGTACAGGTAGACGATAGTGATTAGCACGACAAGGAGTACAATCAGGGCGACGTTTAATAACCAATCCAGTGCCGCTACAGGATAAGGGTCTTGCGTTTGTGGACACTCACGCCGTAGACTCCGCATCTCAACCTTTGCCTCTTCAAGATCAGCTATACGGCGTTCAACGGCGGCTTTGGCAGCCTCGGCGCGCTCATGGCTCCGAGCATACTTATCCAGCTTTGTACGCTGATCACGGGACATTAACAAACGTAAATCATCGTCGTTAAGCTGGTCGGCTTTGCCGGAAAGCAACGCGACAATAATCCGCAATCGTCTGAGCATGGTGATTTGCCTTCGCTACGTGGTTCCTTTCGCGGTTTCGGCGATGATGTAATCCACTACGTCTTCCATGCGGCCTGCGCGCTCGAACGCTTTGCACTGGCGGGACGCGCCGTTGCCGCGCTTCAATGTTGCGCGTACCAGGGTTGACACCTCCTCCCAGTCGTTGGTTGCTTCCAGGGCGGGGCGCACGAAGGCGAGCAGAGATTTGATATGCTCTTTGGCGGGGACGGCGCGCTCGGCACCCACATCAATCAAATCAGCATCGAGGCCGAAGCGGGCGGCGCGCCAGTGGGCGGCGCGGAGCAGTTCGGGGCGGGCGGCGGGAAACGGCTCGTCGCGCTGGGCCTGCTCGTAACAGGTGCGGACAAGCGCGCGCTCCAGCCCGGCGATCATCACGGCCTCATCGATAGTCAGACAGACATCGGTGACACGGAACTCGACAGTCGGGACTTTTTCGGGCAGGCGGATGTCCCAGTAGATTTTGGTGATGTCCTCGATGCTGCCGGTGGCGACCAGGGCGTTCACCAGCGCATCATGCTCCGCCTTCGAGGCGAAAACCGCAGGCGGCCCGGCCATAGGCCACCACCCCCAGAGTTCGGCGCGGAAGCTGGCATAGCCGGTGTCCTCGCCCTGCCAGAAGGGGGAGTTCGCCGAGAGAGCCAGCAGCGGCGCGAGCCAGACGCGGGCGCGGTTCATGACGTGGACACCTGCCTCGCGGTCGGACAGGCCGACATGGACGTGACAGCCGAAGATGACCAGTTCACGGGCGATGTGCTGATAATTTTCGAGGATGCCCCGGTAGCGCGCTTTGGGCGTGACTTTCTGGTCGTCCCAAAGGGAAAACGGGTGCGTCCCCGCCGCTCCCAGACGGCTGCCTTCGCTTTCGGCGGCGTCGATCAGGGCGCGGCGCGAATGAATAAGCTCCGTTCGCACCTCGGCAAGCGTCCGGCAGACCGGCGTCGCCGTCTCGATCTGGGAACGAAACAGCTCCGGCTGCACGTCGTCGCCTAACTCCTGCCGCGCTTCCCTGAGGACCTGCTGCCCGCGCGGGCGCAGGGCGCGCGTCTCCGGGTCGATAATCTGGTACTCCTCCTCGACCCCGATGGTAAACTCTTCCGATGCCATGCGTCGCTATCCCCGCTTCTTTTGTCGATCCGTTGTTCCATGATACCTGATGGGTATATTGCGTTTCGCCGCACTCGCGCCCACTTGAACCGGGAAACAACCCGTTTCGCCCTGCCGCCACTGCACGTTGACAGCCAATTTGACAGCCAAACGGTAAAAGTGGCTTCATTTCAGACGCATCCTTTGCCACGTCTTTACCTGTAGAGAGAGACGTTTAAGGGAATCCATTACTGCTACTTCAGGGCGGGCGAACTCAATCTGTACTCTTACGTCCTCTCGCCGCTGATACTGCGGGTGAACACCAACGAATATCGTCTTCTCTGAATGCGCCCAACGTCCTAACTCATACAGGACGATAGGGCAAAGCGTCTCGCAGGGGAACCAAAAGAGGATGCAGTCTGCACGCTCCAAGTGGTTAAACTCCCACTCAATCTGTCCTCGTGCCGCCCCTATCTCTCCCATTGGGAAATAGGGGCGTCTCGGATTAAAGAGAACCAAATCCGTATCTGATAGCAAGTGAACCATTTCAACTTGCCAATCTGGGCAGTTGGTGATACCGCCAGCGAGGAAGACAGAACGTTCCGCTGTTTTGTCTGTAGTGTCCAATGCGACTATTTCTCTCACCTATCGCCTCCTAAAATCTTGTCCATTACCTGCGCCGCCCGCGCCCGCGCACCCGGCAGCGGGCGGGTGTAGGTATCGATAGTCATCGAAAGCCGGGAGTGTCCGAGCGCGTCCATCAGGTCTCGCGGCGGCGTGCCCTGCCCGGCCATCAGGCTGGTGTAGACGTGCCGCAGATCGTGCAGGCGCAGATGCGGCAGGCCCGCATCCTCCAGCAGCCGGGAGAAGACGCGCCATACCGTTTCGTCCGCAACCGGGTTGCCGCCGCTGCCGGTAAACACCAAGTCCATGTCGCCTTCCGCGCCCAGGATGCGCTGCTCCTCGCGCTGCTCCCGCAAAGCCTCGATAGCGAAATCGGGCAGGCCGACCACGCGCCGGGAGGTGGCTGTCTTTAAAGGTGCCAGTATCAGGCCGCGCCCCGGCACGTATTGAAGCTGCTCTCTGATCTGCGCCTCGCCCGCCACTAAATCCACGTCCTGCCAGCGCAGCCCCAGCGCCTCGTTGACGCGCACGCCCGTTGCCAGCATCAAAAGCGGCACGCGCCCCAGGCGGTGCCCCGCGCAGGCGTCCAGCACGCACCGCGCCTCTGCGGGTGACAGCGACAGTGCGCCCCCATCGATTTTTGACGGGTCGGGCGCGGGTGGACGCGTCTTCTCGACCGGGTTCCGGCCCGCCCATTCCCAGTCAACGGCCTTGTCCCATGCCTGCTTCAAAACTTTGCGGATTTTGGACACCGTATCGGGCGCAAGCCCCGCCGCCGCTGTACAGGTGTCATCCAGGAAAACCTGCACCGCGTAGGTGTCAACCCTGGACAGTCGCAGATCGCCCATGCCCGGCACGATATGCCCGTAGACAAGGTACTCATAGGTGCGAATGGAGTTGTAGCGCAGGCGGCTCCGCACCTCCCGTTTCAGCCATTCCTCCATCAGCGCCGCCACGGTTATGTCCCCTCGCGTCGGGAGGATACCCGCGTGTATCTGGGCTTCGAGTTCGCGCTTCTTTTGCAGGACTTCGCGCTCGGTCGCTCCGTAGACGTACTTTCGCTTGCGCTGGCCGCCCTCGTACCCCAGTTCGATAATCGCCTGATAGCGCCCATCCGTGCGCTTCGTGATCCCGCGCCGCTTCGCCATTTGTCTTCCGCCTCCTGTATGAGTTCCCGGAGCGGAACGGCCAGCACGCGCTGGATAGTGCCGATCCGAAGTACCGGGAGTTGGCCTTTTTGTACCATGTCCCACACCGTGGAGTAGGGTATTCCGGTAAGATCGGCGGTTTCTCTCACGGAAAGGGTGAGCGGCTGTTTCGCTGGCTTGCCCGCCGCCTGCCGTGCCGCCGCCGCAGCAGAAGCCGGTTTGTTCGGGGTCATGGGCGGGCGTCCTTTCCGGTGGTCAGGGCGGCCATCAGCGCATCCCCGATAAAGCGCGTATAGGCGGGTGGTATCGCCTCGTCCATGCCTGTGCGCGTCATCCAGGGCGTGCCCATCGCCTCCCGGCAAAGCGCCGTCCCATGCTCCTTCCTGACAACGACACCCGCTGCGTTCCGACGGCGTGTGACACCGCTGACCAGGACGGGCACCCGCGAATGGTTGCAGGGCGGCAGCATCAGAAGCGGCAGCGACGGGCACTCAAAATACCGGTGCCGCCACACGCCCAGGCCGAACATCGAGCCGCAGAGCATTATCGGGTTGTGCAGCAGACGGCGCGCGCCGGGCACATTCTCGATAACGTAGGGCCTGCCCGTTACCAGGAGCAGGCGGCGTGTCGGCATAATCAAATCCGGGTGGCTGTCCTTGTGAACGCGGTTGAGATGTTGGTAAAACTGACACGGTGGCGAAGCGGATATACAATCAAACCGATGCCCATTTTCGGCGACGTACTCCAGAGCATCCGCTTGGACGAAATGAAACGGGTAGCGAGTCTGATTAACAATATCAACGCCCGTCACATCGAAACCGGCGTCGGCGTATCCTTTGCCTGCGCCTCCTTGCCCGCAGTAGAGGTCGAGTAGTCGTGCCCGGGTCATGGGCAGCACCCCTCCCCTTCCTGCCGCGCCGATTGCGCCGCGCATACCGGGCATAGCTCCTGGTCAGGCCATGCCTCGTCGGACACCTCGCCGGGCATCAGGAACCGGCAGCAGCCTTCGCCCTGCACGTCGCAGACATTCCAGCCGCCGCGTATAAGCTGGTCGTAGATCGGCAGATCAACCCCGCAACGAATCGAATCCAGCAGGCGCACGAAATGCGTACCGATTCTGTCACGGTCGGTATCGCGGCATCGGGCATCGATGAGGTCTTGGAGGGGAGCGACGTCGCCCGACGGC
>JAUJOK010000099.1 GCA_030447685.1 Armatimonadaceae bacterium
CGGAGCTGTGGGACGACCCGGCCGGGGCGCAGCTCCGCTTCGGCGCATTCCTGGAGGAACTTTGCCGGGATGTGCTGGAGGCTTCAGGCGCCCGCAACATCGTTTGCCTCGTGGCGGCTGCGGATGCGAGGATCCCGCCCGAGAAAACCATTCAGCTCTCGCTCATCGTCACGTAGCTGATCAGCAATACGCAGGAGCACGGGTTTGGCGGCGACCGCGCCGGGACGGGAGGGGATGCGCGTATGGCGATCTTCCGCTATGAAGCCGCCGACGTAAGCGGCAAGATTCTGCGCGGCGCGATGGACGCGCCGGATGCCCAGGAGGTGATGCGCCGCCTGGAGGGACGCGGCTACCGCACGGTTCAGGTGCAGGAGCCGACTGCTCCTGCGGCGGCGGCAGTGACGCCCGGCGTGCCCCCCTCCGTGCCGCGCTCGCGCGGCCTCGCTTTCGGCAAAGCGATTTCGGCGACCGACCTGGGGCTGTTTTTCCGGCAGATGAATTCGCTCGCCGCTGCCGGTTTCACGGTCTCGGCGGCGCTGGCGGACCTGGCCCCGCGCACGCAGAACCGGGCGCTGCGCGGGGCGGCTTCGCAGATGGCCGCCGCGACAGCGAACGGGTCAGCAATGAGCGCGGAGATGGCGCGCTTCCCACATCTGTTCGCGCCGCATGTGGTGGCGCTGGTGGCGGCGGGCGAGACGGGCGGCTTTCTGCCCTTCGCCTTTGAGGAGGCGGCGCTCGGCGCGGAGCAGGATGCGGCGCTGCGCCAGGGGCTGTGGCTGCCCAAGCTGTTTATCTGGCAGGCGATCTGGTCGGTGCTGCTGCTGACGCCGCTGTTTCCGAGCATCAACCCGGATAATGTGGCGCAGGGATTTGTCCGGTACGCCCTGACGCTGCTTTTTGTCTGCGTCCCCATCGGTATCGGGCTGCACCTGCTGGCGGCCCTGGTCGGCTGGTGGTGGCGGCAGCCCGCGAACCGGGCCATCAGCGACCGGCTGGCCCTGCGTATCCCCGTTATGGCGCGTGTGGCGAAGATGCGGGCGCTGGCGTCGTTTACACGCGTTCTGCGGCGTCTGCTGCTGTCGGGCATCTCGACGGAACCGGCCTTTGTCGGAGCGGCGCGGGCCGTGCCCAACACCGTTCTGGCCGAGCGTTTTCTGGCAGGCGCCCCGATTATCCACTCCGGGCAGGGGCTGGACGCGGCGGTGCAGGCCACGGGTCTCATGGATCACGATCCGATTCAGCTTCTGGTGACGGGCCAGAAGACCGGGCAGTGGATCGAGATGCTGGATCGAGTGACACTGCATTACCAGGAAGAGGCGGCGAACGCGACCCAGACCGCACGGTCGGCGCAGAAGCGTATCGCCGGGCTGGTGACGCTGATCTCGATGGGTTATGTGACTATCGTGGCGACGCACGGCCTGGCGACGCTGGGCTTCAAATGGACGGAGTCCTGGACGGAATAACGGTTATGGCGACATTTTCCTACGACGCAAAAGACGGCAGCGGCAAAACCGTCTCCGGCATTATCGAGGCGGCAGGGCCGAGCGGGGCGGCGGGGACGCTGCGCGAGCAGGGACTCTGGCCGACGCGCATCGAGCCGATAGGCAGGTCGAAAGTCGATAATACGTCTGCCCCCACAGGCGACGTTCGCCCCACAGGCGACGCTCGCCCCACAGGCGACGCTCGCCCCACAGGCGACGCTCGCCCCACAGGCGACGCTCGCCCCACAGGCGACGTTCGCCCTATGGGCGCGCAGACACGGGTGGACGTCGCGCCGTTCCTGGTGGCGGTGCCGCTCCCGGCGCTGGCGATGATGTTCCGGCAGTTCGCCACCCTGATGGACGCGGGCGTGCCGATCAGCCAGGCGATGGCGACTCTGGCGCAGCAGACGAACCAGCCGCGCCTGAAGACGATCCTGCGCGAATGCGCCGAGCAGGTAAATCAGGGCGGGCAGTTATCGAGCGTTTTGGAGCGTTACCCCAGCACCTTTACCGGTATCCAGATCGAGCTGATACGCGCGGGCGAAACCAGCGGGATGATGGACCGGATGGCGAACCGCATCGCCGATTATATCGAAAAAGAGATCGAGATGCGGCGCAGGCTGAAGCGCGAAACGCTGTACCCGAAGATAGTTCTTTTCGTTGCCGGTCTGGTCATCCTGCTGCTGAGTTTTCTTCAGGCAGGCGCGCAGGGTCTGATGGGCCGGATAGTTTTTGCGGCTATAGTCGGCGGCGCGGCCTTCGGCATCTGGTGGCTGGGACGCTTCCTGAACCAGCTTCCCGCGTTCGGCGAAGCGTGGGACCATATCAAGCTGTGGATTCCCGGTATCGGCGGCGTGGTGCGGCGCTATGCCACCGCCCGGTTCGCGCGGGCGCTGGCGACCCTCTATTCCGGCGGCGTGCTGATTCCGCGCGCTATCGAGGCATCCGCGCGGGCCTGCGGGAACCGGGCTATCGGGCAGCGGCTTCTGGCGAACGCGCCCGCGCTGAACACCGGTGAGGGCATTTCGAGCGTCCTGGAGCGTTCCGGGCTGCTGTCGCCGATGGCGGTGCAGATGGCGCGCACCGGCGAGCAGACCGGCAATCTGGACGCGATGATGGAAAAGGTGGCGGACTATCTGGAGTCCGAGGCCGATGTGAAATCCCACCAACTGGCCGTTTTCGCGGGGGTGGCGGCTCTGTTTGTCGCGGCCCTTGTGGTATTGTATATTGCATTGTCGTTCTATGGCGCGCAAATCGGCGGCGCAGTAAGACAGGCTGAGTAGGCTGCATGACAGGGGAACGGAACTACTACGACATACTGGGCGTGCCCCGCACGGCATCGCTGGACGACATTAAAAAGCGCTACCGTGAGCTGGCCCGGCAGCACCACCCGGATGTCAACCGCAACAAGCCGGACGCAGCCAAGCTGTTTGCCGAGATTACCAAGGCGTACAAGACGCTTTCGCACCCGGACGAGCGCGCCACCTATGATGCGGACATGGCGCTGCGCGAGCGACGCGCCGCCGCCGGGGCCGCGCGGGCAGCCGCGAACAACTTTCCCGGCACTGCCCCCCCGCCCCCCCGCTCCGGCACGGGACGCCCTGCCGGAACCAATGGCCGCGCCACCGGCGCTCCCGGCGGGGCGACGCCGCCGCCCCGAACGTCCACGCCGCGACCGGATACCGCGCGCCTTATCTCCCAGGCGCAGGCGGCGTTCGTGCGCGGAAAGTTCGTGGAGGCGCGCGCTCTGTGCGAGCAGGTGCTGCGCCACGACCGCCGCAACGCGCAGGCGCACGAAATCCTCGGGGATGTCTACCGTCTTCAGGGACGCACCGAAGATGCCATCAATATGTATACGATGGCTCTCCAGCTAAATCCCCGTAATCACACGGTCATGGAGCGTTTGGAGCGCCTCGCGCGTACCGGTTCGCGCGAACAGACCGCCTTTTTCGATTACAACGCCACGCGGGGAATGTCGCCGGGAAGACGCCCGATACGCGATAAGCGCCCTTTGAAGACGCTGCTGGGCGGGGTCATCGGCTACGGGCTGGTAATGATGTCGATCCTGTATCTGGCGATGATGCCCCCCCAGAAACAGCTCAGCGAGTCGCTGCTTTTCCTCGGCCCCCTCGCCACCTGGAGCATTCCGCTACTGGTCGTCATGGTATTCGCGGGTCTGGTGCTGGGCTTCACGATGGCCGCCACCGCCGCCATCCGCCGTATCGATGACGAGATGATCCTGACCGGGGTGCGCGGAGGACAGCGCGGAGCGCATCTGCCGCTCGGCCTGCTCCTGCTTATCGTCTCCGTGCTGTCGTTCTATGCCGCCGCGCTTTTGTACGGCATCATCGCCTTTTTACAGGAATCCCTGACCCCCTCGATCCTGCGTATCTTCGGCGCGGTGCTGGTGGTCGTGCTCCTGCTGACCGCCGTCTACGAGCCGGGGCGACGCGAGGTGTTCCTGTTCGGCGGCAACGTCGTCTTCCTGGCCTATCTGGTCGGCTGGGCGATGGGCGACTGCTTCCGCCCCGACGGTTATTGAAAAGCGGCATCTAAAGAAAGCCCCAATGAAACGTATTGTCCAACTCTATTACTTTGCTGCTTTGACCGGTTTATTCGCAACCTGCGCGGGCTGTCATCAGGAGGAGATTCAGACGAAGATAGCTGCACCGGGCCAGGCAGTTGTGGGTGTGCCGCGCTTGATCGGTTCGCAACCAGAAGAAGACACATGGAGCGTGGCCGTACCAGTAGAGAATCCAAGCAACGAGGTTCTGCGAGTGGTTGTACGTATGAAAGGTCAGTCTTCAGAAGTGCGCTTTCCGCTCACTGGCTTCTCCGCTGGGT
>JAUJOK010000035.1:0-52131 GCA_030447685.1 Armatimonadaceae bacterium
AGACAGCCGGGCGGCCGCCAGCGCACCCGACAGCCCGCCGCCGCCTTTCCAGGCGGCGGCGGGAGACGGAGGACGAATCATGGAAACATCGAAACGGCGGACCCGCCGAAGCGCGGGAATGACGCTGGGCGGCACGCTGGTCATGATGCTGGTGGTCTTCGTCTCCCTGATGGGGGTCACTCAGTTTTCCGCCCGTACCGTCCAGGGCGCGTTTAGCGGGCGCGACGCCTCGCTGACCGTGGCGCTGGACGAGGCGGGTGTCGGGGAGGGTTCAGGCAGGGTGAACGACATTACCCGGCCCGATTTGCTTCTTGAAAACGCGCGCGCCCAGGCGCAGAGCCGGTGGAGTGCCGTCGTGGAGCGGTTCCACGCAGGCGATAAGTAAAAAAAGGAGGGGCAGCCTGGGCTGCCCCCCTTTTCTTTGTTTCCGCGCTTTGCCGGGTTAGCGGTCGTTGGAAGAGACGGTCGTGCTGCTCTTGATATGCACGTCGCGATCTTCCGGGTCCCACGTCACGTCGGCCCCGAACGCTTCGGCCATGAAGCGCAGCGGGATCATCGTCTGCCCGTTGGCGATAAAGGCCGGGGTGTCCAGGGTCACGGCCTGCCCGTTCACGGTCGCGGTGCCGTTCTCCGGCAGGCGTACCAGCTTATTGCCGTGCGCGGCGATTACCGCGCGGGCACGCGGGTTCCATTCCACATGCGCGCCCATCTTTTCCAGAACGCCGCGCAGGGGCACGTAGACGTTACCGGCGACCATCTGCGGGCGCTGGTTGGTGAACGCCACCGCCTTGTTGTTCAGGAAAACGTCAATCGGGCCGAAATCCTTCGCCCGGTACATGCGGCGGCGGGAGCTTTCGCGCCGCTGCGCGGAGCGGGCATCCTCGTACCGTTTCGCGCTGTAAGCGGCGCCCGCGCCCAGGATGATCGCGGTGGTATTGTTGCCGCGCAGCGCCTCGACGACGGCGGCGGCTCCGAGGCCCGCGCCCAGGTTTCTCATGGTATTCTTATCCCGCTGCCGCGAGGTCTGCGCGGCCACGGGAGCAGCCAGGCTGGTCGCCATCACTGCGGCCACGCTGAGCGTTGCGAATGCTTTGGTTTTGCCTTGCATTTTTTAAGTTCCTTCCTGTCTGTTATTCCCGAAACGGTTCCGTCTTTCGGGAGGCTTGGTTATCTTAACCACCGGAGAGGTTTCTAAACCCGGTCATTCCTGCCGGTTTTTCCTCCCAGGCGACTTTCGTTGTCGCCTTTGTTATACCGACGTTTTTATAGTTATAAACGTTCACCGCAGGAAAGAAAAATTTTTAGTAAGTTTTTCTTGTCAGCCCTCAACCCCCGGCCAGCCCCCTCCCCTGCAGTGGGAGAGGGGGCGTCACGCCTGCGCGGGGAGACGGTGGATACTGCGGGCATCGTAGGTTTCCACCCAATCGTCGCCGTAGCCCACCCAGCCGCCGTAGCTGTCCAGCACGGCTTGCAGGAACGCGCAGAGTCGCTCCAGGGACCGGCTGTATCCCTCGATCTGAAACGTGGCAGCCGGTTCGTAGGCGTTCAGGATGTGCTGGTTGAAAATGTTCGCGCCGTGCCCGCCCGCCGCTGCCTCGGGGGGTTCGTGCCATTTCCAGCGGTCGCCGCCGGCGCACACGACAGTCAGCGTATGCCTTCCCGAATCGTCCGGTTCCACGTGGTTCCGGCAAAGATGACCCGTTTGCTGGGCTACCCAGGCGATGTCGTTTAGATCCACCCGTGCGCGCGTGCAGTAGAAAACACCATGCAAAGCTGCGATACCCTCCCCGATCCGCGCCGGAGCAAGTGGCAGTCGTTGGCTCCGGCGGTGCTGCTGCTGATGCGTTGTGGTTCCCCGGATTTTCTTCCCGTAAACCTGAAAAACCGGCAACTTCGGGGTAGCGGGCAGTGTCATCAGAAGAAGAAAGAAATATTCGGAAAATTTTGCGCCGATCTGGTAAAGTTCACAGCGGGCGCTGCCAACAATGACAGGCATGGACGCAATAATGACAGAAATAGATGAAACGCTGCCGCTGGCCTTTGCCGCCCTGCATGACGTTGCCGAAGAGCTGCCGCTCGAAGTGATCCTGCTGGAACTGCGCGACATTTACCGCGCGCAGATGAACGAGGACTTAGGCCCCGATTACCAGCAGCTCTGCGACACGTCGCTGCGCGCGCTGGATGCCGCGCTGTGGCGTCTGGAAACGGAAAGCGTTTCCTGAACGCCACAGCGAATCGGTATCCGGACGGGAACGCAGGCTGCGCGCGTTACCAGACGGGAACGCAGGCTGCGGGAGGCGGAGCGGGTTTTTCCACCGTTTCGCGCGCATGCGCGAGCGCCTCTTCCTCGGACATGTGAACATCGAAGACTTTCGCCAGCCCGGTAATATCGAACAGGCGCAGGATTCGGCTGTTGCAGCCGAAGATATGCATCGTGCCGGGACAGAAGCGATTGCTCGCCTCGATAAGCACGCCCAATCCGGCGGAGTCCATCGCGGCGACATCGCATAGATTCACCAGGACCTGCGTCCCCCGGTTCGTCGCCTCCCGAATGGCCTGTTTCAAAATCGGCCCGCTGTCGCCAATGACCTCGCCACGGGCATCCACTACGGGAAATTCTCCCTGCATTCGCACCTCAGTTTCCAGCAACGGTGCTTTCATATTTTTTTCCCCTTACACTACCTGCTTGATGTACCTGATTTTACCACCTGGCGGACAGCCCTAATCCTGCGGCGGCAAATTCCGCACTCGCGAAATACAGGATTCCGGAGGGCGGGGGCGCTCCCAAACGGGATAACCGGCTGTATACTGGAGGGGCAGCGGCGGCAGCGGTCGGGCGTATTGGCCCTCGATTTGCCGCCGTTACCTGGGAAGGGCAGTCGTGAGCAAGAAAACGGAACAGGCCGGACCAGCGACGACCGGCAAAGGACCCGCGAGCAGCGGCGCAAGCGGCAGCAACGGCGCAAGCGGCAGCAACGGCGGTGCGGCGCGGGAATGGAAGGCGGGCGCGGGGCGAGCCATTGACCGGGTGGCGCGCTCGATAGAGGTCGGCGCGGCGGGCGCCGGGCGCGAACCCGGCGAGCGCCGTTATCTGAACTACAAAGACCCGCACTGGGTTCCCGTGGGCGCGGCCTTCGCTTTTTTCGCCGCCGTGGATATGCTGGTGCTGTTTTTGATGCCGGGAGCGAACCGGAGTCTGGCCTCGCTGCTGCCGCCGACGCTGGCGGGCCTGGTGGTGCTGCTGACCCTGCCGTCACTGCTGGCGCTCTACAAGCAGCAGGAAAGTATCGAGCACCAGAAGCGGCAGATCGCCACGCTGCACGCAATGGACACGGCGATTGCTTCGGAGCGCGAGCTGGAAGCGGTTCTGGATGTGGCGGCCCGGCAGGCGACGCTGGCGCTGGACGGCGAGCGGGGGGGAATCGCGCTTCTGGACGAGGCGTGCCGGATAGAGGCCGAAGCCTACCACAACACCCCCGATGACAGCCGCGACTTTTTGCGCTCGGTGGTGGTATCGGGGCGCGGGGATGATTTCTGGCAGGTGGCGCGCGTGCCGATAACCTCCGGCGAGGGGCTTCTGGGATATCTTGCCGTGCTTAAGCCGCAGCCGGGCATGCCGTTTACGGCGGAAAGCCTGGGGCTGCTGCGGGATTTGGCCGGAACCGTGGTGGTGGCGGTCAAAAACGCGCAAGCGCTGGAATCGGCGCGGCACCTTGCCCAGGTGAAATCGACGCTGATGGCGGACCTGGACGCGGCGCAGATCGAGATACTGGAGCGGTTGTCACAGGCGGCGGAATACCGCGATGACGACACGGGCCATCACACGCAGCGCGTCGGGCGGGTATCGGCGCTGCTGGCGCGGACACTGGGGCTGAGCGAAGAGAGGGTGGCCCTGATACGACGGGCCGCGCCTTTGCATGACGTGGGCAAGATCGGTATCGCGGACGCCGTTCTGCTCAAGGCCGGCAAGCTGACGCCGGACGAGTTTGCCCGAATGCAGGCGCACACCCGCGCGGGCGCGGCGCTGCTTGCCGGGGGGCGCTCGCCGCTGGTGCAGACGGCGGAGCGGATCGCGCGCACGCACCACGAGCGCTGGGACGGCTCCGGCTATCCGCAGGGCCTGGCAGGCGAGGAGATTCCTATCGAAGGGCGCATCGTGGCGGTGGCCGACGTGTTCGACGCGCTGACGCACGCGCGCGTGTACAAGCGCGCGTGGCCGGTCGAGGAGGCGGTGGCCGAGATCGGTCGGCAGAGCGGCAGACAGTTCGACCCACGCGTGACACAGGCGTTCCTGAGCCTGCCCCACGACAGCCTGCTGTAGAGAGATTGCCCTTCGTGCGGGCCGTCATTCCGATGGGCTGCTGTTTTGCAGCGGCATGACAGGGCTAAACAGGGTTGGCGCGGTGTCTGCTGTTCCGCCTCAATGACGTCCCGTAACTTCTGCAACGCGCATGTTCTGCCGCCCATTCTTCTATGACCAACGAAGGCGTGTTCATGCTATGTCTTCTTGTGCGGCGGACAGCAGCAGACCCGATTGGCGCATTTTCAGCCACCGCCCCTGTAGATTTCCATGCTTTTGGTGAGGTTCCTTAAGGTGATGCGCTACCGCGCGTAGGACTCCCTCGTGCGCGACAAGCAGGATACGCTGCGCGCCCAGGTTTTCAAAAGCCTGGAAGCCCCGGATGACCCGCTTCGTGAATGCATCCCATTGTTCACCCTCAGGTATTTCAATAAGATTCCCCTGTCTCCACGCATCGAGCAGCCCTGGATATCTGGCTGCGATTTCATTCGACGTTAAGCCGCTGATTGCGCCCGCATGACGCTCGTCAAAATCCGGCAGCGGAGCGAGCAATGGCAAATTAAGCTGAGAAGCCACGATTTCCGCCGTTTCGCGCGCTCGCCGAAGCGACGAACTGACCACGGCATCGAAACCCTTTTTCCCCAGAGCTTCACAGGCCACAAGCGCCTGTTCCCGGCCTGCGGCTGATAAGGGCGGATTCGCCTGACCCGCCCAGCGCCGTTCGGCATTCCAGGTCGATTCACCATGACGGACCAGGTAGATCAGCAGCATGAATCCGGTCGGGAACCCTGGTTCACTGGGGACGCGGTTGCGCGGCGGTGGTTCTGGGCGGGCCGGAAGTAAGTCCCTCCAGCATAGGCAGGGCTTTTTCCAGCGGAATGTCGCTCAGATCGAGGACGAAGCCGTCCCAGTTGCCTGTGGCATGGCCCAGCAGCATCTTTAACTGAAAGGCGAGCGATTCCGGCGTATAGGGCTTGATGTTGTCTGCAAGGCCCGGCGGCGGGAGAACGTTCGAATAGCTATGGCTGAGCAGAACGCGCCGGGCCTGCGACCGCGCCGACCTGAACAAGGCTTCCGGTGTGCTCAGCGTTTCGAGCGCGCTGCGCGGCAGGGTGTCGGGCTTGTCCCAACTGCCGTACCAGCCGCCGAAGCCAAAGCCGAAACTGATGCGGTCACGGATATACAGCGGCAGGTCGGGGCGGGCGGCGGCGGCGCGAACGGTGGCGTACAGGTCAGCAAGCAGCGCGGCGTTCTTTTTATAGCGAAGCTCGTTCCAGCGCTGCTGCGGGGAGAGAGCGGCTGTGTCTTCCACCATGCGGCCATCCACCCGGATGAGTCGCGGCCCCTGGTCGCTGAAGAACGGCAGGTTGGTATCCACGCCGATATAGGTTCTGCTGCCGAGGTCGATAGGATCGATGCTCTGCTGGCGCAGAAAGGCCAGGCGGTTTTCCAGCGTGTAGCCGTAATCGGCGTTGTCCATGGAGAAGCTGCGGCTGCTGCCGGGGTCCGTATAGCCCGGAGCGGCGGTGTCGCGCAGGGCTATCCCGGCCAGGCCCGGCAGGGCGGCGATCTGGGCGAGCCGCTGCTTGAGAAGGGCGGCGACAGTGGGCGCGTCGGGCCGCAGCCAGTCGCCCATGCGCCCGTACGTCTCCTTCATGAATGCCAACTGCGGAGTGGTGGGCGAGAGCGCCGCCTGACGGGCAGCCCAGACGGCGGCGGTTTCGCCGAGCAGATTGAGGTCACGGCTATCGGCGAGCGCGTCGAGCGCGAGCGCGGGCGCATCGGGCGCGGGCGCGGCGGCAGGGGGCGTTTGCAGGAGCCGGATAACGGCGAAGATGGGGACGCGCTTTTCTTTGCCTGCCGCAGCAGCAATCGCGGCGGCGACGATCTCTTTGCCTGCGGCGTTTTCCGTCGCTATCGGGGTATCGATCCAGACATGGGTGATGCCGCGCCTCTGCGCCGCCGCCGCAACCGCCTGGGCGGCTGCTTCCGGGGTGGCCGGGGCGACGTACAGAATGCGCGCGGTCATGCTCGGCAGAAAGGGGATGGCGGCGTCCGGGGACGAGGCCGAAGCGGCGGCTGCGGGAACCGGCGGAGGAAGGGGCGGCAGCATCTCCTGCGGTGAGCCGGAGAACCCTTCCTGAGTATCGATGACGCCGACGCCGGGCGCGATGTAGGACAGGCGCAGGCGAACCGAAACATGCACCTGACTGCCGTTGATCTGTGGGCTGCCCGCCTGCTCGCTGCGGCTTGCCACGGTCTGCTGCACTATCTCCTGCTGCGCGGGCGGCAGCGCGGTGACGGGAATCTGGTGGCGCTTATAGCGGCCCTCGCGTGTGTTCCAGCCCTGCTCGATATTTTGCAGCGTTTCCGGCTTGAGAACGCCTGCGTCCTCCTGCCCGTAACCGATGTACTGGAGGGGCTGCTGCTTTTGAATGCGCCGGTTCAGCTCCTCGCGCTGCGCCTGCTCCTGTAACTGGGCGGTTCGATACCATTCGGAAAGAAAAGTGCGGCGCGTGCCGATGCCGATGACATCATTGGTGAGAAGATAGAGCGTGCCGACCTTGCGGAACGCGCCGGTGACGGCGTAGCAGAGCGCCTTGAGAACGTCCCCGGCGCGGGCGGATGCTCCTTTGGTCCAGACCGGCAGGCTGGCCACCCGCGCATCGGCGATGATCTCCACGCGAGCGGCGTCGGCGGCGCGCTTGACCAGATCGCCCACCGTTTTAGCGTCTTCAAGCGAGATGGCCGCCTGCAGCGCGGGGGCCTCGAAGTTGAGTTCGCCGGGCTTGAGGCGGTTGGGAACCTCCTGGCGCAGGGTGACGCCGTACACATCGGGCCGTGGGTACCAGTCCATGCCCGAGGCCATCCCCAGAAACTCGGTGCCCTCCGGGCGGCGGCTGCTGACGCTGGTAAAGGCGTTGGGCTGGTTGGCGTAGGGGAGCATCAATTCGATGCCCCGGCTCAGGCGCAGGCGCACCCCGGCGCGCTGCGCGGGCGAAAGCGTTATGTCGGTCTCTTTGGGAGAGCCGCGGTAGCCCCACCCGCCGCCTTTGTGGACGGTGTATCGGCGAACTTTGAACGGGTCCGGCAGGAGGGATAGGAACAGGGCGCGCTGCTCCGCGGTAAGGTCGCTCGCGCCCAGGCCCTGCTCGCCGCCCAGCTGACGCCACTGCGCCGGGCTGAGCGATGCCTGTAACAGCCGTATCTTTTCCCCGCGGCGCAGCCCGGCGAACAGGTCCGGCTTGCCGGGCCGGGTGTTGAAGACGACCATTTCGGTGGGGGCGAGGACGCTGAGCGTATCCAGGCGCACTAACTTGCGCCCGAAGTGCGGCGCGACAACATTCATGCGGTAGCCGCCGGGGGGCACGGGCGGCAGCGGCGGAGGCGGCGTGTAGCCGTAAGGTTCTTCCGGCGACCGCTTCGGGGTCCAGGCGCGAACACTTGCCGGAGCGACGACAAGCAGGGGGCCGCGCGGCTCGGGGTCCCACGGCACCTGCTCCAGCGCCCTGTCCAGGGTCGTAATCGGCGGGGCAGTAGCGGGCTGGGGCTGCTGCTGCCGGGCAGTCGGCGTGGTGCTGTCCTGCGGCGCGGCGGGCGCGGCGGCGGCAAGGCTGAGAGCGGCGAAAGCGGCGAGAAGGGGAGCGGCGGGTGTGCGGAAGTATGATCTCACGGTACCACCTCCTGCGGATATTGTACCAGTAGATTTCGCTTTTGTGTTAGCGGCCTGGCTTGCCAGGCGGCAGTCAGGCCAGGCTGATTTTCGCCTCGGCGTTCAGGATATAGGACAGCTGTCGGGTTCGGGCGCAGTGCGCTCCTGTTCCAGAACGACGGTGGTCCCCTGCGGCCCGGTAAGCAGATAGATGCGGTCTACGGTCTTAAGGATTATGTAGAAGCCATGGCCCATCGTCCCCGCTGTGGTGAAGCCGCGCTCCAGGGTCGCCTGCGGCAGATCAGAAAGGTCGATTCCCTGGCCCTGGTCCTCGATCCACACCTGAACCAGGCCGTCCGGACCCGCACCGACGGCGGCGGTCCCGCCCCCGGCGTGGACAATGGCGTTCATAGCGGCTTCGCCGGTGGCGGATACCATGTCATAGCTACGGTCGGCGTCCAGCCCGCAGCTATCGGCGGCATCGGAGATTTGCCGCCGCAGAAGGTGCAGCGACTCGGCATGGAGCGCAATCGGCTCGGTTCGCGGCGCGAGACGCCTGGGCAGGTCGCCGGGGCCGTCGTGCAAAGACGCAGCTTGCCTTCGGTGACGCTGTAAAGAACATCGCGCAGAAATTTGCGCTGCTGGGCATCGGCGGCTTCCTGCCGGGCCGCCAGCAGGTTCGTCTGGTCGATAGCCGCCGCATCGCGCCCGGTGATGTCGGTGACGGCGGCGACAAAGCCGCGAACATCGCCGCGCTCGTCGAAATCGGGCGCGTAGCTCGTTTCGACAAGGCGTATCGTGCCGTCCCCGTGCGTAACGATGCTTTGAAAGGTGACGCTCTGGCCGGAAAGGACGGTCTCGATGTGGGGGCGGATGCTTTCGTAGGCGGATTCTCCCAGCGCCTCGGCGAGGGTCTTTCCGATGATCTTCCGGCGGGGGCGCTTGAACCAGGTTTCTGTAGGTCCTGTTATTGTAGCGATACCGCTGTTCGCGGTCGATGTAGGAAAGGAGCAGTGGGGCGGCGTCGGCCACCCGGCGCAGGGTAGGTCGGGCGCTGCCTGTTCGGCGGCGGCTTCACTGGTGACGTTCTGATTGTTGTCGCTACTGCTGCTGCTGCTCATGTGTCTGCCTTTGTCTGTATGATTGCCACACCCCTCTCCCGCCGCGGGAGAGGGGTGCCTGTGGCGCTGCCAGCCCCGGCTTCGCGCGTGGCCTGGTGGCGTGTAGTCCGGCAGGGGGCAGTTCCTGCGCTGCCGGGGAGGGTTATTCGCCGGTGAAATGGTCTTCCGCGTTATCCTGTGGGTCGTAGCCCAGGTCGCGCTGGGCACTGCTGATGTCCCAGTGGCGCTGGGTGTTATTGGAGACGCCGAAATAGATCCCAAAGGCTACTTCGGCATGAATAGATTTAGTGATAAGCTGGGTGAGGTCGCGCGGGCTGAGCCAGAGCGGCGCACGCCGGGATGATTACGCAGCATCGGGCTGTCGTAAGCCTGGAACCAGCCGATACGCAGGCAGATCACCGACAGGCCATATTTATCCACATAGAACCTGCCGAGGGCCTCGCCGAAGATTTTGGTGCAGGCGTAGACGGAGACGGGGCGCACCGGCATTTCCGGGGTGATAAAGGCGTCGCGGGGGTTGTTGCCGACAGTCTGCGCGGTGCTGGCGAAGATGATTTTCTGGACGCCCGCTTCGCGCGCGGCCTCGAAGGTGCGATGGAGCGCGAGCAGGTTCAGCGGCAGCAGCTTGCTTTCGAAATCGTCCTCATCGGAGCGGGCGGCGAGGTGGACGAGGGTGGCGACGCCCTGGCAGGCGCGTGGCGCACGGCGTCACCGTCCTGAATGTCCGCTTTGACGATCTCATCGTCGCCTGCGGGGGTCCGGCGGGTTGACATCGAAGAGGCGCAGGGCGAACGTTTCGCGCAGCAGGGGACGATCTGCGTGCCGATACGTCCGTTGCAGCCGGTGATCAGGGATTCGTTGTCGTGTCATGCAGCGGTACTGCCTTTGATAACTTTCTGCGGCGCGGGCGAAGCGGCAGCGGCGGCGGGGAAGGCGAGCGCGGTTTATTCAGGCGTTCAGGATTCGACCTGTGGGGCGCGTCTCCTTCCTGAATTTCGCTGCTCACCCCTTCCTCTCCTCCCGGCGGCGCAGCCGCATTTGAGTCGCCCTTCGGGCGCGGGAGAGGGGAGCCCTGTGCTGCTGCCAACCCTGGCTTCGCGCCACAGTGAATTGCCTTGCTCTCGTGCGAAGCCGGGGCCGTTGCCGTGATAGGCCTCTCTCCCACCGCGAAGCGGAAAATTGGGAGAGCGCCTCGGCAGACCGAGTGCGGGGGTGGAGGGCCGCTAACGCGAGAGGGGAAGGGGGGCTGACACGGAGCAGGGGGCGTCGGCAGCACTGATGCGCTTTGCGCGGGCGAGTCGGGAAAGAGGCCGGGGCAGGGCATATCACGGCCTCGTCCTGGTTTTTTTCGGCCATTCCGACACGGGTCGGAATCGCGGCGCATAGAGTCCTTGCAAACGTCTGTTTACTCTGGTATTGTAGGTTTGTTCGCGCAGGGCACCGCAAAAGTCCCTTAACGAACCATTATAACTGGAAGCCCTGCCGCCTCAATGGCGGCATCTCGGCCCATTCGACCGGCGGCCCGCTCGCGGGCTGCTGCCGCGTCGGATGGGCCTTTTTGCGTTTCGGAGGCAAGGGATGGAGACGAATCCGTATGTGGACAGCGAACGGGGCCGGGCGCACAAGGCGCGGCGCGAAGCCGAGCGCGAGGAGTGGACCGCAGGCCGGGAAGCCGAGCGGCGCAAATGGCGCGGCCTGATCGGGGTGGTGTGCGGCGCGGTGGGCTGTTCGTGGAGCGAGGGGCAGTGGATCGTATTGTCCTCGAACTGGCCGCAGGAGCTTCAGGATGTCTACCACCGGCAAGGACCTGCTGCGCGCGGACGAGGCGGCGCTGCGGGATCTGCGGCGGCGCGGGTGCGGGCAGGGGAAAGATAGCTCGGCAGACGCCCTCACCCTCACCCCAAATGGGAGGCTTTGACGATGGGCTTTACCGAAGCGGCTGGTATTATCGCTCCCTCTCCTAAAGGAAAAGGGGGAGAGGTCAATCGGGAGAGGCCCTATGAGAAAGGCAAAGCGACAATGACGGGACTGACGCAGAAGCAGGCGCGGTTCGTGGAGGCGTTTCTGGGCGCGGCGAAGGGGAATGCGACGGAGGCGGCGCGGCGAGCGGGCTACGCAGACCCGGAGGCGCGCACCGGGCGATTACAACGCTCTGCGGCGGTGCGGGCGGCGCTTCGGGAGCGGGTGGACGCGGCGGCGATGACGGCGGACGAGGTGCTGGGGCGGCTGGCGGAGCAGGCGCGGGGAAGTATCGAGGGCTGTTTGACGTTCCCTGACGGGGCGACGGTGCCGACGCTGGATTTGGAGAAAGCGCGGCGCGCGGGCAAGCTGCATCTGATAAAGACGGTGCGGCACGGTAAGTTCGGGGTGACGGTGGAGCTGTACGACGCGCAGGCGGCGCTGGCGCTGCTGGGCGGTATCACGGACTGTTGATCGAGCGGCATGAACACGAATGGCGACGACTTTCGGATGAGGAGTTTATCGCCCGCGCAGCGGGCCTTGCTGGGGGAGGTGCTGCGCCGGGGGCTGACGCTGCCGGGGCAGAGCAGTAGTCCCGGCGGCGCGGCGGGTTTCGCGCGGCGTTATGGGGAGCGGCCCG
Organism: Armatimonadaceae bacterium; assembly: GCA_030447685.1. Classification (GTDB taxonomy): domain Bacteria; phylum Armatimonadota; class Armatimonadia; order Armatimonadales; family Armatimonadaceae; genus JAUJOK01. The sequence goes on from JAUJOK010000035.1 coordinate 11,673, forward strand.
ATCTTTTCGTCGCCGAGTGCTTCGGTGGCGCGACGGCGGCAAAGACGGGGCTGCCGCCCTTATCAGAGCGAGATTCTGGCGGCGTTGCCAAATAAGCGGCGGGTGAGCGTTCGCGGGCCGCACGGGCTGGGAAAGTCCGCGGTGGCAGCCTGGGCGGTGCTGTGGTTCGCGCTGACACGGGAGGCGGCGGGCGCGGATTGGAAGGTAGTCACCACGGCATCTTCGTGGCGGCAGTTGTCGAAGTTTTTATGGCCGGAGATTCACCGGTGGGCGAAGCGGCTGCGCTGGGAGGACGAAGCGGTTCTGCTGGGCTGGCGCAGGCCCTTTCCGAGCGGACGGAGCTGGCGCTGGCGCTGAAACTGCGCTTCGGGGAGGCGTTCGCGGCGGCCAGCGACCGGGCGGAACTGATCGAGGGGGCGCACGCGAGCCGTCTGCTGTACGTGTTCGATGAGAGCAAGGCGATTGCACCCGCCGTTTTCGATGCGGCGGAAGGGGGCATTTTCCGGCGCGGCAGCAGCAGCGGCAGCGATACGGCGCGCGAGGCGCTGGCACTGGCGCTGAGCACGCCGGGCGCGCCGTCGGGGCGGTTTTACGAGATCCAGCGGCGCGCGCCGGGCTATGAGGACTGGACGTGCCGGGCGGTGTCGCTGGCGGAGTGTGTCGCGGCGGGCCGGGTGAGCGCGGAGTGGGCGGAGCAGCGGGCGCGGCAGTGGGGGCCGGGAAAGCCCGATTTTCATCAACCGCGTGCTGGGCGAGTTCGCGAGCGGGGACGAGGCAGGGGTGATTCCGCTGTCGTGGGTGGAAGCGGCGGTGCCCTCACTCTCTCTCCCCGCTGCGGGAGAGGGGTGCCTGTGGCCTTGCCAACCCCGCCTTCGGGCAAGGGCTGGTTTTCCTCTGTGCGAAGCCGGGGCCGCTATGGTGATAGGCTCCTCTCCCACCGCGAAGCGGAAACCATGGGAGAGGGGCACAGACACCGAAGGTGGCTACGGGGGTGAGGGCAAAACGAGGGCGGAACGGCAATGACAACCTTTGGCGTAGATGTGGCGCGCGGCGGCGAGGATCGGACGGTGGTGGCGATTCGCGAGGGCAACGCGGTTCTGCCGCTGGTGTACGGGTCGCAATTGGATACGATGGCGACGACGGGACGGGTGGCGGCGCTGGCGGAGCGGTATCGGCCCGCGCGTATCGTGGTGGATGTGGTCGGCGTGGGGGCGGGCGTGTATGACCGGCTGCGGGAACTGGGCTTTCCGGTGGTTCCTTTTCATGCCGGGGAGCGCACGGAGATGCGGGATCGGTCGGGGGAACTGGGCTTTGTGAACAAGCGGTCGGCGGCCTGGTGGACGTTTCGGGAGATGCTGGAGCCGGGGAGCGGTTTCGGTATTGCTTTGCCTCCGGACGATGTGCTGGTGGGGGATTTGACCGCGCCGCGCTGGCGCATTCAAAGCGGCGGGCGCATTCAGGTGGAGGCGAAGGACGAGATCAGAAAACGGCTGGGCCGCTCGACGGATGCGGCGGATGCGGTGGTGCAGGCGTTCTGGGAGGAGCCGATTCTTCCCATGGCGGCGAAGGGGGCGCGGGTGAATCCGAACGCGGGGCTTCTGCGGTGGTAAGGGGACGGAAAAGAGGCCGCCTACAGACTTTCTGTTTTGCAGGCTTTTGCCGATAATGGCGATATAATAGTTGATACCCATGCCTGACGAGCCTGCCAGTCGCGAAAAGCCGAACTGCGTTGCGACCGTGTTATGCAACACTATCATCGAAGATAGGCTAACCAACAGCTTCACCTTGGTCGGACTCTTCAATGGTGTTATGGCGGAAAGCCTTCCTTCCGGGTTCAACCTATGCGCCCTTGGCTCCTTTGCTGATGGGCGAGGGGTATGGCGCGTCCTATTTCGTATTAGAGACCCGCAGCGCCAGGTTGTCTTTCAAGCGGAAACAGAGGTTAATTTTGTGAGTCCGCTGGAAGTCTATGATATTCCGGTACGTTTGGTAAATGTTCTTCTCAGAACCGAAGGCGTTTACGACGTGGATTTCCTGCTGGACAATGAACCTGTCGGGCATCGTAGTTTTCGGGTACTATTGAAACAAGCGGGGTGAGTGCAATGCCGGTAGGATTGTCTGATAATATTAAACAGATGGGGCATGTCCCTTCTCAGACAGATGAAAACGTGGACGCGGGGAACGTGACGGAGTATCAGGGAACTCTCGAAGTGCCCGTACCCGCCCCTGGAACACGGCTTGGACTGAATCTTCGCCTGCCTGAAGTTGCGCCACAGCGAGAGGTGATAGAGGCCGATTTTGACGAGCCGGGCAGCGTGGATGATCTGGCGGCTTTTCGTCGTCGGCTGGCGGCTCGGCTGCCTCATGACCTGGAAGATGTTGACTTGCCTTCTGAGGTCTAAATTACGTTGTACACTTCCGATATTCGTCAGGACGTCAGCCAGGGGGACATCTTTCGGGATGTCCCTATTGCTTATATCAATTCAGCGCCGGATGTCTCCGAAATTGTTACCCGTGTGGACTACGTGCGTGCGATCCTGCTGACGCACGACTGCGATTACGACAAGCCTAGCAGTCAGTACGTGATTTTCGCGGAGGTTCGTCCGCTGGCTGAGATTGCTCCAGGCAGTCATGGTAACGTTCGAAATTATCGAACACGCAACACATTTTATCTTCCCGCTGTGCCGGATGTTATGGAAGAATCCTACGTTGACTTGCGGCGCATTGACCGGGTTTCTAAGTCTGTTATTCGGTTCAAGGCGGCGTCCGGCGATAGGATTGCTTCTTTAACGGATGAAATGCGGGAAGCGCTCCAGGGGCAAATCGCTCTGTTCTTCGGCATAAATCGGTGAGATTGACGAAAGGGTAACCGGCGTAGCAAGTTCCCGTACTTGTTCCATTAACCAATAAGCGGATTGAAGGCGGCGAAAGCCGCCTTTTTTGTTGCCTGCCCCGAAACACCCGCATGTGCTGATCAGCAGGTTAAGCGCAATTTTAGCCCAACGGAAACAGATGATCAGGAGTTACAACTGCTTATGCCATTACCAAATACCAAACTGCCGACGGCGGCGCGGGTGACGCGGCCTGCGGCCTTCGATGTGAACCCCGGCGGGGGGCTGAGCATTGTTCCGCGCCGGGGGTTCGAAGCGACGTTTTGCGGGGGGCGGCTTTCGGGGCCGCTGGACACGCGCGAAAAGCTGCTGGCGTTCGCGCCGTCTGCCGCATCCAGTTGTCGGAGCTTCTGGGCGGCGTTCACCCGACCGTCTCGAAGGCGCAGGCGAATGCGCTGACGATGGTGGCCGCGCCGGGGGCGGTGCGCCTCGCGGCGTTTCGCGATGCGGCCAGAGGCCAGGACTCGCGCGACGAGGCGGGGACCGCCGAGATCGAGCGGTTTTTAAACGGCCTGCCCCGGAGATCGGCGGTCTGCACGGGCTGCTGACCAAGGGGACGATGGCGCTGCTGCACGATCCGCCCTGGGCGCTGGAGGGCGTGCCGGGGCCGCGCGGCACGGGGCTGACCGAGATCGGGCTGGTCAGCGGGGCGTCCATCGAGTTCGGGCGCGATGAGGACGGGCGGCTGCGGGCGTTTCAGCGGCAGGCGGGGTCGCGCGGCTCGGCAGCCGGTGCCGCTTTGTGAAGAGACGTTTTTCTGGGTGGGCTACCATGCCAGTGTCTCCAACCCCTACGGGCGCTCGGTGTTCGCGGCGGCGGTTTCCGAGGCGCTCAAGGACATGGCATTCGATAAGGACCTGGCGGACGGTGTCCATAACGCGGCCTGGCAGCGGCTTATCTACAAGTACAGCCTGCAGCAGTTCTACGATGTGGCGCGCAACCTGCTGGGCCTGCCGGAGCGCGATGTGCAGCGCGACGGGGCCGGGAACGAGACGGAGGTTTTCCCGGCGCAGGAGTGGGTGAACGCGCGCCTGAAAGAGGTCGGTGATTACCTGGCGACCCTGAAGCCGGACGACAATATCACGGCGGATGCGGCGGGCGGTGTGGAGACGCTGCCGGGGAGATTTTCGCGGGCTGGAGCCGGTTATCGAGGCGAAGGAGTACCGGCTGGTGCGCGCCCTGGGCGAACTGCCGACGACGATGGGCCTGCCCAAGACGGTGGGACAGAACCATACGACGACGGAATGGGCGCTCCAGGCGGATCACTATATGAACCTGCGGCATCTGGTGGTGGGGCCGATTGTGGACGTTCTCAATCTGCATTTTCGGCTGCGCGGCGAGGCGCTGGTGGTGCGGGCGGCGTTCGACGAAATTCGCACGAGCGATGCGGTGCAGGATGTGAACGCGCAGGCGGTGCGGACGAACACGGTGCTGCGCTGGCTGGACCGGGGCCTGATTACGGAGACCGATGCGGCGCTGATGCTGACGGGCAGCGGGCTGCCGTCCGGTGTTGCCCCCTCCCCAGCCCCTCCCCACGCTGTGGGCGACCGTCGCCTGCGAGGGAGAGAAAGAGAGGAAGGGATGCCGGGGAGGTGGAGACTGCGCCGCTGCCGGTGGGGGGGACGACGCAGGAGGAGCGGGACGCGGCAAGGTCCTCCGGGTCTCCGGCCTCCGGGGTACCGGACAAGGGGGTGGGGCAATGAACAGCAGTGGCGGCGTGTTCCCTTTAACAGGGACGTGGGCGATAGAGGAAAACGCGGCGCGGCGGGCGCTTCAGGTACTGGAGAAGATAGATTTGGCGGCGCATGGGCAGAATGCTGCGGCGGTGACGGTCGCGGAGAATCGCGTGGAGTACGCGGTGACGGAGGCGGGAACGGCGGTTATCGCGCTGGAAGGGCCGCTGACCAAACGACCGCACAGCTTGCAGGAGGTGTTCGGCGGACTTCGGACCGTGCTGGCGGCCCGCGCTATCCGGCAGGCGACACAGGACCCCAACGTGCGCTCGATTCTGCTTGCTATCGACAGTCCCGGCGGAACCACGGCGGGCACGGCGGACCTGGCGGGCGAGGTGCGCCGCGCGGCGCAGCGCAAGCCGACCTGGGCGTACGCGTCCGATGACTGCTGCTCGGCGGCGTACTGGGTGGCTTCGCAGGCGTCGCAGATATGGGCGAACGAAACGGCGCTGGTCGGCTCTATCGGGACGCTGCTGATTGTGGAGGATACGAGCCGCCGCGCCGAGGGGCAGGGTGACGGTGCATGTGATCGGAACGGGGCCGTACAAGGGGCGCGGGCGCGGAGGGCGCGCCGATCACGCTGGAGCAGCTTGCCGAGATGCGTCGGCTGGTGGAGGGGGTGAACGAGCGGTTTCTTGTCGCGGTGGCGCGCGGACGGGCCTGCCGATGGGAACCGTACGGGCGCTGGCCGACGGACGTATCCATGTCGGGCGGGCCGCGCAGGCCGTGGATTGATCGACGGTGTCGAATCGTTCGAGCACGTTTTGAGGCGATTACAGGAAGAAGAGGAGCGAAGAAATCCGATGAGTCTTTGGGAACAACTGCGATCCGCGCTGGGAGCGGCGGAGCAGGCATCCACCAAGAAGTGACCCCGCTGAGCCTGACGGCAGCGGGGTCTTCTTTGGCCCCACCGGGGCAGCAGGCGCGCTTCTGGAAGCCGCGCTGGCGGCGGGCTGGATACGCCGGAAAGCTGGCGGCGCTGGCGGGCGGCCGCGCTCGGCGACCGGTATCTGAGCGATCTGGCCGCTTCGGCGCAAAGCGAGGCGATCCGCGCGCTGGGGGCGGAAGCGGGCGCGAAGACGTTCGCGGGCATCAAAAACAGCTCGGCGGACGTGCTGGAAGCGCTGCGCGATACGTGGCGCGCGACGGCGGACGCGAGTTCGGAATCGGGGCGGAAGGCGTCACGGGAGCGAAGCGGCGCACCGTTTCGCCGGAGCCGGGCGCAAGCGTTCCCGCCGCAGCGGAGGAGGACGAACTGAAGGATTTGCGGGCGATGACCCGGCGGGTGGCCGCGAAGGGAGGAACGAAGCGATGAGCACGTATGGCACGCGGACAACGGATGTTATCGGGCGGGCGGTGCGGGTTTCGGCGGACGGCTGCCCGCGCCGCAAGCGGGCGGCCTGACCGTGGACTGGGGCACGGTTGCCGCCGTTGCGGAGGATACGACGCGCGCCCGACGGGACGCTGGTAAAGATGGGCGACAGGTACCTGCGCTACGGCCAGATTCTTTCCCGCATCACCGCGTCGGGTAAATTCGGCCCCGCCGACACAGCGGCGACCGACGGGCGCGAGATCGTGACCGGGCGGCGCGCGGCGATACGTTTATCGTCGATGAGACGGTGCTGATGAGCCAGAGCGCGTCCGATCATCCCCGGTCCTGGACGGCGGCCTGGTCTTCAAGGGGCGCATTCTGATGGGCGGCGGGCCAGCCACCGAGGCGCAAGTGGAGGCGATGTTCCCCGGAATCACGTTTGTGATGGATTAGGAGAGACCCCCTCTCGCCGTCCAGCCCTCACCCCCGCACTCGGTCTGCCGAGGCGCTCTCCCAATTCTCCGCTTCGCGGGGAGAGGGAGCCTGACACAATAGCGGCCCCGGCTTCGCACGAGAAAAAGGAACACCCGCCATGGCGCGAAGCGGGGTTGGTAGCCCACAGGCACCCCTCTCCCGCAGCGGGGGAGGGGCTGGGGGTGGGGGCTGGACGGCGAGAGGGGCCGGGGGTGAGGGCTAACAGGGCGGCTATTTACGAAAGGAAAACGAAATGCCACTGGAGATAGCGGCGCAAAAGCGCATTCGCGCGATCATGGACGAACTGGCGGACGTGCGGCAGTTGCCGCAGCATCTGCTTTTCACGAACCGGATACCGATAGTTCCGGCGGACGACGACGAGATCATGGCGCGGTATTCGGGCCGGGTCGTGGCGGCGGATATTGTCGCGGACGATTTCAAGGCGGTGGTGCGCGCCCCGAACCCGCTGCGGCTGGAATCGACCAAGATTCCGAACCTGAAGCACGGCGAAAAGGTGACGCAGGCGCAGATAAACGTGCTGCGGCGTATCGCGGCGGGCGGGACGGACGCGCGCGATCTGCGGGTGTTCGACAACTATCTGATCAACCGCCTGAGCGACCTGCGCGACGGGGTCTATGCGCGTATCGAGGCGATTCATGTGGCAATGCTGCTGGATTCGCTGACCTATGACCGCATGGGAATCAAGATCACGGCGGGCTGGGGGATGCCGCCCGATCTGAAGGTGACGGTGGCGACCCCGTGGGCGACGGCGGCGACGGCCACCCCGATCAGCGATATTACCGCCGTGCAGCAGGTGGCGCAGGAGAAATACGGCGTTCTGCTGGACCGGGTGACGATGACGCGCACGGACTTCAACCGGATGACCGCGACGGCGGAGTTTCAGGCCAAGTCGGCGGTCTATTCGGCGCACGCGGCGGCGTTCCCGGCGGGCGGCTTTCCGGTGAACGATACGGTAGCGATGAAAGCCATTGCCGGGCGGATGCTGAACGCCGAGGTGGAGCTGTACGACGCGCAGACGTGGACGGAAAACAACGACGGCGTACAGTTGGCGGAGCGGTATCTGCCGGTCGGGAAAGTGGTGCTGACATCGTCCGAGGGCGACAACAACCCGCTGTTCTGGGACTTCGCCAACGGTGTGGTGACGGAAAGCGTCGTCGCGGATTTTGTCGAGATGCCGCTGGGCGATTTCGGTGGCCCGGTCGAGGGGCCGGTGGCGTATGCGACCGCCCCGAACGCCGATCTGAACCCGCCGGACATCACTCTCTGGGCGGTGGCGCGGGGCTTTTCCCGCAAGCACAAGCCGGGAGCGTCGGCGGCACTGACGGTGTAAAGGCCCCCTCTGCCCTTGCCCGTGGCAAGCCCTCACCCCCGCACTCAGTCTGCCGAGGCGCTCTCCCGCAGCGGGAGAGGGGAGCCTGTAACGACAGCGGCCCCGGCTTCGCACAAAGGCGCTTCTTGCCGCTCTCGCGCGAAGCCGGGGTTGGCAACGCTATAGGCACCCCTCTCCCGCAGCGGGAGAGGGGAAGGGGGTGAGGGCTTTATTTTACAGAAAGGGAAACGAAAGACAATGTCACTACGCAGCCGGAAAGAGATGGAAGCGGCGATTGAAGAGGGCGGCTCGGTGCTGTATAACGGACGGATTGTCGCCTCAGTGGACGATCTGCCGTCGAAGGCGGAACTGGCGCGCGGCGATGCCGAGGAAGAGGCCGCCGTAGCGGCGGAGATCGACGCCCAGATCGCCGCGCTGGAGGCGCAGCGGGCGAAGCTGCACACTGCCGCGCCCGCAGACACTCCTTCGGAGTATTCCGAGCCGGTCGAAGGGGAAGAAGAAGACGCGGCGCAGCAGCAATAGGGGCTGCCCGTGAAAGCGTGACAACGTGCGAAACGGCAAGGTGATGATGACAGCCGATTGGAATACCGCCGAAATTACGGCGCTGATCGCCGCCGTGGGCGCGGCCCTGGGCGGCGCGATCAAGGCGGGCGGCCTGCTGATGCAGCGCCGCACCGAAGACAGAAGGGCCGCCGCGGAGCAGCATACGGAAGAGGGAAAACTGCTGCTTCAGATGCAGGAAACGGCCAGCCACTGGATCGAAACGCAGGCCCGGCGCAACGATGAACTGAAGCAGCAGTTCGCGGAATTACAGGCGCTGAACAACGAGACGGTTCGCCTATCGAATGGGGCCGTGGATCGGGCGAACCAGGCCAATGACCGCACGCGTCAGACGCTTGCCGACCTGGACACGAAGATGCACGAAAACAGCGAGCTGCGCCGCGCGCTGAGCGAGCAGCAGGAGGTGATCAAGACGCGGGATGCGATGCTGGCCGCGCTTTCGCGGGCCAATGTCGCCAATGAAGCCGGGCGGGTCGTGGCGGAGCGGATTATCGAAACGGCGGCCCTGACCGGTGAGCCGTTGCCGAAAGTCACGGCGGACGTTACGGAAGGAGAAGCAGCGCACACACCATGAGGACCGATCTTTCCACCATCCATAAAGTCGTGAACGGTATCTTGCTGCTTTCCCTGGCCGCGCTGGTGATTGCGGCGGCGGTGGTGCTTACCGGTCGGGGGGATGCCAAAGACTTCCTGCCCCTGGTTTTCGCCGGAATGGGCGTGCTGGGCGGACTGCTCGCCAAAACGTCCACGCAAAGCGAACCGCCGACGACCGCAGACAAACCTGGTTTGTCCGCAGACAAATTAGGTTCGGACACTTCGGAGAGGTGTCTGCTGCCCGAGGCGAAAGAAGAAACCGCGCTCAGCACGGAAACAACGCAGGAGATACCGGCGCACTCTGAGGAAGCCACACCATGATTATCGAAAACATACCCGCCCGCAACGCCGCGCAGCTTCTCGATATTGCCGCCCTGGCGAGCGGCAAATACCTGACCCGGCGCGAAGACGGGACGCTGGCCGCGGACCACGCGCTCAACACCATCCAGGCGTCGCGCTATCTCGACACCGATCCCTCCGTCGCCGACCAGACGGCAAAGCTCAATGCGCTGCTGGCGGAGGGTGTCCCGGTCAAGCTGCCACCGGTCCCTATCCGGGTGGACGGCACACTGCTCCCTACGGACCGTGCGCGGCTGCTCGGGTCGGGCTGGGGCAACGTGTTCTACGCCAGCAACCCCGCCCGCGCGGGCACCATTCTCGTGGCTGCCAGTTCCTCTACCGCCCGGTGCATCGCCTACAACGGCAACAACGGCGCGGGCATGAGCATCGAGGACCTGGTGATTCGCGGCCCCGATTTCGCGCTGGCGGAAGAGAGCAAGCTGGAGGGGGCAATCGGCATCGACATCTTCAACTATGCCGATTTTGTCACCATCCGGAACGTTGCCATCCGTGGCTTCTCCCAGTGCATGCGCCTGTCGCAGATGCACTCTTCCGTGTTCGAGAACATACACCTTATCGGCGGCGCTGTCCACTGCCTGCTCATTGACCGTGGCGTTTATAACTGCGCGTTCAGGAATCTTTTTGCGCAGCGGGCCAATGAAAGCGGTTTTGCCACAGACGCTATGCTCCCGTCCAATATCTGCATCACCAACTCGACCGTAGACGCGGGCCAGGACTCGCACACTATCAGTTTTGATTGCCCCCTTCAGGACGAAACCGGGCCGGTTCTGGGCGGCACCCACCAGAACACCTATTTTGAGAAGTGCTACAACATCGGGTATCGGGGGGAAACCGTCCACACGAACGGGGGCGGCTTCGGGTTCCGCTTCGGTCCGCGCGCCAAAGCCATCACGGTTAAGGCAAAATTGGAACCCTACAACGGAGCGCAGCCCAAAGCCTCGGCACTGATCGAGGCAGGCGCGGAAGACATCGATTTCGATGTCAAGGTGCCGCAGTGGGTCGTGAACAAGGGGGTTGTTGACCAAAGCGGGACGCGCAACCACGTGCTGATTAACAAGATCGGCAACGGACGCGTCGGCGTGGTCAAGGCGGCGGGCGCGGGCGCGGTCACGGATAAAGACTTTCCCTTTTCGCCGCCTGTGGGCACAGAGGGTATCAGCGGCAACACGCTTTATAAACGAGGGGCGGACAGGTGGTATAGCCTGCCGCTGACACCCGCCGCCAACCTGGCTATCGCCGACCTGCTCACGGCGTACTGGAAATTTGACGAAGCGGAAGGCGCGACCCGCGTGGACAGCGTGAGCGGCCTTGTCGCGTCAGACGGCTCCTGGCCAGTCACGCAGCAGGCGGGCAAGCGGAACTTCGCCGCAGGCTTCAATGGGGCGACCTTCTCGAACTTCCTGGCTGTCCCGCACCACGACAATCTCAACGTCGCCGGATACGACCACACCTGGGTCTGCTGGGTCTACGTTGACAGTTATGCCGCCAATTTCGGCATCGTCTCGAAGTGGGCGGCAGGTGAATTGGCGTATCAGCTTGTTTATCGTGATGGGGCTTTTCGCTACGAGGCTTCGCCCAACAAAACGGGGATTCTTGCCGTGGCCGCTGCTCCCTCCTCTTCGGCGGCGACCTGGATACAGATAGCCGGTGGCTACAGCGTGGCGACGGGCAGGATATTTATCAAGGTCAACAACCTGGCTCGCGTCGAAGTGTACGACCCCGGTTCCCCTCCTGTCGATTCCACGGCGGCGCTGCGCTTCGGGCACAGCGAGGTGGAGGGCTACGGCTACTGGCACCTGCCGGGACGCATCGATGCCCCGCAGTTGTTCCGCTCGCGCCCCGGTCAGGGAGGCGCGCTGAGCGACGCGCAGTTGGACGCGATGCACGCGGCTGGCCCCGGCATGGGCAACGACTTCGGGTTCTGAGAAAGAGGCGAGGCTAAATGGATTTTGTTATGAGCGGACGCAGCCCGGCCAGGACACACTACTACCGGCTCCTGAACCCGGCAGGGCTGAGCGTGCGAAACAACGGTCAGTCCGCCGAAGCCTATAATGGGGCGAACTGGGCACAGTACGTCTTTGGCGCGGCGCTTCCCGACGCTGCGGGCGTGTGGCAGACCAACATGCCTGCGGGACTTCTTCCTGCGGGCCGGTACACCATGATCGGGCCGTTTATGCAGGCGGGCGAAGCGCCCGCCCCGACCGATGAAGAGGTAGGCAGGGGCGCAGACGTGGACTGGACGGGCACGGCTATTCGCATCGCGCTCGACCTGCTGACGGCGGCGGGCTACACCGCGCCGCCGTCTGCCGCTCAGGTGCGGGATGCGATAATGGCCTGCGCGGTAGAATCGGGCGTTACCTTCGAGCAGGCTGTCCGGGGCATCTTCGGCGAGGCGGTGGGCAATCTGGCGGTCGATACCGATACCGGCGAGTACGTGATAAAAAGCGCGGATGGGACGAAGGAGCGGGCGCGCGCCGCCATCGGCAGCGATGGGACGCGCACGATAACGGCAAGGGACTTGAGCTAACATGACAACCGGATGGGGCGGAGCCTGGGACGGCGGCGGGGGCGGCGCTGCGGGGGCAAGCGGCGGGCACGGCGGCATTTACGATTGGGTGCGTTATAAGCTGCAAAAGACAAACGCCGAACTGCCCGATACGGAGGACGGTCTGGTGCGGGAAACCGGCGCGGTGGTACGCGCGCTGCAAAGCCGGTATCCGTGCCTGCAAAACTACGCGGCGCTGAGCGACCGTGACCGGAAAAAGTTCGATGAGGCGGCGGGTCTGCTCGCGGCGGCGCGGCTGCGCCCCGTGCTGCTGGCGGGAGAAAACGCGGGCAAGGGGACGGTGCGCCGGGTGCAGATAGGCGCGAACGAAACCGAATACCGCAATGCCGCCGAGATAACCGGCGGCGCGGCGAAGCCGCTGGAAGCGCAGTGGGCGGACGAGGCCGAAGCGGTGCTGCGGACTATCTCCTGCGTTGCCGGGGCGGCCCGGCGGCAGGCGGGGGACGTGAAACTGTTCGGGGTATCAGGCGCGCAGCGGCAGCGTCACCTGCGAGGCGAGCGTCACCTGCGAGGCGAGCGTCGCCTGCGGGGAGACTGCTGATGGCGGGCTATGCCGCGTATATCGCGGCCCACGGAAGCGCCGTCCTTCTGGCGGACGGAACGGCAGCGAGGGCGGTCAAGGAAGAACGGGAAGACGCCAGCGGATCGGCAGCGGCGGCGGCGGTGATGCGATTTCACTTTGCCCCGGCGGTGGAGGGGCGTATCGGCGAGGGGGACATTTTGACCAACCGGAGCCGTGCGCTTCGGGTGCGGCGGCTGGAGTTTGTGGAAGACGGCGACGAGGTGCTGACCATCGTCGCCGTCTGTGGTCCGCTGGATTAAGCGGTTACTTGCGCCGCATTTCCAGCACGGAAAGCTTCGTGCCCCGCAGCCATGCCGGGCGCGAAGGCAGATCGTGGTCGCTGCTCCGCAGGGGGGACGGGAGCGCCGCGGCCTCGTAGATGCCACCGCTGGAAGGAGCCGCCGCCGCCGCCGCTGCCGCTGAAACAGGGGGGCCGCCGCGCGTCCCGGCGGCAATCAGGAGCGGTTCGTTATCGGGCGTTTCGGCGGGCGGGAGGCGGTGGCTTTCCCGCAGCAGATCGCTGTTTTCCAGCGCGTCCTCACCGGCGGCGTGCAGGGTTATGGCGATCTTCTGCCAGATGCCCGTGCGGCTCCAGCGGCTGAAGCGGGAATAGCAGCTTTGCCAGGGGCCGTAGCGTTCGGGCAGATCGCGCCAGGGTGCGCCGGTACGCATCACCCAGAGGATGCCGTTGATGACCGTTCGATGGTCTTTGAACTGTCCTCCCCGCCTTTTAGCGCTGGCGGGCGGCAGTATCGGCTCCAGTCGCTGCCATTCGATGTCGGTTAAATCTCCACGAGCCATTTGCTTTCTCCTAAATCCTCTTCACCAATGTATTAACGCCGTTGTCGGGTCGAAGGTTGTGCTTTTGCGGCAACAAAGCAGCGCCGTCGCCAAATCCCATATCGCTGCGCTGCCGCAAAAGGTCAGGCCGTCTGCGAGGAACATCGTTTCACCGCTGCTGCTGCTGCTCGGCGCGGTCGGAACAGACCCGCTCAGGGCGCGTCTTTCCTTCGCCTGCGAACGTGTTCGTAATATTGTCGCCGCCACATACGAAGAACTTACGACATTTTTTTATCGTTCGGAAAAATTGTTTTTCGAAGACCGGCGCGGCGCAATGTCGGCATACTCTTTCTTCTTTTCGTTAGTCGGAAAAGAGCGCAAAAGGTTGCGCTCGGGGAGGTCGTTATGAAGACACTGATTGCTCGAACATTGGAAATTGCGCGCGGCGAGGTGGGGGTTCGCGAAACGCCGCGCAATCGGGGGCGGCGGGTGGAACAATATTTGAAGGCGTGCGGCCTGCCCGGCGGCTACGCCTGGTGCAGCGCCTTTGTGGCCTGGTGCGCGAAAGAGGCGGCGGCGTCGGAAAAGACGCTGTGCCCGCTGGTGCTGACGGCGGACTGCGACGTGCTGCTGGCGTTTGCGCGCAAGCATGATATTCTCTTTTCCACGCCCGCGCCCGGCGACGTTTTTCTGGTCATGGCGTCGCCGAATGACGCGCACCACACCGGCTTTGTGACGGCAGTCACGCCGGGCATGACCGGCGGCGATGGGGACGCTTTCGAAACGGTCGAGGGCAACACGAATCTGGCGGGACATCGCGAGGGAATCGGTGTTTTCACGCGGACGCGCCGCATAGGAACGCGCTCCGGCGCTTCTAAACGGCGTTACCGGTTCGTGCGCTGGGAACAACTGGTGACGGAGTCGGACGCGGTCACGGCAAGCCGTGACACGACGCCGCTGCCGCCGCCCGAACCCTTCATGCTGTATCTGGAAGACGCGCTTATCGCCGAGATGCCGCTGGTGGCGGGTATGGCCCTGGCCCCGGTGCGCGCGGTGGGAAACGCGCTGGGTCTGCCGGTGGCGTGGGATGGGGAAGCGCAGGCGGTACGCCTGGGCGGGCGTGACTATCCGGGCGAGGTTACGGTGCGGGAAGGGGTCGGCTATGTTCCCGTGCGGCCACTGGCGAGATTTTTGGGGCTGTCGCTGTCGGTGGATGCGGCGGCGCGGCGGGTGACGCTCCAGCAGCCGTCGTCACCGCAAGCCGTCACCGCAGAGACGCGGGTCTGAAGGCAGCGGCAGCAGCGGTGGCGGCCCGCGCGGATTCGAGCGCGGCGAACTCCAGCGCAAAAGCGATTATCTCGGCTGCGTGCTGCGGATAAAAAAGGAGATAGTGACGGATGTCGGGGTCCCGCCCCTCTTTCCACTCCTGGATGAAGCGCATCTTCACGGCCAGGAAGCCGTTACGTTCCTGGTTAAGCATGTCTTTTTTCCCTTCCCTCCTGATAGTTGCCATACACAGGGCAAAAACAGCAATAAAAATAGCGCGCCGGGTGAGTAGCGAAGAGGGGAAGCCCGTCCTTTGTGCCAGTTTTTTTATGCCGGGCCGCTTTTAGGTGGGAAAAAAGGTTAACACGAGCGCGGCGCGGGCATACCTTTGCAGGTCATACTCTTTTTTCCGGGAGATCGTTATGCTTTCCATTCTGGCACACATCGGTATCTTAGCCTGCTGGCTTGCGGCGTCCACCGGCGTGAGCGCGCTCATCGGTCGTTTTGCCGCCGCTCTCGTTTCCCCGCTCAGCGGCGGTTCTTTCAGCTTCTGGCCGTTCGCGGTCGTTTTCTTTATCGGAATGCACCTGCTGCTGGCGCATCAGGTGCGCAGCGAGGTTCGGATCGCGCGCCGCCGGGGGTAAGCTCGCCGGACAGGGCGCGTGGAAAAACGGACGCCGGGAGGGACAGTCAAAGTCCCTCCCGGTGTTTTTCTTTGTGGCTCTGGTATGGCAGCCGCCGCCGCCGCGCCGGACAGCGTTTGACTTTGCACGGGCCGGGGCTTATAATGGCAGCCGGTCTTTGCTTCGAATCTCCCCGATATAAGGACCTCCCTTGACCTTCAAGAAAAATAGAATTCCGGCGCTGCTGTTGATTGCGGTGGGGCTGCTGCTGATGGCGCTGGGGACGCGCGGCGACCGTTCGGCAAGCTGGCAGGGAGCGGGTTTCTTCGCGGCGGTCGGCCTGGCAGCGGCAGCGGTGGCAATAGTGGTGAGACGGCGTCAGGCGGGGCAAAGCGAGCGCAGCGAGGACGGGACAGACGATTCCACGAAGTAATATCTCTTCCCCGGCGCGGACACGCGCTCTGGGCGCGATGCTTGCGGCGGCAGCGCTGTTCAGCATCATGGGAGCCTTGACGAAGGCGGCCACACGGGGCACTGCTGCTGCTGCTGCTGAACCCGGCGCGGCGTTGTCGGGTGGCGAGATCGCCTTTATTCGCTATGCGTTCGGTCTTCTTTTTCTGCTGGCGCTGCGCGGCGCGCGCGGCGTGGACATCCTGGGCGGGGACCGGCGGGGCCTGCTGTGGCGCGGCTTTTTCGGGGGCATCGCGAGCGTCCTTTTTTTCGTCGGTATCGAGCGCACATCGCTGACGCACGCGACGCTGCTGAACTATACCTATATTATCTGGGCGCCGCTGATCGCCGTCTATTCGCTGCGCGAGCGGCTGCACCGAGGCGCGGGCCTGGCCGTGATTGTCGCCATTGCCGGGGTGCTGCTGGTGACGCGCCCGGAGGTCGGCAGTGTCGGCGCGGGCGATCTGATCGCGCTGCTGAGCGGTATGGCGGCGGGCCTGGCGGTGGTGCAGATACGGCGGCTGCGCCAGGGGGAAACCTCGTTCGCCGTCTTTTTTTATTTCAATTTGCTGGCTTGCCGACTTCGCTGCTGGCCCAGTGGCTGTTCGGCAGCGAGGTATCGCTCGCTCTGCTCCGCGCCGTCGGCGTGGCCGATGCTGCTGGGCATCGGCGTCACCAGTTGTCGGGGCGCAGCTTTTGATGACGTTCGGCTATCGGGAGATGACGGCGGCGCAGGGCAGCCTTCTTTCGCTCACCTCCGTCGTCTTTTCCGCGCTGCTGGCGCATACGCTGTTCGGCGAGGCGCTGCCGCCGACGACGCTGCTGGGCGGCGCGCTGATCCGGGAAGTGGCGGCGCTGGCGCTGGTGTCTTCCGGGCTTTTCGCTGCGCCGCGCGCCGCCGCGCAGCAGTGCGCCCGATTCGCCCGCGCCGCCACCGTCCCCGTAAAGGAGATCCCGCTTGAGAAAAAGCTTTTCGCCCGCTAACCCAGCGGCGGCGGCGCACCGCAGCAGCGCTGCTCGTTGCCGCCGCCGCCGTGTTGGCTGTGTTCATTTCGCTTCTTCGGGAAACGGGCCTGCTGCGTCTGTCTCTGTTTCGCTCGGCCCACACGTTAGCTGTCCAGCCGAGCGGCAGATTCGGGAGCAAAGCCCAGGGAGCTTTGAAGCAAGACGCCGATAGTACGCAGGTGAGCCGTCTGCGCTTATTGAGCGGACGATTCAGCAGGAGCTTGGGCCGATAACCGGGGGCGCATTTACGGTTCGGGTCCATTCCTGCCGCGCCTCCCTGAGCGGGCCGTACTGGCTGCCGTTGCGTAAATCGGGAACCTGTCGTTTCCTGGTCAAGCTGGTTCAGCACGGGCCAGACCTGCCGCCCCATGAAGTAGATATGGGTGGGGAACTGCGGCTGACAGTAACGGGCCTGTGTTCCTGCCACGAATTCCAGCGCCTCGCGGGAACCCGGATCGCCGCAAGCATTGGCCGCCATGTGCGGCGAAACTCGGCGGCGGATCATCGGAAGACGCAGGCCAGGCATTTCGGGCGCTGATTCTTTGCCAGGGGCATTCGGTTTTTGTTTCCCCGGCCTGTGAACAGGTCGGGCTGTGGGGCCAGCCCCACAGGGGCGTTCAAACAGTGCTGCGCGACCGCGCTAACCGTCCTGCGGACGGGGAGACGCTCCTCTTCTTCCGTCCGGGCAAGGAGCGAAGCGACGCCGTTACGGTTGGCCGAAGGCCCGTTAGCTCGGAGTGTCCACACTCCGGGGCAACGAAACCGACAATGGAACGACCCTCATTCTTTGCCGGGTGCGTTTCAGAATTATGAGTAGTGTCGCTTGTCAGGAGTATGTATTGCCGGTTACGTGAAGACAGGGGTAACACTGCCACGGGAGTTACCGATGTCCAAGAAACCAGATTCTACCCTCTGATGACACACCCACTGCCGATGCCGAATCGCACATCCAGAAACTGGTCGAAGAGTTCGAGAAGCGCCTGCGCCAAGAGATGCCCATGGGGCCGGTGACGCTGGAGGAGATAGAGCGCCGGGCGGACCGCCTGGGCGAGCAGGTTAAGGAAGCGGTGCAGAAGGAGTTGCTGGATTTGGCGGGAACGGGCTACGTGGTAGCAGCGTCCTCTGCTCTTGCCAAAGGAGCGCCCGGTATGTGGCTCTTTACAAGAAGCAGATGGTAACTTTGTGTGGGATAGCCACCGTCTGGCGTGCCTACTATTACTGCTCAACCGCCGTGAAAAGGCTTTCGCCCGCTTCGATGCCCATCTTGGTCTGGGACGCTCAATGCACGTCGGCGGTGCGAGCACGGCTGTCTCGCTTCGCCAGTTTTCTGCCCTTTGGCACGGCGGCTCGTGAGATGAGAGATCATTTGCGGGGTGCGGCTGTCGGCAAGCACGGTGCGGCGCGAGGCGCAGGCGGTAGGGCGTGCTTTGGAGCAGGCGTGGGCGCATGAGGAGCAATTAGTGCACAAGAACAAGGCTCCCCGCCTGCGCAGCGCCCGCCGCGCTTACACCTGTCGATGGACGGGGTACTCCTCTTCGTTGGGGGCGAGTGGCGCGAGGTTAAGTGCGCGGTGGCTTATGAGACGGGCAAGGACGCGCACGGACAAGCCAACGGTGTGAAGACGGCGCGTTACTGTGCTACGCTTGCCCGCCTGCTTCTTTTGACGGCGGGTACACACTGGCGCACCGGGCCGGTTCGGGCCGTTGCTCGCGGGTGGGCATAGTCGCTGACGGGGCGGCTTGGATATGGCAGGAGACGGGCAAGCACTTTCCTCAGAGCGTGCAGGTGCTGGACTTCTATCATGTCTGTGAGCACCTATGGCAGGTGGCTCGGTTGCGCTTTGGCCAGGGCAGCGCAGAGGCCGCCGCCTGGATGGAGGAGCAGAAGGAGCGCCTTTTGCGCGATAAGGCAGAGCAGGTGCGTCACGCGGTGGCGCAGTGGGTTCCCGTGACGCATGAGGGGCGTGAGGTGCGTCGCAAGGTCGTGTCTTATCTGGAGACCCATGCACACCGGATGGGCTACGGCAGTTTGCGTCAAGCAGGCCGGACACATCGGCAGCGGGGTGATGGAGGCGGCTTGTAAGGCCGTGGTGCAGGCACGGATGAAAGGGGCAGGGATGCGCTGGAGCGAGGAAGGTGCTCGAAGCGATGCTGCATTTGCGCAGCGCCTGTGGTGCGGCAGCCAACAGGTGGATTTCACGGACGCGGCAAGCTGCTCCCAAAGACCCTCATAATCCTGAACCACACCCCTTCTTTGCCGCCAAAGAAGGAGAAATATGTCTGCCCGGTGAAACAGGCGCAGCGTACCGCGAAATTTTTCCGTCGTACCGTTCGCGAAATTGAACAACTATCGGAAGATATGCGTTAGGATAATAAGGCGGCAGCCTGGCCGCTTCGGCGTTTCTGAGGAGAAAGACATGAAAAACCGGTTTCTGGTTCTATTGACTCTGGCGGTTTGCCTGGTGACGGCAAACCTGCCTGTCGCAGCGGCGGCGGTTCAGGACGACGACCCGAACGTTCTGGGCGTGGTGGTTGTCACCGAGTAAGCGCGGCGCGTGATCGTCCTGCCGCTGCTGCTGCTGTGAAAAGCACCAGCGGCGGCAGACTTCCCTTTTGTCTTCGGCAACCCCCTGCGGAGCCGCCGCTGTCGTATCCGCCTGCTTTCCTTGTTCGTTTGCCATGCGCTGCGCGTGACGCCAAAAAGCGCGTAAACCAAGATCACATGATACTCCGATTGACCCTCGATCTGCCCGAAGACACGGCCTATGTGTCGATGACCCGGCACCTGAGCCGCAGCACGCTCGAGTTTTTGCAGGTGACGGAGCGAACTATCGACGACATCGAGTTCGTTATCGGCGAGCTGTGCGGCAACGTCATCATGCACGCCGAATCGGTGGAGGGGCGTTTCGAGGTGGTGCTGGAGTATTTCGCCGAGCGCGTCGTGGTGACGGGGAAGACCGGGGAAACGGGTTTTTTTCGCGGACGTGCCGCCGCCGGGGACGCCGCGCCGGGGCAAGGATGGGCAGGAGCGAATCGGCGGGTTCGGGCTGCCGATTGTGGAAAAGCTGGCCGACCGGCTGGAGTTCCAGCGCGTGGACCCGCAGGGAATGATGGTGCAGGCGGAGAAGCGGCTGGACTACCAGAGCGCCGATGCGCGGGAAGAGGCCGCCGATATTGACGCAGGCGAATCCGGCGACGCGACACTGACGATGCGCGAGGAAGCGGGCGGCGAGTGAGCAGCAGCATCCATTTCGGCAGCGCCCTGCAGGCATCCGCAGACTATCGCGGCTGGTTCATCGGCCATTTCGTCGGCGCGCCGGGCGATCTGACGCGTACTCAGAAATCTGGAAGTGAAATGGGGACGGCACCGGGCCGGGGAAGCGCGCACCGAATGGGCGGGCGGCAGTGACGCCCACAGCCTGGCGCTGCTCATTTACGGTCGGTTCCTCCTGCGCTTCCCGGAGCGGGAGCAGCTTCTGGAAAACGAGGGCGATTTCCGTAATCTGGGAACCGGGCACGCCGCACACCTGCGCGCGGAGGAAGATTCGCTGGTCATCACCATCCGCTGGCCGTCTTCGGGAACCCCTCAGCCCCCCGCCCCCATAAGAACCTCTCCCCCACACCCGGCCTGCCAAGGTGCTCCCCCGCGAGGGGAGGGGAGAACGCGGCCCCTTTCCGGCACCCCCATTCTTGGGGGCGGTGGGGGCCATCCCCCCCCCTAACTTTGGGGCAGGGGGGCCAACGCAAAAAAGGGGGGCCGGATTACCCGGCCCCGCCTCCTTATTTGTTTGCTTCACCACCCGCTGCTTTTAGCGGCAGTGGCGACCCCGCTTGGACTTCTTCGCCTTCTTGCCCTTGCTCTTGTAGTAGCGCGGGGAATCGTCGTAACCGCGCGAATAGCGCGACTCGTAGTAGCGGGCCTGCCGCCAGGAGTTGTCCCGGTTCTGGGCCTTGCGCTGATCTTCATACTTCTTCGCCGAATACAGTGCGCCCGCGCCCAGAATTAGAGCATTGGTGCGCTTGCCCTTGACACCCTGATGCACGGCGGCTGCGCCCAGAAGCATGCCCAGGTTCCGCATGTTATTCTTATCCCGCTGGCGCGAGTCCTGCGCCGCCACGGGGCCTGCAACCGCAAGCGTCATTGCCAGCGCCAAACCCGCCGCGACGATGGTCGTAAACTTTCGAATCATCTTTCCCCAAACCTCCCTTGGTTCCTGCCGTCTTCCGGGCTTTCGGTGTTTCTGATTACGCACTATTTTATCACTATAAAGCGGGGCGTGCAAGGAAAATTGCGAGGGCTGTGGCGTCATCCTCACCCCTGAGCATTACGCGCCGCTCCGCCGGAACCCATCGCAGGCGCATCCTGCCATATGCCCACCAGCGCGTGCGTCGTTCGCCGTTCCAGCGGCGGCAGTATCCGCGCCGCGATCACTCCGCGCGCCATCTTCATGGCTTCGCCTTTTCTGCGCTGGTGGGGCCGTTCTCGATAAAATCCTCGATAAGGGGGCACAGCGTTGCGCCCTGCTCTTCCGCAACAAAGTGCCCGGTGTTTTCGAAAGCGATGGTTCGGGCGTTGGCGAGCGCGGTTTGCCAGGTGCCCAGCTCCTTTGCGCGAAAGGCGAAATCCTTCATCCCCCACAAAAGGAGGGCCGGATGGTTTCGTATCCGGTCGCGCCGCTGCCAGAGCGATTCGTACCAGTCGCCGGAACCGAGCAGTTCGCGGGCGAAAACCCAGGTGGCGTGCCGGTCGGCGGGGGTGGAGTAGGGGCGCAGGTAGTGCCGGTGAATCGTGGGCGTCAGCTTGCTTTTGTCAGCCATGGCCATCGGCAGCAGGAAGCGCGCGGAAAAGCCGAGGCGCTCGTACAGGAACCTGCCGACGGCTCCGGCGAATAGGCGGCTCCGCTCAAAGGCGGGGTCACCGCGCAGCGACCACATCCAGGTGTTCATGAGGACGATGCGCCGCACATTGTCGGGCCGCTCGATGGCGTAAGACAGGCCAATGGGGCCGCCGAAGTCGTGGACGATAAGGGTGATATCTTTCAGGTCCAGGTGGTCTATCAGCGCCTTCAGGCTGCGCGCGTGGTCCTGGGGCCGGTACGTCCATCCACGCGACTTGTCGGACAGACCGAAGCCCAGATAGTCGGGCGCGATGCAGCGGTATCTGGCCGAGAGGCCCTTGATGAGATGGCGGTAGCTGAACGACCATTCGGGCGTTCCGTGCGCCATAACAAGGGTCTGCTGCCGCCCCGCGCCACCCTCGTCCACGTAATGCATCCGTCCCGCCTCCGTATCGAAGAAGCGGGACGCGAAGGGGTATTCGCTGCGGTCGAGCCAATCGGTTTCCATCCGTTATTCTCCGATAGATGATAACCCAGGAAAGGGCAGCGTTGCCGAGACGCGAGGCAGGGGAGGTGACAAAAATCGAGGGCGAAGCAGACCTGCTTCGCCCTCGGTGACTTGACTTTGCCTCCTGCAGGAAGCGAAAGGAATTTTACTGCTGGATCGTTCCCTGCCCGCCGCGACGCTGCCCACGGTCGCCGCCGCGCGGCCCACGAAAGCCGCCGCCGGGCCGCTGCTGCGGGGGCGGGTCGGCGCGGAACGTGAACGGCTCGCCGATAGCGGCTGTCCAGGCGGCTTTCTCCTCGGGGGACAGAAGCGCGAGCGTCTGCGCTTCGGCATCCTTACGGCTTTTGTCCAGCCTCTGGCGCAGCGGCGACAGGCGGCTGTAGAAGTCGGGCATCTGCCCGCCGTTCTCGCGCATGTTCTGGAACGCATCCCGCATCACCGTTCCGGTCTCCTGCTCGTAGGCCGCCGCGATCTTGCCGATCTCCGCACGGTTCGCAGGCGTCAGCTTCAGCTCGTCGGCCACTTTCGGGTCGGCCATCGAAAGCGGGCCGCGCCGCTGAAGGTCTAACTGATGCAGACGCACCGCCTGCTCCGGGGTCAGGATGGCCCTGACCTTTTCGTTCATCTCACCCTGAAAGGCCGTCACGACTGCCCGGATCTGGGGAGCCATCTCCTGCATCCGCTGCCGCCGCTGCTCGCGCGACTCATTTTCCTGTCCCGGCTGGTTCTGTCCACGGAACATTTCGCGCATGCGACCGCGCATGGCCGTACGGCTTTGTTCCGTCAATCCACTCAGCTCGTTCTTCTGTTTCACGGTAAGCTGAAGGTGGGTCTGCACCTCCGGGCGCTGAAGCAGGCCCATCGGGTTGCTGGTGCGCGGCGAAGAAGCCCCGCCCGGCCCCATGCCGCCGCCGAAGCCGCCCCACATCCCGCCGCGCGGGCCGCCGCCGCCGCCTCCGCCTTGCGCCGATGCCGCGCCCGCAGCGCCGAGCGTCAGGGTTACGGCGGCGAGTACGGTCGAAGCCGCTTGTTTCCAATCCATTGTTTTTATTTCTCCCATTACCGAAAATTCGGTGGCGCGCCTTGCGTGGCGTGCCTGTCATGCTCTTATCATAACAGCCCGAAATGAAAAAAAAACATGAAGATTCCGCCGTGAAAAAAGTTATGTGAAATTGCAGCGTGGCCGTGGCAGAACCTTTGTAGAAACAAAAACTACTTTCGAGTAAAGGAATTAACTCCATGCTTTCCACCTCTCTCAAGAAGTCCGCCCGCCGCGGCTTCACGCTCATCGAGATCATGATCGTGGTGCTGATCATCGGCATCCTGCTCGCCATCGCCGTTCCTAACTTCGTCAAAGCCCGTGAGTCCAGCCGCGCCAAAGCCTGCGTGGGCAACCTCAAGCAGATCGATGCGGCCAAAGAGCAGTTTGCCATGGACGGCAAGAAGGCCGCCGGCGCGACGGTGGGCACCGGCGACATCTATGGCTCCGACAAGTACATCAAGAGCGCTCCGGTCTGCCCCAGCGGCGGCACCTACACCGAGAACGTCGTCGGCACCGCCCCGACCTGCAACATTGTCTCGCCGGCTCCCAACCAGCACTCGCTGTAAGAACAGAGCCAGGGACACCGCCTGTGAGGGTGGGAGTGCCGGATAAAAAAAGGGCCAGGTCATTTACGACCTGGCCCTTTCCACAGCATGTGGAGAGAAAAGGAGATCACACGGACGAGATACTACCCTCCTCGTGTCGGGGCTGTCAACCTTTTCCGAAAAAATTCACGGGGGCGGCGCGAAAAATCTCTGCCTCTCCGTTCCGATCACATCCGGCTCATCGGGCAGTCCTGAGTGGTCAATTTTCTCACCGTACGCGCGCCCGATGTCGCCAGGCGCTTGAGCTTCTCCGGTGTGACGCGGTCATACACGTAGGCACGGACGCTTTTGGAGGTGGAGTGGCGCAGGCGGCGGGCGGCGGGGTCGTAGAGCAGTTTGTTCAGGGACGCCGTGCCGGACGGAAACTCGTTGAACCACTGAATCTCGATGGGACGAGGCCGGTCGTCCTCAAGGGGGACGGTCTGCGCCAGGGCCAGCAGGGCGTGCGCTTCGCCCAGCGGCGGTTCCGGGGGGCCTTCCGTGGGGATAGAACCGAGGTGGATACGAACCGGCGCGCGGCCCGGCGCATCGGCGACATGTGGCCTGGCGCACCCCAGATAGGCCAGCAGCGCCAGCACGGCGGCAGTTTCGAGCACGGCCCCGGCGGTTCGGAGTCCTAACCTTCGTTTGCCGACTGCCGCTGCCGTTGCTGCTGCCTCGCTCCGCATCTCCTCGCGTCCTTTCCGCATCCCCCATACGCGATTTTCGGGGCGCTCGCTCGCAATGGTTCCGTCGTCCTGCGCGCCGCCGCTGCCGGTACAGACGCACGGCGGCCACGGCGGCGTAGACGATAAGCAGAGCGGCGACGATCACCATTCCTGCCTGCTTCCATTGCGCGCCGTGCCGTGGGTCTTCGCTTGCCCAGACAACCAGTATCAGCAGCCCGGCCAGGGCCGTGACGGCCACCACCTGAACGATCAAGTTCCGGCGTTCGCTTTTACGCTTTTTGCGCCACTGTTCGGTGACGGATAAAGGGTCCTGGTGGGGCAATGCGCTGTCTCCTCCGGTATCGGCGCGGCATCTGTTTTTACGCCAACGGCGGTGCCGTCTCCTTGTTCTTCGGAGTGCGGGCGCATTTTTGAACACAAAGAAATGGGGCTGCAATAGCCCCGCTCTTTCCTTGCGCCGCCGCTGCCGCCGCTGCCGCTGCCGCCGTTACAGCTTTTCGTACGTGTCTTCGTGCCGCAGGCTGGTTTCGTCATCGCGGTAGCGGATGACCATCCGGTTCACGGACGGCAGCCGGATTTCATACTCGCCGGGCACCGCCTCGTCGACAGTCATCGTTTCTCTGCTTTCGAAGATGCCGTTGTTGTTTTCATCGACAGAAACATCTTCGATGAAAAGGTTAAGCCGGGTGCCGGTTATTTGCCAGTTTCCCCGTATCCGCGTCACATGGGGATTGCCGGGGTGCCGTGTGGCCTTGACACGGCTGTTGGATTCGAGAACGCTTTCCTCGGACAGGCCCAGCGCCTCCAGGTCGCCATTCGCCCGAAACTCGATAGTATCATCCTCGCCGCACAGGCGGATGGCCTGGTCGTTCTGATCGACTAACTCGCCGGGGCAGTTGGCGGACTGGCCGCCCGCGCTGATCCGAATGTTGCGCCACAGC
Organism: Armatimonadaceae bacterium; assembly: GCA_030447685.1. Taxonomy (GTDB): domain Bacteria; phylum Armatimonadota; class Armatimonadia; order Armatimonadales; family Armatimonadaceae; genus JAUJOK01. The sequence continues at coordinate 36,802 of JAUJOK010000035.1, forward strand.
CCGATAAGCGAGGCTTCAGTAACGTCAATGCCGCTGCCGTCGCTGTTGCCGCCGCCGCCGCACCCGCCCATCGCGAGCAGAGCCGCCGCTGTCAGCGAGAAGGCGCTCAGAAAAGCCGCTGGTGTCCGTATCCGCATATTCGTCCCCTTAACTCCTGAATATATCCAGATTTAAAAAGATAGTTCGCTTTTCCGGGCATCACTTCCTTTCCGGCAAAGGAAACAAATCCGCCGTGTTGCAAAATATACCCCCATGGGGTATAATGGCTATGAATCCGGGGAAAGGGAAGCAGCGGCAATGGACGAAAAGGAGCGGGGCAGGGTTCGCGCGCGGATGAACCGCATAGCCGGGCAGGTATCGGGTATCCAGCGCATGATCGATGAAGACAAATACTGTATGGATATTCTGGGCCAGATCGCGGCGGTGCGCTCAGCGCTGGATGCCGTGGGGACGCAGGTTCTGACGGATCATCTGGAGTCGTGCGTTCTGGGGCACGGCAGCGGCACCGAGCACCCGTGCGCCCAGCCGCTTACCCGGCAGCAGCTTCTGGAAGAGGTACGCACAGCAGTGTCGCGCTTCGTCAAGTAAAGCGAGCGCCGCGCCGCTGCGCCGCGCCGCGCTGCGACCCCGCGCAGAAACGAAAGGAAACGATTTGCATGGAAACAACGACTTTGACCGCGCCCGACATTGAATGCGACGGGTGCGCGAACGCGATCAAGAAGGCGCTTGGCAAGGTGCCGGGCGTATCTCAGATAAACGTCGATGTCACGGCAAAGACCGTGACCGTCGCGCACGATGAGAAAGCAGCGCCGGTTCCGGTAATTGCGGCGGCTCTGGACAAGGCAGGGTTTCCGACGGAGTAACTGCCTTCACGAGAGTGCAGGAGACGATCATGACGACAACAACAAAAACAACGAACGAAACCGCTGTGTCCGCGCAGAACGATGCCCAGCGCTGTGATCTGCCGATAACCGGCATGACCTGTGCGGCCTGCGCGCGTCGCATCGAAAAGCAGTTGAACCGGGCAGAAGGCGTGCGGCAGGCCAGTGTCAACTTCGCCACCTCCAAAGCCACGGTGGAGTACGACCCCACGGCGACCGGTATCCGGCAGTTGATGGAGACGGTCGAAGACGCGGGCTACGGCACGACCGGCACGGCGCACGCCGAGTTTATCGTGGACGACTCGGCGCGTGTGTCGGGGTCGAGCCAGCCGCTGGAACATCATGTCAGCGGCGTGAGCGGTGTCGTCGGCGTGGACTTCAACCTGGCGACGATGGCCGTACGGATCGAATATCTGCCGGGAATGGTGGATATAGCCGGGCTGCGCCGCGCCATCGAGGACTTCGGGTATCGGGTGCGCGAGGTGCCCGGCGGGGGCGGGGACGCGACTGCCGAGGACGCGCTGGAAAAGGCGCACGCCGAAGAGTACCGTGATCTTTTGCGTAAGTTCCTGGTCGCCGCCGTGCTTTCGCTGCCGGTCCTGGTTATCGCCATGAGCCACGGAAAAATCTCCTGGCTGAACTTTTCCGGCGTCAACTATGTCCAGCTTGCCCTGACTACTCCAGTCGTTTTCTACAGCGGGGGGCAGTTTTACCGGGGGGCGTGGGCCGCGTTCCGCCACCGCGCCGCCGATATGAACTCGCTGATCGCGGTCGGCACGGGCGCGGCGTACCTGTATTCGGTCGCGGCGACGCTCGCTCCGGGCTTCTTCGCGCGCAGTGGTGCTGGTGAACATGGCGGCATGGCGGCGGGCATGGGCGCGGAAGCGGTTCCCGTCTACTTCGAGGCGGCGGGCGTGATTATCGCGCTGATCCTGCTGGGGCGGCTTCTGGAAGCGCGGGCGAAGGGACGCACCGGCGAGGCGATCCGGCGACTGGTGGGGCTTCAGCCCAGGACCGCGCGTGTCGTGCGGGATGGGGTGGAGACGGATATTCCCGTGGAAGAGGTCGTGCCCGGCGACATCGTTCTGGTGCGGCCCGGCGAAAAGATTCCCGTGGACGGCATTATCGTGGACGGCGCATCGGCGGTGGATGAGGCGATGCTGACGGGCGAAAGCCTGCCGGTGGAAAAAACGACCGGTGACGACGTGTTCGCGGCGACGATGAATAAAAGCGGCGCGTTCCGCTTCTGCGCCACCAAAGTCGGAAAGGATACCGCGCTCCAGCAGATCGTCAAGCTGGTGCAGGACGCGCAGGGTTCCAAAGCGTCCATCGCACGTCTGGCGGACGTTATCAGCGGCGTTTTTACGCCCATTGTGCTGTGTATAGCCGTGGCGACGTTCGTGGCCTGGTATCTCCTTGCGCCGACGGAGACGCGCTTTACGATGGCGCTGGTCAGCTTCGTTTCCGTGCTGATTATCGCCTGCCCCTGCGCGCTGGGCCTGGCGACCCCGACCGCTATTCTGGTGGGTACCGGCAAGGGCGCGGAAAACGGCGTGCTGATTAAAGGCGGCGCATCGCTGGAAACGGCGCACAAGATCGATACGCTGGCGCTGGACAAGACCGGCACGATCACGCGGGGCAAGCCGGAACTGACGGATGTAGTCAGAGCGGACGATATCGACGAAAACGAACTGCTGCGGCTGGCGGCGTCCGCCGAGCGCGGCAGCGAGCACCCGCTGGGCGAGGCGATTGTCGGCGCGGCGCGGGAGCGCGGCCTGGAACTGTCGGAGGCGACGGCTTTTAACGCTGTCGCCGGGCAGGGTATCGAGGCGACGGTGGACGGCAGAAATCTGCTGCTGGGCAACGCGAAGCGGATGGGGGAGCGGGGCATCGCGCTCGGAGACTTCGAGGAGCGGGCCGCCGCGCTGGCCGCCGCAGGCAAAACGCCGATGTACGTGGCGGTGAACGGCACGCTGGCGGGCCTGGTCGCCGTGGCCGATACGATCAAGCCGGAGGCGAAAGACGCCGTCGCGGCGCTACAGCGGCAGGGTCTGGAGGTGGTGATGATGACCGGCGACAACCGCCGGACCGCCGAGGCCGTGGCCGCGCAGGTCGGGATAAGCCGCGTGCTGGCGGAGGTCGCCCCGGAAGGCAAGGCAGCGGAGATAAAGCGGCTGCAAAGCGACAAGCGCGTCGTGGGCCTGGTCGGCGAGGGTCGCAACGACGCCGCGGCGGTGGCGCAGGCGGATGTGGGAATCGCGATTGGAACCGGCACGGACGTGGCGATGGAGGCATCCGACATTACGCTGGTGCGCGGCGATCTGCGCGGCGTCGTTACCGCAATCGCCCTTTCCAAGGCGACGCTGCGGACGGTCAAGCAGAACCTGTTCTGGGCGTTTATCTATAATGTCATCGGCATACCGGTCGCGGCGGGGTTACTGTACCCATTGACCGGCTGGCTGCTGTCGCCCGTTCTGGCGAGCGTGGCGATGTCGCTGTCCAGCGTCTCGGTCGTCACCAACAGCCTGCGCCTGCGCGGCTTCCGTCAAGGAGGATAAACAAAATGGACACGAGCGAGATTATGGTACTGGTCGGCGGTGTCATCCTCATCGGCCTGATTTTGTGGCACTTTTTCGGCGAGCGCGAAAAGGCCGCCGCCGCCGTGGGCGCGGCGGGCGTCCAGGAGATCAAGGTGACGGTGAAGGGCGGCTACTCGCCCGATGTGATCGTGGTGAAGCAGGGGACGCCGGTGCGCCTCGACTTTTACCGGGACGAAGCCGCCTCATGCAGTGAGCAGGTCGTGTTCGGCGATTTCGGCATCGCCCGCGACCTGCCCGCCTACAAAACGACGCCGGTGGAGTTCACGCCGGACAAAGCGGGCGAGTTCACCTTCACCTGCGGCATGAACATGTTGCGCGGCAAGCTGATCGTCCAGCGGAGTTAAATACGCACGCCCCTCCCCGATGGTGGTGGAGGGGCGCGCGCAGCGCGTCCGAGGGGCGGAGCGGCTTATTTTCGTTCAGCAGACGCATCATCTCGGCCATGTTTTGACGCATCTCGGCGTTAAGCTGGCGTGTCTCTTCCGCTGCCTGCCGGAGGGCTTCGGTGGCTTCGCGCTGCTCCTCGGCGATTTTCCGCAGGTCTTCGGCAGCCTGCCGGTGCGCCTCCGCCGCGCGCCTTTGCTCTTCCCAGGCTTGCCATTGCTGCTCTAAAACGTCTCGCCTTTCTGACGAAAGGATTCTTCGGTTCTCTTCCTCGAGCCGAATACTCTCCTCCTGCTGGCGTAACCCTTCCTCTTCCTCTCTCTGCTCCTCGCTTTGCCGACGCAGTAATTCGCCGCCCTGCCGCAACTCTTCCGCGAATTGTCGCTGCTCCTCGGCAAGTTGTATCTGCTTCAGCGTTTCCTGTTCTTCGTTCATCCTGCCGCCTCCGCAAGCAAGCGTTACTTATGGTTTTCGAGGTCCCGCGCGATCTCCTGGCCTGTCTCTTCCGGCGTCTTCCCCTCGGTGTAGACGATGCGCTTTGCCAGCGTCGAGAGATGCGTGATACAGAACCGGTTCAGGTCGATGCCGTCGATAGTGACGCGTTCCCGCTCGCGCAGCAGGGCGACCGATTCATCCAGGTCAGGGGAGGGCAGCAGGAGAAAACATTCGGATAGGGACGCAGCAGTTCCTGGGCGCGGGCGAGGTCTGCCGGATTCTCATAGACCGAATGTCCGGCCCCAAAGTCGATGACGGAGCCGGGATGCTCCTGTAAAACGCGCTCCACGGCGTGAAGCTCGAAACGTTTCCAGTAACGATACACGCCCGCGAAGCCTTCCGCCTGCGAGATTCGGTTTTGTTCCTCCTGGTTCCAGCCGATCTCTTTGTAATAGTCCCACCGCAGCCGGTCCAGGGGTGCCTGCGGGCGTTCGAGACGCTCGGCAAGCAGCTTGCCCTGGGTGCTTTTTCCGGTGTTCATCGGGCCGATCAGGATAACCGTGGTGTCGGAGGGCTGAAGGCGGGCAAGGATCTCGTCGCAGGTCTCTTCCGGCGTCCTGTTCTTCGTGTAGACGACCTGTTTGGCTAAATCGTGATTGGTGATGCCGGACGAAAATCTCGTCCAGGGGCACGCCATCTATGGTTATGCGATGTCGTTCCTCCAGCACCCGTACCGATTTGTCCAGGTCGGGGGACGGCAGCAGCAGGACCACGTCGTGCGGCTCCAGAGCGCGCTGCACCCGTTCCCGCAGCGCCGCGTCCGCGAACGAACCCTGCCGGGAATCCAGTTCCAGGATGCACGGCGGCATCTCCGCCAGAGCGCGCTCGATAGCGTGGGCCTCGAAAGGTTGCCGGTAGCGGTAGAAGCCGTCCCAGCCCTGTTTCCACGCCTCCCGCTCGGCGTCCGGGTCATAGCCGATCTCTGTCCAATACTGGGAAGCCAGTGAGTCGAGCGGGGCGATAGGTAACTCAAGCCGGTCGGACAGCCGCTCCGCGACGGTCGTTTTGCCGCTGCGCGAGGGGCCAAGAAGAACAAGAAAGCGATTCATCGTTTAACCTAGCGCAGGGGGAAGCACATCGCCCAGGTGTGGCGGAAGTGCCAGGGCTTCGGCCCTTCGCCGGTGGCGCAGAACAGGTGGGTCGGGACGCCGTCCTGAATCAACAGGTTCGGGCGCTCCAGATTCGGCTGGACGGTGGTCGTTCCGTCGTCCCAAAGGACGGTGCGGGAATAGGCTTTGGGCGGGTCGGCGATAGTCCAGTTCAGGCAGTCCTGACTGGTGGCGTAGATGCCCGCGCCCCATTCGCCGGTGATGCCCCCGCTGTCGTTCTTGAAGTCGTCTTTCATGATGACGTGGAACCTGCCGTCGGCGTGCCACAGGAACGGGTCCTCGACATGGAAGTCCGGGTTCTCGAACTGAAAGATCGGGTCGTCGCTCAGGCGCTCGTAGGGGCCGAGGGGGTGCGGGGCGCGGGTTATCCCCAGTTGCAGCGTCGCGCCGTCGCCGCTGCGCGACTTGTAGATCATATAGGTCGTGCCGTCCGGCAGGATCGCCGCCGAGGGGTTAGTGGTCGCCGTGCCGTCCCACTTGCCGGGGTGCGGCTCCAGCAGCGGCCTGTCCGGGCGAATCCACGGGCCGAAGACGCTTTTACTATAGGCCAGCCCGATGCGCTTGCGGTTCCAGACGCGCACATACCGCTCGTGATCTATCTTCTCGCCGGGGACGGGGTACGGCTCGTCGTAGGTCGACCCGAAGTAGTACAGCAGGTAGGTGTCGCCGAACTTCTTGACCGACGGGTTGTGCTGGTTGCGGCCATCGAAGAAGCCGGGTCGCGCGGGCCGAGCACGACCTCCTCAAAGGTGTACGGCCCCTCCGGCGTGTCGCTGGAGGCCCGGACGATCTCGCAGTTGAACAGCCAGTGCGGGGACATCGGGTACGTTTTGGGCCACCGGGAGGCGAACATATGAAAGCGGTCGTCGTCGCCTTTGACCACGGAGCCGCACCAGACCCAGTAGTCGGGCATATTCAACCCGCCGTTTCTGGGGGCGGGCAGCAGTCGCTGGAGGAAGTTCATCGGGTGTTCTTTTATGATACCCCAGACAATCTGCCGGTGGGTTAATCGCCGGTGTCGTCACCGACATAGCGCGCCCAGAAATCTTCGGTGATAGCGTCGGGGTCGGAGGGCACACCCTGGCGGGCGAAGTAATCGCAGACACGGGTAACGTCGCGCTGAAGGATGAAGCGGGCGTTGGAGTTGCCCCGGCGGCTGCTCACCTGGGGAAAGTCGATCAGGGTGATCTTGCCCTGCCAGTACAGGATGTTATAGGCGGACAGGTCGCCGTGCACCATCTCCTGCTCCAGCATCAGCGCGATATTTCGCAGCGCTTCCCGGAACAGCGGCTCCGCTTCCTGCGGCTCCAGCGACACCTCGCTCAAGGTCGGCGCGGCGCGCTGCGTATCGCCCTGAAAGCTCATCAGGAGCGCGTTTTCCCCGGACGCGATAGGCTGGGGCACCGCGCCGCCGCTGCGGAACAGGCGGTCCAGCGTCGTGAACTCGTGCATCAGCCACGACGTGTGCGCCACCTGCATTCCAAACGCCGTCTTTTTCCCCTAAAGCGCGCATAACGCGGCTGTCCGACTTCTTTACCGCCGTGCCTTCCGCCGTCAGCACCGCGCGTCCTTCCTGATACATCTTATCGTTTCGCAGATTGCGGAACTTGCGGGGGCGGTACACCTTGGCGGCGACCAATCCGAAGCCGGTGGCCGGGTGGGCTTCGCAGCAGTAGACACTGGCCTCCTTGCCGCCTTTCACATGGGTCAGCACGTCGGTAATCAGTTCCTGCTCGTAGAACGGTCTGAGCGACGACAGCAGCCAGCCTTCCTCGTGGCGGCTGGGCTTGTACGTGGTCTGGAAATCGCCCGCCCCGTCCGGCGCATCGGTCAGCGTAGCGACGATCTCGCCGTGCGAGCGTTTCTGGCGCGGCTTTTTGTACTCATGCGGAGCCGGGTCATACAGCGCCTCTTAACGCTCGTATACGTCGCTTTCGCTGTCAACGATGTCGGTGTCTGCTGAATCGGTTGTCAATGCGGGTTTCCTTGAAGGCCGGTCTGCGCGCTGCGCGGCGCTCGCTGCGGCGCGTCTCAGCCCTGTATCGCCGTGACAGCCTTGCTTGCTAAGAGAGGGCAAAGAAAAGGCCCTCCTGCCCCCAAACTTGTTGGGCGAGGGGGGGCTTTTCTTTGCCTCTGGTCAATCGGAGCGGAAACGTGTAAAATAGCAGTCACATGCACGATTCCCTGTCCCTCAACGGCGAGTGGGGCCTGGCGTACACGGACGACACCCCCCTTCATTATGTCGCGGAGCAGCTTCCCGGCAAGCGTCTGCTTCCCGCAGCCGTTCCCGCGCCGATACACCAGGTTCTGATGGATCACGGCCTGCTGGACGACCCGCGCCTGGGTTTGAACGCTTTGCGCGCGCGCTGGGTCGAGGAGCAGTTCTGGATTTACCGGCGCACGTTCGACGCCCCGGAAGCGGCGCTGGGTGTCTCCTCCTGGCTCGTCTTCGAGAAGCTGGAATACGACGCCATCATTTACCTGAACGGCGTGGAGGTCGGGCGGCACGCCAACGCCCATCGCCCCGCCCGCATCGACGTTACCGGTAAGTTGCGCGCGGGCGAGAACGTCCTGGCCGTGCGCCTGGAAACCGGCCTTTTCGCCGATGCGGATAAGCCCGGCGCGGAGTACCGCAGCACCCCGCAGTCGCTTCTTTCCAAGATACACTGGCAGCGCAAAGGGCAGTGGCAGCGCGGCTGGGACTGGCAGCAGCGTCTGATGAACGTCGGCATTCTCGGCGATGTGCACCTGGAGTGGGGTGAGGGGCCGGTTGTCTTGCAGACGCAGGTGTTTGCCGTTCCGTCCCCGGACTTAGCAGAGGCCACCTTCACGGCGCGCGTTGCGGTGCTTAACCCGGAAAAGGGGCGGGTGCTTGCGACCCTGCGTATTGAAGTTCCCGGCGCTTTTGCACATGTTAGGGGATTCGAGCTTCCCACAGGGGAGAGCATTCAGGAAGTATCCTTGCCACTTGAATCTCCGCAGCTCTGGTGGCCCATTGGTCACGGGGAACAGCACCGGTACCGGGTTAAGGTTACGTTTACCAGCAGTTCGGATCAGACCGGCACCGATTATCGGGTGGAGAGATGGACGGGCGTCCGCAAGGTCGAGGTAGACCAGTCGCCGCACCCGGTCGAGGGGCGGCACTTCATCCTCAAAATCAATGACCGGCCTATCTTTTGCAAGGGCGGCAACTGGGTGCCCGCCGATATGCTGTATTCGACGGTGACGCCGGAGCGGTACCGCGAACTCGTAGATTTGGCTATCGGCGCGAACTTCAATATGCTGCGTATCTGGGGCGGTGGCATCTTCGCTGACTCCGCCCTGCTGGACTACTGCGACGAAAAGGGCATTCTGGTCTGGCACGACCTGCTTTTTGCCTGCTCCAAGTACCCCGGCGACTTTCCCGACTTCGCCGCCGAGGTGCGCCGCGAGGTGACGTGGGCAGTGCGCGAGATGGCGCATCACCCGTCGCTGGTGGTCTGGTGCGGCAACAACGAAGTCGAGGAGGCAGACTGGAACTGGGGCTGGGATCGTTTTTACCGGACGCACCCGCACTACGCCCTGTTCCACCACGACCTGCCGCAGATCGTCACCCGCGAAGACCCCAGCAAGTTCTACTGGATAAGCTCGCCCTATTCGCCCGATTACAAAAACCCGACCGACCCGACCGTGGGCGATCAGCACCCGTGGGGAGTCTCGCTGCGGCAGCCCGGCGGCGCGGACTGGTGGGATTATCGTAAGTACGTTGACCGATTCCCGAACGAAGGCGGCGTGCTGGGCGCGTCATCGCTCGCGACCCTGCGCCAGTTTCTGCCCGAAAACGAGCGGTATCTGCTATCGCCGTCCTGGGAGTACCATGACAACCCGTTTGCGCTGAACGGAGCGAAGCCCGGCGACCTGGGCCGCGCCTACCAGACCGTCGCCCTCTGGACGGGCCGTGACCCGCTGACGATGGACTGGGAAGAGTACGCCTTTGCGAGCGCGCTGCTCCAGGCCGAGGGGCTGACCGAGTACATTTCCAACTATCGCCGCCGCATGTTCTCGTCGGCTGCGGCTATCTTCTGGATGTACAACGATTCCTGGCCCGCGACCCACGGCTGGACGATTGTGGACTACTACCGGCGCAAGAAGCTCGCCTACCACCCCGTGCGCCGCGCCTTTGCTCCCGTGACAGTCGTTGTGGCGGAGGAGGGGGGAGTTATCGGTATCTACGGGATCAATGAAACGCAGCACGAGTGGAGGGGCGATATTTTCTGGGGCTGGTGTTCCTTTTCCGGCGAGAATACGGGCGGCCATAGCGGGCGGGAGCCTGTAACGTTACCGCCGAATTCCTCAAGCGAGTTAACACGGTTTCCCCTGTTAGATGAAGTGTCTTTAACAAAAGAATTCGCTTATGCATCCCTCTACGATGATCGGGAAGGTCTTGTCGCGCAGAACCGGCAATTCTTCGCTCGATTTGACAGATTAGACTTGGTGCCGAATCCTCACATTACTCTGATGCGGGGCGGCGGCAGGCTTGTGCTTGTTGCGGAAGCTTTTGTTTGGGGCGTGTGTCTGGACGTGGACGGCGAAGCGCCGCTGGCCGACAACTGCTTCGATCTGTTGCCCGGCATTCCCTACACGCTGCCCTGGCCGGACGAACTGGGCGAACCGCGCATCGTCCGCACCGGCAATCAGTTATTCCACGCAACGAACGAGTAAGAAAAATGGCAATATCAACCCCCAAGGTAGGAACCGTGCCCCAGCCCGGAACGCAGGCAACGACGGAGGAGCAGGCGGCAGCGGCGACGCCGGTAACGCGCAGTAAGGCCGTGACGCTGCGTTCGGTGCTGCTGTGTCTGATTCTGCTGCCCATCAATGCCTACTGGGTCGTGCAGATGGAGATCGTCCGCTACTCCGCGCACCCGACCACTATCTCGCTGTTCTTCAACACCATCTTCATCCTGCTCTGCCTTACCCTGATAAACCGGGGTGTCCGGCGTGTCGCGCCGCGCGCGGCGCTGGAGCGCGGCGAGATGCTGCTGGTTTATTCCATCCTGTCCATCGGTTCCGCCGTCGCCGGGCACGATATGCTCCAGGTGTTCGTCCCCATGCTCACCTACTCGTTCAAGCACGCCACGGCGGGCAACGACTGGGCGAACCTCGTAAACCCCCGGCTGCCCGCCGGGCTGTTTATCGGGGATGAAAAGATATACGCGGGCTACTACTACGGGCACGATACGGTCTGGCGGATGCACTATATCCGGGCGTGGATGCCGGTCGTGCTGGCGTGGACGGCGTTTGTTTCGACCCTGCTGTTCGTCATGCTGTGCATCAACGCCATTCTGCGGAAGCAGTGGACGGACAACGAGCGCCTGACCTATCCCATCATTCAGCTGCCGCTTCAGATCACCAACGAGGAGGCGTTTGAAAAGAAGGGGCTGTTCCGCAATAAGCTGTTCTGGATCGGGTTCGTTATCGCCGGGACCATCGACATGGTCAACAGCCTGAACCTGTACTATCCCTCCATTCCGACCATCCTGACCCCCGGCTTCGGCAACAGCTTCGTGGACATCGGGCCGCTGATAACCACGAAGCCCTGGAACGCCATTGGCTGGACGCCGCTGTCGTTTTATCCGTTCATGATCGGCCTGGGCGTGCTGATGCCGCTCGACTTTCTCTTCTCGACGTTCTTCTTTTACTGGTTCTGGAAGCTTCAGCGGGTCGCCTCGGTCGCGATGGCCCTCGATCAGACCTCACGCTTCCCGTACACCGAAAATCAGGCGTTCGGTGCCTATCTGTCGTTCTGTCTGTACTCCATCTGGATCAGCCGGGGCTATCTCAAGCAGGTCGGGCGGCGCGCATTCGGCGAGCCGTCCACCCTGGACGACAGCCAGGAGCCGATGACCTACCGCGCCGCGCTCTTAGGAATGATCTGCGGGGTCGGCGCGCTGGTCGCCTTTGCCACCTATCTGGGCATGACCTGGTGGATCGGGATTCTGTTCTTCCTGATGTACTTCGCGCTCGCGCTCGCTATCACCCGCATGCGCGCGGAACTGGGCACGCCCGTCCACGACCTCCATTTCACCGGCCCGGAAACCATCATGACCCGTGTGGCCGGGAGCCGCGCCTTCGATGCGGGCAACCTGACCGTCATGGCCCTGTTTTTCTGGTTCAACCGCGCCTACCGCTCCCACCCCATGCCGCACCAGCTGGAAGCCTACAAGCTGGCCGAGCAGACCAATACCAGCTTCCGCCGCTGGCACGGCGCGATGCTGGGGCTGGGCGCGGCGGCGGTGTTTGTCACCTTCTGGGTCGTGCTGCACCTGATGTACGATTACGGCGCGGAGGGGCAGTCGCGCATGACCTTCGGGGCCGAGCCGTTCAACACGCTGACCACCTGGCGCAAGTTGCCGGAGTCGGGCAAACTGCCGGAGTTTCTGGCGATACTGGTCGGCTTCGGCATCGCGCTGGTGCTGCAATGGCTCCGCGTCATCTTCCCCTGGTGGCCGCTGCACCCGCTGGCGTATGCCGTCACCTCGTCCTGGGAGATCAATCTGGTGTGGCTGCCGCTGTTCCTCGCCTGGATATGCAAGTCGCTGATCCTGCGCTACGGCGGCGGCGCGGCGTTCCGTCGTTCCCTGCCGTTCTTCTTCGGCCTGATGCTCGGTCAGTTCGTCATCGGCAGCTTGTGGAACATCCTGGGCATCGCGCTGGGCATCCCGACCTACCAGTTCTGGCAGTAGGTGGGGGCCTCTCCCGAAAGGGCCTCTCCCCCCTGCCCCCTCTCCCACGCTGCGGGAGAGGGGGAGGAAGAAAAGAGCCAGAGCCGCCATTGTCGGATCAAATAGTCAAAGTGCATAAGGGGGAGCCAGTTAAACGGGAAGCTTTATTAAAGCGTCAGGGTTTCCGGCAGGGACGGTACTACTGGCTCCCCCTTTCCTTTAGGAGAGGGGGCAGGGGGGAGAGGCCATGAGATCACGCAAGCTGCACTATTACCTGCGCTACCACCCGCTCTGGCACCCCGGCTATTGGCTGAGACGAGCATCAAAAGCGGTCCAGCGAGTGACGTTTCGCCATTGTGTGAGCGGGCGCTATGGCAGCATCGTGGTGGTGGATTTCAACTTTGACACGACGGATGACGCCGCTTTCGTTGCGACGACGCAGGAGGCGCTGCTGCTGATCCATACGGTTTCCCCCCGTCAGTATCGCCGCATGGAGCGCGATGTGCGCTTTATCGTGAATGCGGAACTGACTGCCGGTGGTTCCTATAATTATCTGCTGCGCGCGTGCGAGGTCGATTTCGCGCGTTACCATCTTGAGCGGCACAGCGACGATTATGAGTGGTATATGGCCGAATATGCGTCCACTCTGGTACATGAAGCCACGCACGCGCGGCTGGACAGGATGTACTTCTCATATACGAAGCAGACGCGGGCGCGCATTGAGCGCATCTGCGTCGCCGAGCAGAACCGCTTCCTGAGCCGGTTGAAGAGCGACCGGTACGACTTCGTGAAAGACCTGGCCCAGCCATTCGATGAAGCGGACTGGCAATTCTCCTGGAATGCTTCGCGGTGGGAGCGGACTAAAAAGCTGCTCCAGCGCATTCGGGAATCCCGGCGAAAGTCGGCGCGGGGCGGATCGGATGATGGGGATGGATAGCCCTCACCCCCTTCCCCTCTCCCGCAGCGGGAGAGGGGTGCCTGTAGCGTTACCAACCCCGGCTTCGCCCGTTACCGGTGGTGCATCTGTAACGTTACGTGCTCTGCCTTCGCTTCGCGCCACGCCTGTTCTCTTTGCTTTCGCGCGAAGCCGGGGCTGCTTCCGTGGCAGGCTCCCCTCTCCCAGAATTGGGAGAGGGGAAGGGGGTGAGGGCGAAACGGCGGTGAGGGCTAAAATGTCGATGCCGATTCGCGGCCTGTGCCGGGATGGCCGTCGCCGTTGTCGCCCTGAAACGAAGGGACCGGCTCGCGCGGCGTCCACGATAGGTCGAGGTTGCGGGCGGCGGCGGCTTCGTCCAGACGCCGGACGGGCGCGGCGTGGGGGGCGTTCAGGATCAGCGACGGGTTCTCATCGGCTTCTCTGGCGATCTGCTCCATCGCCGCGATAAAGGCGTCAATCGTCTCGACGCTTTCCGTCTCCGTCGGCTCGATCATCAGGCATTCCGGCACTAAGAGCGGGAAGTACATCGTCGGCGGGTGATAGCCGTAATCGATGATGCGTTTGGCGACATCCAGCGCCTTGACCCCCTTCGCCTTCAGCGCCTTGAGCGTGAAGACGCACTCGTGCATGCAGATTTCGGGATACGCCACCTCGAACGTCTCGCCCAGCCGCACCCGGATATAGTTGGCGTTCAGGACGGCATTCTGGCTGATCTCGTGCATGCGCTCGCGCCCGTAGTGGCGGATATACACATAGGCGCGCAGAATCGCGAGGAACGGGCCGTAAAACGGGCCGATCTTACCCACCGAAAGAGGCCGGTCGTAGTCGAGGCCGAACGTGCCGTCTTCCCTGCGGACTGCCTGCGGCACCGGCAGGAACGGCTCCAGAATCTTTTTCACCCCCACCGGCCCCGCGCCCGGCCCGCCGCCGCCGTGCGGCACGGAAAAGGTCTTGTGCAGGTTGGTGTGCATCACATCGAAGCCCATGTCGCCGGGCCGCGCCGTGCCGACCAGGGCATTCATGTTCGCGCCGTCGCAGTAGACCAGGCCCCCGGCGTCGTGAATCAGCCCGGTGATTTCCAGGATGTCTTTTTCAAAGAGGCCGAGCGTGTTCGGGTTGGTCAGCATCAGCCCGGCCACGTCGCCCGCGTGTTTTTCTAAGAGGGCGCGCAGATGGTTCATATCCACCAGGCCGCGGGCGTCCGTGTCTATGGAAACGGTCTTGTAGCCGCACCGCGCCGCCGACGCCGGGTTGGTGCCGTGCGCGGCGGAGGGAACCAGGATGCTTTTGCGGTTTCCCTGGCCGTTGTGCTCGTGGTAGGCGCGAATCAGCATCAGGCCCAATAGCTCGCCGTGCGCGCCCGCGCAGGGGTGCAGCGAGACGGCGTCCATGCCCAGCAGAGCGGATAGGGCAGTCTGCATCTGCCACAATACTTCAAGCGCGCCCTGCGCCGTCTCTTCCGGCTGATACGGATGCACACGGGCGAAGCCGGGCATCGCCACCGCCGCATCGTTGATCTTGGGGTTGTACTTCATCGTGCAGGAGCCGAGGGGGTAGAAGCCCTTGTCCACGCAGTAGTTCAGGCTGGACAGGTGGATAAAGTGGCGCACCACGTCCGGCTCGGAAAGCTCCGGCAGCGGAAGATCGCCGCGCAGGGCAACGTCGGGCAGAAGCTCGTGGGCGTCTTTCGCGGGCACGTCGCTCGCGGCAAGCTGGAACCCGAAGCGTCCTTCGCGCGACAGTTCAAACAGCGTCGGTTCGATAATTTTTAACTCTATGCTCATCAATCTCGTTTTCTAAAAGTGAAATCTTAAAAGTTGGTTTTCCAGATGCCCTGGCCTCCGCTTCCGTTCGCCGTTTTGCAGTGACCTCGTGAAGCAAGGCTTTACGCCGTTTCTTCTCTTCGTCAGGGGCATTGTTGTATTAGCCGCGCAGGGCGGTGACAAGCGCGTCTATCTCTTCTTTCGAGCGCATTTCGGTGACACAGAACAGCAGGCAGTCGGCAAGGTCGTCCTGCATGCTTAGGGGCAGGCCGCCGAGGATGTTCGCGTCCAGCAGGCGCTTGTTGATTACAACCGGGTCTTCGGGGCAGCGGACGGCGAACTCCTTGAAGAAGGGGCCGGAAAAGACGGGTTCGAAGCCGGGAAGCGCGGTAATCTGCTCGAAGGCGTAGTGCGCTTTTTGCAGGCACAGGTCGGCGACCTGGCGCAGGCCGTTTTT
>JAUJOK010000035.1:52231-63726 GCA_030447685.1 Armatimonadaceae bacterium
AGGCGTAGTGCGCTTTTTGCAGGCACAGGTCGGCGACCTGGCGCAGGCCGTTTTTACCCATCAATGATAAATAAACGGTCGCGCCGAGCGCCCACAGGGCCTGATTCGTGCAGATATTCGAGGTCGCCTGGTCGCGGCGGATGTCCTGCTCGCGCGTTCGCAGCGTCATCGTGTAGGCGCGCTTACCGTCGGTGTCCACCGTGCCGCCGACGATGCGACCGGGTATGCGCCGGACGTACTCCTTGCGGCAGGCGAACAGGCCCAGCAGCGGGCCGCCGAAGCCGGGCGGCAGGCCCAGCCCCTGCCCCTCGCCGACGACGATGTCCGCGCCGCACGCGCCGGGCGTCTCCAGCAGGCCGAGCGCGATAGGGTCGACCACGGCGATCAGCAGCGCGCCGCGCG
The DNA here is from genome assembly GCA_030447685.1 of Armatimonadaceae bacterium. GTDB lineage: Bacteria > Armatimonadota > Armatimonadia > Armatimonadales > Armatimonadaceae > JAUJOK01. The sequence continues at coordinate 52,634 of JAUJOK010000035.1, forward strand.
CATGCGCGGCCTCAGCGAGGGCCGTCAAATCTTCGACCACGCCGAAGAAGTTGGGCTGCTGGGCAACCAGGCAGGCGGTGTCGTCGGTGAGAGTGTCCTGCAGGGCGGCGGTATCAATGCGACCCGTCACGGGGTCGAACGGGGTTTCCGTCACGGCGTCGGAGAGCATCGGCATATAGGTGGTGACGGTCTGCCGGAACGCCGGATGCAGCGAGGAGGGAAGCAGGACGCCCTTTCGCTTTTTGAGGTCGCAGGCCATGATCGCGGCCTCGGCGAGCGCGGTCGCGCCATCATAGAGTGAGGCGTTCGCGACGTCCATTCCGGTGAGGCGGGAGATCAGCGACTGGAACTCGTAGATGCTTTGCAGAATGCCCTGCGAGACTTCCGGCTGATACGGCGTATAGGCGGTATAAAACTCGGAGCGGCCCATGACCATCGGGACGACCGGCGGGATGTAATGGTCATAGATGCCCGCGCCCAGGAAGCAGGGAAAGCGGTCCATATCGGCGCTTTTGGAGGAGAGTTCAAGCAGGTGGCGGCGCAGGGCGATGTCATCGAGCGAAGGGGGAACGTCGCTGAAATCGGCGCGCTGGCGTATCTCCGGGGGAATGGTGCCGAAAAGCTCGTCGATGGTCTGGACGCCGATGGCGGCCAGCATGCGGGCGCGGTCGGCGTCGGTGTTCGGGATATACGACAAAGGGAAGGGCCTTTCTAATACAATTCGGGTGCGTCAACTGCCCCGTCCGTTGTCCCCGTCCCTAAAGGAACGGGCTGTTTCAGAAAGAAAAGCCCCATAAATGGGGCTGGGATACGGCGCAAGCCTGTACCCCTCGGGCACGATAGCCCGCTTCAGCGGGCTTTTCTGCACGAAACAGCCCGTTCCTTTAGGGACGGGGACAACGGACGGGGCCAGTATCTATTCGCCGATCTCGGATTTATAAGTGGCGGCGTCCAAAAGCGACTGTGCTTGGGCGGGGTCTTTTAGTTTGACTTTTATCATCCAGCCGCTTTCGTAGGGCGAGTCGTTGATAGCGGCCTCCGCGCCGGTCAGGGCGTCATTGACTTCGACAACCTCGCCCGCGATAGGGGCGTACAGATCGGAGACCGCCTTGACCGATTCGACCGTGCCGAAGGTGTCGTCTTCCGAAAGCACGCGCCCGACCTCCGGCAGCTCCACGTAGACGATGTCGCCTAACTCCTCCTGGGCATGGTCGGTGATGCCGATGGTGGCGGTGTCACCGTCCAGCTTGATCCATTCGTGCGATTTCGTGTACTTGTAATCCGGCGGGACTTCAGACATGCTTGCGCTCGTTTCTCTTTTTAAATGTGGGTTCAGACGTTTTTGTAAAACGGAAGCGGCGCCACGCGCGCCGCGTGCCGCGTGTCACGGATCAGCACGTCCACCGGCGTGCCCGTGGCGGCATGCGCGGCGTCCACACGGGCCATCGCGATCCCTTTTTCTTTCATCGGGGAAAAGGTGCCGCTGGTGACGATACCCACAGCGGCGTCGCCGCTCTCGGGCGCGTGCACCGCATAGCCCTGGCGCGGAATGGCGCGTCCTTCCATTTCCAAACCGACCAAGACTTTGCTCCGGGGCGCGCTTTTCAGGTCACGCAGGACGTTTTTCCCCAGAAAGTCACTTTTCTTGTCGGTGCGGACGACCCAGCCCAGACGCGCCTCGTAGGGGTGGATGTGCTCGTCCATCTCATGCCCGTACAGCGGCAGGGCGGATTCCAGGCGCAGCGTGTCGCGCGCGCCCAGGCCGCAGGGGACGCCGCCTTTGTCCACCAGGCTTTGCCACAGGCCGCGCGCCTCTTCGGTGCGGCAGAATAGCTCGACGCCGTCCTCGCCGGTGTAGCCCGTGCGCGCCATCAGGGTCTGGACACCCGCGACCACGGACTCATCCAGCCCGAAACGGGGCAGGGCCGCCACTTCGCGGTCGGAAAGCGCATCGACAAGATCAATGGCGTGGGGGCCTTGCACGGCGATGAGCGCGGTCTGGTTGGTCTCGTCTTCGAGGATCACATCGGCGTGATGGGCAGCGTCCGACGAAGCGAAGCTTCGCCGGTGATGGCGCATCCAGGCAAGGTCTTTGTCGCGGTTCGACGCGTTCACGACGATGATGAACTCGCGGACACCGAGACGGTACACGATGATGTCATCTATTATACCCCCGGCGTCACGGCAAAACAAGGAGTACTGCGCCTGCCCGCCGCCTTCCGGCAAACGCGCCACGTCGTTGACGGTCAGGTATTGCAGGTAGTCCAGCGAACCGTTGCCGCGCACGCGCACGCGCCCCATGTGCGACACATCGAACAGCCCGACGCCTTCGCGCACGGCGCGGCACTCGTTCAGCACGCCTTTGTACTGCACCGGCATCTCCCATCCGGCAAACGGCACGATCCGCGCCCCGGCCTTCTGGTGCGCTTCGTATAAGGGTGTTCGCAGCATGTGCCTATCGCTTTCTACAAACGCAAACTCAGCAGGCGCGGCAGTATCCGCCGGGCCGCTTTCCGCGCGTACTGTTCGCGCCCAGGGGGGCATGTTCCTGCGCTGTTTGGCCTCACTTCCGGCCCCCTCCCCCTTCCCCTCTCCCGCAGTGGGGGAGGGGAAGGGGGAGAGGGCTGACACCAAAGAAGGCGCAATTGACAAACGTTTGCGAGCGGAGCTATACTAAAACACTGCTCAATGAGGAGCCGGGGCAGCGTCTGCTTACCTGCCCACCCTAATCTTGCACAATCTGGCCGCCCACGTCATCGGGCGGCTTTTCCTGTCTTCGGGCACCCCGGCTCCGCAGCCAACGGCGTTTTTCGCAGCAGCCGAAAGGGTAAACGTATAAACCTGACAGAAGTACGAGGTCGCGGCGTGGCAAACCTTCGGGATCTGGGCGGTGAGTTCGCGCTGATCGAGCGCATCGCGCGCGGCATGAAATCGCGCGATGATGATCTGATTGTCGGAATCGGGGATGACGCCGCCGTATTGCGTATGCCCGGCGGTAAGCACTACTGCGTCGTCACCACCGACATGCTGTTCGAGGACGTTCATTTCCGTCTTGCGTGGACGGACCCCTACCGCATCGGCTGGAAAGCGGTGGCCGTGAATCTGTCGGATGTGGCCGCGATGGCCGCGCGGCCCACCTTCACTTTTGTCGCCGTCGCCCTTTCCGCCGATACGCCGGTGGATTTCGTGGACGAACTGTACCGGGGCATGCGCGATGCCTGCGCCCGCTTCGGATCGATCATCGCGGGCGGCGATACCAATGTTTCCCCGCAGAAGATGGTTATCAACGTCACCCAGATGGGCGAGGTAAAGGGGAGCCGGATGGCGCTGCGCTCGTCCGCCTCGCCGGGCGACGTTCTGCTGGTAACAGGCGCGCTGGGCAATGCGGCGGCGGGGCTGGCGCTTCTGGAGACGGCGGGCCGCGCCTGCGCCGACCGGATCGCCCCGGAGGCGGTGGCCGCGCAGTTGCAGCCCGTGCCGCGCGTGAATGAGGCGCGTGCGGCAGCCCGCGTGAACGGCATCACGGCGATGATGGACGTTTCCGACGGTCTGCTGGGCGACCTTCGCAAGCTGTGCCGCGCCAGCGATGTGGGCGCGGTGGTGCGGGCGAGCGACGTGCCTATCGGCACGGGAGCGCGGCAGGCGGCGGCGCATTTGCAGCAGGAAGCGGCGGCGGCGCTGCTGCTGCGCTGGGCGCTGTACGGCGGCGAGGACTACGAGCTTCTGCTCGCGGTCGCGCCGGACCGGGTGGAGGCCGTGCGCGCGGCGATTCAGGGAGCCGGCGGCACGCCCGCCACGGTCATCGGCGAGATAACGGCGGAAACAACGGTTCTGTTGGAGCGCGAAGACGGTACGCGCGAGCCGGTGCGCCGCTCCTGGGATCACTTCGCCCCGGAAGGCAGCGGCAGCAGCGGCAGCGGTAGTGATGACGAACAACCTTTATAGCGGTGATGATGGCGTGACTTTAACCGCCGAATCCCCGGAGGAGACGCGGGCCGTCGCCGCGCGCGTCGCCGCGCTCCTGCGGGCCGGGGATGTGCTGTGCCTGTACGGCGATCTGGGCGCGGGCAAGACGACCTTTGTTCAGGGATTGGCTGCCGCGCTCGAAAGCCGGGCGTCCGTCACCTCGCCGACCTTTACGCTGGTCCACGAATACCGGGACGGGCGGCTGCCGCTTTTCCACTTCGATGTGTACCGGCTTTCCGGCCCCTCGGCGCTCGCTGACCTGGGATTCGATGAATACCTGGCGGCGGGCGGCGTCGTGGTGATCGAGTGGGCGGATCGTATCGCCGCCGCGCTTCCCAAGGAGCGTCTGGACATTATGCTGGAAGAAGAAGAAGCCGGGGCAGCAGGGGACGAAGCCGCAGTGCGGCGGCGGGTGACGCTGGACGGACGGGAGGCGCGCTGGTTCGGGCTGCGCGCGGCCTGGGAGCGGGAAGTGTGCTGATTCTCGCGCTCGATACATCCGGCGATATGTGCTCGCTGTGCCTGGCCGACGGCGAGCGCCCGCGCTCGGTCTTCCAGTTTCGGCACCTGCTGCGCCTGAGCGAGCGGCTGCCGGACGCGCTCGATTTTCTGCTGCGCGATGCCCGGCTGCGCCTGGAAGAGGTGGAGGCGTTCGCGGTGGGTATCGGGCCGGGATCGTTTACCGGGGTGCGGGTTGGGGTGACGACGGCGAAGATCTTCGCACAGGTCCTGGAGCGGCCCCTGGTGGGCATTTCGTCGCTGGATGCGCTGGCCGAGCCGTTTCAGTGCCTGCCGAACGTCGGCATTATCGCCGTGGCCCCCAGCCGCCGCATGGAGGTGATCGCCGCCTTTTACCGCAGTGGCGGCGAGGGCGGAGCACCGCTGGCGCTGGCGCTGGCCGAGCCTGCCGTCATTCCCACTGCCGAGGTGGTATCGCGGGCGGCGGAGCGGCTGAACGGCGTGTCCCACCTGCTTCTGTGCGGCGAGCCGGGCGCGCTTCCCCCGGAGCCTGGCCTCGCCGCTGTCTGTCCGTCGTCCCCGTCCGCCGCGTGGGTGGCGGCTCTGGCCGCGCGCCGCCTGGAGCAAAACCAGGGGGACGACCCGCTGACGCTGACACCGCTGTATGTCGCCCCGTCCCCGGTCGGATAGCCGCCGNACCAGCCGCTCGTACCGCTCGGCCAGGTCGCGGATGCGGCGGTCGTGCTCAGCCCGATCGGGGATCGGTGACCGTTCGTTGTGGGTGCGGCGTCGCGTCGTCGGCATGGGTCGGCCCTCCTCAGTCGAACGCCCCGGCGTGCCGCTCGGCGAACCGCTGACGCTGACACCGCTGTATGTCGCCCCGTCCCCGGTCGGATAGCCGCCGCCGCTCCGTTCCTTTAGGGACGCGGCGACTTCGGGCAATCCCATGAAGACCCGCCGAAAGCCCATGGGTTGAAAACCCACGTCTGAGCGGCGTTCCGCCAATCGTCCTTCGGACGGAAAACGCGCTTGTCGGGGAGACGAACCCTGGTATTTCCCGATCCCGCACCCGGAGGGTGCTTGGACGCAGGCCGCTTAGACGCCGGTTTTCAACCGGCGGGCTTCTTCATGCGATTGCCTTGGCGGCGACTTCGGGCAATTCGCTTTTTGCGGGCAGGCATGGTATACTGATGCGTGCCTCCGGCGGATATGACCCTCTATCCGTCGGTATCCAGTTAACAGTATCAGGTCGTTCGGGTTTAGTTCCCGCCATTGGATTCTGCTTTCCTGTTGCTTGCGTGCTGCACATCGTTGAGGGAACACGGCAGGAGTAGAGTTTATGAGAATCTACGTGGGGGGGATCTCCTACAGCACCAATTCCGACGGTCTTCGTGACCTGTTTTCACAGGCGGGCGAAGTGACGGAAGCCAATGTTATCGAGGACCGGTATTCGGGTCAGTCGAAGGGCTTCGGCTTTGTGGAGATGCCCAACGCCGACGAGGCGCAGGCGGCCATCGCCAAGTTCAACGGCTACAGCCTGGACGGTCGCGCGCTGACGGTGAATGAGGCCAAGCCGCGCGAAGAGCGCAGCGGCGGTGGCGGCGGCGGCGGCGGGCGCAGTGGGGGTGGCGGCGGAAGCCGTTATTAATGCGCCTTCGCTTCCGGCGAAACGACAAACTCCAAGCGACAATCCTTAGAAAGGCGGGGGCTGCGGCAAGTGCATTGTCCGTGGCCCCTGCTTTTTGCATCCCATATCACTGAGATGCTGCCTTTCCAAAGGCAGCGTCGGTAAGGAAAAAACGAATATGAGACCTATGATGCCCGGCGGTGGGCGGCGCGAAATCCCTATCCAGTGCCCTTTCTGCGATTTTCGCTCGTCCGTGCCCCCGGCTGCCATATCCCGCAACGCTTATTTCTGTTCGGGCTGCGGGAAATCGCTGGACCTGTCGCAGGTGCTGCGCCAGTTGGCCCCGCCCGAAGAAGGCGGCGCTCCCCAGCCGCGCCGTGACCGGGGAACATCCAAATACAAGAGCGCGCGCAAGGGCCGCCGGTAAACGTCCGCAAGAGGAGCCTGGAGACAATGGTAAAACTGTATCTTCCTTACGGGAATATGAAGCACCTGTACGGGAACCGCGACGTGACGTTTCACTGGTTCGTCAAGGACCGGCAGGAACCGGTCGCCCCGTACGCCCAGTTACTGGAAAACTACAAGCAGTTGACGCCGGAAGGGAAGATTCAGGCACAGCGCATGGTCGATGAACTCTTTTCCGAAGAGGAGTTCAAGGCCCTGCGAACCTTTTTGTACGAGAAGTATCGCGAAGACCTGCGTACCGGAATCCTGGTTCCGCCGATCAACGGAATCCGGCAGGACATCGGGCCGAACCGCGCTCTGGTTCGGCCCTTCGCCATCTGCCCGGACGACGAAAGCGGCGGCTTTTGCCGCCTATCGGAAGAGCAGGACTATTCGCTGCCTTTCGCGGTGTGGGGCTATTACACCGAGCCTTTGCGCGTCCGCCGCCTCGATACGGCCAACCGATAATAGAAAGCGACGCCCGCCCGCGCCTGCGCGGCGTCGCTTTCTGCGTCCTTCCTCCGCTGTCGTCTCCGCCGTTTCCCTCGCCCTGAATTTGCCGCTTGCTTGTTGCCATTTGCAATCCCGCTATGTTAAACTGGCGCTGTTGTATTGGTCAGCATAGCGCTTTCTAAAAAAGCATCGGCCCGTTTTAGAGCGCAGCGCGTTTGTTCCTGTATACTCCTCTCACCCAAGAAGGAAACCGCGTTGAAGGTCACCGAAATCTGCTTTGATCCCCCCACGCGCCGCATCCGGCTGACTGTGGAGATGCCCGACCCGGATCATTTTCTGACATCGCAGGTGCCGCATCTTCCCGGATGCTGTTCCGCCTGTTTCCCCATCTCGTCCACCACAAATGCGACAACGACCACGGCTATACGTTCCGGCGCGAATGCCGCTCTACCGAGATCCCGCATCTGTTCGAGCACCTGATTATCGAGCTTCAGGCGCAGGCGCAGCCCACCGAGGTGCTGCGTGGTGAAACGCAGTGGAACTGGCGGGTAGACCCGCGCGGGCGTTTTTACGTGTTCGTGGATTATGAAAACGAACTGCTGGCGCTGGGAGCCATCCGTCTGGCCGAGCGGGTAATCCGCGCGCTGGACCGGCGCGACCTGGAAGAAGTGGATACGGAAAAGGAACTGGAGCGCCTGCGCGAAGTGGCGCGTCTGGGGCGCGAACTGCCGGGTGTACCGCCGCCGCCGGTGCGCGACGAGCCTTCCGTTGAGGAGGAGCGAACAGCGTGGTCGTCGGTGCCGCTTTTCAGCGACCATGGCTGAATATCGGCATAAAAAAGCCCGGCCCCTGCTCCCAATTTAAGGAGGCAGGGGCCGGGCTTTTTTATGCCGTGCGGCGCGTCAGCGAGTTATCGGCGAAGCAGATAAAGGACGCTGGTCGCGGTGTTGATGACGTTCCACAGGTTGAAGCTGGACGGCTTCCCGCGCGGAACGTCGATGATATCACCGGCCTGGAGCGCCACGGACGCGCCCTGAGGGCTATTGATATTGAACACCTTGTCTTCGACAACGCCCTGCGCGTTCGTGCGGCGCAAAACGACTCTGTCCTGTTTCGCGCCGTCCGCCGTGCCGCGCGCGGCGGCGATGGCATCCAGCAGGGTCATGCGGCTTTGCAGCGGATACTTGTCCGGAGCGACGACCGCGCCGGTGACGGTCACGGCTTCCGCCCGGTTCAGCCGCGCCACAAAGATCGTGTCCTTGTCCTGAAGCGCAATGTCACGCGACGCATTGCCTTCCTGTATCTCCTGAATCGGCACCTTGATCTCGGCACCGGCGCGGCGCACGATGACATTGTCCTTGTCGGAAATGTCCGTCAAGCCGCCTGCCTGCTGAATCGCCTGGGCTGCGGTCATCCCGCCGGTCAGCGTCAGCGTCTGGGGCGACTTTACCTCGCCCTGCACCTGAAGCGTGCCTTCGGGCGTCACCTGTGAATAGACGAAAATCTTGTCATCGTCCTGAAGGCGCGGGTTGTAGGCGGGATCGGTCGATTTACCGGAGCGGAACGTCAGGTAGTCCACGACGATGTCGTTCGCGCCGCGTGTAAGCTGGACGCGGCGCAGGTCGGCGTTGGCGGTCAGGCCGGACGCTTCCAGCACTTCGTTCAGCCGGGTCCTTTCGCGGATTGTCTGGCGGCCCTGGTTCGCTACCGCGCCGGAAATAAAGACCGAGTAGACAGCGCGCCCGGTGATGGCGAGACTGACCTGCGGATTGCGCAGGAACCTGCCCCGGACAAGGGCGCGGGCGACCCGGCTGCTCGCTTCTCGCGGCGACAGCCCCAGGACATTCAGCGTCCCGATCAGCGGCATGTTGATCGTGCCGTCGGCATCGACACGCAGCTCGCGCGACAACTGTGGCTCGCCGTATACCTGGACGCTCAGGATGTCTCCCTTGCGAATCGGACCGGTGAGCGGGTCGGCAGCGGGGCCGGTGGCTGTCGGCGCGGCGGGAGCCGTCGGCGTGGCAGGGGCCGGCGTGGCTGGAGTTTCCTGACCCATGGCAGGCAGGAGGGTGTTAGCAAAAAAGGTCACTGACAGGACCGAAGGAATCATGAAGCGGAGGCAGTTGGGCATCCGTGTCTCCTTTCGCAAAACGTGATAACGCCTTGGCGAACACACAGCCATTATATAAGCTGGTTTGCATGGTGTCAACATTGCAACAATCGTGCCCGGCCTGACCACTGCCTCACCGGGCGAAGCCGTCACGGCACGGTTTGCGGTATCGCCGGTGGCGGCGGCGCGGCCTGCGGTGGCGCGGCCTGCGGTGGCGGTGCATTGAAGGTGCGGCGGCTGATGGAATACTGGCTGAGCGAGCCGTCGAGGATAACCGTGTCGATTGACACCAGCCGCGCCGCGCCGGGGCTTCGGGTGAAGGTGAGCACCGCCGCCGACAGGGGAACGCCGTCGGTGCGATCCAGATAGCGCACGCCCGCCCCGCCGGTGGTTCCGGCATTGCAGATAACCGTGTCGTTCCGTGTTTCCAGATAGGCGCGGTGCATGTGGCCGCACAAGATGAGCGGCATCTGCCCGATCAGCGGCTCCGCCTGGCGCGGGTTATGGACACAAACAATGTCGGGCGCGGGGCCAGCGCTGCTGCGCGCCGTTTCCAGCAGTCGTTCCCCGGCAGCCTTCAGCGCCTCGGGCGGCGTATCGACATTGCCCAGGCCGCGCCGCGCCGCGCTGGGGTCGGGGGAGCCAATGATTCGCAGGCCCGCCACCGTCACCGGCGCATCGCCGTCCAGAATGACCGTGTTCGGGTTCGCCCGGAGCGCGCGCACGGTCGCCTCGGAGTCGTGGTTCCCGGCGACAAAGACATAGGGAACCCGCAGGCGTGCCAGCCCCGCCGATAGCTGCGTCTCGATAGGCGTCCCGTAATCGGTCAGATCGCCCGTGTCGATAACCGCGCTGACCCCGAACTTGTCGGCCAGATCGCGCAAAAAGGCCACAGCAAGCGGGTTGTTGTGAATATCGGAAACATGGAGGATACGAACCGTCTCCTCGTCGGACGGCATCTGCGGGACGGCGCTGATGCGCCCGTACAGCGCGTTCAGGTTTTTGGCGGCGGTCCGCAGCCGGTCCGACAGCGCCCGAGCGCGGCTGAAGGCATCCCGCGCCAGCGTAAACATCGCCGGGGCTTCCCGCAGCGAGCCGGTATAGGCGGGGCTTTCAAAAGCGCGCTTATCGAACGTATAGGCGGTGGCCAGGAGCAGGAGCGCGATAAACCCGCCGCCCCCGAGGGCGGAAAACAGCCAGATGCGCACGCGGCGCACGCGCAGGACAAGCGGGCCGAGCAGACCGCCCAGCGCCCCGAGCAGCACCTGGCACACGGAGAAATGGCTCAGGTTGCGGCGCATCGCCCGCAGGAAATCTTTTTCCAGAACCTCCTGCGGCGGCGGCTTGGCCACCAGTCGCTTCATCTGATCGAAAGAGACTCCCTGGAGGCTCATCTTCACCGCCAGCGGCGTGCGGTGTGTCGCCGCGCGCACCTCGCCCAGCGGCGTAAACAGCAGGCGTGTCTCTCCGCGCCGCGCCGGTGCGACCCCGATTGCCACATCGAAAGCCTGCCACCGGTAGGTCTGCGTCCCGAAATAGGTGACGACGAAGCCCGCGCCGATAACGGCAAGCAGGCAGAGGTAGATGCCCTGAATCAGCCGCCGCCAGCGCCGCCGCGCGGGCGCTCCCTGCCGCAGCGCCCGCGCGGCAGCCATTGCGCTGATAGATTCGCTTGTGGTACTGCTCACGATACGTTACTGCGTTGAAAGCCTTTTATAATAAATTCTTGTCGCTTGCCGCGCCTCCTCGCAGCGCGAAGCGAGGCGCGCACGCGCAGCCCGACGACACCGTTAGCGGCAACATAAGCGGGCAGATAGGACAGCAGATAATCCGTTACAGCCGATGTCTGTATTTTTATACCATCTACTGCAAAGTGTACTCTTTGGAGAAAACAGAGCACCTCTGTGGTTCGCTTTTTGGGAATCGGTAACGAACTCTATCCCGGATGATCCCACCCGCGCTTCTGAAAGGAGGCAGTCACCAAGGCATCGCTTTTCGTCTCCCGTAGCGAAGTATACGGTAACTTCGCTTTTA
>JAUJOK010000036.1:0-1264 GCA_030447685.1 Armatimonadaceae bacterium
GGCGACGAACATCGGGATCTATTCGATTACGGAAAGGGCCATCAGTGCGTTATAGCCGACGCCGGAGGAGACAAGCTGCTGCACGGCGGGGTCCATGCTGCCCTGGCTGGGCTGCCAGCCGGTCAAAAAGTATTGCAGCTTGTACAGCACGACCGACAGCGGCCAGCGTCCCTGCTCGCTCATCAGCATGATCCACGGTCCCAGAAAATCGTTCCAGGCGGCGGTGAAGGCGAAGTAGGTCGTCACGGCGACCACCGGGCGCGCAAGGGGCATCATCACCACGCGCAGCGTCGTCATCTCGTTTGCGCCGTCGATACGCGCCGCTTCGATCAAATCCGACGGCAGCGTATCGAAGAAGCCTTTGAACAGCAGGAAGTTGAACGCGCTGAACGCGGCAGGCAGAACAACGCCCCAATAGGTGCCGACGAACGAGACGGCGGGAAAGAGGGCATCGGTGAAGGGGATAGTCGGAATATCGCGTGTCGGCCAGGGAAAGTGCGACAGGAGCAGGAAGCGCGGCACGGTAGCGATCTGGCCGGGAATCATCAGCGTGCTGATAAAAAAGAAAAACAGCCAGCGGGCCGCGCGCGGCGCGTGCAGTTTCGAGACGGCGTAGGCGGCCATTGCGGTGATGGGAATCTGGAGCAGCACGGTCAGCACGCTGATAATGACGCTGTTCTTCAGATACACGGCGAGCGGGTAGCGGAACACATCCACATTCAGGTTCAGCCCGGTCGCCGAGACGGTGGTAAACAGCAGCCGGTAGGAGGCGATGGTCGGTTCGTCCGGCCACAGCTTGAAGGGCTGCTCGAAGATTTCGCGCGTCGGCTTGAGCGAGGCGGAGACCATCCAGGCGACCGGGAACAGATGCAGCAGCACGCCCAGCCACAAAAACGCCCCGATAACAAACAGCATCACCTTAGCCTTCGCCCGGCGGCGACCCACCTGCGGAATCAGCGGCATTGTTGTTTCCTTATCAAAAAGCGACTATACAGATCATTACGACCCCACTTATTCATCTGCCGTCTCTTCCCCTGTCTGAGAAACGGTTCGCTGCGCCCCATGATACACATGCAGAATGCGTACAATACCTGGCGATTCCCCCTCCTCCGGTTCCACGATATGAAAGAGGACACGGTAGACCGTGCCGCCCGAGCGGCCACGAGGGCCAAAATACAGCATTCGGCGAACCTCTACGTCGTACCGGTCGTTTTCCTGCGCCACGGCATGGCTGCGAGGAAAGAGGGCCAATGATTCAAAGGCT
>JAUJOK010000036.1:1364-37458 GCA_030447685.1 Armatimonadaceae bacterium
GATCGGACACTTCGATGTGGTAGGTCATGAATCAAATGTCCAGACCATAACGATCCCGTTTTTCGTTGATGATTGCTTCCAAGGAGCGATAGCGCCCCTGCTCGAATGCCTCCAAGCCCCGGTCAATCCCCTGGCGAATAGCAGCCTTATCCTCCTCCGTCAATTCAGCATCGCTGTCATCCACCAGCGCGCTTCTCATGCCGTCCCGCAGGTAGGCTAAAGCAAGGCTGGCCTCATCGGCCCCGATTTCTTCCGCCTTCTCGCGCAGCCACGCAGACAACTCCGCATCCAGTTCTAGGGTAATCGTCATTGTCATTCCTTATCAGTATTATAAGATCATACGTGGTGCGCTTAATCGAGGTTCTCGCGGAAGAAGCGGCGCTGAATCAGGATCAGCGTCATGATGACGACGAAAAGGACGATGGCGAGCGCAGTGGCTTTGCCCAGGTTATAGGCTCCAAAGGCCAGGTTGTAGACATGCATGACGACGGTTGTGGTAGCGTAGCCGGGGCCGCCGCCGGTCATGATGAAGGGAAGCTCGAACACCTGCATGGAGCCGATGACGCTGAAGATAAGCATCATCGCGATGACCGGGCGCAGGCGTGGCAGCGTCACGACCCGCATCTTGCGGAAGAAGCCTGCGCCTTCCAGTTCCGCCGCCTCGTACAACTCTTCCGGGATGCTTTGCAGGGCGGCTATGTAAATTAAGCCGGGACCGAACAGAATCAGGCCCGGCAGAACCAGGCAGAACATCGCCAGTTGGGGGTCGTCCAGCCACTTGAGGGTCGGCAGATTGAGGCCCGCAAGCATCCCGTTGAGCAGGCCCAGGCGCGGGTTGTACATATATTTCCAGATCGCGATACCCGCCGTAGAGGCGACCGGGATAAACCAGAGCACCATCATCCAGCGTATAGTTTGTCGCGGCATCTCCATCAGCAGAATCGAGATGAAGATCGGGATGGCGAACGTCAGGCCGATGGACAGGAGCGCGTAGTAGAGCGTGTTCTGGAAAGCCGTCAGAATGAGCGGGTCGGCGGCCACCTCGCGAAAGTTCTGCGCCCCGACGAACTCCGCATCCTTGACGAAGTAGTACCGCTGGAACCCGACCACGAACGCGAACAGCACCGGGAACCAGCCAAAGAAGAACTGCGCCAGCAGACCGGGCAGCGTGAACAGCCACGCCGACAGATGCCGATACCGCAGGGTGAAGCGAGGTAATGCCATAAAATCTACGGAACCTTGTAGACCGTTCCCAGCTTCTTGCGCCAGACGGTTTCGTAAAAGCGGGGATAGTAGCGCTGATAAAAGGCCGTGCGCGCATCCATGTAGCGGCGAAGCCGCTCGGCATCCTGCTTGTTTCCAAAGGCGAGCAGGTTGGTGTTGACCAGGTTGGCCGTTCGAGTGATCAGGGCTTTGAGGTCAACATTGCTGGTAATGGCCTCGGAATACATGGCGCGCACGGCCCGGCCAAACTCATTGGTCGGCGGCTCGCTCAGGCCGAATTCGCGGGGCAGCGGCGGCGCATGGCTTGCGCGAATCTCCCGGTAAACGTCGATATAATCACGGGGAAATACGGTTTCTAAAGGTCTATCCAGCAGATTTTCTTTGGGTTTGTAGGGAAGGACGAGCAGTTCGGCGTACAGCGAACTTTGCTGTCCTTTGATTTTGGCCGTCGTCATGGCGCTCCGCATACGGTTGACGAACACATCGCCGTAAAAATAGGACTTGCACCACTCGAACGCCGCTTTCAACTGCTCCGGGCTGAGCGTCGGGTCGAAGCCGATGGGGTTGGTGATCGGGCGCAGGCCGCTTATCCCGCCCGGCCCGTGTGGCGGCACGGCCATCCCGACCGTCTGCGCATAGGGCTTATCCTTGCCGAACTTGTCCGGCGCGTCGAGGCTTTCACGCGGCGTGTGCGGCCCGAAGCTCCAGATCATCCCCGCGTGGCTGGCGTCGAACTCGTTGTGCCACTGCGACCAGCCCATCGAGACACTGGTCAGCACCGATTTGTCTTCGTTCGCCATCGCCCGCACCGCCTGAAGCGAGCGCAGCAGGTCGGGGTCCCGGTCATTGAAAACCCAGGTGCGTCGTCCGGTCGGGTCGGGGACATACATATCGAGCGCGTAGGCTTGATTGTAAAATAAGTCGTCCATCTGGCCCGCGTAGCCGAAGCGTCCCTTCTTCGCATCGGTCAGCTTTTTGGCGATCTGGCGGAAGTCTTCCCAGGTCCAGTCCGAGCGAGGGCCGGGTTCGCCGTGCTCGTTGAAGATACCGGCCTCGCGAAACCAGTCCTTGCGGTAACGGATGACCGACGCCCCCATCTCGTTGGCGGCCAGCGTATAGATGCGACCGTTCACGGTTCCCTCGCGGATCGAGCCTTCCGGCAGGAGCTGGAACTGTTCCGACTTTTTCTTTCGCGGAGTCAGGTCGGCGTAGATTCCCTGTTCGATGGTCTGTGGCAGATCGCGAGCAATTTAGTAGGCGGGCGCGCGGTTCGCTGCCAGCGCCACGGCCAGCGCGGATTTGAAGTTTTCCGACCACATATCGAAGTTGATGTACTCGATCTTGACACGCGGATTCTGAAGCTCGAAAAGGGACTGGTTATACAGACCCATCAGCGTGTTCAGGTCGCCGCCATGGACGGCTTTGTCAATGGGCGCGCGGTAGGGACCGGCATCGAAGGGCAGCAGCGCGCCGCCCCAGCTTTCCGGAACACGCACGATAACGTCTTTGTAGCGTATCTTCTGCTCGTCTTTGAGCACCTGGTATTCCAGCGGAGTCAAAGCGCGTCGGGAAGCCGCGTGGACATCGGATGTCTGGACGCGGCGGCCACATCCGATGCCGAAAACGATCAGTAGCAGCGAAAGTAAAAATAGTCGGGGCATTCAAGCCTCCTCCATTGCCAGGCTCGATAGGGGAACGTTGTAGTAGTATTCGTCAGTCCGTGGCCGGATTCCTTTATTTTGCCGCCCTCACCCCCGGCCCCCGAAGAAGCCCCCACCCCCGCCCCTCTCCCGCTGCGGGAGAGGGGTGCCTATCACGACAGCGGCCCCGGCTTCGCACGGAAGCAAAGAGAACCCGCTGTGGCGCGAAGCCGGGGTTGGCAACGCTACAGGCTCCCCTCTCCCGCTGCGGGGGAGAGGAAGGGGGTGAGGGCGGCAAAATAAAGGAAACCACCCCTGCTGAGGCGAACAGAAAGCGCGGCTCGCTTTACTCGGCGGGCTAACCTGCAAGGAAAAGGATCGGGCGTAAGACATGGAGCGAGGACTGAAAAAGGTGGCGGCGGGGCTGAAATTTCCCGAAGGCCCGGCGTATGACGGCAAGGGTAATGTTATCGTTTCCGACTGCCGGGGGCCGTACCTGACGAGGATTACCAAGGACGGCAAGGCTTCACTCTATCTGCGTCCGGCGTCGGCGGGAAGCGCCCGGATGACTTTCAAAAAGCCCAACGGCTCCACCTTCTTTGAAGACGGCTCGCAGTTCGTGTGCGATTTTGGCCGCAAGGCGATAATGCGTATCTATCCGGCTTCCGCCGGGGGGAAGCAGCTTATCTATGCGCGCGCGTGGAACGGCAGACCCTTTCGCGGTCCCAACGATCTCGCCTTCGATCCGGCGGGAAATCTGTACTTCACTGACCCACCGGGGTCGAACCGCAAAACGCCCATTGGCTGCGTTTACCGGGTGGCGCGCGGGACGCGGCAAGTGACACGGGTGGCGGACGGGCTGGCCTTCCCGAATGGAATCGCCTTTGCCGCCGATGGGCGGACGCTGTATGTGTGTGAATCGCAGCGCAGCCGCGTCTTGCGTTACCGGGTGGCCCCGGACGGCAGCCTCGGCGATAAACGGGTGGCTGCCAATCTGGGGTGGGGCGACCCGGACGGCATGGCCGTAGACCGGGCCGGAAACCTGGTGGTCGCCCACTTCGGCGCTGGGATGGTGCATATGTTCCGACCCGACGGCAAGCTGCTCCGAAGCATCAAACTTCCGGGCAAGCAGGTGACGAATGTGGAGTTTGCGGGCCGGGACCTGCGGACGCTGTATATCACGGAAGCGGAAACCGACGCCGTCTACACGCTCCCGATGGATGTGCCCGGTCTGCCCCTGTTCTGCTCCCCAAAGAACACAGGCTGACCCGCCGGGCCAGTATCTCATAATTTGGCCCCCATGTGCGGGCGGCGCAATACCTTATGGGTTGTGGCGCGGCTGCGTGTGTTAGCAGGGTTATCAAACACGGGGGCGGGATTCTTCTTCGGTCGCGTCGGCTTCGTCGCTTTTCCAGTCGGGGCCGACCGGTGCCACTCCCGTAGGGCCGGAGCCATCGCCGGAGCCACCACCAATATGTCGGAACCATTGCGGTAGCTTGCTGCCCACCCACAGCAGCAGAACGCCTGCGCCAACCAGTAGTATGTCCTGGTAGGTGATAACGCCGACGCCGATCCATAGCAGCTTCTCAGGTCTGGCCTGACTGCCGTAGAATCGCAAAAAAGGCATTGCTTCCGGTATCTGAGTGCGTGGGGTCACATGCCTGTGACCGGGACAGCAGGCGCAGCAGGGATGCAGCCTGGTTCACTCAAAGCAAGCAGGAGCACTACGGCGCAGCGCAAGCGCGGTGATTGTTGGCGCAGGCCGATTTTGCGTCTTCATTAGCCGCAACTGCGCTCCGCTTGCCAATCGACGGGATTTTTAGTGTACTCCAACCGGTACGCGCACCTGTGTTATAATCGGGGAGCGATGGTTCCGAGGAGGCCGGGAGCGCCTTGGAGCATGAGGAAAGGTTAGACGGACGGTGAAGACGACGAAAGCCGTGATAACGGCGGCGGGCAGAAGTCAGCGCACATTGCCGCTGCAACGGCTGGTAGACCGTGACGGCGTGCCCAAATCCGTCCTGCGTATCGTTATCGAAGAGGCGCTCCGCGCGGGAATCAACGATGTCTGTCTGGTTATCTGCCCCGGCGACGAAGCCGCGTATCGGGAAGCGGCGGGCGAGCACGCCGGAAGGCTGCAATTTGTTCCACAGATTGAGCCGCTGGGCTACGGTCACGCCGTCTACTGCGCGCGTGAGTTCATCCAGAACGAGCCTTTCCTCCACATGGTCGGCGACCATATCTACGTTCGCACCAGCGCGGCGGGCTTCGCGCAGCAGTTGGTAGAACTTGCCGAAACGCATTCCTGCTCGGTATCGGGTGTCGAATCGACCCGGGAAAACCTGCTGCCCTATTTCGGGACGGTCGGCGGCCAGCGGGTTAAGGGGACGCAGGACCTGTATCTGATCGAGCGGGTGGTGGAAAAGCCGACCCCGACCGAGGCCGAACAGACGCTGACGGTTCCCGGCCTGCGCGCTGGCCACTACCTGTGCTTTATCGGCATGCACGTTTTGACCCCGGTGGTGATGGAGATTCTCGCGCAGCAGGTGGAATCGAGCGATAGGCCCGACTGCATCGAGCTGTCGCCGGTGCTGAATGAGCTTGCGGCGCGCGAGCAGTTTTTGGCCGTGGAAGCGCCGGGGCGGCGATACCCCATCGATGTGCGGTACGGCCTGCTGACGGCGCAGCTTGCCCTCGCGCTCAGCGGGCAGGACCGCGACGAGGTGCTGACGGGTCTGTGCGAACTGCTGGCGGACCGGGAGATCGGCGCGGCGGCGGGGCAGGGGTAAGCGTATGCCCGGCTATCTGCAAACCATTATCACGGCCACCGATGCCGACCTCCGCAACCGCTCGCTCGACACCTTTTGCCGCGCCGCCGAACAGGCCGAACTGCTGGCTGAATGCGCCGATCTGGAAGCGTTCCGGCATCAGCGCGAAAATCTGTATGAGCGGGTGCGCGCCTGTTTCTTTTTATACGCCATTCACCGTTTCCATCTGCCCGCTAAGCCCAGCTTTCCGATAAACGGGCGCATCCCCTTCGAAGGCTACCTGCATCTGCTGGAGCGCCGCTTCGCGGAGGCTATAGCGCTGTTTTTGAAGGCGCAGGCGGAGGACGGCCCCAGCGACGGGCTTTCCAGCGCGCTGGCCGTCTCCTACCACCGGCTGGCGTTCCAGACGCTGGCCGATCAGGTGCGCCGCAGCGTGCGCGCCGTGCGCGGCAATCAGTGGATGTTTCGTGTCGGCCATCCCAGCGATCAGCCTTTGCGCGTGCGGCCCGAACTGAGGCAGCGGTCGTCGGAAGACACGCCGTTTCCCATTCTCAAGGAATCGACCCCGGTCCGCATGGACCTCACCCACAGCGCATGGAGCGACATCTTCTTTCTGGGAATGGATTACCCCGAAGGCGCGCGCGTCCTGAATGTCTCCATCGATCTGGCGGTGCGGGGGCAGGACACGCAGACGCGCCCCCCGGTCGAGGCCTATTTCCGCGTCATTGATGAGCCGGTTCTGCGGCTTGCCAGCGTCGATCTGGCGACCACGGCGGACATCGTTTCGCTGTCGGAAGTGTTTGACTTCGCCCGCGACTACCTGGGCCTGCTCAAAGCCGCGCTGATCGCTTCCGGCCTGGTGCCTCCCGGCATCGAAGGCTCGGAGCAGAGCCTGCCCAGCCTGCTCGCCCAACTGGTGGGGCCGGGGCGTGGCATCGAGCTTATCAGCAATGTCAACGGCATCCCCAAAGGCTCCCGCCTCGCCGTCTCGACCAACCTGCTCGCCTCGCTTATCGCTGTCTGCATGCGTGCGACCGGCCAGATCCGCCGTCTGGAAGGGACGCTGGACGAGCCGGAGCGACGCCTGGTGGCCGCGCGGGCTATCCTGGGCGAATGGCTGGCCGGGTCGGGCGGAGGCTGGCAGGATTCGGGCGGCGTGTGGCCCGGAATCAAGCTGATCGAGGGGCAGGCGGCCCAGGAGGGGGACCCGGAAAAGGGTGTCAGCCGGGGGCGTCTGCTCCCGACCCACCGCATCCTGAGCCGCGAGGACGCCTCCGACGAAACACGCAAAAAGCTCCAGGAAAGCCTGGTGCTGGTGCACGGCGGCATGGCGCAGAATGTCGGCCCGATTCTGGAGATGGTAACGGAAAAGTACCTGCTGCGCTCGGAAGCGGAGTGGACGGCCCGGCAGGATTCCCAGCAGGTATTGGAAGACATCCTGGTGGATTTGCGCGGCGGCGACATCGCTTCGCTGGGCGCGGCGACCACGCGCAACTTCTTCGGGCCGATCCAGACCATCATCCCCTGGGCCAGCAACCTGTACACGGAGACGCTTATCAGCGAAGTTCGCCGGGAGTTCGGAAACGACTTCTGGGGCTTCTGGATGCTGGGCGGCATGTCCGGCGGGGGCATGGGCTTCATTTTCGATCCCGCGCGCAAGGCCGAGGCGCAGGAGCGTTTACAGGCGATCATGTCGGGCGCGCGGCGGCGCTTCGAGAACGCTCTGCCGTTCGCGATGGAGCCGGTGGTCTACGACTTCGCGATCAACGAGCGGGGCACCTGCGCCGAACGGCTGTCCGCCGAATCGGCCCCATTGCCCCCGGCCTATTATGCGATGACCCTGCCGAGCCTGATGCGGCTGGACCCGCGCGCGCTGCCGGTTTCCCGCCGCGCCGAACTGGATGCCTTCGGCGCGGCCTGCCGCACGCGCCCCGAACTGAGCGGCATGGCGCAGACCCTATTCGACCGTCTGCTGCCCCGGACGCGCGGGGACGAGCGCGACGGGCGCGATCTGGCGTCGCTGCTGGAGGCGTATGGGTTCGACCGGGTCGAGCATGAGCAGATTCGCGACGATCTGCGGCACGGGCGCATCGGCCTCGCGCAGAACCGTCTGCCGGTCAGCAGCGCCTTGCGCGATGTGGAGCCGGGCGATGTGTTCAACGGCATCGACGGGCTGACCGATGACCTCCGCGCCGAGGGGATGGAGGCGCTGGCGTCCGGCGCGGTCGCCGTGGTCAGCCTGGCGGCGGGCGTCGGAAGCCGCTGGACCCAGGGCGCGGGCGTGGTCAAGGCGCTGCACCCGTTCGCCAAGCTGGGCGGAAAGCACCGCACGTTTATCGAAACGCACCTGGCGAAGAGCCGACGCATCGGGCGGCTGTGCGGGCAAAGCCTGCCGCATATCTTCACCACCAGCTATCTCACCCATGCGCCCATCGAAGCCTATCTGGAAGCCGAAAACCACTACGGCTATGAGGGGCCGCTGTTTCTTTCGCCGGGCCGCGCCATCGGCCTGCGTCTCATCCCCACGGTGCGCGATTTGCGCTTCGCCTGGGAAGAGATGCCCCAGCAGATGCTCGACGAGCAGGCGCAGAAGGTGCGCGAAAGCGGGCGGGCCGCGCTGATCGACTGGGCCTACAGCCAGGGCGAGGCCAGCGACTATACCGACAACGTGCCCAGTCAGTGCCTGCATCCGGTCGGCCACTGGTACGAGATTCCGAACCTGCTCAAGAACGGTCTCTTGGCGCGCCTGCTGGACGAGCGTCCCGGCTTGCGCTACCTGATGGTGCATAATATCGACACGCTGGGAGCCGATGTCGATCCGGCGCTGCTGGGCCTGCATATCCGGCAGGGGAGCGCGCTGACCGTCGAAGTCACGCCCCGACGTCTGGAGGATCGCGGCGGCGGCTTGGCGCGGGTGGACGGGCGTCTGCGCCTGGTCGAGGGGCTGGCGATGCCGCGCGAGGAGGAAGAGTTCGCCCTTTCCTACTACAACTCGCTCACCACCTGGGTCAGCATCGACGGGCTTTTAGCGGCGTTCGGCCTGACCCGCGACAGCCTGCGCGATGAGGCCGCCGTCACCACCGCGATTCGGACTGTAGCGGCCCGCATGCCCACCTATGTCACCCTGAAAGAGGTCAAGCGGCGCTGGGGGCACGGGCACGAGGACGTTTTCCCGGTGGCGCAGTTCGAAAAGCTCTGGGGCGACATGACCGCGCTGCCGGAGCTTGCCTGCCGCTTCGTCGCCGTTTCGCGCCAGCGCGGGCAGCAGTTAAAAGAGCAGGCGCAGTTGGACGGCTGGCTGCGCGACGGCTCCGCCGCCTACGTCGAAGCTCTCTGCGACTGGTAATAAATACAAACAACGCCCGTGTTATACGCGGGCAGAACGGGGATTGACACATGCTGGCGGTTGTGGAATCGAGCGCGATCCTGGGAGTGGACGCCTATGGGGTGCGCGTCGAGGTAAACGTCGTGCCCAGCGGCGTCCCGATGTTCGTCATCGTCGGGCTGCCGGACGCGGCGGTGCAGGAATCCAAGGAGCGGGTGCGCGCGGCCATCAAGAACACCGGCCTTTCGTTCCCGTCGGATCGTAAGCTGACGGTCAACCTGGCTCCGGCGGACACCCGTAAGGCCGGTCCCGCCTTCGATCTGCCGATTGCCGTCGGCCTGCTGGTCGCCACCGGGCAGGTGGCCGAGGAGAACCTGGGCGACACGGTCCTTATCGGCGAACTGTCGCTGGACGGCTCGGTGCGGCCCGTTTCCGGCGTCCTGCCGATGGCGATCTGGGCGCGGGCGAATAACAAGCGCCGCCTGATCGTTCCCGCCGCCAACACGCGCGAAGCGGCCATTGTCGGCGATGTCGAGGTCTACCCCGTCCACACCCTCGCCGACGTGATCGTCCTCCTGGCTGATTTCGCCGCTGTTTCGCCCGTCACCGAAGACCCGCGCGCCCTGCTCGGCACGACCACGGCAGGCGATGCCGATTTTGCGGATGTGAAGGGGCAGGCACATGTTAAGCGTGCCCTGGAAGTCGCGGCGGCGGGCGGCCATAACTGCCTATTGGTGGGCGCGCCCGGCTCCGGCAAGACCATGCTGGCGCGGCGCATGCCGACCATTCTGCCGCCCTTCTCGGTGGATGAAGCCTTGGAAGTGACAAAGCTCTACTCGGTCAGCGGCCTGCTGCCCTCCGGGGCCGCCCTGGTAACGCAGCGCCCTTTCCGCTCGCCCCACCACACGATTTCCAACGCGGGCCTGACCGGCGGCGGCTCGATTCCCCGGCCTGGTGAAGTCTCGCTGGCGCATCACGGCGTGCTGTTTCTGGATGAGTTCCCGGAGTTCGACCGGGCGGTTCTGGAGGTGATGCGCCAGCCCCTGGAAGACGGGCATGTCACCATCGCGCGCGCCGCCGCCTCGCTGACCTATCCGGCCAAGTTCACGCTGGTCGCCGCCATGAATCCCTGTCCCTGCGGCTATTTCGGCGATACGCTCAAAGCCTGCACCTGCTCGCAGAACACGGTCAGCAAGTACCTTCAGAAGATCTCCGGACCGCTGCTGGATCGTATAGACATACACATAGAAGTGCCAAGACTGAAACACGACGAACTGACCTCGCCGCCCGCCGGAGAAGGCTCGGCGGCGATCCGGGCGCGCGTCGAGAAGGCGCGAAAAGTCCAGGAGGAGCGTCTGGCAAGCACGGGGCTGTACTGCAACGCGCACATGGGAGCCAAACAGATACAGCAGTTCTGTAAGATAGACGGCGATGCGATGTCCTTGCTGCGCGCGGCGATCACGCAAATGAGCCTGTCCGCCCGCGCCTACGACCGCATTCTCAAGCTTGCCCGCACCATCGCCGACCTTGCCCAGGAGGAGACTATCGGTGTCGCCCACATCGCTGAGGCCGTGCAGTACCGCGCTCTTGATAGAAAGCTCTGGGTATAAAGAGAATCAAAGCGAGCGGTACAATGGAAGTGATGGAGGAAGGAATTATGCCTAATGATACGCCTGTCCTGTCCGAGGAACAGATGGATCGGCTTTCGACGATGGGTCGTGCCCTGTACAATGAAAAGCTCAAGGCAATCTTAAAACCGGAATTCAACGGCCAGGATGTCGCTATCCATCTAAACACAGGCGGTTATGAAGTCGGAAAACGCGCTTCACGGCCCGCTCTTACGCTGCGAAAACGTCATCCCGAAGGGGGGATGATCATGATTACGGATGTTGGTCCTCCCAGGCCGGAGGATATGGGACATGGAATGGGAGCAAGACGTTCGTACCGCTAAGGTACTGGTTCTGGCGAGCAATCCGCTTGTGGGAACCCTGTTTCTGCGCGATTACCTTCTTCAAATAGAAATGACCGAAGACGGTGAAGTTATCGCCGAGCCGCTTTGACGTTGACGGGAGCAGCCACACTCGCAATTATCTTTTTAATAACCCCGCCAAAGCCTGTATTCGCAGAGTGTAGTTGAAGTGCCTCGAAAAGGAACCATGTCAAGTATCTCCTCCTATGGCAGACGGGAACCCCGTACCGGCGTGACCGTCTGGGCAACACTGATTGTCGCTGTCTTGCTGATGAGTGGCTGCGGCGGGGGCGGTGGGAATGCTCCTGCGCCTCCTCCGGTGGATTCCGCCCGCAGCTGGGACGACAGGCCATTTATGGAAGCCAGTCTGGACGTGCGGCGAAGGCTGGACGTGTTTGCGTTTCCCGATAACCCGGAACTGCCGTACCCATCCGGCCCGCCGGTTTCGGATGCTCAGGCCCGCGCGCTGCTGGAGCAAACGGCGCGCTCGCAGGGCGCGGATTATGCTGCGCTGCTGAGCTTGTATGACGGCAGCCGTCCGGCGTTTCCCGGTTCCGTGCCGCTGACGCAACTGACGCCCGCGCAGGATTATGATCTGCGGGCCGCGCTTGCCGTTTTGTCGCTCACGGAAGAGGGAGCACTCGCCCTGCGCGCCCTGACGACCGCAGGCAATAGCTCCGGTCAGCCGTGGTGCGGCGCGTCTTTTATGAGTCTCCTTTTCCCAGCCCTTCGGCGAGCGCTGTCGTAACCGTCGAAGCCGATGGCCGGTGGGAAATCCATATCAACCCCCGTCTGCGCGGAAGTTCGCTCGAACAGATCAGCGCGCTGCTGGCGCATGAAGCCTGCCACCAGGACCGGGCCAACTCGCTGAACGAAGAGGTTTTCGGGCGAATCGTCCAGGGACGGCACTGGTTTCAGCTTGCGGTAAAGAACCCCGCACTGGTCAACGACACGGCAAACCTCCACCCCGGTGTCGCCATCAATAACACGTACATTCTGGCTTTTCTGAATTCGGGCCGGGGCAAAGCCGGTTTCACGCCCCGCAGCGAAAGCGGCGACGCCGCCGCGCCCGAGGTGAACATCTTCCGGAACGGCGTTCCGTATAAAAGCTACATCGATCTGGCGGCGGCGGATGTTCGGGCGCTGGGTCTGACCAACTACGATGGTTCTTCGGTGGCTCAGACGGGCGAATCGCCGGGCAATCCTTTGTCTCAGTCCCTGTACGCCCTGTGGACGAACGGCGGCTCGGGCGGTTCGGTGTTCAGCGCCTCCACCCTTCAGGAGATGGATGCCGCACAGAACCTTCTGACGGACATGGAGGCGGCGGTGGAAATTGCCGCCCGCTTCGGCTTCGTTCTGGATTCTCGCCGTTCCCGCGTCTTATCCACCGGCTACTGACTCGAACTGCCGGGCGCATCCGCAGCAGCATCCGCTTCGCCGCCGCTGCTGGTCGTCTCCTCGCTCGCTATTTCTCGCTCGTCTTTCTCGGTCGTGTCGGCGTCGCCATCCGCTCCGTAAATGTCCTCGCCGCCTGCGGCTTCCGTATCGTCCTCCGAGTAATTCGGGATATTGATCTTGTTATGGTCAGTGTTCGTCATGTTTTGTTTCCTTTCAAACTCCACGCTCCGTCAGGATAATGCTACCCGGTATCGCGTTCTGGCATGAGTTTTGCTTTTTCGTAATGGGGACGGCGCGCGGCAGGAGGAAACACTAAGCTTGCTCGTGAACTATAGGTCATCCTCTCGCGAAAGGCCCTCCTGTATGTCGTGGCAGCGCGTGTACCAGCGTAAGATGCACGGGTGCGTCTACTTTTTCGTCGCTGGCGTTTTCGGTTTTATCGGGTTGATATTCCTGCTGTTTTTCCCGATCATCGGCGTGCTGTGCCTGCTGGGAGCGGTCGGTGTTCCGCTGCTGATTCGCTATCTTTTCACCAGCTTCAACATCGTCTGCACGCAGGAAGGGTTTACCGTCAGCACGCAAAGCAAGCGCGCCGGAAGCAAACAGGAGCAGTACACTTGGGGCGAAGTGACCGGCACCGACTACGATGAGTTTCACTCGCGCGGGACCGGCAGCAACCCTTCCACAACCACCGGCTATTTCGCCGTGCAAACGACACGCGGGCAGGCGTTCCGGGTGGATCAAAAGATCAGCAAGTTCGCCGACCTTATCAACGTCTTCAACCACATGACCCCGCAGCTACCCTATATCTGGGAACAGCAGGGAGGATTTTCCGTCAGTATCGGCGCGGTTTCGACGCATCGCGCGGCGTATCGCAAAGCGCCCCGGCCTGAAACTCCGCCGGAGACACCCGGCGAGCCGCAGCCGCAGAGTTAATTCCCTTATCGGAGCAAAAATCCGTTTAGAAAGAGCTTGGAATGGAAGCAAGTGATGTCGCCGACCAGATACGCGAAGTGCGGGAGGCGATTGCCGAAGAGAAAGCCGAGCATGACGCCGAGAAAGCCGAGCATGACGCCGGTGATAGATTCCGCGCCCGCGCGGCCCTGATAATCGCCTTTCTGGCCGTTCTGTTAGCCATCTCCAGCCTCGGCGGCGGCAACGTCGGCGAGGATATGGTGCACGCCAATATTCAGGCAAGCGATACGTGGGCCTTTTATCAGGCCAAGAACGTGCGGCAGACCGTGAACAAGCTCGCCGCCGACGAACGGGAAGCCGATCTGCTGCTGCATGGCGGCACAACGAGCGCGGCGGCGCGCAAGGACATAGAGGAGAAAATCGCCAAGTACCGGGAGACCGCCGACCGGTATGACAGCGAGCCGGACCCGAAGGACCCGACCAACCCGCTCAAAGGCGAGGGCAAAAAACAGTTGTCCGCCCAGGCTAAAAACTGGGAAAGCCAGCGCGAGCGCGCCGAGGAGCAGGACGCTAATTTCGACTTCGCCGAAGTGCTGTTCCAGATCGGTATCGTGCTGGGGTCGGTGGCGATTCTGGCGACCTCGCGCCCCGTCCTGGGCGTCTCGCTCGCTTTGAGCGGGCTGGCGACGCTGCTGATGCTCAACGGATTCTTTCTTGTAGTCCACCTGCCTTTTTAGCTTGACTTCGCTTCGCGAACATGATTTAATAGAATCATCTCAATTACAGGAGGTGGTGGCTATATGCAAAGTCATAGTCTCCGGAGGGGTCTCGCGGGCTAAGTTTTAGCTCACGGCTCTGCCTGTAGGGTCATGAACTATGCCCAGGGGCGTGCCCTCTCCGAACGTTATGGGGCCGGATGCGACCGAAAGGTCTGTGTCCGGCCCCGGCGTGCTTTTAAAAGGGTTGAGAGTCGAACATTGAGGGTTGAGAGGTCAGAGAAATCCCTTCTCTCAACTTTCATCCCTCAACTCTCAACTCGTCTTGCGCGACAGCAGCATCACCTCGATCTCGTCCCAGTCCAGCGGTCGTTTGCCCCATCTTCCTGCCGTTCCGCCCCACACCTGCTCCACGGTCAGGCCCGCCTCGTGGTGCATTTTGAGCAGTTCCGGCACGATATAATGGCGTCCCGGCAGCATATAGGGTGATTTCCGGTTTATTTCCTGTGACGCCGGAGTCCAGGTTTCGATCATGGTGAGCGGGTCCAGGCGATTTTCGCCATCGGTGCCCGCGCGGCGGATCGTGCGGTAGCCGTTCAGCGTGGTCAGCAGGAAGGGGCCGCCCGGCTTCAGCGAAGCCGCGATATGGCGCAGCACCCGCACGTTATCCTCGTCATGGGCGAGCAAAGCGAACGCGCCTTCACAGAGGCAGACGGCGGCGTCATAGGTGTTCGGGCGCACGAAATCATGCGTCCGCCAGCACAAACTCGGCGCGCTCCGGGAATCCTTCCTCCGCCGCGCGCTGTTGCCCGAAGGCGACAAACTGCTCGGTAAAATCTACGCCGGTCACACGAAAGCCGCGCCGCGCCATCTCCAGCGAATGGCGGCCCGGCCCGCAGCCCATATCCAGCACGCGCATTCCGGGCGCGAGCGCGCACGCATCTACCAGAAAGTCCACTTCGGCCCGTGTGTTCTGGGTAAAACCTTCCCGCAGATACCCCTCCGCGGTCATTGCGTCGAAGAACCGTTTCCAGTCGCTGCTTGTTTCGTCGCTCATTGGGTCATCATCCGGTAGCTTTCATAGCGGCGCGTGTCGATTTCGCCGCGCTCAAGGGCGGCAAGGGACGGCGCAGCCCGGCTCCTGCCGGTGGCGGCAGTCCGGGAATTTGCACTGGCCGAGCAGGGGCGCGATCTCCGGGAAGCAGCAGGAGACATCGTCGGTGTCCATGTCCCAGAACTCTACCTGTCGCAGCCCCGGCGTATCCGCCACCCAGCCGCCGAAGTTCAGCGCCAGAAGTTCCGCCGCCACGGTCGTGTGCCGTCCCTTGTGGGTGACAGCGCCGATGTCGCCGGTCTTCAGGGCAAGGCCCGGCTGCACCGCGTTTAAAAGCGACGACTTGCCTGCGCCCGACGGCCCGGCGAAGGCGGAAATCTTATCTTTAAGGTGGGCGCGCAGCGTTTCGATACCCTCGCCGGTGCGGGCGCTGGTAGCCAGCACGGAATAGCCGATGCGGCGGTAGGTGGCGGCCATCTCCTCGATCTCTTCCGGGGAAGCCAGGTCCGCCTTGTTGAAAACTATCAGGATTTCCAGTTCGGCGTCCTCGGCCAGCACCACGAAGCGATCCAGCTTCCACAGGTCGGGGCGCGGCTCGGCGGCGGCGAAGACGATCACCGCAAGCTCCAGATTCGCGACCATCGTCTGCCGCTCCCGCTCGTTGCCGGAGCGACGGGCAAGCGCGGCGCGGCGCGGATGTACCGCCTCGATAACGCCGCGTCCGGTCTCATCCTCGGTCACTTCCACCCGGTCGCCCACGGCCAGCGGATCGGTTTCGCGCCGCTTCTTCGCCTTTTCGACACGCTGCCGCCGGTTCACGCTTTCCGGGTAGGTCAGATTCTTTTTGAGATTGCCGCGCAGACTGCACGGCAGAACGCGCCCATTATTTGTCTGCACGGTATACAGGCCCCGTCCGGCCCGCACCACGATGCCTTCACTCATACATTTTCGTTCCTCCACATCTTGTTTTTTCGCTTCCCTATTCCCTTACGGTATCGTTCTCCCGGCCCGTGCCGTCAAGCCGCCGTTTCGCCCGCTTTTGTTACGAGTGTACCTGATGCAGTAACTAACGCTCGGGGAAGCGTATTCACGTATTCTGCGGCGGGCTTGCCTGTCTGGTGGAGGAAACTGCGATTTCGCCGTATAATGTGTGGCGGAGCAAATCGAAAGTCGCTCGTATTTTGCCGTCTTGGCAGATGGGGCTGTAAATACGTGATGGGTTCCGAAGCCGCAGCAGCCGGCAGAACAGCAGCATGAGCAAAACGAAAAAGGCAGTTGTTTGGGGTTTGACGTTAGTCCTGGCCGCTGTGATCGGCTTTGGGCTTGCCCTGGCGGTTAAAACGTTGCGTGGCACGCAGATGTCGGCCAGAGAGTGGTGGACGACGATTCGCGCCCCGCGTGAGCAGTTCCCCGGCAAAAGCCGTTTGAACGTTCTTTTGATCGGCAAGGACTACAACTATATCTGGCAAAAGAACTCCGTAAATTGGGGCAAGCTACACACCAAAGGCGCTCGCTCGGATACGCTTATCGTATTGTCGCTCGATCTCAATAAGGGAAGAGTTTCCGGCCTCTCCATTCCCCGCGATACCTATGTCGAGTACGCGCAGGGCGTAATCGATGAGCCTTTGCCCAGACGCGGCAAGATCAATTCCGCCTATGCCTGGGGCGACGCGCCGCTGGCGATGCAGACGGTCAGCAACCTGCTCAATGAACCGCTCGATTATTATATCGCCCTCAAGTCGGATGCGGTAAAAACTCTGGTGGATCGTTTAGGGGGGGTAGAGGTGGAGGCGCTGGACCGAATGAAGTACGACGACAACGGTGCGCGTCTTCATATCGACCTGCCCGCCGGACGGCAAACGATCAACGGCGAGCAGGCAGTCGAATTTACGCGCTACCGCCAGCCCAACGCCGGAGAGCCGTCCTCCAAGGAGGACGGTGATGTGCGGCGCATAGCGCGTCAGCAGATGCTTTTGCGGGCGATGGTGAAGAAAGCCAAGCAGCCGAAGATGTTCTTCCAGGCCGATAAGTTGATCAATACCGCCCTGAGGTCCGTCGAGACAAACCTTTCCCGGCAGCAGATCTTCGCGCTGGCCGCGCTTTTCCGTGACCTTCAGCCGGAGCAGATGCAGACAGGCACGCTTGCGGGCAAGGACCGGCATCGGGGCGACAAATGGATTTTCGTGCCTGATGAGGAAAAAGTGAAGGCGCAGGTGGATTGGCTGCTGCGCGGCGACGAGACCGCCGCCTATCGTTTGACCGTGGTCACGGTAAAGAACGGCACCGAGGTTTCGGGGGCGGCCCGCGAGGTCGCCGACCTGCTTCGCAACCAGGGCTTCGATGCCAAAAGCGCCGGGAATGCCCGGCAGGCGGCGGCCCGCGAGGTGGCGCAGACGCAGATTCAGTACGGACAGGCGGCGGTTGCGCCGCGCGCCGAGCGGATCGCTGCGCTGCTGGGCCTCAGTGGTGTCAAGCCGAGCAAACTGCCCAAGGAAGATCTGGAGGGGGCGGATGTTACTGTCGTCCTGGGCAGGGATGTCGCCCCCAACTTCGCCCCGAGGAGTGCCCGACGATGATTGCTGTCGCCGAAAACGTGAGCCTGGTGGAGACGCCCGCCCCGCCCCGCCGCTACCGCGCCATGCTTCTTTTTGGAGCGCCCGGCTCGGGTAAGGGAACCATGGGCAAAGCGCTGGGCGCGATACCCGGCTTTTACCACTGCGCCTGTGGTGAGGTGTTCCGCAACCTGGACCTGTCTTCGGAACTGGGCCGGGAATTTCTGAAGTATTCGTCGCAGGGCCTGCTCGTGCCGGATGACATCACCATCTCTCTGTGGAAAGAGGCCATCGACGGTATGGTCGCGGCGCGTCGCTTTGTCCCGGATCACGACCTGCTGGTGCTGGACGGCATTCCGCGCGATGAGGCGCAGGCGTATATGATGGATGAATACATTACGGTGGAGCGTGTATTCCATCTGCACTGCTCCAACACCGAGAAGATGGCCGAACGCCTGAAGCGCCGCGCCCTGAAGGAAAACCGGCTGGATGACGCCTCTGACGAGGTGATCCACCGCCGCTGGAAGATTTACGAAGAAGAATCGCGCCCGGTTTTGGAGCACTACGGCTCAGACAAGGTCGAACTCGTGGACGCTCTCGGCTCGCCGGTGCAGGTGCTGCACGACCTGCTGGGCCGCCTGCTCGTCGCCCGGCTCGCCTGACCACGCTCGTGCAGGAACGCATTCTCGAAACACTGCGGCGCATCGAAGCCGAGCAGAGTGTTCGGGTGTTGTATGCGGCGGAATCGGGCAGCCGCGCCTGGGGCTTCGCTTCCACAAACAGCGACTGGGATGTGCGCTTTGTTTACGTTCGCCCGCCGCGCGACTATCTGCGGGTCGCGCCGCCGCGCGATGTTATCGAACTGCCGATTGTTGACGACCTGGATGTGAGCGGCTGGGACCTTTTCAAGGCGCTGGGCCTTTTCCGCAAGTCCAACCCCCCGCTGCTGGAATGGCTGCACTCGCCCCTCATCTACCATGAACCCGGCGGCTTCGCTGCGCAGCTTCGCGCGCTTGCCGAGAAGCACTACTCGCCGCGCCGTTTGAGCTATCACTATCTGAGCCTGGCGCGCGGCAACTGGGAAAAGTACATCCACGGACGCGCCGAAGTGACCCACAAAAAATACCTGTACGTTCTGCGCCCGTTCCTGTGCATCCGCTGGATCGAACAACACGGCAATCCCCCTCCCACCTCCGTCTGGGACGCTCTGGAAGGCGTTGAACTGCCCGAAGCGGCACGGGAACGGCTGGTGGCGCTTCTGCAACGGAAGCAGCAATCCGAAGAGTTAGGCGCTGGCCCCGGCGACGCCGTTTTGAACGCCTTTATCGCCGAAGAGATCGCCCGTCTCACCACCGCCGTTCCCACCCTGCCGGACGCTGCCGTGCCGGAAGACGACCTGAATGCGCTTGCCTGGCGCGAGTTGGGCGTATAGTCTTTTCCCTCTGCTCTTGTTTGACGCGCGCGGCTTCCGGGTAACAATCTCGTCGGGAAGGGCGCGGCAGCCTGCAAACAAACGCTGCCGCGACGAACATGAGCGACGCCCCGTTCCACGACATAGAATTTGCCCTCAAGTTCATCGCCTCCTCGATGGCTCCCGCCGTTATCTTTATCGCCGTCGGTCTGCTTCTGGCCGGGCTTCAGATGAAGTACACCGCGCTGATTACGGTGATGCGGCAACTGAACAGTGAGCGGCGGGACGAATGCGAGCGCCGCCTGCGGGACGGTCAGGGCGGCGGCGAGGAGGAGCAGCGCCTCGAATCCATCCGCGAGCAGATGAACAGCCTGCTGCGCCGCGCCTGGCTGATCCGCAGCTCCGTGCTGTGTTTGTACGGCAGCGTGCTTTTGTTTCTGCTGGCCTCTTTTGCGGTCGGCGCGGCGGCGCTGGGCGCGCAGGGCATGACCGTTCCGATTATCGCTCTTTTCGCCTCCGGGCTTGCCGCCGTGCTTCTGGGCATCGTCTTCGCCTACCGGGAGGCGCGTCTATCGTATGATGTGGTCGCCGCCGAGGTGCGCGACCTGGAGGAGGCAGGACAGGTGGAGGTGCCGCGATGATGGGGCCGTTCATGCCCGAAGCCGACCCCGCGCTGGGCCGGGTGATCGAGGCGATTTTCGTTCCGCTGGCCCTGCTTGCCGCCTGCGCCTCGGTGGTATGGGGACTTCAGGACCGCTACAGTGCCGTGGTGGGAGCGATGCGCGGTCTTGCCAGAGAATACCGGACGCCGGACCGGGAAACGCGGCCCGCCGTTCTGCACGAACTGCGCGTCCTGCTGCGCCGCGCGCGCCTCATCCGAACCGCCGTTATGGGTTTTTACCTGACCATGCTGCTTCAGGTGGCGTCCTCGGCCTGGATCGGCTTGATTTACGTCCGTGTCGCACGCTCGCCCCTGCCCGCCGTGCTCTTGTTCGAGGCGGGCCTGGCCGCTCTCTTTGCCGCCGTCGCCATGACGTTCGTTGATACGGTGCTTTCCTATCGCGTCGCCGAGGAAGAGGCCCGCGACGCCGGGCTGTGCTGAGCCAGCGCCCGCAGGGGTATACTTTCTTACCGTTAACGCTATGTCTTCTTCTGAACCGCGCTTTGAAACAATTTTGCCGTCGGGACATCGCCTGTCCCTGCGCCAGGCCGACCTTACCGACGAGGACGTGGACGCCATCGTCAACGCCGCCAATACCGGTCTGGCGCACGGCGGCGGGGTCGCGGGCGCTATCCTGCGAAAAGGCGGGCAGATAATCCAGGACGAAAGCGACCGCGTCGGACGTGTCCCGACCGGCAGCGCGGCTATTACCGGCGCGGGAAAGCTGCGGGCGCGCTTCGTCATCCATGCTGTCGGCCCGGTCTGGCGGGGGCAGACGCCGGAGGAAAGC
Source organism: Armatimonadaceae bacterium (assembly GCA_030447685.1). Lineage (GTDB taxonomy): Bacteria > Armatimonadota > Armatimonadia > Armatimonadales > Armatimonadaceae > JAUJOK01. The sequence continues at coordinate 21,788 of JAUJOK010000036.1, forward strand.
GACCGCCTGCTGGCATCGGCGACCACGGCGGCTCTGGAGATTGCCCGCGAGCGCGATCTCGAAAGCATCGCCTTTCCGGCTATCTCATCCGGCATCTTCGGCTTTCCCAAAGACCGCTGCGCCGAGGTCATGGTCGAGGCTGTAACCGCCTGGGCCGCCGCCCACCCGGACGACAACCCGCGCGACCTGCGCTTCACGATCATTGACGACATCACGGTGAATGTCTTTGAGGGAGTCCTCCTAACCCCCCGGCCCCCTTCCCTCCGAGGGAAGGGGGAGCTATAGGCGCAGGCGGTTTCTGCTTCGCATAAAGTCAACCGGGGAATCACCATGGATAAGTCGTTCATCGTTACAGGGCATCATGCGGTCGAGAAGAAGGAGCGGGCGCATCAGTTTCGGCGGGAGATGACGCCCACGGAGACGCTTTTGTGGCAGCATTTGCGCCGGAACCAGCTTGCGGGACTGCACTTCCGCCGCCAGCAGGTGATTGACGGCTTTATTGCCGATTTCTACTGCCATAAAGCAGGATTGGTTATTGAGGTGGATGGTGCTGTTCATGAGCACCGTGTGGATTACGACACAGAGCGCGACCAAATCATCAGTGCTCGTGGACTGACTATTGTACGTATTCCTAACGAACGCATTCATAACGATATAGCGGCGGTTCTTACCGAGATAGGGACAGCCGCGCAGAGCCTTCTACAGGCACACTCTACAGAACCAGCTTTGGATAAACCCTGAAGCTACCGCCCTTAGCTCCCCCTTCCCTCGGAGGGAAGGGGGCCGGGGGGTTAGGAGAAACCATGGAACTCAGCATAGAGCAGAAGCAGGTATTAGCCGACAGAGGCTATGTCAAACTACCCGGCGTCGTGCCGCCGGAAATGGTGAATCAGGCGCGGCGCGCGATAAACGCCTACCTCGGGCAGAACGGCATGGACCCGAACGAACTGACCAAATACCGGGCGCAGTCGTATTGCCCCGGCCTGGGCAAGGACCCCGTAATCACAGACTTATATAATGCCACCCCGATCAAATCTCTGGCCGAATCCGCCATTGGAGCCGGTAAGATCAAGCCAATCGGCAGCGGGCAGATCGCGCTGCGTTTTCCGTCACTCGACCCGCCGCGCGAGCCGGGGCCGCACATTGATGGTATGTACTCGCCCACGAATGGCGTCAAGGAAGGAACCATTGCCAACTTCACCGCACTGGTTGGCGTGTTCCTGTCCGACCTGCCGGACCCTTATGCGGGCAATTTCACCGTCTGGCCGGGCACGCACAAAATATACGAAGATTACTTCCGCGAAAAGGGGCCGCAGTCGCTGCTGGAGGGGATGCCGAAGGTCGAGATACCGCAGCCGGAGCAGTTCCTGGGCAGGGCAGGCGATGCGGCGCTGGTGCATTATCAGCTTGCGCATGGTATCGCCGGCAACGGCTCGCCCAACATCCGCTACGCCATCTTTTTCCGCCTGACCCATGTCGATCATGAGCAGTACCACTGGGAGTGCATGACCGACATCTGGAAAGAATGGGAAGGCATGCAGAACATCGTGCGCGAACCGGCAGGGGCGCGATGACGCTGGACGGCCTGGTAGAATCCGCGCTGCCCCGCGCGCTGGAGGAGCTGGGGCGGCTTGTCGCCGTGCCCAGTGTCGCCGCCAAGGGGGAGGATATGGAGCCGTGCGCCGGGCTGGTGGCCGATCTGCTGCGGGCGCACGGGCTGGAAGCGCATCTGGCGGCGACCGACGGCGGCCCGCCGGTGGTCTTCGCCGAAGACCGTAGCGCCGGGCCGGATGCGCCGACCGTCTTGTTCTACAATCACTACGACGTTCAGCCCGCCGAGCCGTATCACCTGTGGGACTCGCCGCCGTTCACGCTGGACATACGCGACAACATCGCCTATGGGCGCGGCACGAGCGACGACAAAGGGCATATCGTCTGCCGCCTGATGGCCCTCGATGCGCTGCGCGCGGCGAACGGCGGCAGGCTTCCCGTTAATGTCAAGTTCCTGATCGAGGGTGAGGAGGAGATAAGCTCGGTTCATCTGCCCGCCTGGATGGAAGCAAATGCGAACATCCTGAACGCCGACGTGTGCGTGTGGGAGTTCGGCGGCGTGGACGATCAGGGGCACCCACAGATCATCTGCGGGCTGCGCGGCATCGCCTACTTCGAACTGCACGCCCGCACTATCGCCTACGATGCCCACTCCGGCGTCGGCGGGTCCCTTTTTCCCAACGCCGCCTGGCGTCTGGTGTGGGCGCTTGCCACGCTGAAGGATGAAAACGAGCGCATTCTGCTTCCGGGGCATTATGACACCGTGAAGCCCGCCACGGACGATGACATGGCGCTGCTCGCCGCCCTGCCGTCTGAAGAAGAGTGGCTGAAACGTGAGTTCGGGATCGGCCAGTTCCTCGGAGGCGCGACAGGTGTCGAATACCAGCGCCGCGCTGTCTTCGAGCCGACCTGCACGATCTGCGGGCTGGATTCCGGCTGGCAGGGCGAAGGCGCTAAAACCGTTCTGCCCGCCCGTGCAAGCGCCAAGCTGGACTTCCGCCTGGTTCCCGACCAGGACCCGGAGACGGTGCGGCAATCGCTGCGCGCCCATCTGGACGCTCACGGCTTCACGGATATTGAAGTGCGTTACCTGGGCGGGCAGCGACCGGGCCGCGTGGACCCCCACCACCCGATGGTATCTCTGTGCGCCGAAACCGCGCGTGAAGTGTACGGCAAGGAACCCGCGCTGATTCCGCTCGTCGGTGGGTCCGGGCCGATCCATCCGTTCGTCGCCGGTCTGCGCCAGCCGGTCGTCACCTGCGGCGTCGGCTACCCCGGCAGCCGCGCCCACGCGCCCAACGAAAACCTGCGCCTCAGCGATCTTCTGCTCGGTGCGAAGCACACGGCACGCTTCCTTGGGGCTTTGTCAGAAGGCCCCCCTGCCCCCTCGCAGGCGACGTTCGCCCAATAATGGGGGTTTCCGATACGGCCCCCACCCCCGGCCCCTCCCCCACGCTGTGGGAGAGGGGAGAAAGAAATGTGACGTGCCGCCAGTTTGCTGCCTTTACCCCCGGTCATCATGCCCCGTCTCTTCAACCTCGGTCAGCAGGTGGGAATCTTTCAGGTCTTCCGCGCCGGGCGGGGGCAGCTCTTCGGGTGGCGCGCCCGCCAGAAGCGTCTTGAGCACCGGCGGCGCGGACTATATGGGGCCGTGTCTCTCTGAGGTTCTGGCGCAATAAGAGCATCCATAGGCAGGGGGCGGCACTGGCTTCTACAGTGCCAGGAGAAGAACCGTATAGCAGGCGGTTCCCAGAGCAAAGGCCCAGAAGCGGCTTTCACGATCTTCCGGCAGCTCTTCTTTCAGCACGTTGAGGATTGTCCCGCCCGCAATAAACGCAAACGCTACGGCGAGCGCGGCCTCGGAAAGCGTTGCCGCAAGGCCGACGGCTCCGCCTAGGACCACCGCCCCGGCTAAGAGCCAGCGGCCCACACGCTCGTAGTCCCTGCGGTGGTGCTGCCGCAGGCCGTAATCGTTCACGACAAAGTGAAAGGCATAGGCGACGAAGAAAAACAGCAGCCCCGAAAGACCGTCCTCGTTCCGGTGAAGCATCAGGTACCCGATCAACGCGTTATAGATGGCGAAGGAGCCGATATGCAGATAGAAGACGCCGACGCTGGCCGTCTCGGTGTCCTGCTCTTCCCGAAGATGGCTGCGTGAGCGGCGCGCGATCTGCTCCAGGCCGTAAAAAGCCGCCATCCCCATCAGCGCGACCAGGTAGACATGATGCTCGACGAAGCGAAGCGCCTGCGGAAGCAGTCCTGTTTCCGTCGCTTCCGCCACCGCCCGTTGTCCTTCCGCAAGCTCCGGTAAAAGGTGGACGAACACATAGGCTACGGAGATGCCGCTGGAACCGGAAAGCCAGATACTGCGCGGGGTCACGTCCAGAAACTTCAGCTTACCCGCCAGCAGATGGACGAGCGCCAGAACTGCCACGGCGATTAGCGCGGGCAGCAGTTGAGGATTCATAGGCGGTATGCCCTCATTTTGTGGGCCGCCGGAAGTATTCGAAAAGGAAAAGGATCGCCATGAGCCAGGGAACACCGATCAGCCAGCCCGCGGCCACATCCGATGGGTAATGGGCAGCGAGATAAACGCGGCTCGCTCCGACCAGCAGGGCCAGACCGAGCGCGGCCAGCGCTGCCAGAATCTTGAGCCAGACAGCGACCTCGGAGCGCCGGGCGACAAGATAGGCCACAAAGCCGTACGCAACGAGCGCATACACGGAATGGCCGGACGGGAAACTGGCAAACGGCGCTTCCTCCAGCGCGGGAACGATCTGCGGGCGCGGGCGGTTTACGACGAACTTGAACGTAAGTGTCAGCAGGCCGCTGCCCACACAGGCGATTGCATAAAAATAAAACGCCCGCCAGGCAGTCCTTCGACGCCACGCCAGAAGCGCCAGCAGCAGACCGAGCGGGATAATAACCTGCCAGTTTCCTATAATACTGAAGCCCTTGGCGAGCGGGGTCAGCCAATCGCCGTCGGGCGAAAGCGCCAGCCGATGGGCGCGGCGCAGCAGAAGCCGGTCATAGGTTCCGCTGTCCCCGGTGACAACATCCTCGATTATGTTGAAAAAGAATAGCAAGCCCCCCACACCCAGGAGAAGCATGATCCGCACCACGGCTTTCGAGTGGAGAACCGGGTATAAGGGTGGTTGATTCATTTAGGGTTCGCTTATCGTTTCTGTTGTTCCGGGAGCAGCAGCGCCAGCGGCAGCCTCGTCACATTTCGTTTCGGTCAGGGCCTGCAGCGCGGCGCGATGCCGCGCGTAGACCTCTTCCCGGTCGGCCTCGTCGGCCAAACCCTCGCGACAGCCGCATTCGATCCGGTCGGCCTGCCGCCGCAGCGCGGCGCAATCCTCAGGCCGTCCTCTGCCCGCGACATGGGCCGCGATCAGCGCAATCGTTTCCAGCAGGCGGTTTGTTACCAGGCTGCTCGTTCGCCCGTACTGCCGGATTGGGGAAAAGGCGGTGTCCACAAGGCTGGCGAAGGTGATCGGCTCGGCAATTACCCGAAGCTGCCCGGCATCATCATAGCGGAATGGCGACGGGAACGGCGTGTGGGCCAGGCGACACAGCGACGCGCCGAGCCGGTCCACGCAGGACACAGCCGTGAACGGGTCGTTGATGGCAGGCGACAGGGCGCGCAGGGCGATCTCGACTAATTGCTGCACGGGAAACTCGATATCCTGCACGAGCGTACGCCGATTGCCCAGGATAAACGCCTCGTTCAGCGCCTCGGTGAGTTCTTTGTCCACCTGCTCGCCGGGCCACGCATGCGCCAGCAGATTGCCCCGCACCACCCATTCGCCGGGGTGGTGGTTGAGACGCACCACGAGGTTCCGCTTCCCCGCAACACGCAGCAGGAGTTCGTCGTCAATCGCCTGGAGGTAGCCGGTGTCCGTGGACAGAACCTGCCGCGCTCTCTGCTCGAAGTCGGCGGGAATATCCTTTCGTGCGTCGGCCTCGGTCTTCCCCGTCTCCTGGGCGGCGTGCCCGATGGTGCCGGGAAACAGGCGGTCAATGGCGCTGTCCAGTTCACCGCCGATTACCGCAATGAGGTGATTCGCCTGCACCGAAGAGGCGACGTGGTGGATAAAGTAAATCAGCACGCCCAGGCTGACAACCGCCAGTACGATGCCCAGCGTGACCGACAGGTTCGGCACGAAGCCGCTGCTGCCGCTGCCCTGCTCGCCCGCGCCGCGCACCGTCCGCAGCACCAGCAGGCAATACAGGAAAGTGGCGATAAACGTGCCCAGCACGATCTGGTTGCCGGTATCCCGGATAAAGGAGCGCAGCATGCGCGGGCCGAACTGCGTGGACGCCAGCGTAAGCGCGGCGATGGTAATGGAAAAGACGGTGCCCGCAACCGTGATAACCGACCCGGCCACCGTCGAAAGCAGCGTCCGCGCCCCTTCCGGCCCACCGGTGTACGCCCACCCTAAGGTTTCGATCCAGGTTCCTCGGGCCGACTGGTCGAGCATGATCATTCCCAGCGCCATCGCGAACGCTCCCACGGCCATGAGGGAGGGGACAAACCAGAACGACGAGCGGAACGAATCCCAGAGGCTGACAAGGCGCGTTTTCATGAGGTTTGCTGTTGCCCTGACTCGCCTCCGGCGTCGGCGGCGGCCTCGTTGCGTCGCCGCTCGGCGTCCGCTCCTGCCCCGGCCAGTTCTCGCAATAATCCAGAAACCGAGCGTGGTTTCGGGACTTCTTCGCGGCGGCCTGCGGGCCATCCTTCGCGCTGGCGTCTGCGGTCGCCGTCCGTCTCCTCGGTCTGGTCGTGGAACAGGATCTGCTGCGTCGGGAACGGCATATCTATCCCGTTTTCCGTCAGACGGTCTTTGATGGCCGTCAGCACCGCATCCTGAGCCGACAGCATATCCATTTGGCGCGGCGGCTTGATCCACCAGCGCAGGCGCAGGTTTACCGTCGAGTCAGCAAGCTTCACCAGAAGCACTTCCGGCGGCGGGTCTTTTAAGACGCTGTCTATGCCGTCCACCGTTTCCCGCATCAGCCGCTTTGCCTCGGCGATGTCGTCGCCGTAGCCGATGCCGAAGTCATACTCCAGGCGGCGTGTCTCAAAGGCAGTGTTGACGAGGACGGAGTCGGTGAACAGCTCGCTGTTGGGGATGACCACGCGCCGCCCGTCATAGGTCTTGATGAAGGTGGCCCGCGTCTGTATCTCCTCCACCGTTCCCTCGTAGCCCCCGACGATGATCTGGTCGCCGATACGGAACGGCTCGGTCAAAAGCAGCAGGATACCCGCGAGGAAGTTCTGCAGGATATCGCGGAAGGCGAAGCCGATGGCGACACTGCTGATTCCCAGCAGGCTGACAAGCTGGCCCGGCTGGAACGAGGGCAGGGCGATCACCAGAGCCACCAGAAGCCCGACGAGAATGATGATTCCTGCGCCAGACGGCCCATGACCAGCCCGACGTTGCGGTGACGCCGGTAGCGGTCGTTGAGACGGCGCACCAGAGCGCGCACTCCTTTGGCCGCGAAATAGAACAGCAGGAAGACGATGAGAGCCAGGACAAGGTGGGGCAGCAGCCGGAAGAAGCTGTTGCCCATGGCCTGGAGCGTCTTCAGCGCCTGTGATGTATCGATGTTCATAAGCAGCGGTTTCCGCTTCCTTCGCCAGAGCGACAGGAAGGGCGGGCTGCGCCCGCCGTTGGACGAACGGCGGCGGCAGGCCGCAGCGTCTTAGCCGGGAGTTCGGCCTTTGGTTTTTCCGTACCAGTTCATCAGCGGCGTGACCGACGTGCCGTGCAGAACCACGGAAACGGCGATTACCGTCAGCGTAAGGGCGGTAAGCCGCTCGGCCAGCGGGCGGGGAAGGCCGTGCGTTATCGCATAGGCGAGATAGTACAGCGAGCCGATCCCCCGGATGCCGAACCAGGAGATCAGCCACCGCTGCGGGCGCGACGAGCGGCTTTTCCAAAGACCCAGCCCAACGGAAATAGGCCGGATTATCAGGAACAGCAGCGGAACGAACCAGTAGGCTTCGATGGGCAGATAACGCGTGGAAAGCATTCCGCCGATCAGCACCACCACGGACACTTCGCCAATGCGCTCCAGTTGCTCGTTGAAGCCGAGCACGGCCTGCGCCATGTAGGCAGGAGCCTTTTCCGGGTGGGTGGCTATCTCCTCGCTTTCGTCCGCAGCGGCTGCTGCCTGCTCGACATCGGTAGGTGTGTCTCCCCCGGACGCCTTTCGCTCGACGCGCCGGAGCGCAAGACCCGCCGCGAATACGGCCAGGAAGCCGTAGGTGTGAAGGAGAAGGGCCGCGCCGTAGGACAGACCGATCAGGCCCAGCGCCAGAAAATCGTCCAAACCGACCGCCTCTTTATGCTCGCGCCGCAGGTAAAGAACCAGCGTTCCTATCAGCGTGCCCAGCAGCCCGCCAATACCGAGGCCGCCGATAATCGCCCAGGCAACGTCCACCGCCAGCCAGCGCGTCAGACCGGGGCCGAGCGAGTGCAGGCCAAGCAGGCCCAGACCCAGCATGACGAAGGGAAACGCCGTGCCATCATTGAAGCCCGCCTCGCCGGTCAGGCTGAAGCGCAGGCGGTCTCGGTCGTCGGGGTTTTCTAACTGCACGTCCGAGGCGAGCACGGGGTCCGTGGGCGCAAGAATCGCCCCCAGCAGGATCGCCGCGCCGAGCGGCAGATGAAGAAGGTAATAGCCCGCCACAGCCACCAGTGCGATGGTGACGCTCATCGAGAGGAAGGCCAGGCGCAGCGGGAGACGCCACCGCGCATCGTGGAGCAGCGGACTGAGCTTCAGCCCCGCCGTAAACAGCGAAATGATGACGGCAACCTCGGTCAGGCGCTCGATCAGGGATGCCTGCGCCACCGGGTCCATGCGGATCAGCCCGTAGCCGAACGGCCCCAGACCGAAGCCGACCAGCAGGTACAGCATCGACGTGCTCAGCGGCAGGCGCTTCAGGACGGAGGCGGTTAGCGCCATGATGACCAGCAGCCCGCCAATAATGAGGAACCAGAGGTTAAAGATCATGCGGCGGCGCTTCGTGCTTCTAAGCGCCGCCGCGCCGCCCGCCGTTTGAAGGGGTTGGTTGTTATCACGCCCGCAGTGTACCCAGGAACGCCGGAAGGCTACGCCGGGCCGATGAACGACCCGTCTCCCAAAGGCAACCGTCCTGCCGGACGGGCGATAGGCAGACCCGGCAAGCGTCGGCGCGTCCGAAGGACGTTTATATCGGAGACGGGTCGTTTACCGGCCCGGCGAAATCGGCTCCGGCGGCAACGGGGCGGTATCGGGCGGCGTCCATTCCAGAATCTGTTGATCCGCCCGCAGCTGCGCTTGAAGGTTTTCGATGTCCACCTGCTGCACGGGAACTCCGGCATCGATGGCGAGGACGGCGGCGGTCGCGGCGGACTGCCCCAGCACAAAGAACACCGGCTCCATGCGGATGGAGCCATAGGCGATATGCGACGACGACAGGCAGACCGGCACGAGCAGGTTCGCGCACTCGCTTTCTCTGGGGACGAGGGAGCGGTAGGCGATAGGATACGGCCCGGCCACCTTCACTTCGACATTGCCCTCATTGCGCGCCGTCCAGATTCCGTTCTCCTGCCGCGCGATTCGCTGGCAGTTGTGCGAGTCCATCCCGTAGGCGGCCAGCCCCACCGAATCGGGCACGGTCTCCTGCCAGCGGCAGTTACGTTCAGTCATCACATAGTCCGATACCATGCGCCGCGCTTCGCGGATATACAACTGGTGCGGCCAGCCGCCGGTCTCCACGAACTCATCGCGGGGAAGGCCCCACGCCCGGACCTCTTCCCGAATCGGTTGCGGCACGCGCTCGTCATGGCACAAGAACCACATCAGGCCCTGCTGGTAGCGCACGTGATCCTGAAAGATACGTTCACGCGTTCCATAGTCGCCGTCGGGCCAATCGTAGTTCGCGCCGATATGGTCGCTCGAAAAGCCGCCGTAGTTATTGGTGTCGGTCTTACCGTTGGGCATCCACACCGTCAGGCGCAGCACATCCCAGACGCCCGCGCTGATATAACGCGCCAGCAGCGTGTATTCTTCGGCGTTATAATCGATAGGTTTGGGGAACGGCAGGCGGTCTTCCGCTTTTGTCAGGCACAGGCGGAAGTTGTATGCCTGTACGCGATGATCGCCTTCGCCCTGATCGCCGGGCGGGTGGGCGGAAATAGTCGGGAGCAGGCCGCTTTCAGGATCGCCGGGAACGACGAACGGGTCTATCGGCACCTTGAAGTTGTGGTTCGGATGGCCGAAGTGGACGCCATTCAGCGTCTCGTCGTACCGGCTGTTGGCCTCGCGGCCCACGGTGTAGGAGACGCCCGCCCTTGCCAGCAGATCGCCCTCGTAAGTGGCGTCCATGAAGATTTTGGCGCGGAAAACAGCGCCGTTTTCCATAACGATCTCGGTGATGCAGCTGCCCGATTTATGCACTCGCTGAAGGCGCTGTTCGCGGTAAACGGCGACGCCCGCTTCGTCCATCATCTCGTTCAGCGTCTTCTCGGCGACCGACGGTTCGAAAGTCCAGTTTTCGTCATTGCCGTAATGCCTGCCCAATTGTCGGTAGAACGCGCGGGCGATACCGCCGATAGCCGCCTTGTTGCCGATATCGGTTGCGCCCAGCCCGCCCGAGGTCAGGCCGCCCAGGTGGGTATCGAAGGCGAGCAGGGCAACGGTCTTTCCCATCTGCCGCGCCTGCATCGCCGCCGCCACCCCCGCTGACGTGCCGCCGTAGACGCAGAGGTCCGTTTCGATAACCCTGGGCTGCTCCGACGCGGGCAGGGGATAGTAGTAGCGTAGATTCGGTGAAGTGACGACATCAGGGGGCATCTTATCTATCCTTTGGTCTCTTCCAGAGCGGCAGATACGGTATCGCAGTAACCGTCTGTTCTTCGTTTCCGGCGCGGCATCCTTTAAAGCCGCACCGGAACAGCCAATCATTTATGACAGGCCGTTTATCGGTATACTGGGTTGTTGAGGCGCGGGGGAAGAGGCTTTGCTGTTTGTTTATGCCGCCACGATTTTTCTCAGTGCGGCGCTGCTGTTTCTGGTTCAGCCGATGTTCGCACGCATGGCGCTGCCGCTTCTGGGCGGCTCGCCCGGCGTCTGGAACACGGCGATGGTGTTTTACCAGGCCACGCTGCTTCTGGGTTACGGCTATGCCCATGTCACCATGACCCGCCTCGGCGTCCGCCGTCAGGCCGTTCTGCACCTTGTTTTGCTGCTGCTGCCCCTGTCGGCGCTGCCCATCGGCATCGCTTCCGGGTGGACGCCGCCGACCAGCGCGAACCCGATACCCTGGCTGCTGCTTTTAATGACTGTTGCGGTCGGAGCGCCTTTTTTCGTCGTTTCCACCAGCAGTCCGGTTTTGCAGCGGTGGTTCGCCGCTACCGGCCATCCCGCCGCCGCCGACCCCTACTTCCTGTACGCCGCCAGCAACGCCGGGAGCATGCTCGCGCTGCTCGCCTATCCCGTCCTGCTGGAGCCGCGCCTGGAACTGGTCCGTCAGAGCCGCCTCTGGGCTGTCGGTTATCTTCTGCTCGTCGTGCTTTTCGCCGGGTGCGCGTGGCTTTTATGGCGCGCTTCGAAGGCCCCGCCGGTAATAAACACTGCCGCCGCCGGTGCTGCCGCTGATGCGCCGGAGGAAAGCGACGCCGGACTGACCCGTGGACAGCGGCTGCGCTGGGTACTGCTGTCGTTCGTGCCTTCGAGCCTGATGCTCAGCGTCACCACCCATCTTTCTACCGATGTCGCTCCGGTGCCGCTGCTGTGGATTATCCCGCTCGCGCTGTACCTGCTGACCTTTATCCTGGTGTTCGCGCGCAGGCCGCTTTTGCCGCAGGCGCTGCTTGTCCGGGCGATGCCGGTTACGGTCGTCGCCCTGGCTCTGATTCTCGCCATGCGCTCCACGCAGCCGCTTTTTCTTTTGATCGCGCTACACCTGATCTCGTTCTTCGTCATTGCGATGGTCTGCCACGGCGAAATCGCGCGGCATCGCCCACCGACCCGTCATCTGACGGAATTTTACCTGTGGATGTCCGTGGGCGGCGTGCTGGGTGGAATATTTAACGCTTTGCTCGCGCCGCTTCTTTTTTCAGCCGTGGCTGAATATCCACTGACACTGGTGCTGGCGTGCCTGCTTGCGCCACGCCCGGAAGGGATGGTATCGACCCGGCGGCAGCGTCTTCTGGACGGCGCGCTTCCCCTGGCCCTGGGCCTGCTGACTGTGGGGCTTACCAAAGTAGTCGGAGTCAGCGCCATTTCGTCCGGGCAGCTTGCTTTAGCATCTATCTTCGGGCCGCCCGTGCTGCTCGCGTTCTTCGCTTCCCGGCGTCCCGTTCGGTTTGGCCTGGGCATCGCGGCAATCCTGGCCGCCGGTTCCCTGTGGCCTCTTGATTATAGTCGCGCTTTGTATGTCGAGCGCAGCTTTTTCGGCGTCCACCGCGTCACGCAGGGCATCGTTAGCGCAAACCACTTCCTTATTCACGGAAGCACCCAGCATGGAATGCAGAGTCGCGATCCCGCCCGTCGCCGGGAGCCGCTGACCTACTACTACCGCACCGGCCCTATCGGACAGATGTTCGCGGCGCTTCCCGTGCCCGCGCAGGGGTCGGTCGCGGTGGTGGGCCTGGGAACCGGGACGCTCGCGGCCTATGGCAAAAAAGACCAGCGCTGGACATTTTTCGAGATCGACCCGGCGGTAGAGCGTATCGCCCGGAACCCCGCGTTTTTCACCTATTTGCAGGATTCGTCCGCCGATATCGAAGTGACGCTGGGGGATGCGCGCCTTTCACTCGCCCGCAGCGCCCGTAAGTACGACCGGATTATTCTGGATGCCTATAGCTCGGATGCCGTCCCAATCCACCTCATCACGCGGGAGGCGCTGGCGCTGTACATGTCACGTCTGAAAGAGAACGGCGTTGTCGCTTTTCATATCTCCAACCGGCACCTTGATCTGGAGCCGGTGCTGGCGGGACTTGCGCGGGACGCCGGGCTTATCTGTCTCATCCAGCGCGACATGGATATAGCCGCCGCCGAAAGCGCCGCCGGGAAATCCATCTCGGTGTGGGCAATTATGGCGCGAAACCGCGCTCACCTGGGCGCACTGGCCCAAGATCGCCGCTGGACGGTAGCGCGGGAGCAGCCGAACATGGCCCTATGGACGGACAACTATTCCAGCATCTTCCGCGTCTTCAACTGGCACTGATTGGCTGAAGGAAGACGGTGTTGGTGCAACCTTTATTCGCCGGGGCGTGTCAGGGTGTGGTAGGATATTCCGACATGCCTGTTGCCGCTGTTTCCGAGCTTACCGTCCGTTATGGAGCCAAAACCGTTCTTGAAAACCTTTCCGTCGAGGTGCCGGAAGGGTGTACGGGGCTGCTGGGGCCGAACGGCGCGGGCAAAACTACCCTCATCAAGACCCTTCTGGGCTTTGTCGCGCCTGCGGGCGGCACGGGGCAGGTGCTGGGCCACAACATTGCGACGGAAGGGCTGCGTATTCGGCAGCGCATCGGTTTGATGCCAGAGCAGGACTGCCATATCCCCGGAATCAACGCCGTCTCGTTCGTCGCCTACGCGGGCGAGCTTGCCGGGATGCCGGGGAGCCGCGCAATGGGCCGCGCGCACGAGGTTCTGGAATACTGCGCGCTGGGCGAGGCGCGCTACCGCAAGGTCGAAACCTACTCCACCGGCATGAAGCAGCGCATCAAGCTGGCGCAGGCGCTGGTTCACGGTCCCAAGCTCCTTTTCCTTGATGAGCCGACCAACGGCCTCGACCCCGCCGGGCGCGATGAGATGCTCGATCTTATCCGCGACATTTCGCACGGCAAGGGAGTGAACGTGATCGTCTCGTCGCACCTGTTGCCCGACATCGAGCGCACCTGTGATTCCGTGATCGTGATGAAGGGCGGACGGATTATGACGCAGGGGCCGATGGCGAGCCTGCGGGAAACCGGCGGCACGCAGATGGAGGTGGAGCTGCGCGCGGCGTCCGAGCCGTTCGTCGCCGCCGTTCAGGAGCGTGGGGGACGGCTTGCGACGGTGCAGGGATCGCGCTACCGTTTTACGTTCGAGGGAAACGGGCTTGCCGACGGGCAGATGGGACGGCTTCTGTTTGAGGCGGCAATGGCGGCGAACGCGCAGGTGCGCGGCTTTCGGCCCGCGCAGCGCAGTTTGGAAGATATTTTTCTGGAGGCCGTGGAGTAGGCGATGACCACACGACCGGCGCAGACCACTTCTTCTTCGGGCGAGGCTTCCGTTTCCCAGATCGCCGACCGCAGCTATCGCGGCTATGACGGCGAGCTGAAAACACGCGCCGCCCGCTGGTGGATCGTCGCGCTCGCGACCATTCGCGCGAATTTGCGCAAGCCCGCCTTCTGGATACTGGCGGGTCTGGTTTTGCTGTTCTATGTCATCAACGGTCTTGTCTTCTATTTCACGCAGAATGCCATGTCCCAGATGGGCAGCCCGGCGCAAAAGAACGCCTACGCGCAAAGTCTGTATCAGTGCCTGACGTTTGTGGGTCTGCCGGTCTTTTTGACGGCGCTGGTGGTGGGGGCGGGGAGTATCGCCGCCGATAACCGGGCGAACGCTCTGCTGGTGTATCTCGCCAAACCGATTACCAAAACCGACTATCTGCTGGGAAAATGGGTGGGCGTGTTTACGATGGTCGCCGCCGTCTCCTTTCTCCCGGCGCTGCTGCTGTACCTGTTCTTTCTGGGCGCGTACTGGAGCGAGGGCTTCTGGAAAGAGAACCCGACCCTGATCCTGCGGCTTCTGGGCGCGACGCTGCTTCCGGCCCTGCTGCATGCGAGCCTGATTATCGGGTTTTCGGCCTGGTCGAAACGGCCCAGCCTCGCCGGGGCGCTGTATGCCGGACTGTACTTCGTCACGCTGATTGTCAGCGGCGTCGCCGGGGCCATGATGATCTCGAACGCGCCGAATCGCCAGGTGACGACCCGCGCGGCGACCGTGCTGAGCCTGTCGGTCGATGGCATTATCCGGGGAACGGCGCTGCGCCTGTACAACGCCGAAGCGCCGGGCCGACAATTCCGCGAGCAGATGGAACAGCCGGAGCCGCCGCGCCCGCCGCTTCTTCCGCTGCTGCTTTTGAGCGGCGCGCTGGTGGTGATTCCGCTGGCCGCCGCCCGCGTCAAAGTCCGCGCCGTCGAGGTAATCAGCGGATGATCGAGCTGACACGGGCGTCGCGCTGGTACGGGCAGGTAATCGGCCTGAACGACGTTTCCTGCCGGATTGCGCCGGGCCTGACCGCACTGCTCGGCCCCAATGGCGCGGGCAAGTCCACCCTGCTCAAGCTGATTACCGGGCAGCTTCGCCCGACCACGGGAACGGTGCAGGTGCTGGGAATGGCCCCGTTCGCCAATCCGAAGGTGTCGCGCGCTCTGGGCTACTGCCCGGAGATTGACAGCTTTTATGAGGAGATGACGGGTCGCGAGTTTGTAACCATGCTGGCGGCGATGAGCGGCCTGCGCGGCCAGGAATTAAAGAAACGGGTCGGCGAGGCGATTGAGCGCGTCGGCATGGCGGATCGCTCCGACCGGAAGCTGGGCGGCTACTCGAAAGGGATGCGCCAGCGGATCAAGGTCGCGCAGGGTATCGTCCACGACCCGCAGGTGCTGGTTCTGGATGAGCCGCTGAACGGCCTGGACCCGGTGGGGCGGCGCGAAATGAGCGATCTGATGCTGGACTTCGCCAACCAGGGCAAGTGCGTCTTCGTTTCCAGCCATATCCTGTATGAGGTGGAGCAGATAACGTCGAACATCCTGCTGATCCATAAAGGGCGGCTTCTGGCGCAGGGGGATGTCCACGGTATCCGCGACCTGATGGATCGCCACCCGCACCGTGTCGCCATCACGACCGACCGGGCACGCGCGTTGGCCGCCGAACTGCTTCCGCTGCCTTCCGTGCTGGGCGTCCGCTTCGACGCCGTCCGCGCCGACCGCCTGGAGGTGGAAACCAGCCAGCCGGAGCAGTTCTACGCGCAGTTGCCCCAAATCGTGCTGGCAGGTAACTTCGCCGTCCGCGAATTTCAATCTCCCGACAACAACCTGGAATCGGTCTTCCGCTATCTGGTGAACGCATGA
>JAUJOK010000036.1:37558-51597 GCA_030447685.1 Armatimonadaceae bacterium
CATGACCGACCTTTTTCTGCTGCGAACGGCTTTGCGCGACGCTCTGCGGCCCCAGCGCTTGCTGCTGACCCTGCTTCTGGTCGCGCTTCCCGCCCTCATCGCCCTGCTGGCGCGCGCGCTGACACCCGCCGCCCGATTTGAAGCGGTGGAGACATACAACAACCTGGCGAACCTGCTCGTCTTCGGATTTATCCTGACTATCCTGTCGGTGATCTTTGGGACGGCGGTGGTGTCGCAGGAGATCGAGCAGCGGACGATTGTTTATCTGCTTACCCGCCCGGTTCCGCGCTGGCGCATTCTGCTCGCCAAGTTCCTGGGAAGCTTTATCGCCATCACGCTGACGACCGCGCTTTCGGCGCTGCTGCTGGCGCTGGCGGTGTACGGCCCGGCCAAGCTTGGCGCGTCGCCGCTGGGGCGCGACCTTCTGGTGCTGCCGGTCGGCGCGCTGGCGTATGGCAGCCTGTTTCTGCTGATGTCCACGCTGCTGGCCCGACCGCTGATGTTCGGCCTGCTGTTCGCCTTCGGCTGGGAATCGTGGGTGCCGAATCTGCCGGGTGCGTTTGCGCGTCTGTCCATCATGGCCTATCTGCGCGTGCTGGCCCCGCACAAGGCGGTTCCCGTCAGTGCCGATGTGGGCGAGGTCGTGGCGGAC
This sequence comes from Armatimonadaceae bacterium, assembly GCA_030447685.1. Taxonomy (GTDB): domain Bacteria; phylum Armatimonadota; class Armatimonadia; order Armatimonadales; family Armatimonadaceae; genus JAUJOK01. The sequence goes on from JAUJOK010000036.1 coordinate 38,211, forward strand.
CCTCTCGCTATCGCGCACTGGCAGGCGTGGCTTGTGCTAGCGGCGGTCATCGCGATAGGGCTTATCGGCGCGCTCGTCGTCTTTTCCCGCCGCGAGTATGCCCCCCGTGAGGATTCGGAATAGGGAAACCGCGCACTATCCGGGGGAAGCCCGGTTCAGCAAGGCGATTAACGCTTCCCGGCATTCCGCCACGCCTTTGTAGACACTGCTTTCGGGAGACATGGACAGAAGCGCCGCCCGCAGCGCGTCCCGCTCCACCGCGTTTTCGCGGATCTCCTGCCCCGCGATAAAGGACACTCGTATGGTAAACACCGCCGCCCCCACCTCCGGCAGTCCCCAGACACCCTGCCGCTCCACGCGCAGATAAAAGGGTGAGCCGTCCGCAGACGGATCAAACGCGCAGCCTTTCCAGGCTTCGAGGGTGATACCCGGCGGCGGTTCGGGATGGTGATTCAGGCGGTTGTCCGCGCTCACACCCCAGATAAAGCGAACGAACGGCCCCCGATGCACCATCGCCTCCACCAGCGACGCTGCTGCCGCGTTGGTGCGCTCCATTCCCGGCACCGGCGCATGGGTCGCGCGGAAATCCTTGCCGATCTTATCCTCCGCGCCCCAATGGCTGGGGCTGCACAGGTGAAGCGCGGCGATGCGGTCGCGTCCGCTGCCCGGCATCGTACAGACAACGGCAATATCTTCGGGAACCTGACAGCAGAGCGCATCCAGCGAGGATGTATAGGGAGGAGATACCGGCGCGTCAGCAAGCTGCGTCCCACACGCATCAAGCCACTGCGCGCCGCTACGTTCCTCCTCGGAACGCTCGTCGCGATGACACTGGAGGGCTGTGGCCCCAAAGAACAGCCGCCCGCCACCCCGCCCGCTTTGCCGCCGGTTCCTCCGCGACCGCAGAATCAGGGAGCGCAGGCCGAACGGTACAAAGGGCTGATGCAGCAGCGGCCACCGGGCAATGCTCCGGTTCCGTGAGGAACCCGCTGAGCGAGCAGCGCCCGATGAACTCGCATTGTTGCGGGTAATCTCTAATTTCCGGCCTGTTGAGCCGGATTACTCAGAAAGGAATGAGTTTGCTATGACCAGCAAACATGATGCGGCCACTGCTGCCGCAGCGATGTCTTCGGTACCGCAGCGCCGCGCGCAAAAACGCTACGGGTTTACGCTGATCGAACTGCTCGTCGTTATCGCCATTATCGCCATTCTGGCCGCCATCCTTTTTCCCGTTTTCGCCCAGGCCCGCGAGAAGGCTCGCCAAACATCCTGCATGTCCAACATGCGCCAGATGGCTACCGCTGTCAGTATGTTTGCCCAGGACCATGACGAAATGCTGCCCAAGGCCTTCTTCAACGATGTGGTTAACGGGCCGACCGGCCTGCCCTGGTACACCGGCTGGGACGCCGCGCTGTATCCCTACTACAAGAACTTGGAAATGCTCCGCTGCCCATCCGACGGGCAGCGCACTATGCGCGGCAAGGCGACCGACCTCGCCCCCACGGGCGTAAACAAGATTCCCGGCTCCTACCGCTACAATATCAGCAATCAGCCAAACGGCCCGTGGGATGCCCTTTCGCTTGCGGCTCTTGACCGCCCCACGGATGCGATCCTGATCGCCGAGGGCACCGATGGCGTGAAGGAGGCGAACTGGCACCAGCTTGCTACCTGGGAAGGCGACGAGGGATACGTCTGCATCGACTTCACTAATAACGCTGCCTACGACCGACATACGAAGACGGACACCAATCGGAGCACGGCCACATGGCGCAGCAACTCCCCGGAAAACCCGCCGCGCGGCGCGCGTAATGGCGCGCGGTCGAACTACGTTTTCGCCGACGGCCACGCCAAAGCGATGACCTGGGGCCAGACCTGGAAACCTGTTGGGGAGAAGGTCAAGGATAGGGGCGGCGCCGATGTCAGCCCTACTATGTGGCGGCAGAACTTCTCCGGATGGAATGACCGCTGCCGCTACGTAGACGGACAAAACCGTTAATACTAAGTGGTTCGCCCTGTCCGTGTGGTAAGACAGGGCGTTCAGATGTCTGTCACCTATCATGGATATAGACTATGCTGATAAGAAGGGCCGGAGCGCATATCAAGCGCCCGGCCCTTTGTTTTGGTTGTAGGTGGCTCTTATTTAACGACGGGGCATGCGGCGCCATAAAGAAGTGAACCCATTATTGACCGATATTATCATTCGTCCCGCAACAAATGCCGACCGGAACGAGGTGAAGGCGCTTGTCTTCGGCGCTTTGGCTGAATATGGCCTGTCGCCGGATTCACAAGCCACGGATGCTGATCTGGAGGATATAGAGGAGAATTACTTTAAAGTGGGCGGTCTCTTCGAGGTGATTGAGGACGCACAAGGCAAGTTGTTAGGCACGGTGGCCCTTTATCCGGTGGATGCTGAGACGTGCGAGCTTCGAAAAATGTATCTCGCGCCGCAGGCGCGTGGTAAAGGCCTGGGGCGATACATCCTGGAGCGCAAGATAGACCAGGCTCGGCAGCGGGGCTTTAAACATATAACTCTCGAAACTGCTCACGTTTTAACAGATGCAATCCGACTGTATGTCCGCTTCGGATTCCAGGAAATCTCGTTGCAGCATCTGTCAGCGCGTTGCGACCAAGCCTACGTTTTACATCTGTAGGTCTTATTGACGGCACCATTGTTGAACTCATCGGCATGCAGGGAGCAGTCCTGCATACGGGATGTACCAGTGACAGAAAGCCATTGGGAGGCGTCTGGCGTATGTCGCCATCACCCGCGCCCGCGAACAGTTCTTTCTGTCCTGGCCGCAGTTCCACAACGGTAAGTCGCTTGGCCCGTCTCTGTTTCTTCAGGAGATGCCAACGCTCGCTCCCCTCGTAGATGATGCCCTGCGCGCCACGGTCACGCCCCCCGAGGATGAGGCCGCCTACTTCGCAGACCTGGAGGAGGAGAGCCGGGATGATGATTGAGATCGTTTCTCTACATTGGCGCTTAAGGAAAAGGACATTGAAGCAGACTCTGTATTACGTGTTGATTTCTTTCCTCGGCCTTCTCCTCGCTTCCTGTACCCGGGTAGTGCACAGAGCCGAGAACCAACCGTTCCGACTGCCGAACGGTCTTTCCGTGCAGCCGATTCGGATCGAAACCAGTGACTTGTCACAGACGCTTGAGGTGAAGATGTGGAAGTTCAAAGTGACCCCACCCAAGCCTAATTCGAGGTTCAACTGTAGTTTGGAACTTCATCAAAGAGGGCGGCGTCCCACGCCGCTGGCATGAATAGGCATCTTTCCAGGCCCCGGCCAATCGAGCCGCGAGATGCAGATATTGATAAGCGTCTACCCAGTTGACGGAACGTGGACCGATGGTGCGAGGCTCAAGACCTTTATTCATATCGACGGAAGCAGCACGTCAAAGACGGTACGCAACCCGTTTCACGGGCGATCTATCCTGTGGGCAGACACCACTTCCAGCCAAGATAAAGGCATTTTACTGATTGCCGGTAGTAACAAAGGTACCGTATCCTCCCTGGCAGGAAGCAACGATATCGAGTTGGTTCTCCGATTTGAAACCACGAATCTGGCAAGCCGTAGATAAACCAGTGGCGCAAGGGAGCAACCTAACCAGGCGCTGCACCGGACGCCAATACAGCCGGTTCTGCCGTCGACCCGCTACAGCGCCCCCAGAGTTTCGGCTTCCAGGGTCGCGGCTTCCCATTCCGCCAGGCGCGCGGCAAGGCTTTCCTGTACCTGAGCGTGCTCACGGGCCAGCAGCAGGGCCGCGTCCGCCGAGGAGGGGGCGGAAAGGCCGGCTTCTATCTCCGCCAATCTGCCTTCCAGCGTCTCCACATCAGCTTCCAGCACGGCCACACGCTTGGCGGCGCGCTGACGCTCCTTCGATAGCTGGTGGGCATTCATGGCCCCGGTTTTGACCCCCCCCGCCCCCAATAATGGGGGAGTCGGAAAAGGCTGGGCACTGGCGCCCAATCCGGTGGCTTTAACTCCGGCCCCCCCCGTAGGCGACGCTCGCCTCGCAGGCGACGCTCGCCCATTATTGGGGGCGGGGGGGGCCTCTTTCGCCGCGCGATAAGCATGATAGGGGCCGTCGAAGAGTGTCAGCTTTCCACTGCCCTCGAAGGCGAGAGTGCGGTTGGTGACAGTGTCCAGCAGCGCGCGGTCGTGGGAAACCACCAGCAGCGTGCCGTCGTAGCGCAGAAGCGAATCGGTCAGAGCGTCGCACGAGTAGATGTCGAGGTGGTTCGTCGGCTCGTCCAGCACCAGCAGGTTCGCGGGTGACAGCACCATCAGCGCCATCGCCAGCTTGGCCCGCTCACCGCCCGACAGCGCGGAGATGGGCTTGAACACATCCTCGCCGGTGAACAGGAACTTGCCCAGGTGTGAGCGTGCCTCGCCGATAGTCATGCCGGAACGTTCGTAAAATGTCTCCAGCACGGAAACATCCGGGTCGAAATCGTCGGCTTCCTGCTTATGATACGCCACGGTGACGCCGTGCCCGCGCCGTATGATTCCGGCGTCCGGCGACTCCTGGCCCAGAACCATCTCGATAAAGGTCGTCTTGCCCGCGCCGTTCGGCCCGACCACACCCACCCGGTCGCCGCGATACAGCACCAGGTCGGCTTTGTCCAGCAGCCGCTTCGGGCCGTAGGACTTCGACGCCTCCTCCACGACCACGACCTCCAGCCCCGAGCGCCCGGAAGACGCCAGGCGTGTCTTCATCCCTTTCGGATCGTGATCGGGAGCGTCCACACGGGTCATGCGGGCGAGCGTTTTTTCGCGGCTTTTGGCCTGGCGCGACAGGTTGCCCTCTTTGTTTTTGCGGACAAAGGCTTCCAGCTTTTCTATCTCGGCCTGCTGCCGCTCGTACTCTTCCTGCTGGCGCAAGCGGGCGGCGGCGCGCTTTTCCCGATACGCAGTGAAGCCGCCGGTGTAGACGGTGACGCCGCCCGCCTCGACATCCCACACCGTGCGGGCGACCCTTTCCAGCAGGCGGCGGTCGTGCGAAACCACCAGAACCGCGCCGGGAAATCGGTTGAGGAAGCCTTGGGCGCTTGATATGCGCTGCGGCGCATAGAGTGAACCCATTATTGACCGATATTATCATTCGTCCCGCAACAAATGCCGAGCGCAGCATAAACGCAGTGGGTCGATGAAACGGATGCTACTGGAGGATATAGAGGAGAATTACTTTGTGGGCGTCACGGGCCACGAAGACCCACGGTGGCTCCGGTTTGAGACGTGCGAGCTGCGCGTGCATCTCAACAGGAAGAAGTGACTTGTGATGGCTAGCGGGGCTTTAAACATATAATGAAAACACAAGTTTTAACAGAGAATCGTTTCTACTTTAGTAACGGTCGGTTGATCCGCTGTTTGACAGCTGGAAAAAGAGGTACGGCATTGTTGAAAAAAGCAGTCCTGCATACGGGAATCTGCAAAAGCGTGGCGTATGTCGAAGCGCGAGCGTGAACTTCAGGGCAGGGCGAGAGAACTGATGATGTCTTGAGCCGCTACTTCGCAGACCTGGAGGAGGAGAGCCAAATGGGACGACGGGCTGATAAGTCGATATCGCTGACCGGTTCTGCCGTCGACCCGCTACAGCGCCCCCAGAGTTTCGGCTTCCAGGGTCGCGGCTTCCGCTAGGCGCGCGGCTAGGCTTTCAACTGTAGTTTACTTCACCTGAGCGTGCTCACGGCCAGCGGCCAGAGCCGCGTCCGCCGAGGAGGGCGGAAAGGCCGGTTTCTATCTCCGCCAATCTGCCTTCCAGCGTCTCCACATCAGCTTCCAGCACGGCCACACGCCTGGCGGCGCGCTGACGCTCCTGGGCATCGATAGCAGCGCCCCATGGTTTGACTTCCCATTCCGCCCGCGCCCCAATAATGGGGGAGTCGGAAAAAGCCGGGCACTGGCGCGCAATCCGGTGGCTTTAACTCCGGCACCCCTCGCAGGCGACGCTCGCCTCGCAGGCGACGCTCGCCTCGCAGGCGACGCTCGCCTCGCAGGCGACGCTCGCCCATTATTGGGGGCGGGGGCCTCTTTCGCCGCGCGATAAGCATGATAGGGGCCGTCGAAGAGTGTCAGCTTTCCACTGCCCTCGAAGGCGAGAGTGCGGTTGGTGACAGTGTCCAGCAGCGCGCGGTCGTGGGAAACCACCAGCAGCGTGCCGTCGTAGCGCAGAAGCGAATCGGTCAGAGCGTCGCACGAGTAGATGTCGAGGTGGTTCGTCGGCTCGTCCAGCACCAGCAGGTTCGCGGGTGACAGCACCATCAGCGCCATCGCCAGCTTGGCCCGCTCACCGCCCGACAGCGCGGAGATGGGCTTGAACACATCCTCGCCGGTGAACAGGAACTTGCCCAGGTGTGAGCGTGCCTCGCCGATAGTCATGCCGGAACGTTCGTAAAATGTCTCCAGCACGGAAACATCCGGGTCGAAATCGTCGGCTTCCTGCTTATGATACGCCACGGTGACGCCGTGCCCGCGCCGTATGATTCCGGCGTCCGGCGACTCCTGGCCCAGAACCATCTCGATAAAGGTCGTCTTGCCCGCGCCGTTCGGCCCGACCACACCCACCCGGTCGCCGCGATACAGCACCAGGTCGGCTTTGTCCAGCAGCCGCTTCGGGCCGTAGGACTTCGACGCCTCCTCCACGACCCGACCTCCAGCCCCGAGCGCCCGGAAGACGCCAGGCGTGTCTTCATCCCTTTCGATCGTGATTGGGAGCATCCACGCGGGTCATGCGGGCGAGCGTTTTTTCGCGGCTTTTGGCCTGGCGCGACAAGTTGCCCTCTTTGTTTTTGCGGACAAAGGCTTCCAGCTTTTCTATCTCGGCCTGCTGCCGCTCGTACTCTTCCTGCTGGCGCAAGCGGCGGCGGCGCGCTTTTCCCGATACGCCGTGAAGCCGCCGGTGTAGACGGTGACACCGCCCGCCTCAACATCCCAGACCGTGCGGGAGACACTTTCCAGCAGGCGGCGGTCGCGAAACCACCAGAACCGCGCCGGGAAATCGGTTGAGGAAGCCTTCCAGCCACTCGACCGCGCGAATGTCCAGGTGGTTGGTCGGCTCATCCAGCAGCAGCACATCGGGGGAGGAAACCAGCAGTTTCGCCATCGCCAGGCGTGTTTTCCCCGCCCGACAGCACGGCGACACTTTTGTTCTGGTCGTCACCGTCGAAGCCCATCGCTACCAGGGCAGCGTGGAGGTTGTCGCGGGCGCGGTCACCTCCGGCAAAGTCCCAGCGGTCGCGCGCGGCGGCGTAAGCGTCCAGGGCGTCTTCATCCTCGGGGTTTTCGGCCAGCGCCGTTTCCGTTTCGCGCAGTTCCGCCTCGGCGTCCAGCAGCATCTCCAGCGCCGTTTCCGCCTCGGCGCGCACGGTGCGGCTTTCATCCAGAAGCGCGATCTGGGCGAGATAGCCGATACGCACGCCGCGCGCCAGATGGACTGTACCGGTGTCCGGGGCCTCCTGGCCAGCAGCAGGCGCAGCAGCGTGGTTTTGCCGCCGCCGTTCTTGCCGACAATGCCGATCTTTTCGCCCCGCGCCACGCGCAGGTTCACCCCGGCAAGGACGCGCTGCGCGCCGAACTCCTTGCCCGCATTGCTGACCGTGAGCAGGCTCATACGATCTGGATTGTATCAGTGGGGATGGGGGGTGTCAAACGCCCCCACCCCCTGCCCTCTCCCGCTGCGGGGGAGGGGCAGGGGGTGGGGGAGGGGCTACACGTCCTCGCGCAGGCCGGATTTCTGACCCTCGTCCTGCATGCTGTGTGAACTGAGACGCTTCTTAAGATTCAGATCGGCCAGCTTCGGGTTCTCGGCGGTGAGGTCGTCCTGGGGCGAATAGCCGACGAGCGCGCGGGCGTCCGAGATGTCCAGACGCTTGAAGGTGTTGTCGGAAATGCCATGCAGAATGGCGAACCGGACGTTTTCCACGTCGATGCAGCAGTGGATGAGATGGTTCAGGTCGCGCTCGGAGGCGAACGCATCCATCATCCCCATGCTCCACTCCCGGCGAGCCGCTTCCAGCGGCTGGAACGCGCCGATACGGATGGCGATGGCGCTGAGACCCTCTTGCTCGGCCATGTAGCGCGCCAGCGCCTCGCCAAAGCACTTCGATACGCCGTACATATCGCCGGGATTGACCGGCTCGCTGGTTTTCACCTGCACATCCTTCGGGTAGCCCGATACCGCATGGATGGATGAGGCGAAGATAACGCGGCGGCAGCCCGCCGATTTGGCCGCCGCAAAAATATTATAGGTGCCGACGATGTTGTTTTCCAGCAGAGAAGACCACAGGGCCGACGGACTGGGGTCGGCGGCCAGGTGCAGCACCGTGTCGATTCCCGCGCACAGCTCCTTGAGCCGGTCCAGGTCGCCCAGGTCGCCGAAGACAACCTCGCCGAAGGGACCGATTTTGTCGATTCCTTTGTCGGATTCGCGCACCATCAGGCGCAGGTCGTATTTATTCTGCGCGTGCTCGGCGAAATACGAGCCGATGCGGCCCGCCGCGCCCGTCACCAGAACACGCCGCTGCTGCTGCTGTTGGTCCGTGCCGGTTCGCGCAGAGGCCGTTCCCGCTTCTGTTACCGTAAAAGATTGCGTCATCGTTCGTTTCCCGCATCTTCGCCTGTTATACGGTTTCGTCGGCACGCTAAACCGGGAGATATTTTGTCTGAAGAAAAATCACACTTGACAAACAGGCATGAAAATTGGTATACCCTACAAGCAGAAGTTCAATCAAGTGATTAGCCTGGCGCCGATGCGAGGTGACGTGGACGGTAGCGGTAAGCGAAGCAACAGCGGCGGTGGTGCGGGCGACCGGCGTCGGCAGATTTTGGAAGCGGCGGGACGCGCACTGGCCGAGGTCGGTTTCGAGGAGATTACCACGCGGCGTATTGCGCGCGAGGCGGGGGTCAATATCGCCACGCTGCACTATCATTTTGGAAGCAAAGAGGCCCTGCTGACCGAGGCTCTGCGGCACGCGCTGTCTCAGGCAGAGGGGTATCTGCGGGAAGCGATGGGTGCGGCGGCCACGCCCGCCGGGGCGCTGGAAGCCGGGTTCGAGACCATCGGGGAGATTGCGCGCGAGCGTCCCGGCATGCTGCGCTACGATCTGGTACTGCGCGCTTTGCGCCACGAAGGCGCGCGCGCCGAGGCGCAGGCAGTCTATGCTACCTATCGGGGCATGGTTGAGGAGCTTGTGGAGCGGCATAAGGCAGGTGGGGGCACGCTCGCCCCGGGAGTGACAGGCGCAACTCTGGCGCACTACGCGGTGACGGCGGTGGACGGCATCCTGCTTCAGCATCTGATTACCGGCGATGACGCGGCGACGAAAAGCAGCTTAGACCTGGTTCGACGACATGCGCTCTCGCTTTTAAATGCGGGCGAGGGGAGAGACGGAACAAATCACGAATGACTGATCGCGACTTTGAAACGATGGTACTGCCGCACCGCGACGCCCTGTACGGCCATGCGCTGGCCCTGACACGCAACGCCGAGGAGGCGGAAGATTTGGTTCAGGAGACGACGCTGCGCGCTCTGCGTGGATTCGATTCGTTCCGCGCCGACGGTCCGGTACGCGCCTGGCTGCTGACGATTCTGCGGAACCTATTTATCAATACCTACCGCTGCCGTGTGCGGACGCCGCGCCACGTTTCCCTGGATGCGCTGCAAAACCCTGATCCCGTAACCCCGGTTCAGGCGGGACCGGAGCGGGTGATATTTTCCAAGCTGGAAAACGAGGCGCTCAACCGCGCCATCGCTGCGCTGCCCCCGAGCTACCGGGAAGTGCTGGTGATGTCGGATATCTCCGGTCTATCCTACCAGCAGATCAGCGAGGCGCTGGACCTGCCCATCGGAACGGTCCGCTCGCGGCTTTCGCGCGCTCGCAGCCGTGTCCGGCGCGCGCTTTTCGCCTGGAGGCCGGAAATAGCGAACGCCGCCGCCTCTAATAACGGCTCCTCCCCTTACCTGCCCGCCTGATACGGCAGCGGTGGCCCGGTCTTCTTATGCGCGGCGACCAGCAACCCCTGATTATCCGCAAAGCAACGCCGCGAGACGCCCCCGAAATGGGGCGTATCCTCTGGGCGGCGTTCGGCTCCAAATTCCACGCCTTTATCGGTGACTGCCCCGACCGGGGCGCACGTCTTCTGGCCGACCTGTTCACGACCGGCGGCCTGGCCCTGGAAGCCGCCCGCGTCGCCGTGGACAGCAATGATTGTCCGTGCGGCGTATGCGTGCTCCGCCTGCCTGACCTTGCCTATGCTTCCGCCCTGCCCACTTTCCGTGTCGCCGTGCGCCACTTCGGGCCGTGGCGTGGTCTATGGGCCTATGCCGGGCTGTGCCTGTTCGACGAGCGCCCGCGTCCTGACACCGGTATTGTCGCGCTGCTCGCCGTCGCCCCGGAGTGTCGCGGGCAGGGTGTGGGCGGCGCGCTTATCGCTGCCGCCGAGGCGGAAGCGCGCCGCTGGGGCCTGAGCCGCCTGGCTTTGGATGTGATCGAAAACAACCCTGCCCACCGTTTATACGAGCGCCACGGCTTCCGTACCACGCGCACGCACCATCTTTCCCCCGCGTTTGCACGCCTTTTAGGATTTGCTACCTACGATCACATGGAAAAATCCCTGTCATAAAACAATTTCGGGAATGATACCTCTGGCGAATCGTAAGGGCATGAGAACTGGTGTGCCTAATAGCCAACTAACCAGTGCGACAGGAAAGGGGTATCGTAGTAAAGATCACGGCTTCGATGCAGGCGCTTTGTTGCGCCGATCAGCTTTGGTCGCGCAGCAATGCCTCGAAGCCTGCCTGCGTGAAATGCCTGTCGAAGGTCAATGCTGTGCGGACACCCGCTTGCCGCATGACGACGAAGGAGATGCAATCAATCAGGCCCCACTCCTTGTCCTGGTGCGACCGGTAGAGAATAAAGGCTTGCTCGAACAACTCCGGCGTGAGGCGAACCACTTCCACATCTTCGGCGGTAAGAAACTGCTCAATGACCTCAGCCGCTTCCGTCTTGTAGCCTCGCGCCAATGCGTTGCCAATCTCCAGTAAAACGGCGTCTGTTGTAAGCAGTGGCTGCCCTTCGTACTGGTCGGCGGTTTCCAGTGCCTGCGCGTGGTACTGGTCGCGCTGGTTGATGAGTGCGATCACGTACAGCGTGTCAACGAATGTCTTGGCTGGCGGCAATGCGCTTTTCCCCGCTCAGATACTGGTCTAAATTCGCGGCAAAGTCCTCCGGCGCGTCGATCTTGACCTGCTTGAGCTTGGACAACAAGCCTGATTTTTTCTGGTTTGCTGCCTGAGTTTTTGCTTGAGTGAGGCTTTGGATAACCCGAAGCAGTTCGCTCAGGTCTTCTTCCGTCAAGTTTTCCAGTTCTTCTCGGATTCGATCTTTGGTTGTCATGGCTGTCCTCATAAACCCCTGTGGGCCTGCTGCTTACGCGATTTGCCTTTATCCTTTCGATCTGAATAATATTTTACCGAAGGTTATCGATAGAATCACCAAGTGTGCGGTGATTACCGAATGTTCCCCTTGTAAAACGCGGGAAAAGGAGCCAGAGGCGGCCTCGCCTTGAAAGTGCGTCCGAATATTTTTGCCGTGCTTGTTGCAGAGCGGCAGTAAAGCGATAGGATGGGAGGCATATCCGGTCTGATAAGGCAAAACCGACCGTTGACGCCCGGTGGCGAGGTGGTATAATAGGGGCGACTTTGATCCGGGGGACCTCAGGCCACGTTCGGAACCGATAATCAGGACGGGGGGACGGCGCAGATAGACCCGCTGACGCGGCTTCCCGCACGTGACGCATTCCTTTTGCGCCTGGACGATGAGCTTTCCCGCGCCGAACGCTACGCGCTGCCCCTGTCGCTGCTGCTGGCGGATGTGGACGATTTCGCGGCGCTGACGGCCCGCAATGAGGCGGCGGCGGACGCAGCGCTTCAGCGCCTGGCTATTGTTTTCCTGTCGTCGGCGCGGGATGCGGACGCCGTGGCCCGTGTCGGAGCCGATACGTTCGCGCTGCTGCTGCCCGAAACCGAAGCGGCGGGCGCATTGATCGTGGCGGAGCGGCTTTGCAGTGAGGTCGCCGCCACGGATGTAGGAGAAGAGGACGCGCCCCTGCAGGTGACGGTGCGGGTGGGCGTGGCCGCTTTTCAGCCGGGTGTGGCCGAAAGCGCCGCCCTGCTGGAGCACGCCGAAGAGGCGCTGCGCCAGGCGCAGCAGGAAGCGGGTCCCGGCCCGTTTTTTCGCGCTTTCGAGGGGGCGTCGCCCTCCGCAAGCGGGTAATATAAGGATTAAGAAGGGGGATCGAAGCTAAGCGTGTCCACCAAAACGCCGCAGGTATTACTTGAAGCACAAAGACAGTCCGTTCCTTTACGGGGCACGCGACCCGCGCCGCGAAGAGCCGCCTCTGCTGCCGCCGCCGCACCGCCGCGACCACCCGCCGCGCCTCGGGGGCGCGAGGCCCAGTATCTGCGCCGCGCCGACGCGCTGGCGGCGTCCGGGCAGATAAAAAAGGCCCTGCTGCATCTGCGTAAGCTGGTAAGCCTGCTCCCGGAATCACCCCACGGGTATCTGCGAATCGCGTTGCTTTTGCGGCAGGAGCGCCGTGCTCTGGAAGCCCTCGAAGTACTCCGAGCCGCCGTTAACTGCGCGCCGCAGTGCCTGGCTCCCCATGAAGCCCTGGCCGAAACCTGTCTGGAGATCGGCCTCTGGAATGAAGCCGTTGCCGAAGGTCTGATTCTCCTTTCCCTGTCTCCCCGCTCCCTTTTCGCCCGTGATATTCTTTCCGCCGCCTATCTTCAGCAGGGGCATCTCGATCAGGCGCTGCGCGTCACTGATGAGATGATCCGCCTCGACCCCAGCGACGCCACCAACCATTTCAAGCGCGGCGTCCTGCTCCAGCAAAAGGGGATTGTCGGCGGCGCGGTGTGTGCGTTTTGCCGTGTGCTGGACATGAACCCCGACCAGGAAGTGGCTGAAGAATCGCGCGCCGCCCTGGAAATGCTCGACGGCTACCAGATTCGCCAGATACTCACCATTGCCGTGGAAGATGTGCCGTTCCGCTTGAATCTCCTTCAGGATACCGCCGCCGCCGTGATGGAAAAAGGCTACCTGCTTTCCGAGGCGGGACTGATCGCGCTGACGCAGATGTGCCTGGACGATCTTCCCGCCGCCCCGCCCGGCTGGCGTCACTACGTCTACCATTGAGGCGTGGGTGGGGGTTGAATGTTTAGCGTTGGGAGAGAAGACCCGAACCTACGACCGGCGCCGTATCTCCAACCGCAACAATCAAAACTCCACCGCCACCTGCAAGACCACTTGCGCACGCAACCAGAGAATCGCGTACCCAAATGCACACCCCCTACACACTCAGACCCCGGGCGCCCCCT
>JAUJOK010000037.1 GCA_030447685.1 Armatimonadaceae bacterium
AAGCGGCGATTCAGCAGCGTCACTGCCTGATCCAAGATTCAACAAGATACCTGCCCATATCCTCCTGCCGCTCTGGCGCTTGTTGCCGAGAGGACGCAACTCGCAGGCAGGAATTCGCAGGAGGCTTTCCGAACAACGCTCTGGCCAAGACAGAAAAATGGAGAGGTGATAATAAGCGATTTCTGACGTACACAGGCCGTCGTCTCTTTTTGTCTGGGAGATACGGCCTGGGGCTGTTTCATCTGCCTGAGCGCGAAATTCCAGGCACTAATTATCGAATGGCTGAAAAAGAAAACGCAGTAAATCTGTTGAGGCTATGTGCGCTTATTCATTCCGGGGAGAGACGGTTATGGGCTTGAAGTGGAAAGACGGCAGGCTGATTGAGGAACCGACGCACAGGGATTTCACCCGACGCGAACTGGTTGTGCTGTCGCTGTTCCTGCCCGGTGTTTCCAGCTTCTTCACGGCCATGATTCCCTCGTGCTATCGTTACCCGAAAGCCATCTGGCCTGACTGGCTCGCTCCTGTCGTCTTGACCGCTTTTGTAGCGGTCTGTTGGACAGGAACCGTCTGGTTTTGGGTATATGCGGTTCGCCACCACCGAAAGATCAAAATACGGTGGTGGCAGGACGAAAACGGCAAGCCAACCGGGTAACCGGGCGTGGCACAGAATGAGCGACCACAACATCCTGCATATCAAGAAGAGGTTCTATGCTGACGATAAGCGACAACAAGCGATTTCTTACCTATACCGATGGCCGTCCTTTCTTTTATCTGGGAGATACAGCCTGGGAACTGTTTCACCGCCTGAACCGCGAGGAAGCGATGGTCTATTTGCAGGATCGGGCGGCGAAACGCTTTACGGTGATTCAGGCCGTCGTGCTGGCGGAACTCGATGGGCTTCGCGTGCCCAATCCCTACGGTCAGGTGCCGCTGGAAGAATTCGACCCCACCCGGCCCAACGAATCCTATTTCGAGCATGTGGACTTCATCGTAGACAGGGCACAGGAACTGGGGCTGTTTATCGGGATGCTGCCGACCTGGGGCGATAAGTGGAACAAGGGGAAGTGGGGCGCGGGGCCGGAGATTTTTACGCCGGAGAACGCCCATGCCTTTGGCGCGTTTCTGGGGCGGCGCTACGCCGAAAAGCCAATTATCTGCATTCTGGGCGGTGACCGCTCGGTAGAGACGGAGGAGCAGGCGGGGTTGATTCGCGCGATGGCCGCCGGTCTGAAAGAGGGCGACGGCGGGCGGCATCTGATTACCTTTCACCCGCCCGGTGGGCAGGGGTCGTCGCGCTTTTTCCCGGACGAGGAGTGGCTCCATTTCCATATGTTCCAGAGCGGACACGGGCGCAACACGCAGAACTACGACCGCATCAGCGAGGACTACGTGCGCACGCCGATTAAGCCGTGTATGGATGCCGAGCCGGGTTATGAAGACCATCCCGCCGGGTTTAACTTGGACAACGGGTATCTGGATGACTACGATGTACGCAAATCGGCCTACTGGGCACTGTTTGCCGGGGCGCACGGGCATACCTATGGCTGTCATGACATCTGGCAGATGTGGCTGCCGGGCCGCGCGCCGCTGAGTGTGGTGCGCCGTACCTGGCAGGAAGGTCTTCATCTTCCCGGCTCGGGCCAGATGCGGCACGCGCGTGCGCTGATCGAATCGCGCCCGTTCCTGACACGAATCCCCGACCAATCCCTGATTGTCTCCGACCCCGGCACGGGAAGCCATCATGTGCGGGCGACACGCGACGAGGCGGGCAGCTATGCCCTGATCTATCTGCCGTCAGGCAGGGCGGCGACAATCGACCTGGGCCGGTTGTCGGGGCAGACGCTGGTTCATCACTGGTACGACCCGCGCACAGGCACGGCACGGCGCATGGGCGCGGTTCCCGGCGGCAGGCAACGCGAGTTCACACCTCCGACCGGCGGCCTCGATTGGGTGCTGACGCTGGACGATGCGGCGCAAAACTATCCCGCTCCCGGCAGTGTCGCTTATCGGGAGCAGGGATAGTGAATATCCTGGTTATCGGCGGCACCGGCCTTATCAGTACGGAGATAACCCGCCAGTTGGAAGCGCGCGGCGACAGGGTGACGCACTACAACCGGGGTAAGCGCGAGCCGCGCATCCCGAACCGCGCCCGCCAGATCGTCGGGGACCGCACCGATTACGCGGCTTTCGAGGCACAGATGCGCGGCGAGGAGCAGCAGTTCGACTGCGTCATCGATATGATCTGCTATAAGCCGGAGGACGCCCGCAGTCTCGTTCGCGCCTTCGCGGGCCGCACCGACCATCTGATCGTTTGCTCCACCGTAGATGTGTATGCGAAACCGGCGAGCCGCTATCCCATCACCGAAAGCGAGACCATTCACCCGCCCGCGTGGGACTACGCCCGGAACAAGGCCCTTTGCGAAGCGATTCTCTGGGAAGCGCACGCGCGCGGCGATGTGCCCGTCACCATTCCCCGGCCTGCGCATACGTATGCGGAAAGCGCCGGATTCTTTCACAGCGTCTCCATCGGGGGGTTCCTGAAGCGACTGCGGCAGGGAAAGCCGGTCATCGTCCACGGCGACGGCAGCTCGCTCTGGGTCTCCTGCCATGCCGAGGATGTCGCGCGGGCCTTTGTCGGGGCTGTCTGCAATCCGAAGGCGTATGGCAAGGGGTACAACGTTACCAGCGAGGAGTGGATGACCTGGAACCGCTATGTCCAGACGCTTGCCGAGGCGATGGGCGCACCCGAGCCGCGACTGGCGCATATCCCGACTGCCTTTCTTCGCAAGGTCATCCCGCAGCAGGCGTTTGTTACCGACGTAAATTTCCAGTTCAACAACATCTTCGACAACAGCGCGGCAAAGGATGATCTCGGTTTTGCCTATAGCATCCCGTTTCTGGACGGCGCGCGCCGCGCCGTCGCCTGGCTGGATGAGCAGGGGCGCATCGACGGCAGCAGCGACGACGATGCTTTGGAAGACCGGGTTATCGAAGCCTGGGAACGGCTGGGCGCGCAAATGGCGGAGGAACTGACTACTGGGGGCACGGCATAAGCATAGCCGCAGGGAGCATTAGGAGAGCTATCATTTGGGAAAGAACAAGTACATTCCCGGCGCGAATGCGGCTGTGGCGCTCGGGCAACAGTATCTTGATCTTGAGGATTCCTCTCCATGAAACTTCGGTATCTGTCTACCGCCTCGGTTATGGCGGGCTTTGTTATCGGCTCCTTCTCGTCCTTCGGGTGCGGCGGCGGCGGCGGCAGTTCGTCTGGCGGCGGGGGGGGCGGTAACGGCACGGGAAGCCGTGTCACCGTCAGCGTTTCGGGCGCGCGCAGCCAGAACGTTCCGGTGGAAATAGACCCGGCGCGCAGTAAGATCAATACGCCCTTTTCACAGGACCTCGCCCCAGGCGGCCCGATTACTTTATACGCTTCCGAAGGCGTCGCCGACCGGCAGTTCCAGCACTGGCTGCTCAACGGTCAGGTTCTGAGCACGCAGCCGACCCTGCAAACCACGACCCCGGCGGGTGATTTTTCCCTGACCGCCGTGTACACGCCGCGCGCGTGCGGCCCGAACGGGTTTACCCCCAACTTCGCCGGGGAGCTTGATCCGCAGGACGGTCAGCCGAACAAGCTGTACTGGTGGCACGACTTCCCTATCCGGGTCTACTTCGACGAAACGCAGTCCCTGGTAGACCGGTCCGTGATTGAGCAGATTCGGGCCGGATTCGATACGTGGCACGAAGCGACGGGCGTCCTCGGCGCCTACGAACTGACCACCGATGCGGCCTCCGCCGATATTACGGTACGCTTTACGCATCAGCCGGAAGGGAACGGCGTCGCCTTCACGGACCTCGTCTTCTTTACCGGCGATAACACCCTGGACAAGGCGACCATCACCTTTATTGTGCCTCGAATCAGCGCAGATGCGTTCACCCGTGTCGGAGCGCATGAGTTCGGGCATGCGCTGGGGCTGGAAGGGCACAGCAACGTGCCTGCGGACGTTATGTCTATTCCCTCAGGCTTACTTCCTTTGACGGCGCGGGACATCAATACGCTCGCCTCGGGCTATTGCGCGTACTACAATCGCGGGCGTCATGCCGCGCCGCGTCCCGCTGCTATTACCGAGCATCGGGCGACGGGTACCGCCCATATTAGCTGTCCCGGCAGCGGCATTACGGGAGACTGACCAGTCGTACCCGCGCCTCCACCGGGTGGTACAATCCGAACTCCACCCGGTTCTGCGGCCCCTGGCCGACCGCTCCCAGGCCGATAACGGCGGGGGCCTCTTCTCCGAGCCGGATGTCCGTTTCGCGCGAACGCTCGGCGGCGTCACCGCGAATGAGCCACACGGCTTGCCGGTGGGTGTGCCCGAAGAAAGCGGTACGCAGCGAATCTGCAGCGGCGGCCAGGGCGTGTCCGGCGGCAAGCGCCGAGGGAGCGCCCTGGATGAAGGGGAAAAGGCTGTGGAAGCCCTGTTTTCGTTTAAGAACGAGCGCGTCCCGCGCGCTGATGTCGGGAGGCAGCGCACTGGCCGGGGAGGAGTGACATAGCAGCGCCTGCCCCAATGTGTACGTCGCCCGCAGCTCCCGCAGCCAGTCCGTAACGTCGGGCGGGAAGTCCAGTTTTGCGCGCACCTCCCGGTTCCCAAAGAGAGCAATGTCGGCTTCCGCCATCAGCAGCCGACAGCACGCCTCTTCCTCCGGCCCCCCCAGCACATCGCCCAGAAATGCGATTCTGGAAGCGCCTTCGGCGCGCGCATAGTCCAGGGCGCGGCGCAGGGCGGGCAGGTTACCGTGTATGTCCGATAACAGCGCCCACGTTTCCGGCATCGGGCTATTTCGGCAGTGCGTGCGCGCCCATTTTTGCCGCCGGGCTGCCGGGCCGCAAACGCAGGTCGCCCTTATCCGCGTTACGGAACAACGGCGCGTGGCCGTAGACGCCGGTCGTTTCCGGCGTCGGCAGGGTGGGGCGGCTTCGAGCCGGATTATCCAGGCAGTACCAGAAGTTGCGCGCAAAGGTGAAGGTTTCGGGGGCGGTGTGCGGCCCGATATTCACGCCGTTGTCGCCCCAGCGGTCGGAGCGGAAGGCGATCAGGTTATCCGTGAATTTTCCATTGCGGGACGCGACGAAGCCGGGCGCGCGTGTCTCCTGAAGAATACGCAGCGCGAAGCGCGCCGGGTTGTAGATCGTATTGTAGCGCACGGTCGCGCCGTCTACGCCGACAAAGGCGACCGGTGTGCCCCCGCCGATAAAGGTGTTGCCTTCGACACGAATATCTTTCGCCTCGTAGTGCGGCGGTTTTTTCAGCGGCGGGCGGAAGTATTGTAAGCCGGTGCTTCCGCCGATGTTGATCGCGCGTCCCCCCATGCGCTCGAAGCGGCAGCGGCGGATAACGATGTTTCGGCTGCCGCCTTTCGCCTGAATGCCGCTGCTGGTCTCCTCATTGGTATGCCGGAAGACGGAGTTTTCGATAACACCACGATGACAGCCGACCATATCGACGCCCTGCCCGCCGATACGCTCTATCGTACAGTTCTCGACGCAGAAATCATCCAGCCCGGACAGTTTGATGCCGTCGTGGTTGCCGCTCGGCCCGATGTCGCTCACCCTCAGTCCGCGAAGCACGACATGGTGTGACGGTGTCTCGTACGAGCCGCCGTCGTCTATGTTCAGACCATTTCCGCTCTGGCCCGTGAAAGCCAGGCCATGCAGCTCGACATGCTCGACTTCGCTCAGATGGATGCCTTCGGAACCGCCTGTGAAGACCGGCGGATTTTTAGCGTCGGCGGCAGTAATAACGATAGGCTTTCCGGGTCTGCCTTTCAGGTTCGTAAAGAAGAAACCGTTCCCGTACTCGCCGGGCAGGAGCCGAATGCGCGTACCTGGCTTTGCCTGCGCGACCGCCTGCCGAAGTTGCGCACCGTTCCCGACCGTCACTGCTGACGCCGCCGTCTGCGCCGTGGGCGTCTGCGCCGTGGGCGTCTGCGCCGTGGGCGTCTGCGCCGTGGGCGTCTGCGCCGTGGGCGTCTGCGCTTCCGCGCATCGAAGAACGACAAGGACGATGAATAGACACGAAAGGGAGATTGGCTTCATGGATTATCCTCCTGCTCTTACGGTCCCTGTAGCGTGGCGCGGGATGCGAGCAACCGGCTACCGGCATTCGAGATGTGGCGAGAGTCGTGAAACGGCGAGCCAGGCCGCGGAATCTGCTGCCGGCAGCGACGCCGGTACTACTGCTGGATCGGCGCGGAAGGCGGCGATGTCGTCGTCCAGGCCCGTCACCCGGTAGTGGCTTTGCGGCGTTCCGGCGTTATGATGCTCGATACGCTCGGCGGGAAAGAACGAAGCCGCGCCGCCGGAACTCTGGCAAACGCCATTGACCATCTGCAGATAGGCCCGCGTATCCTGCACCGTGGTGAACGGAACATGCTCCGGCGACGTGACAGCGCGCAGAAAGTCCAGAACGGCGGCGGTTTGAACCTGACTGGACAGATGAAGGGCCTGCGGCGGCTGGCTGTGCGGCGACACGGTGATGCGCCCTGACCAGTCTATTTCCGCTGTGCCCTTCGTGCCCGCGCAGCGAATCAAGACCTGGTCGTGATGCTCCGTGGCGTGGGTGAATACCAGGCGCACCCGCGCCCCCCCGGTGGTTTCCGCTTCCAGATAGGCAGTATCGTAGCTTTCGATGGGCCGCGCCTTTTGGAGAACGCCGCGCACCCGCGAAAGGTTTGCCCACGCCGTGTCCGTTTCGCCCGCCAGAAAAAGCGCGGCATGGACCACATGCGCCAGCGCGTTGGTGGCGGGGCCGTCGAACACGGGCTGACCGTCCGCGAAAAACCGTCCCGCCCACGCGCTGCGGTTATAATAGCTGTCGTCGCGCCGCCAGCGTACCGCCGCCCAGACCGTTTGCAGATCGCCCAGCGCGCCTTCTACCATCCGGCGTTTCAGATAGCGCATGGCCGGGCTGGCCTGCATCTGGAAGCCGACCACACACCGCTTGCCCGACGCTTCCTGCGCCTGCACCATTTCGGCGTGCTCGCCCAGAGTGGCGCAGGGCGGCTTTTCCAGATAAACGTGCTTACCAGCGCGCAGCGCAAGGATACTCTGGGGGGCGTGCAGGGGAATGGGCGTGGCGATGAAAACAGCCTCAATATCGTCCCGCTCCAGCAGCGCCGACGCGTCCGGCAGAATCGCTGTCTCCTCGGTGCAAAGCGCCGCAACGGTTTCGGGGTGCCGCTCCGCAAACGGGTCAGCGACGGCAGCCAGGCGGCACAGGCCGCCGTCCTGAAGCGTGCGAAGCGTGGTCAGGTGCTGCTGCGCGTAGCCGCCAATACCGAGCAAACCCAGGCGGATCGGCTCCCCGATAGCTGCCACTATCCTGCTTCCTCCGTGGCGAGCGCGGCCCGCAGCGTCCGCACGTCCCGGCGCAGGATCTCCATCCGCTCCTCCGGTGCGAAGCGCCCAAGAGACTCATTTTCCACACA
Organism: Armatimonadaceae bacterium; assembly: GCA_030447685.1. Taxonomy (GTDB): domain Bacteria; phylum Armatimonadota; class Armatimonadia; order Armatimonadales; family Armatimonadaceae; genus JAUJOK01. The sequence goes on from JAUJOK010000037.1 coordinate 7,489, forward strand.
GAGATCACGGGTATAACCCGCCGCGCGCAGTATGCCGACAACCCGATGCACGTCTATGTTGCCCTCGTCCAGTGGGGCAGCGTAGCGACCGTACTGGTACCCAATCTCACGCCGCGTTTCCACCAGTTCCGGCGGGTAGTTGATATTCTTAATGTGGGTGTGTTTGGCGCGCGGAGCGAAATGCTCCAGGATGGCGTATAGCTCGCTGCGGGGAAAGCCGTACCAGTAGAAGTTGCCCGTGTCGAGCGTCATGCCCAGGCGCGTATCTTCCACGGCAGCGAAGACTTCATCAAGGAGCGCCGGGTCATTGAAAAAGGCCCCGTGGTTCTCTATTCCGATGTCCACGCCGACCTCCCGGGTCTGTTCGAGCACCTGGCGTAGGCGGCGCGCGAGATTATCGCGAATGACGAGCGGTGCTAATTCCTTACGGCGCGTCGCCGTATCCAGGCGCACGACGGGAGCGCCAAGGGCGTGCGCGGCGCGTATTACGTTCACCGCCCAGTCCACATGTGCATCGGCCTCCTCGCCGGAAAAGTCCGTCGCGATGAGCAGAGCCGACACCCGCACCCCCTCGGCCCGGAGGCGTTCCCGAAGTTTTTCCGTGCCCACCGTATCGGCAGCGGAAAAAGGCGCACTGCCATCTTCTAAGACAAGGTGGGGAAACGAATAGTCCGGATTGACCAGAAGCTCAACCGCCGCCACATCCAACGCCCGCAGACCGGAGAAAAGCGACTGCCCCTGGGGAACGGACAGCATAACGTCCCGAATGGCGACATCCACAGCCGTTATCCCAGAGCCGCTCGCATAGCTTCGGCGATATGCTTCAGGCCCAATTCGGGATGGACATTATAGCCTGACACTTCTGCCGTCACATAGCTGTCGTAGCCGATCTCCTGCAGCGCACGGCGCACCTCCGTCCAGGGGACATTGCCCTGGAGAAGGTTCCGAAAACCGGCGTAGCCACCCACTTTATCGTCGAAATCCTTGACATGGACCTTCTTGATGCGGTGTGCAAGAATCCGAATCCAGTGCTGCGGGTAGCCATAGCTCAGAATATTGCCCGCATCAAAGTAGACGCCCACCAGGGGATCATTAAAGGAATCCACGAAGTCACGCATCTCCAGCGGGGACAGCAGGAACCGGTTCCAGACGTTCTCGATTCCGATGGCAACGCCGGTTTCGCGGGCCGTGGGAAGCGCCTGGGCGACAAACTCTTTGGCGCGGTCATACGCCACATCGTAGGAGACTTCAGGGGTGACGGCACCGGGTACGACCAAAACCGTATCCACGCCCAGCCAATTAGCGACCCGAAGCTGCTGCTGCGCTATCTCCAGGCTGCGGGCGCGCAGAGCGGGGTCGTTGCTGGTGGCAGGGCTTTTCCAGTAAAGCCCGGTAGAAAGGCTGCTGATCTCGATACCGGCATCTTTGGCGGCCCGGGCAAGCGCCCGCACGTCCGCTTCCCCCGTAGTCAGCGACAGTTCGCCCTCGTCTGCCAGATTGACCTCGATATGGTCGCAGCCACTTGCGCGGGCAAGAGCGAAGCTGTCTCGGAGCGACAGGTGGCTGGGAAAGGTCCAGTGGTTGATTCCGATCTTCATCGACGGCGTTCCTCCCGATTGTTTGTTTTGATACAACGGCGGGGGGCCTGTTTCCTGCCTGAGGTGAACAGTCGGCAGGGTCATTCAGTTTTCTTTCTGGTTCTGTTATACTTGCGGCAACGCTATCTTGATGAGGTTTGCTGGTGACGGAATCGGGTTGTCGTCCTTTAGTGGACGTGCTCTCGGAAGTGAAGGATTTTCGCAAGAGTCAGGGCAGACGCCATCCTTTAGGAGCGGTGCTTGCTCTTGCCTGTGCCGCAACGCTGTGCGGTTACAAGAGCTACGGCGCTATGGCCGACTGGGGCAAAAACTACGGCAAGGAACTGGCACAGGCACTGGGCTTCCCCGGTGGTAAGACACCTTCGGTGGGCACGCTGCACACGATCTTTCGCCACCTGGACAAGAAGGACTTGGAGGCAAAGCTTTCTGCCTGGGCACAGTGCGTTCTGAAGCATTCACAGCCGACGAAAGCGGCAGTGGTTGCCCTGGATGGCAAAACGCTGCGCGGCAGCCAGTGCCAGGGAGCCTGCGACGTGCATCTGTTGTCGGCGGTCAGTCATGGCCTGGGACTGACACTATTGCAAGAAGCGGTTTCCGACAAGACCAATGAGATTGGGGCCGTGGAGGAGGTACTCAAGGCTTTAGTGTTGGAGGGGCGCGTGGTGACGATGGACGCACTGCTCACGCAGCGCAAAGTCGCCGAGACCATAGTGGACAAAGGGGCACTTCGTGATGCTCGTCAAGAACAATCACCCTATCCTGCACCGTAAGCTGAGATGCTTCTTTGCCAGCCCGAACTTGTTTGAACCCGTGCTGCACCGAGCCAGCAGCAGTGACCTGAGCCACGGAAGAGTCACGGTGCGGCGTCTTGTGGCAAGCGCCGATGTGCCTGCCGGGTATCTGGACTTCCCCACGTCGCTCAGGTGTTCTGCCTGAGGCGGCGCGTGCAGCATAAGAAGAGCGGCGGCAAGCGGCAGGAAGAGACGATCTATGGCCTTACCAGTTTGTCGCCGCAAGAGGCCAGTGCCAAGCGTCTCCTGTCGCTGCTGCGCGGCCACTGGCACATCGAGAACAAGAGCCACTATGTACGCGATGTCACCTTTGATGAAGACCGCTCCCAGGTGCGCTGCGGCAGCATTCCTCAGGTGCTGGCAGCCATCAGGAACACCTGCATCGGCCTGATGCGAAACAGCGGCTACAAGAACATTGCCGCCGCCTGCCGCTACCACGCGGCACAGCCACACGCCGCGCTCGCACTGCTGGGTATACGGAAAACTGAATGACCCTGGAACAGTCGGCGTTCAGCGCACTTGCGGCCCGCTTACGGCAGCCGCCGTCATTTTTTCCGCCGCTTCTCCATCCATGCCTGCGCGGCGGGCGTCGTGCCGACCAGGAGCGCGACAGCGATCACAATAAAAAGGATGGTGGCTTGCAGACCGGTGGCCAGGGAACCCGCGCGGGCCGCCAGCAGCGCCAGCGGAACAAGCAAAAGCAATAGCAGCAGACCGAAAGCTGGAAAGGGTCGGCTTTCGTACACCTCTTCCGGCGGGGGAGCGGTGAACACATCATATAGTTCCGGCTCGGGTGCTTTGGCTCGTCGCAGCAGCCAGAAAGCCTTACCGAACGCTTTTCCGCAAAGTTCGCACTCTGTCGCGGCGCGCGGCGCGGGCGCTTTGCATCGAGGACATATCTTGTACGACTCGGCCATGTCCGACCTCTTGTTCCGGCTCTCTCTGCTGCGGGGTGGCGGCGCTTCATCGTCCTGCTGGGGAGAAGCTATGAAGGCGGCGGCGGCAGCGCGCCGGTGAGGAGCGTGGTGGGCGGTACAGGATTCGAACCTGTGACCTCTTCCGTGTGAAGGAAGCGCTCTACCACTGAGCCAACCGCCCGCGATGCACAGATTATACCGACAACCCCCTTTCCTGTCAACCGTCAGGGCAGGGGACGCGGCGTCGCCGGGGCTATCCGCCGCTTGACAGTCGCAGATGCCGGATGTTAAGATTGCCAATCTCTGCCGAAAGGACTCACGGATGAGACTGAGCTGCTGCGCGTATTCGTTTCGTCAGGCGCTGACCTCCGGTCGAATGACCCTGCCCGACTTTCTCTCCGCCTGCCGCGACATGGGCTGCGAAGGCGCGGAGCTTACCGCCTACTATTTCCCGACCACCGAAAGAGCGTACCTGAACGACCTGAAACGGCATGCGCACCGGGAAGGTGTCGCCTTCTCCGGTACGGCTATTCGCTCGGAATTCACCCATCCCGATGAAGATAAGCGGCAAGCGGACATTGCCCGAACGAAGGAATGGCTGGCGCACTCCGTGGTGCTGGGCGCGCCGACCCTGCGGGTCTTCGCCGGGTATGTTCACAAGGGGCAGACCGAGGAAGAGGCTGTTAATAATGTGGTGTCCTGCCTCCAGGAGTGCGCGGCGGAGGCCGAGGCGCAGGGCGTTCTGCTGGCCCTGGAAAATCACGGCGGAATAACGGCGACGGCGGAAGGGACGCTGCGTCTCTTTACCGGCGTGAACAGTCCGTGGCTGGGATTGAACCTTGATTTCGGCAACTTCGCGGGCGACGTTTACGCGCAGTTCGCGGCCTGCGCCCCCCACGCCGTAGCCACCCATGCCAAACCGGGTTATCGGGAGGCGGGGGCGCATGTTCCGGTGGATTACGCGCGGGTGCGCGCCCTTCTGGACGCGGCGCAGTACCGGGGCTGGATAGCCATCGAATACGAGGAGGAGGACGCGCCGGAAACGGCAGTACCCCGCTTCGTCACCGAACTGCGCGCGGCTCTGGGATAATTTCGTCATGAATAAAACGTTCGCCCCCCTGCCGCTGGGGAGCGTCAAGCCGCTGGGCTGGCTCAAGAACCAACTGCGGATTCAGGCCGACGGGTTGAGTGGGCATCTGGACGAGTTCTGGCCCGATGTTGCGCGCAGCAAATGGATCGGCGGCGAAGCGGAAGGCTGGGAGCGCGGCCCGTACTGGCTCGATGGCGTGGTGCCGCTGGCCGTTCTGCTGGACGATGCGCGGCTGAAGGATAAAATAGCCCGATGGCTCGACTACATCCTGGCCCACCAGCACGAGGACGGCTGGTTCGGGCCGAAAGAAGACCAGCACGTCGGCTCGGGCGAACGAGAGCTTGACCCGTGGCCCCAGTTCATCCTGTTCAAAGCGATGACCCAGTGGCACGAAGCGACCGGCGACGAGCGGATCGTTCCTGCGATGCTTCGCGCCCTGCGCCGTATTGAGGCGCTGCTCACGGAAAAGCCGCTGCAAAGCTGGGCGAAAATGCGCTGGCCCGACCTCGTTATTTCTATCCACTGGCTGCACGAGCGCACCGGCGAAGGGTGGCTTCTTGACCTGATGCGCATGGCGCAGGCGCAGGGTTACGATTGGGACGCCCACTTCGCCGACTTCCACTATACCAAAAAGCAGCCGCAGTGGACGCTGGAAAACCATGTGGTCAACCACGCAATGGCCTTGAAGGAACCGGCGGTCCGGCAGGGGAGCCGCAGCGGCGAAGCGGATGGGAGAGAAGCCGCCGCCCGTTGGATGGGGATTCTGGACACGTACCACGGACAGGCGACCGGCATCTTCACCGGCGACGAATCGCTGGCGGGAAAGAACCCCTCGCAGGGAACAGAGCTATGCGCGGTGGTTGAGTATATGTTTTCGCTGGAAACGCTGCTGGCCGCGTTCGGCGAGGCGGCCTTCGGGGACCGTCTGGAGCGTATCGCCTACAACGCCCTGCCTGCGACCTTCACGCCGGATATGTGGGCGCACCAGTACGACCAGCAGGCCAACCAGGTAATCTGCAAAATCGCCCCGGACGGCGAGCGCATCTACACGAACAACTCCGAAGACGCTAACCTGTTCGGCCTGGAACCCTGCTTCGGCTGCTGCACCGCCAATATGCATCAGGGCTGGCCCAAGTTCGTCGCGAGCCTGTGGATGACTGCGCCAAACGGGGGGCTGGCCGCCGTCGCCTACGGACCCAGCGTCGTGCAGGCGACGGTCGCGGGCGGCGTCGCGGTCACGATAACGCAGGAGACGGAATACCCTTTCCGCGATTCTATCCACCTGACTATCCGTGCCGAACAGCCGGTGCGTTTTCCGCTGCATCTGCGCGTCCCCGGATGGGCAACCGGCGCTTCTGTCAAATATGGGGAACAGATGGAAACGCTGTTGCCGGGTACGTTCCATACCGTCGAGCGCGTCTGGAACCCCGGCGACACGGTGACGCTTCGCTTCCCCATGGACCGCATTCGGCTTAAGCGGCGTTATAACGACGCCGTTTCCGTGCTGCGCGGGCCGCTGGTGTTTTCGCTCAAGATCGGCGAGGAGTTCCGTTATCTGCGGGGCGAAGAGCCGCACGCGGACTGGGAAGTCTATCCCACCACGCCCTGGAACTACGGCCTTGCGCTTGACAATCGCCCGCCCGACGAGCAGTTCGCGGTGCGGGAAGCGCCGGTGGGGGCGGTTCCGTTCGCGCCCGATGCCGCGCCGGTCACGCTGACTGTGGCGGCGCGGCGGGTGCCGCAATGGACACTGGAGAACAATGCCGCCGCCCCGCCGCCCCGTCCTGCGTCGGCACGGGAGCCGGTCGAGCAGATCGAACTGATTCCGTACGGCAGCAGTCACCTGCGCGTGACCGAGTTCCCGGAAAGGGCCGGGGGCTGATGTATGTCCTGTCCCACTAAAGATAGGGCAGTGCCTGCTGCGCCGCCTGGGCTAAGGGTAACGACTCCGCAGCGCGCTCAATTCCGCCTCGGTGATCGCAAATACGCTCCCATGGCGCGCATTCGGGAATAAGTGCTCACAAAGGATTTGGATAGAAGATGCTTTTCCTCCTGCTCCTATAGGAACGTATCCAGCGGGGGAATGTCCAGTCCCAGGTAGTTCCGGGCGTTGTGGAAGCAGATGTTCTCGATCATCGGCCCGACCAGATCATCGTCATCGGGAATCTCGCCGCGCTCGATGTCGCGGCCCAGAAGGTTGCACAGCACGCGCCGGAAATACTCGTGCCGGGGATACGACAGAAACGAGCGCGAATCGGTCAGCATGCCGATGAAGCGTGACAGCAGGCCGACGTTGGAAAGCGCGTTAAGCTGCCATTCAATGCCCTCTTTGGTATCCAAAAACCACCAGCCCGCGCCGAACTGCATCTTACCCGGCGTCACGCCGTCCTGGAAATTGCCGATCATCGTCGCGAAGACATAATTGTCGGTGGGGTTGTTGTTGTACAGGATAACTCTGGGCAGGGCATTCTCCTGGTCCAGACGGTCCAGATAGGCCGACAGCGCCTGCGCCTGCGGCCAATCCCCGATGGAATCGAAGCCGGTGTCCGGCCCCAGAAGCCGATAGCCGCGACTGCTGCCATTGCGGAGCGCGCCCAGGTGCAGCTGCTTGGTCCAGCCGCGCCGGGCATCCAGGCGTCCGAAGAAAAGCATCAGGTAGGCGGCGAACCGCGCGTGGTCGTCCGGGCTGGCCGCCCTGCCGGAGCGCGCGGCGTCGAAGATGGCGGCGGCGGTCGCTTCACTGGGGAAGTCGGCATAGCACTGGCTCAGGCCGTGGTCGGACAGGCGGCCTCCGCATTCATGGAAGAAGGTGTGCCGCTTTTCCAGAGCGTCCAGGAATTCCGGCAGGCGGCGGATTTCCGTGTCGCTTACCTGCGCCAGCGTATCTACCCAGCTATTGAACGCTTCGGGCTGATGCACCGTCAGCGCCTTATCGGGGCGGAACGCGGGATAGACGCGGGTTGCCAGGCCGGAGGCGGCAATGGCCCGGTGATACAAAAGGTCGTCGGTCGGGTCATCGGTCGTGCAAAGCGCGGCGACGCGGAACTTTCGCAGAATACCCTGTGTGGTCAGATCGGGCGTGGCAAGGCGCGCGTTCGCCGCTTCCCAGATCGCCGGAGCCGTTTTTTCATCTAACCGTTCATCGATCTCGAAGTAACGCTTCAGTTCCAGGTGCGTCCAGTGGTACAGCGGGTTGCGAAGCGTGTGGGGGACAGTCCGCGCCCAGGCCAGGAACTTCTCCTCATGCGGCGCGTCGCCGGTGCAGTAGCGCTCGTCCACGCCATTGGCACGCATCGCGCGCCACTTATAATGGTCGCCCTCCAGCCACGCCTCAAACAGATCTTCGAATTGGCGGTTGCGGGCGATGTCGCGTGGCGGGAGGTGGTTATGGTAGTCGATAATCGGCAGCCGGGCGGCCCGCTCGTGGTACAGCCGCCGCGCCGTTTTGGTATTGAGAAGGAAATCGTCATGGATAAATGGCACGGGACCTACCCTTTCGGTGGGGCGAGGTATGTCGCGGCAGTAGCCTGCGGCAGATGCAATGCGTAGGAGTGGCCCAGTTCAGCGTCTTCGCGCCACTCGGTCTGGGGAATGGGATTGTAAAAAAGCTCCTGCACCGTATTGTTGAAGGCGAACCCGCTGTGACACTCTACGCGGACCGTATGGACGACAATCTGCGGGTTACGCTCCTGAAGACAGGCGGCGAAAGAGGGCCACAGATCCGCATACGATTCCGATGTCGGGGTCAGGCGGGAATGCAGGTTGCCACACACGCCGACGACTTTCCGGCCCGGAGAGGATTGCCGCCACTGCCCCGCAAGCGTATCGGCCATGTCACTGTCGCGCTCCCGCCAGTCCCACTCGTCGGCAACGATGTCGAAGCACAGAATCTGCCAGCCTTTCTGTGCGGCCCGCTGGAGCAGGGTCAATATCTGTTCACTTCCCCTGCCGTCCAACCCCGGCTGCGCGAAGAAGGGCGGTATGGTGTCGTCAGCACCGCTTGCCCAGCGCGTAATCGGTTCCCCCTGCGACCGGGGGATTTCCATCGCCAGCGCGCCGTACCCCAGCGCCGTCAGGTCGTCCAGCAAGTCGGCCAGAAGGAGCGGCAGTTCCTTCGCGCCGCGCACCTCTCCGAACAACAGACAGTCGCTTCGTTGCGCTGACTCAAGGAGGGCTTGATGTACTTCGTCAGGTAAGGACGGCATTTCACTACCGTACACTTTTGAGGTGACACTAACTTGTCGTTGAAACGGTTGCCGCTCTCGGGTACCCTGGTTCCTACCACAGACCCAGGAGTTCCCTATGAGCGACAACCTCAGACGCTATTGTGCCATACACACACGGCTCTCAAACAACTCTGTCCCCAAGGAACCCAAAGGAAATCATGCGCGGCATCTTCAAACGCTGGCGCATCTGGTCAGCGGCATCGTCGGCAGCAAGAGAAGCAGCCTGCCCGCTATTGCCAGCAAAGTGCCCAGCAACAGCACTCGTGAAAGCCGCATCAAGCGCTACAGTCGCTGGCTGATGAACGAGCACATCAGCACAGAGATGTACTTTCTGCCATATCTCCAGGTTCTGCTTGCCAGCCTGCCTCCGGGGCCTCTGGTGCTGGTCATCGACGGCAGTCCCATTGGCCGCACCTGCCAGGCCTCTGGTCATCAGTGTGTGCTCTACAAGAAGCGCGCGCTGCCTCTGGCCCGAGTGTTGTCCGGGGCAAGAAGGGACACCTGAGCGAGCAGATGCACGAGCACTTGGTACGGCAAGTGGCCGCTTTTGTGCCCCCGGAGCGCCCGGTTATCTTTCTGGGCGACGGCGAGTTCAATGGCACCGATCTGCTGGCATTGGTGCAGCGCCTGGGCTGGTCCTTTGTCTGCCGCATCAGCAAGAACACCCTGGTGTGTGAGCAGGGGAAGTCTTTTCCCCTCTCCGAGCTTCCTATAGAGCCGGGCGACACAGTGGAAATGGCCGATGTCTTGTTCACGGGGCAAGGCTTTGGTCCTGTGCTGGTGATCGCATTATGGAACCCGCGCTACGACAGCCCGCTATACCTTGTCAGCAATCTGGAACTGTTGGAGGAAGCCTGTTTCTTTTATCGAAAGCGCTTTTCTATCGAGACGTTCTTCTCAGACCAGAAGAGCCGGGGCTTTTATGTGTGTCACAGTCATCTAAGCGACCCCATGCGCCTACAGCGCTTGCTGCTGGCTACGTGTCTGGCGTATCTGTGGATGGTATGCCTGGGAGCGCGCGTTGTCCGAAGAGGCTGGCTTCTTGGTGCATCGTGGCCACCGCTGTGATTTGAGCCTGTTTCACCCGTCGGCTTACTCTGGATCGAGCATTGCCTCAACAAGGACTGGCCCGTACCCGTCACGCTACAGGTAGTCGCTCAAAACAGCCGCAGAAAAAGTGTACGGTGGTGAAGGACGGCATAAAAAACCTCAACTCATAGAAATGACAAACGGCGGGGTCCCATAGTTTATAGATAAAGCCGCTATACTGCTTTCGCGTCCGGTGCCAGCGATTGTCAGACCGTTGCGCTCTGGTGTCAATCCTTGGGGCTTGGCTCTGAATCGCCCTCTGCCAATGGTTTGTTCAGAATGCTTGGGTCGAGTAGAACAACGTCAATGTCGCATTCCGGTTTTCTGATAATGGTTCGCCGCACACCCCAACGCTTCCTTTTCTCGCGGTCGGGTCGAGCAGGCTCATCAACGCCCTTCTCACTGCCACGATAGGCTGGTCTCCTTGCAGCGCGGGACGCGTCGGCTTGCGTGTTATCGTCGTTGATTTCGACGATGAACTCGACCGGCACCTGACTCGGTACACGCTCATGAAATTATGCCTTTGGCTGTCCGCTTGCTCTTCGTCCGCACATTTTTTGTGCGGTAAAAACCTGCCTGTGCTGAACCGGGAGGTCGCGCCGTTCGCAGTCCTCTCGTTAACCTCGGGTAACGGGCGCGCTTATTCGGAGGGCGGTGGCACGACGCCGATGGTCAGCAGGAGGTTGGCATAAATACGCTGCTCACCGGTGGCGATGACCAGAGCGGCATCGCTCGTGGAGGCGGCGTCGTAGAAGGCGAAGCGCTCCAGCGGCTCCAGCGGCAGGCCCGGCAGCAGATCGCGAAACTCGGCCCATATCGCTGGTTCCGAGCCGTCCGCCGTCGCCATAACCTGCGCGGCCTCGACCGGAATGGCTCCCGCCAATGCGCGCAGCACCTCGGAGGCGTCCACCAGGCCGGGGCGCAGGTTCAAAAACACGCGCTCGGCGGCGGGATTGGATTTCGTGGCAAAGGGATAGTTACCGTCGGCGATGAGTATCTGCGATCCGTGTCCACGCTGACCCCAGCGCGAACAGTATCTCCGGGTGCAGCAGCGTTGTTTTCAGCATAAAGGGCGGTGTCCTTTCCGTTGCGCCATCGGGTTCAGTCTATAGCGTTCATTGGGGCGGCCAGAATCTTCGGCTCGCCTAAGAGAGTGGCTCCATCTTGCGCTCATACCGGTTGTAGGCGGCCAGGCACGCGGTTAGCCAGGGAATCGCGGCGGCGTAGCCTGCCAGCACATCGGAGGGGTAGTGGACACCCAGGTACACGCGGCTCGCTCCGATGAGCAGAATCGCCTGCGCGGAGCCGATACCCACCACCGAGCGTCGTATCCAGTCCGAACGCGAGCGAATCCACAGGAGGCCAGAATGCCGTAAAAGCAGAGCGAGATAAACGAGTGGCCGGACGGAAAGCTGAACGTCCCCTCCGTCGCCAGCGCTTCGATGACTGAAGGGCGCTCGCGCGCGAACCGATGCTTGATTCCGCCGATGATCGCTCCGCCGCCCGCCAAAGTCACCGCCAGCAATATTCCCCGGGCGCGGAACGCCGGAATAAAATGACTTACCGCCAGCCCGACAATGCCCAGGCCGCTCATGATGTCCGGGCGGGCGAGCGCGGAAGCGCCTCGCATCAGCAGCGTTCGGCGCGGGTTCCGCAGTGTCAGCCCCAGCCGCAGTCCATCGTGATCGAAACGCCAGACGCCGTCCTGCTGCCGTATGTCGTCGGCGATGTTGAAGAAGAAGGCCAGCGCCCCGGCGGACAGGCCCGCGCCCAGCGCCAGTGGCGTCAGCAGACCGGGAAGCAGTGGCGCGACATATTTTCGCGCCCGCATGCCGACCGCGCGGCCCGCGCTCACCGTGATCCGTCGTCCCAGAGTCCTCAACCCCATGCCGCTTGGTATCCTTCCGCGCCGGCGGGTATATCGACCCGCCCGGCTTGTTCTTTCCCTTTTCCCCCGCCGCTGCAATCCGATTCCGGGAAAGGCGGGTCAGGCGCGCAAAAGCCCGAGCAGGTACCCCGGCGAAAGAAGGCGGTAGGGGCTTTCCATGTCGCCGGTGACACCCAGCAGGCGCTCCGTGAGCGCGGGCCGCCGCGCCAGCCGGGGGGCGAGCCAGGCCATCCAGGCAGGGCAATGCACAATCTGCTGAATCAGCCCGCAGGCGGCGTATTTAGGTGTCAGCTCGCGCCGCCGTGCCCGCGCGTAAGGCGTCAGCGCCCGCGCCGACAGGTCGCCGCGACGCAGCGCCGCCAGAATCGCCTCCGTCGCCATCTGCGCGCCGCGAAGGGCAAAGTAGACCCCTTCCCCGGTAAACGGGTCGATAAATGCGGCGGCATCTCCCACCAGCAGCGCGCCGTCCGCAACGGGCCGGGTGGTCACGTGGCCGAACGTGCCGCAGGTAACAAGGCGCGCGCGTCGGGCACGGCGCAGCCGCCCGGCCACCACAGGGAAGCGGGGCAGCAGCGCATCGTAATAGGCCGCCGGGCGGCCTGCGGCGGCGATGCGTCGCGCCTCGTCCTCGGCCACCACCAGCGTTACGTCCGCCGTGTTGTCGGGGCCGGGGCCGAAGCCGCAGACTACCGTCGCCTGTGTCTCATCCCGCGCCAGATGCATCTCAACCGGGTGATCCGGCTCCATCGGCACGCCTTCGTAATGGGCGACCAGCGCGATCTTCTGCAAATGAGGCAGGGGACGCACGACGCCCATTTCCCGCGCCACGCGCGAGCGTCCGCCGTCCGCACCGACTACCAATGGCGCGAAAAACTTCCCGGCGTCCGTCTGCACGCCGTTTACGTGCCCGCCATGCGCGCCGCGCAGAAGACCCCGCATCGCCACGCCGTCCCGGACATCCGCGCCGCTCGCGCGGGCATTTTGGAAGAGCAGATTATCCAGCGCAAGCCGGGGCAGGGAAAGCCCGCCTTCGCGCGCCCAATCCGAGCAGGCCGCCGATGCCGCGAAGCCGCCCGCAAAAGTTGCGCCGTCCGCGCAGAAAATACGAGCGGCAGGAACTGCCCGCCCGCCCGCCCGTAGTGCGGCATCGTAAACACCAAGTTCCCGCAGCAGGCCGCGCACCGGCGGGGAATAAAACTCGCCGCACGGCTTGTCGCGGGGAAAACTCGCCCGCTCCAAAAGCAGAACTTCCCGCCCGGCGCGGGCCAGATGCGCAGCGGTCGCCGCGCCCGCCGGGCCGCCGCCGACTATAATCACGTCATATCGGTTTTTCAAGCCACAGGACTTTCTAAGTGCTTTCCCGCATCTCGGCACGGCGGACGATAAGCACGCGGTACATGGGAAAACGGCGTACCTCACAGCCGGATATACCCGCTTCGCGAACCATCTGCTCGTATTCGGCGACGGTATAGGCGCGCAGAACCGAAAGCGGGGCATCGTGCCGGGTCAATCGGTTCGCGCCGATGACGCGCGTGAGCGCCCAGATCAGGCCACAGGCGATGGCATCGCGGCGCAGATCGTTGACCAGGAAGCCCGCCGATGCGACCCGATCCATCTCGCGCAGAACCTGGACGCACCTGCTCGGCCCCCAATGGTGAAAAGCAAGTGAGCACAGCGTGAAATCGAAGGCCGCATCCCCGTAGGGCACTGCGAACACGTCGGCCTCCTCGATACTTATCTCGCGAAAGCCCTCGCTCAAGCGGCGCGCGATGGCGAGCACCTTGGGATGGTTGTCGGAGGCGACGATCTGCACGGGCCGTCCCCCCCAGCGCCCCCGCCGCGCTTCCCGGACGATGGCGCGGGGAATGTCCGCCGAACCGGTTGCCAGATCGAGGAGGCGTATCGGGCGCGGCGCGGGCGGCAGCGCGGGAACGAGCGTGTCCAGACCCGCCAGCACGGCGCGCGTTCCGCCCAGGAACCGGTTGACCCGCGCAATATCCCCGAACGATGCGGCGAAATCAGGGTCGGACGGCTCCACGGAATCTATCAGTTCCGGTCTTTCCTGGCGCGGCGGTACGGGTATAAGAGACATGAACGGTTTCCAAGCCGAAAAGAAAGCTATCTGTACGAAAGGAAGCAGCGAAGCAATGTCGCTCGCCGAAATTCTCCGAATTATTGTCTGGGTCGTCGGTGTCCCCATAATTATCTACCTTATCTGGCGCATCATTCAGCGGGTGCGCGAGATAGAACGTCTGGACGCCGAAGTGCGGGCTGAAGAAGAAGCGAACGCGCAGAACCCATACGCCGCGATGGCCCGGATGTACGAGGCGCAGCAGCTACTGGACGAAGCGCGCGGCAAAAAGAAACGGGAATAGCCCTCACCCCCGCACTCGGTCTGCCGAGGCGCTCTCCCGCGCCCGAAGGGCGGCTCAAATGCGGCTGCGCCGCCGGGAGAGGGGTGCCTGTGACATTGCCAACCCCGGCTTCGCCCGTTACCAGTTCGTTACCGAAGGCATGTTGGTAACGTTACCCATTCCGGCTGCGCCCCAAGCGGGTTCTCCCTGCTCTCGTGCGAAGCCGGGGCCGCTTCGTAATAGGCACCCCTCTCCCAGCGGCGCAGTAGATTTGAGCTGCCTCTTCAATTCTGGCGCGGGAGAGCGCCTCGGCAGACCGAGTGCGGGGGTGAGGGCTTGAGGAGCTACAAGCTCCGGTCAAGCCAGGCGAGAGTGCGCTCGACCATCTGCGAAATGTCGGGAACGTGACCGCCGGGCAGAATGATCTGGCGCTTGGGCGTGCGCGCGGCGGCGTACAAAGCCTGGGCGCTGGCGCGCGGGACGACGGTATCGCTCGCCCCGTTGATCATCAGAAGCGGGCGCGGCGCGAAACGAGCGATGGTGAAGACCGGGTCTACATCCGCCATCTGCGCCTCTACCACGCGGGCATCCGTCGCGCCCCGTGCGCGAAAGGTCCGGGCGAACTGATGGGTGCTGGTCGTCACCAGACGTCCCCAGTCCCCGCCCGCCGACCACAGGGTCGCCGCGCGCACACGTGGCTCCTCGGCCACGAACACGGCACCTAGAATACCTCCCAGCGAAATACCAATGAAGCCGATTCGACGGCTGTCAATGTCGGGGCGCGTCGCCAGAAAATCCGTGGCGCGGCGCAAATCGATCACCGTCTGCGCCGCCGCCAGCCGCATATCGAGCAGCGCCAGATCATTAGAGGGCCTGTTGTTGATGCGGGCACGCTCGCCATGCCCGGCAATGTCTATGGCGAAGGTGGCATAGCCGCGCCGCGCCAGCGACAAACCCAGAAGGAACATATTGCCTTTAGAGCCGCCCAGCCCGTGAAGAAGAAGCACGCAGGGCGCTTTTTTCCCGGCGACCGGGGCGGGCAGGGTGAGCAGGCCGGGAACGAAACCGCCATTCGCGCCTCGAAAGCGGACATTGTAGCTGCGGACGCCCTGCCCACCCAGTGAAGTCACGGTAACGTCCAGCGGCGCGGAGGGGTCGTAGCTGATTCCGGCGACACCGGGCTGAGCCGCCTGCGCGGGGACGGCGCTGGGCGGCGCGGCTTTACAGCCGATTATGGGTATCAATAGAAGGGCGGCGACGGTCAGGGCCGAAATAATCGGGTGCGTGCAGTTTACTGGCATACGTCGAATATACCGTGCCCGCTTTGCCGGAGTTCCCCGCAACCGAAACCGGCGGCCCGTGTCTAAAGTATATATAGCAGGATGTGTGTTCTTTGATGATGCTTTTGCCAAGAGGATAGAAGATTGAAGACAATGATAAAAGCGATACAAGCTCTGGTGGCGCTGACCGCGCTCCTGACGGTGCTCTCCGTCGCGGCGTGGGCGGGGCCTCTTCAGGATGCTAACCGGGCCTATGGGCGCGGCGACTATGCGGAGGCGCTGCGTCTGCTGCAGCAGGCCAAGCAGGATCAGCCGGATAATCCGGTCGTTCACCATGCGCTGGGGCTGACATTCCGCCGTCTGGGCCAGCAGGACGAAGCGCGCGCGGCGTTCGAGAAAGTGCTTCAGTTAGACCCTGACCTTCGCTCCATTCGAGATGACGCGAAGTTTTTGCAGGCGTACCGTTCCGTGGGGGGAACGCCCCCGAGCGGCAGCCGCTCCTCCGGGGGAGGCAATTCTTCCTCGGCGGAAACGGCATCCGCGATTATCGGCGCGCTGACTCAGGGCAATGTCTATGTAGACCCGGACTTAAAGGGTGACGTAGACCAGGGGACGCTGGAAAATGCGGCGCGTGGAGCGCAACCGGCGGCCAAGATTGTCGTCCTGTCTAACCGGCTTTCGGGGCGGCAGCGCGAGCGTCTGGCTGCCGAGCTGCACCAAAGGCTGAACGTGGGCGATGGCGTTGTCATTGTAGCGACGGAGCAGGGGGTCGGCGCCTATGGGAACCGCCTGGGACGTGATCAGGTTGCTCGAGCGCTGAAAGGCGCGGGACTGGATCAGGCATTCCAGCGCGGTGGCCTGACCGAGATGACCGTCGCTGCGACCCGTGCGGTGTCCACTGCCGTCAGAAGCGACCGCAGCGCCGATAACAACACGACCGGCGGGTTGTTGCTGTTAGGCGGAGCCGGTGTCGCCGGGTTTATCGGTTTCCGCTCACTGCGAAAGCGGCGGGAACTGGAGACTGCCCTTCAGCCGGTGCTGGCTTTGCAGCGGAAGGCGCTTGACAACCTTTCCTATGTGGACGGTTATCTGGACCTGCTTCCGGCAGGCGAGGACGCCGACCGCGCGCGGTCGCTGCGCCAGAACGCCTATGAAGAATACGCTACGGCGTCGGGAATATTGAAGAACGCCCGTACGCCGGACGATGCCCGACGCGCGCGGCCCCTGTTGGACAACGCACTCGCGCAGTTGGAAGAGTGTCGGGTCTCCATCGATAAAGCCACGGGCGGCACCGGCGTCGCTATGAGCATCCCGGAGATTCCGTCGCTGGCTACCGATGCCGAGCGCGCCGCCGCTGCCCGGCTGAAGCCGGTGGAAGCCGTTCAGGACGAGCGCGAGCGCGACCAGATGCAGCGCGCCATTGAGGAACTTCCCGAAGGCGAGCGCGGTGTCTCGTTCTTTTCCGGGCGTCCCCTGCCGATGAGCGAACTGGTGCCCGTCACCATCGTGATTCAGGGCCAGAAGCGCCAGGTGCTTGCTTCCCGCGAGGAGGCCGAGGCGATTCAGCGCGGCGAAACGCCTAATATTCGCGCGTTCGAGCAGGATGGACGCTACGTCCCCTGGTATGAGAACCAGCGGTACGACCCCTACCGGGACTATTACGGCGGCTGGGGCGGCTTTGGCGGCGGCGGCTTCGGGTCGCTGGTCAATCTGTACCTGCTGACGAACCTGTTCGGCGGCGGCCTGTTCGGCGGCTACGGGGGATTCGGCGGCTGGGGCCACGGCGGCACCGTCATCAATAACAACTACTACGGCGACGGCGGCGGCGGCGGCGGCTTCTTTGGCGGCGGCGGCGGCGGTAATGCGCCGGAGCCGGAAGTCGAGCATGCCGGCAGCTTCGACCTGTTCGGCCAGGGCGGCGAAAGTGACCCGTTCGGCGGCTTTGACTTCGGCGGCGGCGGCGATGGCGGTGGTGGATTCGACTTCGGTGGCGGAGGCGACTTCGGTGGCGGAGACTTCGGCGGGGGCGATTAACAGGCCCCCGCCTCCGGCGGTGCTGCGATGCGCCGCTGCAAAAGGAGAGACGAAACCGGGTGGGGAGGCAGGTCATCTGCCTCCCCGGCTGCTTCGGCGGCCATAAGAACGCGATTGCGCCCGGCCTGCTTCGCCGCATACAGCGTCCGGTCCGCCGATTCCAAAAGGGCTTGGGCCGTCTGTGTCGGCTCGAGGGTTGCGACGCCCGCGCTGAAGGTCAGCGGGCGCGGCAGCGCCTCCCCTTCATGCTGGATGATACCTGCTGCGGTCGCGCGGATGCGGTCTACAAGCGCTCGAAGTCCCTCGGCGTCCGTTTCCGGCGCAAGCAGCACAAACTCCTCACCGCCGATCCGGCAAACCACATCGCCCGCGCGGCAGGAGTGGCGCAGCAGGCTTCCCAGCAGGCGCAGCGCAGAGTCGCCCGCCGCATGGCCGAAGGTGTCATTCCAGCACTTCAGATGATCCACATCGATCATCGCCAGCGACAGCAGCGTGCCCGCGCGCCGAGCGCGAGCCACCTCCTCGCTCAGCCGCTGGTCCAGAAACCGACGGTTGTATAGCCCCGTCAGCGGATCGCGCAGCGCCATCTCCCGGTTGCGGCGCGCTTCGCGCCGCACTTCCCGTAGCTGTTTGCCCTGCTGCTCCGCGTACAGGCCCAGCAGCACCACCGCCGTCGTGTTCTGGAACGCCCAGAGCGCGATCAGTGTCAGGTCGGCGGCGGATTCCGGGGCACGGATCAGGGCGACAGGAATGGCCGCGCCCAGGGCCAGCAGCGCGGAAAGGAGCGCGCCGCGCCGTCCCCACAGCAGCGATTGCAGGTATCCCAGCAGTGAATAGGCGGGCAGCGCGAACAGGATGCTCGGACTCGCCACCACAGTCACAATAAACAGGATCAGAAAATCGACGACCGAAAGCGTCGTGACCCAGTCGCGCGTGAAGCGGTCGCGGCGGGTGACACCTGCCGCCAGCATCGTGGTCAGCGCCCAGACAATGGCGAGCGCGAACAGCGTCATGCGCTCCTCTTCCGGCGCGGCGATGGGAATTGCTACCAGCACGGGCAGCATCAACACGATGCGTGTCAGCAGCGCCCCTCGCTGGAGGAAATGGGGAGTGGGGGAAGTTGTTTCTGGCCTGGTTTTTCGACGGGTTTTTGTTTTACCGATGGCTCGGATGGGCATACTATGTCTCCTGTTTGCCTGTCTGTGCAAAGACCGTGCCGGTTTGCGGCCCCAAATGCCCGTGTGCTACAATACAGCACGAATCAGGGGGAACTCTTTCTTTGGCGGAAATACGATCCATCTTAGCGACCGACTGCGGCAGCACCACAACCAAGGCTATTCTTATTGAGCGACGGGGCGATGAGTATCGCCTTGTCACACGCGGCGAGGCCCCGACCACGGTGGAAGCGCCCTTTGACGATGTCACCGTGGGCGTCACGAACGCCGTACGTGAGGTCGAGGAGCTTTCCGGCAAGACGCTGATCGGCGCGGACGGGAAAGTCATTACGCCTGCACAGGATGAGAAGACCGGCGTGGATCTGTACCTTTCCACCTCGTCGGCGGGCGGCGGTTTGCAGATGACCGTCGCCGGGGTGGTCAAGGAGATGAGCGCGGAGTCCGCCGAGCGCGCGGCGCTGGGTGCGGGCGCGATCATTATGGATGTGGTCGCCGTCAACGACGGGCGCAAGGACTGGGAAAAAGTACAGCGCATCCGCGAGCTGCGCCCCGACATGATTTTGATGAGCGGCGGCACGGACGGCGGCACCGTCACCCACCTTCAGGAACTGGCTGAACTGATTCGCTCCGCCGACCCGCGCCCGCGCCTGGGGGTGGGCCTGAAGCTGCCGGTCATCTACGCGGGCAACACCGACGCCACCGGAGCTGTGCAGGAAACACTGGGCGACGTGGTGGACGTGCGCGCCGTGGCGAACCTGCGCCCGACCATGGACCGGGAAAACCTGTACCCGGCCCGCGAAGCCATCCACGAACTGTTTCTGGAGCACGTCATGCAGCAGGCTCCCGGCTACGGCAAGCTCAAGACGTGGACCAGCGCGGGCATCATGAGCACCCCGAACGCGGTCGGCAAGATCATGGAGACCATCGCCCGTGAGCGCAACATCAACGCTTTGGGTGTGGATATCGGCGGCGCAACTACGGACGTTTTCTCGGTCTTCGGCGGTGTCTACAACCGCACGGTTTCCGCCAACCTGGGCATGAGCTATTCCATCTGCAATGTCCTGCGCGAGGCCGGGCTGGAAAACATCAAGCGCTGGATTCCCTTTTCCGAAGAGGACGCTTATATCCGCAACCAGCTACGCAACAAAATGATTCGCCCGACCACCATCCCGCAGGATTTGCGTGATTTGCAGATTGAGCAGGCGACCGCCCGCGAAGCGCTGCGCCTCGCCTTTGAGCACCACAAATCGCTGGCGCGCGAAATGGTCGGCGTCCAGAAGCAGCGCGATATCGGCGATATTTTCGAGCAAAAGGGCGGCGGTAAAACGCTCGTCAACCTGTTCAACCTGGACATGATTATCGGCTCCGGCGGCGTTCTGTCGCACGCCCCGGAGCGCGCCCAGTCCGCCCTAATGATGATGGATGCCTACGCGCCCGAGGGCAAAACCAGCCTGACCGTGGACTCTATCTTCATGATGCCGCAGTTGGGAATTTTATCTACACTTCAGCCGGTCGCCGCCACGCAGGTCTTCGAGCGCGACTGCCTGATTCGCCTCGGTGACTGCATCGCTCCCGTCGGCACCGCTCGCGATGGCGAAGACTGCGTCACCGTCACCCTCAACGGTCAAAGTACCGCCGTTCCCTTCGGCACGATCCGCGTCCTGCCGCTCGGTGAAGGCGAAACCGCCACCATCGAAGCCCGCCCCGCCCGCGCCTTCGATTTGGGACAGGGCCGGGGCAAGGCTACCACTTTCCCCGTCATCGGCGGCGTCGTCGGCCTGATCATCGACGCCCGTGGCCGCCCCATCGCCCTGCCCACCGACGGCCCCGCCCGCGTCGCCAAACTGCGCGAATGGCTGACCGCAATGGGGCGGCGCAGAGATAGCGAAGACGTGCAATAGTTAGATCGCAGGCACAGGACAGGCGTAATGAACCAAGAGCAAGAGAGCTTGTTCGAGCCTTCGTCAGAGCAGATAAAAACCGCTACTTGAGTTGCTCGCTAACCCGAAGCGGCGGAACAAGGTCTTGGGCGACCTATACCACGTCCCTGGAATATTGCAGCCCGGACAGAGTGGATTGCTAACCACGACAACACACCGCAGACCGTTGAGGCGTTGCTAAGGCACAAGGGGGGTGACGTTCTCATCTCGCCGGAAGACGTTTAGATCAGCAGGAGATGCCTCTTCGGGCAACTTGGACAATGTCGTCGGGACCGGTGCCATTGTGTGTTCTATACCCAGGGCAGTTAGCCTACTACAAAGGAGAGAGAGAGCGAGCGTCCTTGAATACAAGCCACACGCGGTCCAACCGCTTTAATAAAGACGATACCAGGAAGTTGTTCCTGTGTGCCGGTACGCGCAGATGACAGGCTGGAAGTTGCTTCGGTTGCCGTAAGATGTTCCGCCCTCTCAACGATACAAGGCACCGAGCGGAACATCCAGCGCACTAGATACCCGTACTGACTGCAAGACATGGGACTCAACTTCAAAGCTCCCGGCAGAGCGATGTGCGTCAATGGCGCCTGCAAATGCTCCACGAACAGGGTCTGACGTGGCATGACTGCGGCTGTGGCGGCAGCGGCCTGGATTAGCACGCTACGCGAAGCAAAGGAACTTGCTTGATGAGCGACAGTCAGAACGCTGGGGCGCGGCTGGTTTGTCTGGAAAAATAAATGCAGATAGCTACCGAGGGTGTGGAGTGGGAGGATTGACAAAGTAATGCAAACCCGTGGCTGAGGACGGGATACTCGCTTCGACAGGCGCACCGCGATGAATCTTTCCCGTGAAGGGGACGACGGAATCCGCGAGTACCGTCTGAACGGGGTAGATCGCCGCTTTTCTACCGGCGCTCGCATAGCGAAAGCGTTTCGTTCATGAAGCAAAACCGGTAACCCGTTGCAAATTTGCTGGATGAAAGACGATCCACTGTTTGATGCCTGGTGTGATTCCATGTCGGAATACCGGCGTGAACGGGACGTGGAACTGGCGCGGGAAGAGCAGCAGGCAGCGTGGCCGGTATGTCCTCGACACCGATACGTTTTCGCTGTATCGCCACGGGAATACTCAGGCTGGTATCTGAAGACTCTGTCGGCAGTGGGGAGACGGCGGTCACTGTCATCACCGTGGAAGAGACTTATCCGGGTGGTACGGGCAGATACGCCGCGCTCGGAACGATGCGGAAACAGCAATGTTTTACCAACGGCTTGGCGACGGTTCGCTTGCTGGCGCGGTTTCGATCCTGACCTGACGGAAGCCTTGCGCGTTACAATGACCTGCGACGCCTTCGGCTCAACGTGGGGCCAATGGATTTACGCATTGCGGCTATCGTGCTCGAAGAAGAGGCAACGCTCGTTACCCGGAACACGCGCGACTTTGGGCGCGTGCCGAACCTGAGAATTGAAGATTGGACCGTATGAAAGATATTCGCGAAGAACTGAAGAAGCGCATCCTCGTTATTGACGGCGCGATGGGCACGATGATCCAGAAGTACCGCTTCGAGGAGGCCGATTATCGGGGCGAGCGGTTCGGCGATCACCCGGTAGACCTCAAGAACAACAACGAGGCGCTGATGCTGGTGCGCCCGGACGTTATCGAGGAGATTCACGCGGCGTATCTGGATGCGGGCGCGGACATTATCGAGACGAACACGTTCAACGCGAATTCCATCTCGGCGGCGGACTTCGAGATGGCCGATCTGGTGCGCGAGTTCAATGTGACGGCGGCCCAGATCGCGCGCCGTGCCGCCGATGCCGCCGAGGTCAAAGACCCATCACGGTCCCGGTGGGTGGCGGAGCGCTCGGCCCGTGCACGCGCAGTGCGTCGGTGATTGTGGATTCCGACCGGCCCGCGTACCGCAACGTCACGTATGACGAACTGGTCGCGGCGTACTATGAGCAGGCGAGCGCGCTTCTGGAAGGCGGCGCGGACCTGCTGCTGTGCGAAACGACGTTCGATACGCTGAACCTGAAGGCGGCGCTGTTCGCTATCCAGAAGCTGTTCGACGACGGCGGGCGCGAAGTGCCGGTTATGGCGTCGCTGACGATTACGGACCTGGCCGGGGGCAACCTGTCCGGCCAGAATCTGGAAGCGATGTGGAATTCTATCTCCCACGCGCCGCTGCTTTCCGTCGGTCTGAACTGCGGCTTCGGGCCGGATGTACCGCCCGCTGGTCGAGCTTTCGCGCCTCGCGCCGATCTATATGAGCGTCTATCCGAACGCGGGCCTGCCCAACCCGCTCGCCGAGACGGGCTTTGACCTGAATGAGCCGGAGATGACCCCGGCGATACGCGAGTGGGCCGAGAACGGCTGGCTCAATATCATCGGCGGCTGCTGCGGCACGACGCCGGAGTTTATTCGCGGCTTCGCCAATGCGGTGAAGGCCTTGCGCCGCGCGTCCCGCCGACCGTGGAGCCGCTTCTGCGCCTGTCGGGCACACAGCCGCTGACGGTGCGTCCGGAGGCGAATTTATAAATATCGGGGAGCGGACGAATATCACCGGGTCGCCCAAGTTCTCGAAGCTGATTCTGGCGGGCAATTACGAGGAGGCGCTTTCGGTCGCGCAGCAGCAGGTGGATAACGGCGCGCAGATCATCGACATCAACATGGACGAGGGAATGCTCGATTCCGTCGCCGCCATGACGACGTTTATGAACCTGATTCAGGGCGAGCCGGGAATCTACACGCCGATCATGGTGGACAGCTCCAAGTTCTCCGTGATTGAAGCCGGGCTGAAGTGCTGTGTCGGCAAGGGCGTAGTCAACTCCATCAGCCTGAAAGAGGGCGAGGAAAACTTCAAGGAGCAGGCGCGGCTGGTGCGGCGTTACGGCGCGGCGGTCGTGGTTATGGCTTTCGATGAGCAGGGGCAGGCCGACAACTACCAGCGGCGCATCGAAATCTGCGCGCGTTCCTATAAGATACTGACCGAGGAGGTCGGGTTCCCGCCGCAGGACATTATCTTCGACCCCAACATCCTGACCGTGGCGACGGGCCTGGAACAGCACAACAATTACGCAGTCGATTTTATCGAGGCGACGCGCTGGATCAAGCAGAACCTGCCCGGCGCGAAGGTATCGGGCGGCGTTTCCAATATCTCGTTCTCGTTCCGGGGCAACAATACGGTGCGCGAGGCGATGCACGCGGCGTTTCTGTATCATGCCATCCGCGCCGGTCTGGACATGGGAATCGTCAATGCCGGGATGCTGGCCGTCTACGAGGAGATTCCCAAGACCTGCTGGAACTGGTCGAGGACGTGCTGCTGAACCGCCGCCCGGACGCCACCGACCGCCTGGTCGCCTTCGCCGAAACGGTGAAGGGGAAGGGGAAGAAGGAGGCGAAAGAGGAGGAGACATGGCGGCAGGGGACGGTCGAGGAGCGGCTGGGGCACGCTTGCTGAAGGGCTGACCGACTATATCGACGTGGACATCGAGGAGGCGCGGCAGAAATACCCGCGTCCGCTCTCCATCATCGAAGGGCCGCTGATGGACGGCATGAACGTCGTCGGCGATCTGTTCGGCGCGGGCAAGATGTTTCTGCCGCAGGTGGTGAAATCCGCGCGCGTGATGAAAAAGCCGTCGCCAGCTCTGCTGCCTTACATGGAGGCGGAAAAAGAGGCGAGCGGGCTGCATCAGGCGCAGGGCAAGGGCTGCTGGCGACAGTGAAGGGCGATGTGCATGACATCGGCAAGAACATCGTCGGTGTCGTGCTGGGCTGCAACAACTACGAAGTCATCGACCTGGGCGTGATGGTGTCGTCCGACCAGATTCTGCGGACGGCGCGCGAGCGGAGTGAACGTGGATGTTATCGGTCTGTCCGGCCTGATCACGCCGTCGCTGGACGAGATGATCCATGTGGCCCGCGAAATGAAGCGCGAGGGCTTTACGGTGCCGCTGCTTATCGGCGGGGCGACCACCAGCCGCGTGCATACCGCCGTCAAGATCGCGCGCGTACCCGCACGGCGTCGTCCATGTCCTGGATGCGTCGCGCGCGGTCGGCGTCGTCGGTAATCTGATTAGCGAGGATGCGCGGGCGTCGTTCCTGGAAAAGAACGAGGCGGAACAGCAGACGGCGCGCGAGGCGCACGCGGGCAAGCGGCGCGAGAAAGCCATGCTGCCCATCGAGGTCGCCCGCGCCCGCCGCACGCCCATCGAGTGGAAGGCCGAGGACATCGCCGCGCCGTCGTTTACCGGCGTGCGCGTATTAGATAATTACCCGCTGGAAGAACTGGTGCCGTATATCGACTGGTCGCCGTTCTTTATCACCTGGGAACTGCACGGCAAGTACCTGAAGCTGTTCGATGACCCGGTCGTCGGCGAGCGGGCAAAGGAGTTGTTCGCGGACGCTCAGGAACTGCTGGATAAGATCGTCCGCGAAAAGCTGCTCATCCGCGCGTGGCGTCTACGGCATCTTCCCGGCGAATGCAGGCGGCGATGATGTGGAGGTGTACGCGGACGAGCGGCGCGACACGGTTTTGACAAAGTTCCATATGCTGCGCCAGCAGTCCCAAAAGTCGGCGGGCGAGTTCAACAAGTCACTGGCCGATTTCATCGCCCCGAGAGAGACGGGCCTGCCGGACTATATCGGCGGCTTCGCGGTGACGGCGGGAATCGGCGCGGAGGAACTGTCGGCGAAGTTCAAAGCGGAGCACGACGATTACAACGCAATCATGGTCAGCGCGCTGGCTGACCGCCTGGCCGAGGCGTTCGCGGAGCGGCTGCACCAAATCGCGCGCGAGGACTGGGGCTACGGTAAAACCGAAAATCTTACCAACGATGACCTGATTCGGGAGCGGTACCGGGGCATCCGGCCCGCGCCGGGCTATCCGGCCTGCCCCGATCACACGGAACGCAAGACCATCTTCGACCTGCTGGACGTGGAAAAAATTGGCATCTACCATACGGAAAGTATGGCGATGCATCCGGAAGCTCGGTGTCCGGCTGGCTTTTGGCGCACCCGAAGGCCGATTATTTCTCAGTCGGAAAGATCGAGCGCGACCAGGTGGAGGAGTACGCGGCGCGCAAGGGCATGGCGGTGGAGACGGTGGAGCGGTGGCTGTCGCCGAACCTGAACTACGACCCGGATGCCGACCGCGCGACCACCGGTATCGCGCTCGCTCCGACGCCGGAGCGCCGCGCCGAAGAGATGGTGGATTAACCACGCGAAGGACAGATAAAGGATAAACACATGTGCATGTTCTCCGGGCCGGTGGAGTATGTCCGCAATACGGATCTTCGCGAGGCTATCGGGAACCGGTACGCAGTTCATGATTTACAGTATGTCCTATACGACCGACCGGGAGCTGGCGATGATTCTGCTGCCGGTCGCCTCGCGTGACGCACACCGCCGTTCGCTTCCTATCTCTGGATGGCTATGCGGATTTCTTCAAGGACATGGTATCGGGGTTCCCAGAAATCGACCCGGCCAATATCCTTCTGTCTGTCCCTGGACGATTTTCCTGTGGAGCAGCCCACGCTGAAAGTGCATGGGGTCGGTGCCTACGACGCCAGCTTGTGCCGACGCTTGCTGCCTTCGAGCGCCTGGACGCGGGCTTCAGGCTTCCTGCCGACGTTTGGGATGGCTTGCCGCAGTACCAGGATTATGGCTTCGCCGTCTTTGCTGCGCGTGCGATGAAGGGCCACCGCCAGGAGCCGCATCCGATGGCCTTTGAGTTTGTCACACGCCTACACGGGCACGCTGTTCTTCCCCACGGTGCATGTGCATGATGGCGAAGCGCACGAACGGGCGGAGTTTGACCACTCGCATTATCAGGGGAAGGATACGGTGCATCCTACAACGACGGCTTTTGTCAACGGGGTTGCCGTCTACTCTCAGAAGGAATTGGAGCGTCTTTACCGTAAGGAAAGTCGCTCCGAAATCTGGAGGTGAGCAGTCAAGATGCCTACGTTTCGCGCGAGAAGGCCGCGCGTTTTGTTGATGTGCAGAATAAAGGGCATTGTAGATGGTCAGCAGGCTTGCCGCGCCCTGGTGCTATTTGCGCGGGATGCTTGCCAATCAAGACACTCTGCTTGGTTCCCAGAGATGGTTGGGGCTGGCCCCGCGATTTGTACCGAAATAAAAGGTTTTCCTGCAACAAAATAGAACTTACCGCCGTCTGCACATAAAGCAGCGGCAGCGGTAAACCGCTTTCCGCCATCGGCATCATTATTTCTGCGTTTCCGGGTTTCTTTGTAAGGAGGCACAAAATGCCGGTTGAAGATGTAGAAATGGTCCGTTACGTGCGCCGGGAGTTGGCGCGTCGTCGTCTGGACACCGGAGAGACACAGGTCTGCGCCATGCGCGGCATCATCCACCTGAACGGGCGCGTCCGCCCGATTCGCGGCCACGAGGGCGACTTCGAGGCCGAGATTCACACGCTGTACAAGGTTCTCAAGCAGCGGGCGGGTGTTCGCGACGTGGTGATGGAGTGGAGCACGGGCAGCAATCGGATGAGCGAGCAGCCCAGGTCACGCGCTGCGCGAGGGCAGAAGGAAGACTGACGCCCCGTACTACAGGCCGGGCGTGACATCTAAAGTGCGTTCGCGGGAGTACGTGACCAGGCCCGGCTTCGCCCCGCGCGGCTTTCGCACGTATCGCCGCTCAACTACGTCTACCGCTACCAGCCCCGCGTGCTTCTGCGCCGTGCCGGAGCGTGCGGCAACAATCTGTGCCGCCCGGCGCAGAACAGGGTCGGGCACCGATTGCGGCTTACCGTTCGTCCGCAGGATACCGTGCGCGCCGGTTCCCGCGCGCACATGCAGCCAGTAATCGGGGGGCGCAGCCACGCGCGTGGTCAGGTAATCGTTCGACTCCGCCGTCTCCCCGAGCAGTAGCTCGTATTCTTCCACGGTGTGCGTGCGTACCCGGTGCCCGCCAAAAGGCTTGTCCTTCTTTTGGATGCGTATCGCGGAACGCTGAGTGCCTGCCTCTTCCATGCGTCGCGTGCCCACAACGTTTTTCAGCGCATGTCGTACGGCTTCCCGCGCTTCGTCGGTTTCCGCGCGCTCCCAGTCGGCGGAAAGGCGGCGCAGCGCCGCTAATTCTTCCTCCCGCTCCGCGATACGATTCTGTGCGTACTCGGCGGCGTCGCGCGCTTTGCGCGCCCGCTCGAAGTACCGCTCCGCATTTTCCTGCGGGGCGCGTTTCGGGTCCAGCGTGACCGTTCGCTCCGCGCCGTCTGCGCCATAAAGGTCAGGCACGGTAACGGTCGCCGCGCCGCGCGGTATGAGGGAAAGGCTTGCCAGCAGCAGATTACCGGTCTGCTCATATTCGTCGGCGCGCGTGGCCTCGGCAAGGGTTGTTCGGGCGGCAGCGATTTCGCGCTCCCGAAACGTGATCTCCCGCGCCAGCACCTTCGCCAGCCCGCTGCGCTCGGCCTCCTCCACCGCCCGTCCGGCGCGCGTGGCGTAAAACGTGTCCAGGGCAACGGATATGCTGTCCCGTGGAAAGCGCCGGTTTCGGGGGATGCTTTGCGGCTCGAAGGCCCAGATACCGTCCGTATTGCCCGCCACGTCGCTAACGGAGTGGGGCGCGAAGTCTGCGTTGCGGACGGCTTCCATAAGCTGTGCCAGCGCCTCCGGCACGCCATTTTTCGCGCTATTGGTCCGCGCCAGCACTTCGTCGGCAGCGAACGGGCCGATACCGGAAAAC
Source organism: Armatimonadaceae bacterium (assembly GCA_030447685.1). GTDB lineage: Bacteria > Armatimonadota > Armatimonadia > Armatimonadales > Armatimonadaceae > JAUJOK01. The sequence goes on from JAUJOK010000037.1 coordinate 35,572, forward strand.
GCCGCCATCAGGTAGGAGCGCGCCGCCTTCGCATCCTCCGACGGAGAAGGTAACGCGGCAAGCAGCTTTTCCATCGCCGCCGCATCCAGAACCAGCGGGTCCTGCCGGTCCTGATATCCGGGCGGTTCCGCGTAAGCGACGCCGGGGCGCAGGGGTCGTTCCTCCGAAGGAGCGGCGCGGATAGCGCCCCGAACAATGCCGGTTCCTGAAACAAGAACAAGATTGGCATTGCGCCCCATCAGTTCGGCAGCCAGCATTAGGTTTTCGCCGTCGTGGGCGCGAAACACGAGGCGCAGCACCCGGTCGAAGCGCGACAGGTCGATGCTTTCCAGCCATGCCCCTTCCAGATATTTGCGACATACCTGGCAGAAGGCGGGTGCGTTGATCGGGTTTTCGCGGCGGACCTGCGTCAGGTGGACGCGGAAGTTCTGCGGGTCTGCGCAAAGCAGAAGCCGCTGCGCGCCGCCGCGCCCGTACAGGGACAGGACGACGTCGTTAGGGGCAGGCTGGTGTATTTTCTGTACGCGCGCGCCGCTAATCGTCGCCCGAAGCTCGGCCACAACGGCGGCGAGCGTAAACGTATCGAAAGGGATCATGGCGTGGGTATTGTACCCGGCGACGGGCGGCTGGCCTCTCCCTCGCTGCCGGGTACAATACCCCTGTCATGGAAAGAACTCTGCTTCACCAGCGTCCTCGCCGCCTGCGGGCGTCCGAGGCGCTTCGGCGCATGGTGCGCGAGACGCGGCTGGCCCCTGAGGATTTTATCTATCCACTGTTTGTCGCGCCCGGCAATGGCCTGCGCCGCCCGATTGCCTCGATGCCGGGCGTCTTTCACCTGTCCGTGGATACACTGGTGCCGGAGTGCGCGGCGGCGATGGGCGACGGCGTTGGAGCCGTTCTTCTGTTCGGCATCCCGGAAACGAAAGACGCGCGCGGCTCGGAAGCCTGGGCCGACGACGGCATCGTGCAGCAGGCGGTGCGCGCGCTCAAGCGGGAACTGCCTGACCTGCTGGTTATTACCGATGTCTGTTTGTGCGAATACACCGATCACGGCCACTGCGGTCTGATTGAGGCGGGATGTGTCGTCAATGATGCGACGCTGCCGCTGCTGGCGCGAACCGCCGTCAGCCACGCCGCCGCCGGGGCGGATATGGTCGCGCCGTCGGACATGATGGACGGACGCATCGGGGCGATTCGCACGGCGCTGGACGAAGCGGGTTTAGCAAATACGGCACTGATGAGCTACGCCGCCAAATACGCCTCGGCCTTTTACGGACCGTTTCGGGACGCGGCGGGGAGCGCGCCTGCTTTCGGCGACCGGCGTTCGTACCAGATGGACCCCGCCAACCGGCGCGAGGCGATTAAAGAGGTGAAGCTTGACATTGCCGAAGGCGCGGACATCGTCATGGTCAAGCCCGCGCTGTCTTATCTTGATATTGTGGCCGACATCCGGGCGCTGACCGATCTGCCGGTCGCCGCGTATAATGTTTCGGGCGAGTATGCGATGATCAAGGCCGCCGCGCAAAACGGCTGGATCGACGAGAAGCGGGCGGTTCTGGAGATGCTGACCGGAATTCGCCGCGCCGGGGCCGATATTATCCTGACCTACCACGCCCGTGAAGCCGCCCGCTGGCTGCTGCTGCGCGACGGGTAAAGCCGGGCCGGGCCGGGTATAGAATCACAAATCCTGATTTGGAGAAACAACCCATGGCAGATACGTCCGCTAACCTTCCTTTCGGCCACGAACTGACCGGCCATCCCGCGCACCATGCGCTGACCGTCTATGGCTCGGAGCGCTGCCACGACACCGTGCGCTCGCGCGCGCTGCTGGATGCGCTGGGCGTCGAATATAACTTTTACGACACGGAGAAGGATGCCGCATTGGCCCGAACCGCCTGGGCGCTTCAGGGTGGCGGCCAGAAGATTCCCGTAATTGATTTCGGGGAAGGTAAGGTGCTGGTCGAGCCATCGGACGAGCAGTTAACCCAGGCGCTGCAAAAGACCGACGGTCTGCCGGTACACGGCGTGACAACGGTGTAACGTTAGCCTTTCCCTCTTTCCCGTCTCGCAGCGGCTTTAGAATCGCGCTGGGAGCGGGGAAGGGGAAGGCGGCGGCAGTTTACAACGCGCTTTCCCCGTCTTCGGCAGTTGCGCCCGGTGCATCCGGAGCCATTGCAGCGCCGGATTGCTCACTGTTACCAGGCCGCCCGCGCCCCCGTCGGGACCGGTTGCGTCGCCGCCGCGCCGAAGCCGGGGCATCCGCTGTTTCTATCGCGTCGTTTTCCGTTTCCTCCCCGTCGTTCAGGGGCAGGAACTCGTCGGGGAGGGGTGGCAGATCACCCTCCACCTGCTCGGAATGGGGCAACAGTTCGGACAGCGGCGGCATTGCGCGCGGGGCAGCGGCAGCGGCGTCCAGTGGTCTGTTGTCTCCCTGTGCGTCGGGCGTTGCAAGCGGCGGAACGAGTGCGTCGGTGCCGCCGTCCGGAGCTTCTCCCGCCCGTCGCCCGCGCCGCCGTTTTCGCTTCTTTTTTGCGGGCGGGAGTGTCTCCGCGCCACCCATGACCTCGGCGGTCTCCTCTGCATCTTCTTCGTCTGCGTCTTCGAGCGATTCGTCCTTATCCACAACCGGAATATCGCCCGCCAGCGCCGCCGCCATCAGCGCCTCGTCTTCAGAAGGAACATCGCCGCTTCCGCTGCCGTGCGCCGCGCCATCTGAGGAACCGAAGGTGAAGCGTTGCGGCGGCGGCGGAACTTCAGCCGTTGTCAGGCCGGGAGGGCCGCTTTGCGGGTCGCCGCCCAGACGCGTGATTTCAGCGGGCGTGCCGTAGAACAAAAGCCGGGTTTCGCGCGGGGCCAGATGCAGGCGCGCGCCGCGCCCGCCGCGCGCGATCATCTGGCCGGAAAGAAGGTCCAGAATATGCGCCTCGTCGGGCAGCGCGACGGTGACGGGGCCGCCCGAGGTGGAATGCAGGCAGATCACCGAGTCCCCGATAAAAGCGACATCATCCTCGTCGGTATAGTTGGGGACCCCTGCCAGCCGGTACAGGCCACGCAGCAGGTTCGGCGTCAGCGTCAGTTCGCCGAAGAAAACGGATTGCCAGGAAGCATGCTTGCGAACCGCCAGCGACGGGTTGCCACTTGATGCGTATTCGCCCAGCACCTGCGCCCGCTGATCGGAAACGGTGAACGACGGATTGATTCGCGCCTCATCGCCCAGCCGTTGTCCGCGCCGCCCGTCCGTCAAAGGCGAGCGTCCTTCGGTAACGAGCGTTCCGGTTTTCGAACCCCACGCCTGAAGGCGAATGTGCATTCCCAGAATGTCGTTCATCTCGGTGACGCCTGCCACGTCGGCGTTCGTTTCCAAACAGCCTGGCCCGTACAGGAAGGCCAGGGTGCGCCCGTCATTCTGGAACCGTTCGCGCAGTGCGGCACGCACATCGGCGGGAAAGCGGAAAGCGTTCAAAAACAGCAGCAGGCGCGGCGTGTCCGGGAAGTTCTTGCGCGCCAGGTCGGACAGCAGATAGAAGCCGAGGCGCGCGCCGGAGCGCAGCAGCGCGTCGCGCTGGTTCGCCACTAACTTGCCCAGCAGGTGCTCGTCCGCCCGCACCCCGAAGAACGACCGCTCATCCACGATCACGGCCACATCCGGCCCGGCCACCGTTTTCGTGCGCGGGTTGCGCCGCCGGGTCGCCAGCTTTTCGGTGACATCACGCAGTCGGTCGATATTTTCCCAGATCAGCGGATCGTCCAGCCAGCCCTGGCCCCACAAATCCATCCACGAAATGCCCGCGTTCTGCGTGACAGCGGCGGCCCAGTTGCGCGCGTAGACAGCGGCGGTATCCCGCTCGGAGGCGATGCGCGGATTATACGTGTCGGGCGTTTCGCCGCGCGCCAGGAAGGTCTTCGTGTCGTCTTCGCTGATCCACAGCTTGCCTGCCAGCGCCACGGACGCCGCCGGTGCCGGAAGCGCCGCCGAGCCGCCGGGAAGGCGCGCGGCGTAGGAGTACGGGCCGGTCAGAATATCGATGTGCGGGGACGCCAGCAGCGTCGCCAGCGCCAGATGTCCGGAACCGGCGCGCGGCATCTCCAGCGTATAGCCGTAGGAGACGGCGACGGCGGAACGTCCGCCACTGGCCTCTTTCACCGCGCGTCCCAGCCGCGTGATAACCTGCGCGACAATGTCCGAGGAAAATTCATGGAAATCGGCGTAGCGGCGTTCGCGCGTGCTGTACAGCAGGTTCACGCCCGATGTGTCCGGCGTTTTTTCCACGGGCTGCGCCGGGGGAATCTCCACGCCATCGAAGCTTACGGAACCATCGTGCCAGGCGGCGCGCAGCGCGATGACATCGCCCGCGTACCGTGCCCGCAGCCAGGCGCGAAACGCCGCCGTGTTGGCCTGCGAATAGTCGAAGCCGCGCCCCTTCTCATAGAACCATTCGCCGTGCTCCAGATAAAAGCCGAACACACGGCCCGCGTGCGGCCCCTGGGCGACATGCTCTACGGCGGCGCGCAAAGCGGCATCCGCCTCTTCCTCCCAAAATGCGCGCGACGCCAGCGAAACATCGCCGGTGTCGCCGTCGGCGTAGCGCGTCATCTCGTCGGGGTGCGTCCGCTCCCAGGATATCGTCGGCGAAAAGATCAGGCGGGGCAGAACAAATGCTTCGGGCGCGCTGCGGGCCACCAGGTCCAGCGCCTCGTCCAGCGGCTCGGTGCGGCGCGTGCCGTCGCGCGTCAGCCAGGGCAGGTGGGCCAGAACGGTGAAGAAGCGGATGCCTGCATTGTAAGCGTCGCGTATCTGCCGCGCCGCAACATCGCGCGATTCCGGGTCCTCAGTGTTGACAAAAAACAGGAACGGCGTGCGGACTTCGCCGTTTACTGCCAGTTCCGGGACATTCTTGCGAACAACGATACGAGTTTCGGCAAGGCGGGCCAGCGCCTCGGCGGGCAGCGCCTGGTAGGAGGGCAGAGCAGGTTCGGCGGCGGCAGCTTCCGGTTTTGCCTTGCGCGGCCCGCGCGTGCGTGTTTTCTTCGGCGTCTCTTCCGTGACCGTCGCTGACTCCGGCGCAATAAAATCAATGGCGGCGGGCGTTTCGGCTGCCGTGACCGGGGCAGGCTCGGCGACAGCGGGTGACGACGGCTGCTCTTCGGTTTTAGCAGCGCGCCGCCGCCCACGGGTGCTGCTGCCCCGCTTAGCCGGCTGCGGCGCGGCGGGTTCTTCGGTGGGCGGGGCGGCTTCTTCCGTTACCGCTTCTTCGGTCGTGGGAAGGCCAGGCTCTTCGGCGGCAACGGGTAGTTGTGCGGGGGCGTCTTCTGCCGCAGCAGGCGCTTCTTCAGGCTTGGGCGCGGTGCGGCGGCGCGTGCGCTTGGGGCGCGGAGCAGGCTCGGCGGGCGCGGCTTCGGGTTCGTCAACGACCGGCGTCGCGGCAGTCTCGGACGGCGTCGAGGCAGCGGCTTCGCTGGCTTCCGGAACAGCGGCGACAGGTTCGGCGGGCGGCGCATCTGCCCCACCGGCTTCTTCCACCGAAGCGGCAGCTTTGCGCCGCGCGGGGCGGCGGCGCTGCTGCTTGGGCGGCTGCGGCGGTTCGGCGGCGGCGGGCGCTGCTTCCTCGGGGGCGGCAGGCGGCGTCTCCGTGGCGGAGTTTTCGGCGGCGACGGTTTCGGTAGTTTCGCTGGTGACTTCGGGATCAGAGGAGGCGGTTCGCCTGCGGCGCATGGGGTGCGTACTCCTGACGGAAAAGGGTGCGGTGCCGTCTGCGGGCTTGCGACAGCGACGCGCCGGGGCCATTATACCATTTCACGGGGGGCGCGTCAAAATACGGGACTGTCGGGGAGTACCTAAAACATAGCCGACGGTTGACAGGGCGTGTGCGCTACGGTACAATGCCCGTGTCGTCTCGTAGCGTGAGTGCGCTCACCGACACGGGCCCCGTTCGTCTAGTGGCCCAGGACGCCTCCCTTTCAAGGAGGAAATCACGGGTTCGACTCCCGTACGGGGTACCAGCTTTCCTCTCGTCTGTGCCGATTCGTGCGGGAGCCTCTCTCCTTTTTTAAGCAATTTGGGCGGATGCTGTGTCCGCTTGACCGATTCCTGCCTGCTCTCCCGTAACGTCAACCCACATTCCGAACGCACTCCGGGCGCAAAGCGTTACGTTAGAGGTCAAGGGGCCGCGCGATCTGCGGCAGGAGCCAGAGGGTCGGGAATAAGCAAAACGGACAGGAGACACCACCATGCCTTATTGGCAAGAACTACTCATCAAGATCGCTGTCACCATACTGGTGGTCCCCCTTGCGGTCAGGAGTAATGATGGGTGCCTTATTAAGGCAGTTTGGTGGCGATAGATAGGAACCGAGAAGCGAAGGATCGGGAATGAGTGGTTATCTGCGATGAAGTCTTTTTTGGGAGACTTGGCTGCTCAATGGTGCGCGGTGCCCCTCTGGCTCTGGCTGTTCCCGTTCCTGTTTTTTCTTTTTGGACTACCGCTGCTGAAGTGGGGCGTTGCGGGTATGCCGCTCCCGTCGTGGCAGCGACTGCTGGGACGTTTTCCTGCCCTAATTATGGTAACGAAGCTTCTGGCAGTCGCCGACGATGGATGGCCGACTCAGCGATGCGGCGCATCTTCGCACTGTATAGGACCATAGTTATCGGGCACTTTAAGTGCGTAACCGGAGTACATAAGAAGTAGATATGAATACACGAATTTTCCTGCTGTTTTTCTGCACCCTGTTGTTCGGCTTGCCGTCGAGGAGCGATACGAAGCATTCCATCTCCTGGTTAGGTAACACGTTCCCCGGCGGCAGCGAGCAGTGGGTGCAAAACTTTGTCACCGAGATTGCGGTCACCCCCGACGGCACCCTGTATACTTCGTCCGAGTGGGACGAGGCGGGGCGCTGCGTGGGAGCCTATAAGGACGGACAGGCAAACAAGCAGCTTTTCCGTCAATATGATGGCAGGGGGGGACACAACGCCTGGGGCTGGGGTACCTCTTCCAAAGCAGTGACTGCGGATGATGCCCATCTTTATCTGATCAACACCGACGGGGAACTGCTCCGCTTCCGACGTGCCGACTACGGCTATAAAGATCAGGTTTCCGTCGGCAAGGCGCTGGACATGACACACCGCGACGGCGTGCTGTACATTGTGCGCGAGGGCGGCAGTGAAGTGCAGCTGCGAAAGGCGCAGGATCTGTCTCTTATCCGCTCCTTTAAGGCCGATGGGGCGGAAGATGTGGCCGTGGATGCCAAAAAGCGTATCTGGCTGCGCTCGGGCAAGCAGGTGCGCGCTTTCGATGCGAACGGCAACGCGCTTCCCCCGGTAATCAAGGGATTGGAGAATCCGTCGGACATAACGGTCGGCAGCGACGGGCGGCTGATTGTCTGCGAAAACGGCACTGCCAGATTTACTTTTACGACATCAGCAGCCTGGACGACGCGCCGAAGATAGTGTCTAAGTTCGGCAAGCTGGGCGGACTGCGTGCGGGAACGCCGGGCATGGTCAAAGGCGATCCGCACAAACTGTTCACGATTCGCGGTGCGGGCACGGACGCGGCGGGCAATCTTTATGTTGCGCTCGGCAGAAACTGGACCATCCTGCGCAAGTTCACCCCGGAGCGTAATCTGGTCTGGGAGATGGAGAGTTATACCTTTGTCGACGGGGTTTCCGCAGCGCCGGGCAGCGATGGGAAGGAGATTTACGGGCGCGAGGAGATTTTCGAGTTCGATTACACCAAACCTGCCGGGCAGCGCGCATGGACGCTCAAGGCGATCACTGCGGATTTCGACCGCCACCCGGACGACCCGCGCTCCACGGGAAAGGGGACGGCCTGGATTCGCATTGTGGATGGACATCGTCTGCTTTTTGTTGTGGACCAACTGGCCGGTGCAATGCCGGTGTTCTGCTTCGATACGGCGCGCAACGGCCAGATTGCGCTGGACTCCGGGCTGCGGAAAGGCCAGGGGTGGGCCGTGTGGCCCGATGCGCGCGGCAACGTCTGGTATACCGAGGGGGAGCGTATCGTTATGGAGCCGCTGACCGGGTTTGCGCCGGACGGCAAGCCGATTTACGGCGCGGCCAAAACGTTCAAGCGTCCGGCGCAGTTCCTCAGCGTCGAGCGTATCGTTTACGATCCGGCGGCGGACACGATGTTTCTGGGCGGCTTCACGAAGGACAATCCCGATCCCGGCGGCGCGTGGGGATTGGTCGGCACGGAGATTCTGCGCTTCGATAACTGGCTGAAGGGGCCGGTGCCAGGCGTCCGCATCAAGCTGCCTTTCAAAACCTGGAACAAAGGCAGCACCGGTGAGATGATCATGCCCAAGTCGGTGGATGTGGCGGGCGATTACGTTTTCGTCTGTTATGTTTCCAAATCCCAGACGCCGGGCATCATTCCGCCGGTGCGCATTTATCACAGCAAAACCGGCAAGTTCATGGGCGAACTGCGTCCGGGCGGCGTTGCCGGGGGACATCACGGCTATGTGGATATCGCCCACGGGATGAGCGCCTTCAAACGCGCAAATGGCGAGTACGTTGTGCTGGTGGAAGAGGACAATCGCGCCAAGATAATGTTATATCGGTGGACGCCGCCGCCGCCAACAACAACAACGAGCACGGAGCAGAGGGCGCGCTCCAGCAAATCCATATCACGGAAGCGCTGAAGCGCAGCGCCGCACCCGGAAGAATAAAGAGCAGCAGGCGTGGCCGCCGCCGCTTCGCCTGCTTACCCCTCCAAAAATTTTTCACCCCCGCTCAATTACGGGCTGGAGCAAGTGCCGGTTTCTGCCGATATTTTCACCAGAACAGATAAATAGATAAAACTGCCAGGAGTCACCTTCCGGCAGTAAAAACGAAGGTTCTCGTGATGCACTGGGCGACGAAAGATAAGATACGCGGCGGCTTTTTGGGGGCGCTGCTTCTGCTGGCGGTGGTCGGGGCTGTCTCCTATCTCAGTACACTCCGCCTGATTGAAACCGGGCGCTCGGTGGCGCATACCTATCGGATACGCGAGCAGATGGAGGCGCTGCTTGCCGATGTGATCGATGCGCAAACGGCTATGCGAGGCTACCTGCTGACCAACCAGGACAGATACCTCCAGCCTTACCATGCGGCAAAGCACGACCTCCCGGCGCGGGTTGCGGCCCTGCGCCATCTCGCGGGAAACAACCCCCGCCAACAGAAGGACATCGACGCGCTGGAGGATCTGGTCGGGCGACGGCTGGTGATTATAGAGGCGGTGCTGGCGCGGCAAAAAGGCCGTAGTCCCCGTCTCCTGCCCTCGCCTTTGTCCCGCAATCTGGACGAAGGCAAGGCGGTTACCGACGCCATCCGGCAGGTAGTGGCCCGCATGCAGGCGGAAGAAACCGAGCTTCTGCGCCGCCGCGAGCAGCGGGCGCAGCTAACCGCGCAAAGAACCCTGCTCGTGATTGTTTCGGGCGGGATTCTCGCTATTCTGCTGAGCGCGCTGGCCGTTATCCTGATCGACCGCGACATGGCGCTGCGGAAGCAGGCCGAGGACGCGCTGCGCGACCGGGAAGAGACGCTGCACGGCTTTTATGACAGCATCGGCCTGATGATGGGCGTAGTGGAGCTTCTGGACGACGACATCCTGCATATCTCGGGCAACGCCGAAACCGCGCGCTACCTGGGTCTTGACCCGGAGAAGATTATGGGCAGCCGTTCGCGTGAACTGGGCGTTCCCGAAGAGCGGGTTGCCATGTGGCGGGAACACTACTGCAAAAGCCAGGCGCTCGGAAGACCGGTGCGCTTTGAGTACGAGCGGGAAAGCGGCGACCGAGGGCTGGCGTGGATGTCGGCGACCTGCTGCCCGATTGGTCGTACTGCCGCCGCCGGAGAACGGATGCGCTTCGCCTATGTTATCCAGGACATGACCGACCGCAAGCTGTTCGAGGCGCAGATCGGCGAATACAGCCGGGCGCTGGAAGCGCAAAAGCAGGAGCTTCAGGAGGTGAACGCGCGGCTGGAGGTGCTGGCGACGCGCGACGGACTGACGGGCATCATGAACCACCGCGCCTTCAAGGAGAGGCTGAATGAAGAGGTGCACTACGCCGCGCGCTACGGTCAGCCGCTGTCGCTGCTGCTGATCGACGTGGACCACTTCAAGCAATACAACGATACCTTCGGCCATCCGGCGGGCGACGACGTGCTTAAAGCGGTGGCGAATGTTCTGGAGCGGGAAGCGCGTGTCAGCGATATGGTGGCGCGTTACGGCGGGGAAGAGTTCGCTATGGTGCTTCGCCACACGGCGCAGGAAGGCGCGATGATCATGGCCGAGCGTCTGCGCGCAGCCATCGAAGCGCACCCGTGGATACAGCGTCCGGTAACGGTCAGTGTGGGAGTTGCTACGCAGGTCCCCCAGATGCAGAGCATGGCCGACCTGATTGTGGGAGCGGATCAGGCGCTGTACGCCTCCAAAAGGGCCGGGCGCAACCGGGTGACGCCCGCACACGCCATGGCGTCCGCAAATACGCCGGATCCCGCCGTTCCGCCGTCTCCGACCCTTTGCGGGTCACGCTGAAGCGCTGCTGCGCGTTCTCCGTCCCGCTGAACCGCTGCTGCTTGTTCAGGCGGGCGGTGGCACATCCGGGTTCCGTTCGGCAAGCTCCTGCACCAGCTCCTGCGCCTGGCTGGAAAGCGTTCGCATCACTTCCTGCGCCGGGTAGCGCTTGTCCCATCGCCGCACCGCCGCACCGCCGCTATTGCCCGCAGCGCCTGCGCCGCGTACATTTCTCCTTCTCTTTCCAATCGATTGGCTAACTCTTCAAGCTCAATATCATACTGCATGTTCTGGCTCCTAACAAGAAAACGACGTTTAGATCAAAGTGTTCCAACGTCGTTTGCGCCCGCTGAATCAGTGCATTATAGCGAGCAACCCTGACAGGAGTCTGACAGAAGTCGGGGAGGAGTGATTTATTCCCGGCGCTTCTTCCGGCGGCGCGCAAAAAGCGCCCCCGCGAACGGCAGTAAACCCACGCTCACCAGAGCCATCGTGCCGGGTTCGGGGATGCCGGTCACGGACTTGATAAAACCCATGTTGGAGGAGATACGCGTGGCGACGGCGTAGCCGGGTCGCGGAGCGGGCAGGTTCAAAGGAACATACCGGTACTGGCTTCCCCGACCGACGTATAGCCCGCGCGCGTCAAAGATAGACGCGTTGAAAGCGTCGCCGTCGCTTCCCTGGAAGCTGTACATAGATTCGACCGCATGGTTGATCCCCGCCAGCTTCCAGATGCCGTTATCTTTGATGAAAACCCCGCCGCCGGAGTCCGATCCCGACAGATGGCATTCATTCGGCCCCGCGCCCTTATCGAACGTGAAAGCCAGCAGGTCGCCCAGAGCGGGCGCGCCCGGCGGGTCGAGGCGTACCACAGTGGCTATGCGGTTTTCCCCCCAGCTCAGCGCGCCATCGCCCGCACCCCAGTACCAGCCTTTCGGCGCTTTCTCTTTGGGCAATGTTACCGGCTTGCCGCGCTTCGTGCCGCGCCCGAAGATAACTGCGTTCCGATTGACTTCATCGCTGCCCGTGAAAAGGGGAGCGTACCGGGGAAACCGTTCCTTTACGCGCCAGATGGTCAGATCCCGGCCCGGCGCATCGAAGCGCGCTACCGTGGTGTATTCCGCCCCAGCGAACTGAAGCTTCTGGCCGACCGCGCCACCGGTATGCGTTGCCGCTACGAAGAAATGGGGGGCAATCGGCGTGCCGATGAAAGCGCCCCACTGCCCCTGGTACTGCCAGCCGCTGCCAGCCAGCGCGCCCATCGGAGCCGCCAGATTGCGCTCCTTTTTTCCGATCAGAAGAACCGCGTTTGCGGGCCGGGCAAGACAAAGTCCCAGAAGCAGCGCGAGGCCCGGCAGCAGCAGGGGAAGAGCGTGTAAGGGGCGTCGCGCCCTGAACTGTATCATGCGTACCACCGGGTATTGTTCCCATTCCCTCTGACAGCGGGCGATGCGGTCTCAGGGCATTTTTTCCACGGCCACCGTCACCTGGCCGGGAATCTGGGAAAGGTCGGCGGTGTGCAGACGGGTGTCCAGGCTGCGGTAGTCTCCGCTTCCGATCTTTCCGTCGCCGTCCGCATCAATGCGCACACTGACGAAATACGTTCCGTTGGGGTCGGGTTTCCTGCCGGAAATCTCGAACGGCAGCCCATTCCCGGTGGCGGCGGCACTGTTCTCATAGGCAACATCATGTATCCTTTGCCCGGCCACCAGGCGCGCAGGCTGCCCGCCGCCGCCGCTGCCTACCAGATGGATGTCCACCGTTGCGTGCGACAGCGAAACCTGATCTTCGCCGGAGAAAACGATCCGCCCGTATACCAGGGGGCGCACCGCCGCTGCCGCCGCGTCATCGTCCCCGCCGCCTCCTGCTGCCGCACCGCTACCTGGCATGCTCAAATTCGTGGGCATGCCCGCACCCCCCCCACAGCCAGCCACCGCCATCGCTGCCAGCAGGGCAGCCACCGGCAAAAAGGAAAATTGTCGCACGCTTTCTTCTCCTACCGCTTCTTCTTCTTAATGACGGCTATATCGGCAAGAATCAGGCCAGAAACTAAGGCAGCACGGCGAATCTTTAGCCGTTAGAACTACCGGTTTTTCCGCCTCTGTGTCCGAACGCCACATAAAACAGCAGGATTTCCAAACAGAAAACCGCCAGCGCGCACAGCCCCCAGTGGGGCGTAAAGCCCAGGATAGCCATCAGAAGGACGCCTGTTCCGCCCAGAAGCAGCGCCAGTACGGCAAAAAGAACGAAGCCCAGCGCCCAGGGAAACGCACCGCGGTTTAGCGGCTCTCTCTCCGGTTCCGTGATCCACTTGTTCGAATATGTCTGCATGGTCAGCAACCCCCTTCGCTGCGTCTTCGCAGCGACCAGATTCTTTACTCTACCCTCCGTTGGCAAAACACAATCCCCGCGCGAAATGGGTCACTGAGCGGGAGTGAACACCAGGCAGGCGTTGATCCCGCCGAAGCCGAACGAATTGGACAGCACGGGGCCGGGTGTGAAAGGGCGCGGGCCACCACCGGTCACATAATCCAGGTCGCACTCCGGGTCCGGCGTGGTTCGGTTGATGGTGGGCGGCAGCATTTTGCGCTCCAGCGCCAGACAGCACAGTGCGGCCTCAAACCCTCCGGTCGCGCCGAGCGCGTGCGCATGCATCGCCTTGGTAGCGAAGACCGGGGTGCGCGGCGCATGCTCGCCCAGCGCCTCTTTGATGGCCCGTGTCTCCGTGGAATCGTTCAGCGTGGTGGACGAGCCGTGGGCGGAAACCGCCGCCACCTCGCCGGGGGACACACCCGCCTGATGCAGCGCGCGGCGCATGGCCCGCGCGGAGGCGCTGGCATCCGGGCGCGGCGCAGTCATGTGGAAGCCGTCGTTGGTCAGCGCGGACCCGGACAGGGCCGCGTAGATTCGCGCGCCGCGCCGCTCGGCGTGCGCCCGTTTTTCCAGCACCAGCAGGGCCGCCCCTTCAGCCATCACGAAGCCGTCCCGGTCTTTATCAAACGGGCGGCTGGCCGTGGCCGGGTCGTCGTTGCGCACGCTCATGGCACGTATCAGGGTGAACGCGCCGAACATGAGCGGGTACAGCGGGGCCTCCGCGCCGCCCGCCAGCATCACGTCGGCGTCCCCGCGCTGCAAATAGCTCAGCGCGTTTCCAATCGCGACCGGGGCGGAAGCGCACGAATCGCCATTCGCCGTCGTCGGGCCGGTAAAGCCGAATTCAATGGCGATGTTGCACGAACCGGCCCCGGCGAAGATGGAAAGCGCCAGAATCGGAGAAACCGCGCGGGGCCCCTTCGTCAGGAACTGCTCATGCTCGTGCTCGCCGAAGCCCACGCCGCCGAGCGCCGTGCCCAGACAGACGCCGACCCGGTCGGAAGGAACGTCGCCGGGCCGCAGGCCCGCGTCCTCCAGAGCCAGACGCGCCCCGGCCACCGCGAACTGCGAATAACGGTCTAAGCGTTTGACCCGCTTGCTTTCGATATGCGCGTCCGGGTCGAAATCGCGCACCTCGGCGGCGATATGGGTAGCGAACGGGCAGGGGTCGAACCGCGTGATGCGGTGGACGGCGGAGCGCCCCGCCATCGCTCCCGCCCATAATCCTTCCGCGCCGGTACCGATAGGCGTCACCGCCCCGATTCCGGTGACGACGATCTCGTCGTCCTTTCTCTGGTTCAAAAAGAACCGGCCTTTCTAAGACTTCTCGCTCTCGACGATCTCCTTGACACGCGCCAGCGTCAAACCGGCGATATGCCGAACGAACAGCGCGCCCACCACGCCGCGCGCGAACCATCCGGTCAGCGGCGGCAGGGGATAGGACAACTCATGAAAGATCGTCACCTGCACCACGCCACGCTCCGTTTCCCGCAGCGTCCATTCCACATACATCCCGCGCGTGACGCCCCCGGTATGAAAGAAGAATATGCGTCTTTCTTCCGGCAGCACGACCTGCGCCGTCTGCCACTTCACGGGAAACTTTCCCCGGCGCGCGGCCATTTCCGCCTGTTTCACCCTTCCATCGTCCTGGAAAACCTTGACCCAGCGGTAGTGCGGAAGCAGGCGGGGCCAGGCGGCAATATCGGCGGCCAGGGCAAAGATGCGGTCAGCGTCGCCGTGGATGGTGATTTGATTTTCCGTGTGCATCCGACGTGGTATTTATATTGTACCCAAAGCCAGGCGCGTTCGTTCCCCCAGCCGCTTCCTGTCTTCGTGGAACGGTGGGATAGAATGGCTGCGGCAGACAGGCGTCATCAGCGGCAATTACCACGTTCAGGAGAGTATCGCTACCGAGAATGTCCACAGGGAAAGATGCAGTAAAATTCTCCTACAGCGGGTGCAATACCACAACATGCGGGATAATTATAAGTTGTGCTGCTTGCGCGCGGCTTGGTCGCGCGCTATAATTTGATTCCTGAAAGGACACAATAATGAAGAAAATCTGGCTTATTGCTCTCATGGCAAGCACTTCCATTTGCACCTCATCCTATTTTATTCCACAGGCTGTGGCACAGACTTCGAAGCAGGCTGCAAAAACAAAGGCGCCTGCCATTTCTAAGTTGTTAGGGCCGTGGCAGGGTCTCACCCGTATGCAACGATATGATGAACCGCTGTTTACCTTTACCCTCAAGCCGCAGGGAGCATGGACTGACCTCACCTTTGGTGAGAAGCACGCAAAAAATGCGAAATACAAGTATGATTCCAAAACTGGCATACTCACCTTGTTTTCCACTAAAGGCAGCGTCCTTTATAAACTGGTCTGGCATCCTGCAAAGGATAAAGAAAAAGAGCGCCTTGTAGAGCAAGTCAAAGTAGAGGATTTGTATAAAGCTATGGTCTGCTACAGGTATCAACCCAAAAGTTGACTGTAGCGTATGGAAGCACGTCGAAAGCTTCTATACAACGCAGCACAACAATCTGCTGCACCCGACTGACTACGGCTCCGCTCGTTCCTCGCTCCGGTCCAGTCCTGTTCTCATGACACGAACCAAAGCCTGTTACCGGTGCGGCTTCATCGAATTCGACCTTTCTCCCGACATGCTGAAGAAGCACATAGCCTGACCTGGATTTTTGCGCCCGTAAATCTGTTCCGTTGCCGGTAATAAACAGGTTTAAAATCACCCCTGAATGTTCCGCCCGCGTTATCCGATAATCACGGTAGACCTACGTGGGAGAGCATAATCTTGATTAACAGTTTGATGGGGCGGGCCAAGTTCGGGGAGATCTGGGTGCGGAACGGCAGGATTACCGCCGAACAGTTGGCAGCGGCGCTTTCGGAGCAGCAAAACAGTTCCAAGCGCCTCGGCGAGATTTTAATCGAGCAGGGGCTGATTACCGAGCGTGACATAGTTGAGGCGCGGGCGTATCAACTGGATGTTCCGTTCTGCGATGTCGAGAAAGTTGTTGTGGATGCGCGGGCGGTCTCCCTCGTGTCCGCCGACATTGCCCGCAGCTACTCGCTTTTGCCGATACTCGCCGCCGATGGACGCCTGCGTGTTGCCATGCTCAACCCGGTCGATCTGGAGCCGCTCGACCTGCTCCAGCGCACGACGCGCCTGCGTCCCGAGCCGATGTTGGCCGAGGCGAAGGCGCTGCGCGCGGCTATCGAGTCCCACTACGGCACCCCGGCAGTGACGCCCAGCGGCGAATCACTCGACTCCGTGATCGATGACATCTCTGTGGATCACGACGACGAGGACCTCGGCAATGTGGAGGACCTGATCCGCGCGTCGGAAGAGGCGCCCGTCATCAAGATGGTCAACTTCCTGCTCACCGAGGCGGTTCGCAACCGGGCTTCCGACATCCACCTGGAGCCGCGCCGCAACGCGCTCGAAGTGCGCCACCGTATCGACGGCGTTCTGGTAAAGGTGCGCTCGCTGCCCAAGGCGCTGCAATTGCCGTGCATCTCGCGTTTGAAGATCATGGCCGACATGGATATTTCGGAGAAGCGGCTGCCGCAGGACGCGCGCATTCCGCTGGTGGTGGAGGGGCGCTCGCTCGACCTGCGCGTCTCCACGCTGCCGATCCACTATGGCGAGCGCGTGGTCATGCGCGTTCTGGACAAAGGCGCTTCGATTCGCGGCCTGGACGAACTCGATATGTCCGATGTCAACCACGCGCGCTTCGAGTCGCTGATCCGTCGCTCGTTCGGCATCATCCTCGTCACCGGCCCGACCGGGAGCGGTAAAACGACGACGCTCTATTCGGCGCTGAATGCCCTGCGCGACGAAACGACGAACATCATCACCTGCGAAGACCCTATCGAATACGACCTGGACGGCATCAACCAGTCCGCCGTGCATGAGAAGATCGGGCTGACCTTCTCGCGCCAGCTTCGGGCGATTCTGCGCCAGGACCCCGACGTGGTGCTGGTCGGCGAGATTCGCGACGCCGAAACCGCCGAAATAGCCTTCCGCGCCGCGCTGACGGGCCACCTGGTCTTATCCACCCTGCACGCCAACGATGCCCCGTCCGCCGTCACCCGCCTGATGGATATGGGCGTGCCGGAGTTCCTTATCTCCTCCGCGCTTATCGGCGTGGTGGCCCAGCGCCTGACCCGGCGTCTGTGCACATCGTGCCGCCGACCCTCGTTCCCGACCCCGTCGCAGGCCGAGGTGCTGAGCCTGAAGCCGGGCGAGGACCTCTGGGAAGCGCCCGGCTGCCCGGCCTGCGAAGATAAGGGGTACAGGGGCCGTATCGCCGTGCATGAAGTGCTGAACTGCGACGAGAACTTTTCGCGCCTGGTGATGGCGCAGGCACCCGGTTCAAAGCTGCGCGCCGCCGCTGTCGAGGGGGGGATGATTTCTATTCGTCAGGACGCCTTCGATAAAGCACGCAGGGGCCTGACCTCGATTGAGGAGGTCGTGCGCCTCCTCTCGTTCGAGGAGGAGTAGCCTTCACTCCCGGCCCCTGGCAAGCCCCCTCTCCCAGAATTGGGAGAGGGGGCTTGCCAGGGGTGAGGGCCTACGGCGTGATTATCTGGTAGCCGTTACTTTCAAAGGTGATGTTACCCTCTGACTCGCTGGTCAGATAGACGCTCGCGCCGGATGCCTTCAAACGCTCCAGAGTTTCCTGATGCGGATAGCCGCCCGCGTTCACCTTCCCGGCACTGACCACGGCAATGCTGGGCCGAACCTGACGGAGAAGCTCCGGCGAGGTTGCTTCACGCGAACCGAAGCGGGGCACACGCAGCCATTCCGCCGCAATCTCCGGCGCGCGCGCCAGCAGCGCCATTTCCCCGGCTCGTTCCAAACCCCCGGCGAACAGGAACGCCGTGCTTCCGAAGGTGACTTTGACGACCACGGAGTTGTTTACAGACCCCGGCTTCGCCGTGAGCAAAGGCTCTGCCGGGGCCAGGACCTCGATGTTGACGCCGTCAATGGGGAACTTTTGCCCGGCCCGAACCGCCTGAAGCGGAATGTTGCGCGCGGCCAGCATCGACTCCACCTGACCCTGCATATCATTGACATTCTCGTAGTTTTGCAGCTTGTAGCCGGAATCCCACGCCCCGCGCAGCGGAAATTCCTCCAGCACTTCGGGCACACCCCCAATGACCTCCTCGTAGGGATACGGCAGAATCAGCAGGTCGATGCGCCGCGCCCCCGCTCCGCGCAGGGACTCGACCACGGCGCTGCCCGAACCCGGAGGTCCCGCGCCGATTAGAATAAATTTTCCGCCGGGAGTACGTATCCAGGACGCTTCGCCGTGGCCGACGTTAACGACCGTGACCAGCACGCGGGGCGTATACGGGGTGGGGGGGCGGCGGCCCATCAGGTAGCCCGCCAGCATGGCGACGGTCGCAAGAAAGATCAGCGTAAGCTGAGGCAGAACCCGCCGCAGAACCGCAAAATAGGAGGACACCGACACGGATACGTTACGCGTCCGCTCTGCCCCGCGCCGCAGCGATATGCCTGCCGAAGCCGGGCGTGAGAATGACAGTGCGTACCGGCGCGCCGCTGGCGGCGACGGCGTCGGCGAACTCCTGCGGATCGGCGGTGTTTCCGGCAAACAGGCCCCAGTGCATCGGCAGCGCCTCCGTGGGACGCAGAGCGGCGGTAACACGAGCGGCGTCGGCGACGTTCATATTGCCCAGACGCCCATTGATACAGATGCACAATAGATCGGGCGCGAAACGCGCCGCCGCATCAACAATCCCCTCAAAGTAGAGCGTGTCGGCGGTATGGTAGATGGTCGGGCCATTGTCGAACACGAACACCAGCCCGACAGAGTCGTCCGTATGCTCCGCGTGGACAGCGTGGACGGTCCAGCCCTCGCCGGTGGCCGCTTCCCCGCGCCGCAGCGTGTGTACCCGCTCCTCCGTGATGCCGATTTTGGCGAGATGGGCGACCGAGGCGGGCGGTCCGTAGATCGGGATGTCCGGGTTCGCCTGCGTCAGCGGAATAAGGGTATCCGGGTCCGTATGATCCAGATGGTCATGGGTGAGGAAAAGGCCGGAAAGACGCAGGTCAGCGGGAGCGACCGGCTCCGGGAACAGACGCTGCGCGCCGGGGCTTCCACCTTTTCCGCAGGAGTTGGAAAGGTACGGGTCCACAGCGAGCGGCCCGCCGCGCGGGCCTTTGAAAACAAAGCTCCCCTGACCGAGCCACCACACATGGGCTGTGCCGGACAGGGGAGGGGAGTCGAATTGCGCCGGCAGAATAGCGCTCATTTTTCGGTTTTGCGCTCGCCCTCAGTAAGCTGGTAGGAGAGAACAGCCAACTCCTGAAGGAAGGAGACATTACGCACCACCACATGCGGGGGCACGCGCAAAAGAATCGGCGCGAAGTTCAAAATGGCGCGAATACCCGCTTCTATCAGCTTTTCCGTGACGCTCTGGGCGGCGTTGGCGGGGACGGCCAGAATGGCAATACGTGCGCCAAGCACCTGGTTTAGATCCCCCAACCGCCGCAGGTCCTGCACGTCGATGTTCCACAGGTGCTTGCCGATCTTATTCGGATCGCTGTCGAAGGCGGTGACGATATGGAATTTGTGCTCCTTCAGGCCAGGATAGCCCATCAGCGCCGAGCCGAGGTTACCTGCACCGACCAGGATAATCGGCTGGACCTTGTGTATCTGAAGAATACGCGCGATGCGGCCTTCCAGTTCGGTCACATTGTAACCGACACCGGGCTTGCCGAACTCGCCGAAATGGCTGAGGTCTTTGCGGAACTGCGCGGCGTTGATGCCGGTCTGGCGCTCAATCTCCGCCGAAGATATGGTCTCCACACCGCTCGCGCCCAGGTCGATTAAATAGCGCAGATAGGTGGTCAGCCGCTCCAGTGTGGGTATCGGCACTTTGTTGGAGGGCGCGGGCACGTTCCTGGCGTCGGCCCGATATGTCTCCAAGTTGGCCATAGGTAAATTATACCCATAGGTTGCCAGAGCGTCAACTGAAGGCCCCGTCCCTAAAGGAACGGGCTGCTCAGGGCAGAAAAGCCCCATCAATGGGGCTGGGGAGTGCGTAAGCCCTTAGCGGTGACATCAGTCCCCTTCAGGGGGCTTCTCCCCACCAAAACAGCCCGTTCCTTTAGGGACGGGGCCGCTACACCGGCAGGTGTGGATCAAGGACGAGCTGGTCCCGGTAGATGATTTCCGTCTGCGGCGCGCGCGCGCCTTCGGAAAGGTTCAGGGCGGCGGCGATCTCGGCGGTGGAGCGCCCCGCGATACGGCTCACATCGCCCACCGCGTGGCAGGCCAGACCGCGCGCAAATACGATGCCTTCCTCATCGGCGACGGAAACGAGGTCGCCGCTCTGGAAGTCGCCCTGAACGCCGACCACGCCCACCGGCAGCAGTGAGCGGCCCTGCTCTTCCAGTGCGCCCCGGGCGCGGGTGTTCACAACCACCGTGCCACGCACTCGTCGCTGCAGGCGATCCAGCAGCGTTTGCGGGCGCTCGGTCACCTGGGCTTGGGAGCAAAATAAGTTCCCGCGCCTGGCGTCCCCGCCAGGCAGGCGGCAATAATTCCGGGCTTCCGGCCATGGGCAATCCACACCTTCGTGCCGTCGCCGGTGGCGGCGCGCGCCGCCAAAAGCTTGGTCCGCATCCCGCCCGTGCCCTCCAGGGTATCCGAGGAATCGGCCATTGCCATGATACCGGCGTCTACTGTATCCACATGCTTGATCAGCCGGGCATCTGAATGGATCGTTGGATTCTTGTCGTACAGGCCCTCCACATCGGAAAGCAGCAACAGTGTGTCCGCGTTGAGCAGAGAAGCAACCTGGGCGGCGAGCGTATCGTTATCGCCGACGCGAATCTCGTCGGTCGCGACGGTATCGTTTTCGTTTACTATAGGCAGCGCGTCGTAGTGCAGCAGCGCCTTAAAGGTATTGCGGGCATTCAGGTAGCGTGTTGTCTCCTGCTGCAGGTCATCGCGCGTCAGAAGCACCTGCCCGACCGGAATGGCATAGTTGGCGAAGATGTCGGCATACAGGTGCATCAGCGCACCCTGCCCGATAGCGGCGACAGCCTGCTTTTCGGGAATGGTGCGCGGTTTCTCCCGCAGCTCAGGTAAACATGCCACGCCTGCCCCAATCGCGCCCGATGTGACGAGCACCACCTTACACTCCGGCGACCGCTGCTGCTTAATCTGGATGGCAAGCTCATTGATAAAGACCCTGTCCGGCCCGCCTTTGCCGCCCGTCAGCGTCGAAGTCCCGACTTTAACGACGATGCGTTTTATCGTCTTCCCCTCAATGGGTGAATCACTCT
>JAUJOK010000038.1 GCA_030447685.1 Armatimonadaceae bacterium
TCCGCGCCCCGCGCCGCCTCTTCAAAGGCGAAGGGCAGGAAGCCGCCGGTCTCGCCCGCCGCCACCAGCGCGACCACATGTGGCGCGAACAGGTTCGGGAAGCGCGCCATCTCCGCGCTCATCGCCGCCCCGTTCGCCGTGGCCGCCGCCATCTGCGAAGCCGCCGCGCACAGTGCCCGGTTCTGCGTACGCGGGGCCAGATCCGCCAGCGCCGCTGAGACCGTGAAACCGGCGGCGGCCAGCGAATTCATCTGCCGGAAAAACAGCCCCAGGTCGGTCGCCGAAATTGCCCTACCGAAAGCCAACCCCCGCGCGCGTGGAATGGAGGGGGCCACTCCCGGCGTCACTGCTGCCGCCGCAGAAGCAGTCGGCTCCTGTACCTGTACGGTGCGGTAGCCGCGTCCCTCCAGGCGGCGCATTACCTCCTGTGCATCCGGCGCGTCCATCGCGCCACGCAGAAGCTTGCCGCTTACATCGGCGGCTTCATAGCGGAAGATCGCCATACGCGCACCCCTTCCCGTCCCGGCACGGTCGCCGCCCCTTCCGCCGCCGTCTTTCCCGTACCCGGTATCGGCCAATCCGGCGCGATTTCCGCCAGCGGCATGAGCACAAAGGCCCGCCGCATCATCTCCGGGTGGGGGATGATCAGGCCCGGCTCCGCGATCTGTCGGTCGTCGTACAGCAGAATGTCCAGATCGAGCGTGCGCGGCCCCCAGCGCACGGTACGGACACGCCCCTGCTCCTGCTCAACCGCCAGACACACTTCTAATAACGCTTGCGGCGGCAGTTCCGTTTCGCCGACCGCCACCTGATTCAAAAACGCGCCCTGTTCCGTCACCGGCCCGACCGGTTCCGTCTCATAAATGGATGAGGTTACCTGCCACGCGATTCCCCGCGCCGCCAAACCCTCCCGGCCCGCCGCCAGGCTTGCCGCGCGATCTCCCCTATTGGAGCCGAGAGCTATAGCGACACGAGGCATATTGTCTGCTCTGATTCCATTATACAGGGGACTCTTATCATAGGAAGCGCTCTGGAAAGGAACTCCCTGCGCAACGAGTAAATTAACCCACAGTGAAGACGATGAAACAACGGACGAAACTTATTATAGCCCTTTCTCTGGCTGCGGCGGCTCTGCTGGTTATGGCGCTTTTTGGGGTAGCCGTACTGACTGCCTATCAAATGGAAAGGGCAGTCCGCAGTGGAGACACAGCGACAGTCAAGCGTCTTCTCGACTACGGCGTACCAGCAAATGCAGGCGACCCGGAGACGGAGTGGACTCCTTTGATGATAGCCGCTGGCGAAGGGCATGAGGACATAGCACTTCTACTGCTGGAACATGGCGCAAACGTAAACGCTACTGATAATTACTTGGGTACAACAGCCCTGATCCAGGCCGCTTCTTCCGGTCATGCCGATATAGTCAAACTGCTACTGGACAGGGGCGCAGACCCTAACGTGCGGTGGAAAAACGATGGGCATAGCGCCTTGATAGCGGCGGCAATGCGTGGAGATGTCGTCATGGCAGAGATGCTGCTAAACAAGGGGGCTGATCCTAATGTAAGTACGGCGGGCGGCTCTACACCGCTTTCTGCCGCCAAAAAATACAAAAATGCCGCTTTAGTTGCGTTGCTGAAGCAGGCGGGAGCGCGACAATAAGGAGCGAATGTCACACCGCGTAAGACTCGCTGCTCTGAGACTTTTCGTCACGGGCATGGGTGATGCGCCAGGCGCGGCCTGGAAAGGTTTCTTCTCCCACTCGAAGCGCGTCATGGGCGATGAACTGCGGATGCTCGGCGAGGAAGCCCAGCGGCGGCAGGGACACGTCCGCATTCTCGAACGGCTCCGTCGTATGGTTATTGACGATAACACGCGCGCCGTTGGAGTAATGCGCCTCCTCGACCTGATAGTCCGGTGTCAGAAAGCGGTGCCCCGTCAAAAAAGCGGGAAAGCTCAGGCGGTGCAGCGGGGCCAGAACGGCGTAGGTGCGGCGCACGTACTCGCGAACGCCTGTCGCCGCGTCGAAGTAGGTTTCCGGGCGCAGATCGTACATAGGCGGCGCAAGCATCAGCAGCGAGTGAAGGAAACGATGCGGCTCCTGCGGCGTCAGCGAGAGGGGGTAGGAGACGACCGAGTCGTGATACACCACGGCTTGCAGCGGTACGAAGGCGGTCTTGTTTCTTCGTGATGCCGCATCCGGCAGCGGCTCGGATGCGAATGCGGGCCACCAGAAATCGCAGGCGATAGCCGACCAGTCGTTGCCCTGCGCGGAGCCAAAGACTGCCCCACGCTCCTGATAGCGGCGAATCGCCGCCATCCGCTCGTCCATGTCGTCCCAGCGCGAGCGTTTTGCGGGCGGCGCTTCTCCTAAAGCCTGTCCCGCCTGCGAAGCGTCAAGCCACGCATCCGGCGCGCACAGCGCCTCGATCTCCGGCAGGCGCTGTTCCAGCCCTTCCCGCGCCGCGCCGATGTGGAGGCCCGCCGGGAAGCCGGTTTCACGGATGGCTTCGCAGGCAGTACGCAGGCTGTCCGCATCGCCCGCTTCCGGCGATACCAGCAGCCATTGCTCTGGTGATTCCCCGTCCTTCAGCCACGCCGAAAGCAGGCAGACGCCGCGCTCGACGCCGGTCTCCTCACGCAGATCACGCGCGACACGGATAAGCTCCTCACTCTGCCCCTGAGCCGCCTGAACAACGTCGGAAGCCGCCTGAAAGGGCTTGCCGGAGCTGTCCACCGTGAAGCGTACCAGCGCGCCGCCCAGAAGATTATCCACCGCCGCTTTTTCGCGCAGCTTGCGGCGCAGCGTCGCATGGTTGCGCTCGCCGACGATCTTCTCCCGATACGCACGCGCGATGCGGATGTGATCGCCGCCGGGGAATATCTGGACACGCAGTTCGAGACGCCGCCGCTCCGGGTCTGCGCCGTACACCCACTCCAGCGCCGCCGCGCCGTTTTCCATCCGCGTCCGCCGCGCCGAAGCATAGGCGGAATCGGTCATGAGGGCGAGCGCAGAGCGCGCCGGTTCCGCGCCGCGTACCGCGCCGACGAAGGGCATGGTCAGCTTGTCCCAGACGGGGAAGTCACGCAGCTTGTCGGGAACGTCGCGGGCGAGGGCGATAAAGCCCTCCGCTTGCGGCACGACCAAATAGGAGGCTCCGTCATCCGGCGCGGCGCACAGGCCGGGCAGCAGGCAGACTTCGCGGACACGGTGCGTTTTGCTGTCGCGGTTCGCCTCCACGGTCAGCTTGATCTCCTGCTCCGCGCAGGTGAAGTAGAGATCAATGGGAATGCCCAGACAGTCCAGGCCGAACAGAATCTCCTTGCCCTGCGCGCCCGCCTTTTCGGACAGGGAAAACAGCGTCGACTGTCCGAAGTCATAGCGCGACCGGCTGCCGGTGCTTTTTTCCTCGAAGGTGATATGCCCGATGCTCAGCCCCTCCGCCCAGACCGTGCCCGTTTTCACATCGGCCAGCCGGTAGGTCAGCGTCGCGCGGTCGATGGCGAAGTGGTAGTCGCCATAGGTGATAGTCCAGGAGGTGTTAGGCATGGAGGGTGGGCCTCTCCCCCTGGACACCGAAGGTGTCCAGGGGGAGAGGTCGTATCATTCAATCGTCAGCCCCGACCTTTTCCAATCGTCCAGGAACGATTGCAGGCCCTTGTCGGTCAGCGGGTGCTTGTACATCAGCTCCAGCACCTTGAAGGGGATCGTGGCGATATGCGCGCCTGCGCGGACGGATTCCACAATCGTCTGCGGCGAGCGAATGGACGCCACCAGCACCTCGGACTTGAAGTCGTAGGTGTGCACCATGTTGACCGTATCCTGCACGGCTACCATACCCTCGCCGCCCAGGTCGTCCACACGCCCGACGAAGTTGGACAGGAATGTCGCCCCCGCCTTGGCCGCAATCAGCGCCTGATTGAGCGTGAACAGCAGGGTGACGTTCGTCTTGATGCCCTCCTCCGAAAGCTGCCGTACCACGCGCATGCCTTCGGGGATAAAGGGAATCTTGACCACGACATTGGGATGCCAGGACGCGACCGTGTGCGCCTCTTTGAGCATCTCGTCGCTTGTCGTGCTGACAACCTCGGCGGAGATGGGGCCGTCGATCAGATCGGCGATGGCGCAGATCGTGTCCTTGAAGCCGCGCCCCTCCTTGGCAAGCAGCGACGGGTTGGTCGTCACCCCATCCACCAATCCCCACTCAGCCACTTTCTTGATCTCGTCCAGATTCGCGGAGTCTATAAAGAACTTCATACGGTTGTCTCCTGTTCCCCCTCCTGCGCTGCCGGAAAGGGGCCGACTTCTGCTTTGCTAACGCAAGTGTACCCGTTTGCGGAACACGAAATGCTATAATGGAACCGTTTAGAATAGAAACAGGGGATCGACTCGATGACGCTCACCATTGAACTTCCCCTGCCGAGGAGCAGCGGCTCGCGGTGGCTGCCCAGCAGGAGGGGCTGGAGCCTGCTGCGCTTGTAAAGCGGCTCGTCGTCGAGCACCTGCCGGATGCTGCCCCGCTTCGACAATGGCTAACGCAGTTCAGTGGAGCGGCATTCTGCTTTAGGATAGTGAGCCAAGTCAACCGGGGTGAAGGCGATTGGCTGAAGAAAGCCTTTTCTCTCAAGCCCAGTAGTGAGTCACGCAACCATCGGTTTAACCACTCCCTGCGCCGCCCGCCAAAGCTGTCCCTTCCCGTTGGCCCAGGGGGGTTCACCCACTTGTGACCGGGGCCGCTTCGTGGGGGTGAAGGGGGCCTTAAATGGCACCGTTACCATAGTCTGCCATTCTGGCACAAACAGCTTCAGGAGAGCGCAGGATGCAACACAACAATTACTCACACAACACCTGGCGAGGTCTTATTCCCGTTTACTTGCTCTTGTGCGGGTTCGTCACAGCGCTGGAGATCTGGGGAGTACGGAACAGCCTGCGTGGCATGCGCCTGTCCGAGGAGCTTGGCCGCCCCCATCTGGTGTGGTGGCTCCTGATTGCATTCCTTAGTCTCTGCACACTGGCTGTCTACCTGATGACGGCTTACGTCTTTGCCAAAGCGAAAAAGTTTGACAGGGGCCCCGACCACTGCCTCAGCGAACGAGAACGCAGAGTCTTCCTCTGGCTTCTGCGACATGTCGTGCGCTTCGATCCGGACAAGGTGACGCGTGGCTGACGAAGATGTTCTGGCGGAATCTGCCGCTGCTTCCGCCAGAACCGCTCAACCACGGGCTACAGCCGCCGTTTTCCATGCGGGCAGCTTTGGGGTGGTGAAAGGGGGCGTTGGGGCCGCATAGCGAGACCTGGAGAAAACACTTAGTATGGAGCGAGGAAACAAGCAGCCAGCATTGTCACCTGGCGAATTTTGGCCTCTACTGTGCTTGGTCTGCGGCTTCGTCGGGCTTATATCCGGGGCTGTCGCGGTCGGAACGCTTGCCAATGCAGCAGCGTCAGCACCTCTGGCTAACCTGGTGTCGGCAGTGACCTTTATCGGTTCCGTAACCGAACCATAGCGGCTCGTGTCCAACCGAAAGGAACTGAAGAAAAATCGCGTTGGGGAGAGACAGCCATGGAATCTATAGGTGTTATCTGACCTATCCCCGGAATGATGGACACCAAGTTAAGCAGAATCTATCTCTGCAAAACGAGGTGTTTTCATGTCGGAACCAAGAAGAGCATTTACCGAAGAATTCAAACGCGACGCTGTTCGGCTTGCCGTCGAGCGAGGCAACGTCAGCGCCGTCGCACGGGAGTTGGGCATCCACGAGAGCGTTCTCAACCGCTGGAAGAGCCGAATCCAACAAGAAGCGGAGCATCCAAGTGCGGGTACCCGAGCTTTTCCAGGCAAGGGCAACGCTCGTGACGAGGAGGTGGCCAAGCTCCAGCGGGAAAACGCGCGCCTGAAAGAGGAGAACGCGATCCTAAAAAAGGCAGTGGGTATCTTCACGAGTCGCCCATCGTGAGATACCAATTCGTGCAGCAGCACGTGGGGCAGTTTCCGGTACGGGCGCTTTGTCGAGCCGTGTGAAAGTCACCCGCAGCGGCTACTATGCTCTGGCAAAAGCGAAGGCCCAGCGAACGGCAGAAGCAGGATGAGACGCTTCTGAAGCGATCCGCCATTTCTTCGAGCGCAGCCAGGGCACGTATGGCAGCCTGCGGATTGTGCGCGACTTGAGAGACGAAGGCTTTCGCTGCGGCAAGCAGCGCGTGGCAAGACTGATGCGCCAGGTCGGACTACGAGCGGTGGCTGCTCCCCGATTTCGGGTGACCACAGACTCAAAGCACGCGCGTTGCCGGTGGCGGATAATCTGCTGCATCAGGACTTTGGTGCGCCAGAGGCGAACGTCAAGTGGGCCGGTGACATCACCTATCTGTGGACAGGTGAAGGCTGGTTGTATCTTGCGGTGGTGCTGGACCTGTTTTCTCGCCGCATTGTCGGCTGGTCAATGCGACCGAGTCTGGAGAAAACGCTGGTCTTAAATGCCCTGCAAGCCGCTCTTTGTCAGCGCCGCCCGGAGGCGAGGCTGGTGCATCACAGCGACCGGGGCAGCCAGTATGCCAGTGGTGACTTTCAGGCGATGCTGAGGGAACAGGGTATCCGGTGCAGCATGAGTGGCAAGGGTAACTGCTGGGACAATGCACCCGTCGAGAGTTTCTTTGGAACGCTAAAACAGGAGTTGGTGAATCGTTGCCGCTTCACGACGCGGGAGGTGGCGCGGCAGGAGATATTCGAATACATCGAAGTCTGGTACAATCGGCAGCGGCGTCATTCGAGCTTGGGGTACGTCAGCCCGGCTGAGTTCGAGCGACAGGCGCTGCAAACGTCGGCCTCTGCTTAACTGGCTGTCCATCAAAAACGGGTAAGGTTAATCCTGATCCGCATAGCTATAGCCACCCTTCTTAGCGTATGGGCATTTTGGCTCATCGATTCTGCCACGGACGGGCTTGTGGCTCGCCTGAGGCTGAAGGGCTACAAAAAAGTTGCCTTGCGGGCCTGCGGCACATTCTGTTTTCTGCTCTTTACTGACTTTGTTGGTAAGTTTCTCCTGCGATATTCCCCGCCTGAACTCACCATCCGCTCGGTCTTAACGAACGTGGTGGGGAGCTTGATCATTTCGGTCGTGGTACACTGGCGCGAGTTCAAATCAGTACCAGCCCGCAACAAAGCGAGACTGCGGTAGTACAGCCGCAATAAGCAAACGGTCCAACCACGAATGTCGCATGTATCATGCAGACTCAGAGCGTGTGCCCTCTGTTACTGGCATCCTTTTGGTTGAACTTCTTTATATAGCCTTGTTCGTTTTGTCTGTGGTGGTTAATAAGCCGCAGGTGAGGAGGGGCCTGCGGGCCTACGCCACCACCCGCGACACCTCCGCGAAGGCGTTTCGCAGCGCCGGGTACAGGCTTCGGTAGATCGGATAGTAGCGTTGGTAGACGGCGACGGTATCCGGGTTGGGCGTCGTTTCAGAAACGGTCTTGATGGTCGCGCGGCAGGCTTCGGGGACGGAGGCGAACGCGCCGGTGCCGACACCCGCCAGGAGGGCCGCGCCGAAGGCCGGGCCTTCATCGGCGTGCAGGGTGACGTGCGGCTGGTTGATGACGTCCGCCTGAATCTGCATCCACAGCGCGGAGCGCGCGCCGCCGCCGCTCGCGCGCACCTGATTGACCGGAACGCCGATGTCGGAAAGCAGTGTGAACGAGTCCCGGTGCGCGTAGGCCACCCCCTCCAGCACGGCGCGGCAGAACCAGTTCTTTTCCGTCCGCAGCGTCGCGCCGAAAAAGACGCCGCGCGCGTCCGGGTCCGGGTACGGCGTGCGCTCGCCGGTCAGGTAGGGCAGGAACAGCAGCCCTTCGCAGCCGACCGGGGCGCTTGCCGCGCCTTCGGTCAGCGCATCATAGGAAGAGGTGGGCGCGAAGGTGTCGCGGTACCAGCGCAGCGAGCCGCCCGCCGACAGGACGCAGCCCATCAGGTGCCACGCGCCGGGCACGGCATGGCAGAAGGTTTGTATACGCATCTGCTCATCGAAAAACGGGCCGTCCGAATGGGCGAAGACGACGCCCGACGTGCCCACGGTAGACGACACCAGTCCCCCTTCGACCACGCCGCAGCCGACTGCGCCCGCCGCCTGGTCGCCGCCGCCGCCGACCACGGGAGTTCCCGGCGCAAGGCCCGTCAATTCCGCCGCCTCGGCGGAAATCCTGCCGGTCACCTCCGGCGATTCGTAAACCGGGGGCAGCCACTCGCGCGGGATTTCGAGGGCAGAAAGCATGGTCTCCGACCAGTCGCGGTGACGCACGTCCAGGAGCGAGGTTCCCGATGCGTCGGAAACCTCAGTGGCGAACTCGCCGGTCAGCTTATAGCGGATATAGTCCTTGGGCAGCAGGACGTGGGCCACTTTCTCGTACAGGGCAGGTTCGTGCTTTCGCAGCCAGACGATCTTGGGCGCGGTAAACGACGCCAGAATCGGCTGGCCGATAGTTTCATACAGCCGTGATTCGCCGCCGACCGCCGCCGTTATCTCCGCGCACTCCTCGCCGGTGCGGGCATCGCACCAGAGCAGCGCCGGGCGCAGCACGTTTCCGCCCGCATCCAGAAACACCGAGCCGTGCATCTGCCCGGTCAGTCCGACGCCGCCGATCTCCGAGCCGCTGACGCCCGCTTTGGAAAGCACGGCGCGAATGGCCGCCTGCGCCGCGCGCCACCAGTCGGTATCGGGGTTCTGCTCGGCCCACTGCGGATGCGGTGTCGAAAGCGAATACTCCTGCGTGTCCGAGGCGCGCACCGCCCCGGTCTCATCGATCAGCAGCGCCTTGGTGCCGCTGGTGCCGGTGTCCAGTCCCAGAAAAAGAGGCATGGGAAATCATCCTTGATAGAAGAATACGCTTACAGCATGGTGCGCGACCAGTCGGTGACGCGCTGGCCCGCCTCGACGTGCAGATTGGCCGATGCCAGGTCGTACATCTGGGCGGGAACGCCCTCGGCATGTTCCGGGTTGCGGCTGGCAAGAAACTCCAGGTTGAGTTCGGCGGCGGCGTTCATCACATCCAGTGGGGCGTTCAGATCGTTGGCGAAGATAATCAGGTTATGGCCGCGCGGCTCCTTATGCAGCCGCCCGATCAGGACGGCTTTGAGCGCCTTTTCCGCCGCCTGCTGCGCGAAAAAGACGGCGGCGTAATAGATACCGGCGTCCCGCAGGGTGACGGCGGTCGCCAGGTCCGCCTTGCTTTGCGCCCAGTTGTTCTGCGCCAGCCGCCGAAGCGCCGCGCCATTCTCGGGGTCCACCCTACTATCCTCCCCGGAGCTTTGGCCCCGTGGCTTCTTAATTCGCCGTTCGGAGCGGTTTCTTCCTTCTTATGGGCAGGAAATGCGCGGGCGGCGCAGGAAACGCCGGGGTGCGAGGCGAACAACCGCCGGGAGGATTGCCATGCGTATCGGTTTACGGATTCCAGGGGCCTGTGGAAAAGAGCCGCTGGAGGATTTTGCCCGCTGGTGCCGTGAGGACGGCTTCGACGCTCTGGACCTGGGACGCGCCGACAAGGAGCGTATCAACATGGTGCGCGCGGCGGGGCTGGAACTGGGCACTATCGATCTGCCGGGAACAGGGAAACTGCTCAGCCCCGACGCCGGGGTTCGCGCGGAAGGCATTCGCGAAGCCTCCGAGGCGATATACGCCATCGCGGATGCGGGCGGTAATAAGGCGTTCTGCGTGTTCGTGCCGCAGGACTCGGCCCAGAAGCGCCGCGACTCCTTCGCGCACTGGAAGCAGGCGTTTCCGGAGGTGGTGGCGGAAGCGGAAAAACACGGCGTGCGTATCGCTATGGAGGGCTGGCCGGGCGGCGGGCCGCATTATCCGGCGCTGGGCGTCACCCCGGAAACCTGGCGCGCAATGTTCGCCGCCGTGCCCTCGCCCGCGTTCGGCCTCAATTATGACCCGTCGCACCTTGTCCGTGTCGGCGTGGACCCGCTCCGCGCCCTGGATGAGTTCGCCGACCGCGTCATTCACGCCCACGGTAAGGACACCGCCTTCGACCCGGAAGCGGCGTACCTGTACGGTAACCTTGGCCCGACCTTCGCGCGCCCGGTAAGTTTTGGAGAAGGCTGGTGGCGCTACACGGTTCCCGGCGAAGGCAGCGTCAACTGGGCCGCTGTTTGCGGACGTTTGCAGCAGGCGGGCTTCGACGGTATCATCTCCATCGAACTGGAAGACTTCCGTTACAATGGCTCGGTGGACGGCGAGAAAAAGGGCCTGCGCCGGTCGCGGGAGCACCTGAGCCAGGTTGTTTAGGGGCCTCTCCCCCCGGCCCCCTCTCCTAAAGGAAAGGGGGCAGGGGGGAGAGGCCCTATTTGACCTTGCCTTTCCCCTGGGATACAATAAGCCCGTGACGGAAACGCTATCACAAACGCCGGGCCGGGCCGTTGTGCTGCTGGATGAAAACACCGCCAACCGCATCGCGGCGGGCGAGGTGATCGAGCGGCCCTCATCGGTGGTCAAGGAGTTGGTGGAGAACGCCCTGGATGCCGGGGCGACGCGCGTGGAGGTGGAGCTTCGGGAAGCCGGCAAGCGGGGCATCGTCGTGCGTGACAACGGCTGCGGCATGAGCCGGGACGATGCTGTGCTGGCTCTGCAGCGTCATGCCACCTCGAAAATCCGCAGCGCGGACGACCTTTTCGATATCCGCACGCTCGGGTTTCGCGGGGAGGCGCTGCCCTCCATCGCTTCCGTGTCGGACCTGCGTATCGTCACCAAGCGCGCGGAGGACGATGCGGCAACCGAGATCGTGGTCCGGGGCGGCGATATTATCTCCGTGACGGAGACGGGAGCGCCGGATGGCACGACGTTCGTTGTCGAAAACCTGTTCTTCAACACCCCTGCTCGTCTGAAATTCCTCAAAACCACACCGACCGAACTCAACCATGCGGTTGATCTGCTGCACCGGCTCAGCCTGGCCTACCATCGTATCGCCTTCCGTTTGCTGCACGACGGCTATGAGATGTTCACGTATCCGGGCGCGGCGGACCCGCTGCACGCGGTCGCCGCCGTCTGGGGCCGCGATACGGCGCGGGAGATGGTGCCTCTGCGCTATGAATCGCCCGCCCTGTCCGTTCGCGGCTTTGTCAGCAAGCCTTCGGTGTCGAAGGCGACACGCACCTCCCAGGCGATGTTCGTCAACGGGCGTTATGTCCGCTCGCGCACGATGACGCATGCTTTCGATACCGCTTTCAAGCATCTGATGACCACGGATCGCCACCCGGTATGTGCCCTTTTCCTGGACATCGCGCCGGAACTGGTGGATGTGAACGTCCACCCGACCAAGATCGAGGTGCGCTTCACCCGCGACGGGGATGTGTATTCGGCGGTGCATCATGCCGTGCAGGACGCGCTTCTGACCGGCGGCTTGGTGCCGGAAGTCATCGTGCAGCCGTCACTGCCCGCTACGAATAGCCGTGCGGAATCGAACGGCCTCATGCCCCCGCGCTCTGCGCTGTCGAGCTATGCGCGCACGGAGGTGGAACTGCCGGAGGCCCTCACCCCCCTGGCCCCCTCTCCCGGCGCTGCGGGAGAGGGGGGAGTGGGAATGTCTGCCCCTTTCTCCCCTTCTCCCGCAGGCGACGCTCGCCCCGCAGCGTGGGAGAAGGGGCCGGGGGATGAGGGTAATCCAGCACCCCCCGCAGGCGACGGTCGCCCATTATTGGGGGCGGGGGGGGCTGACACTTCCTACATCGGCTTCGATGGGCAGCGCATCGGGCGTCTGCGGGTGCTGGCGCAGTCACGCAACACCTATATCGTCGCCGAAACCGACGATGCGCTGCTGCTGATCGACCAGCATATCGCCCATGAGCGCGTGCTGTACGAGCAGATGATGAACGGGGTGACGGACACGGCGGCGAACTGGGGCGTGGTCGCGCAGCATCTGGCGCTGCCCCAGACACTGCACCTTGCCCCGCGTGAGGCGCGCGTTGTCGAAGAGCGGCGCGAAGCCCTGGCGCGCGCCGGGTTTATTGTGGAGCCGTTCGGGGGAGAAACGTTCGTAGTGCGTGCCGTCCCTGCCGTTGTGGCAAATAAAGATTATCTGGGGGTGCTGCGCGGCATTATCGAAGAGATGGTGACTGCTTCGGTGGCGCGGCGACTCCTGGTGCCGCATGAGGCGGCGGTGATTATGGCCTCCTGCAAAATGGCGGTTAAAAAGGGAGACCCGCTGACGCTGGAAGAGATGACCCGGTTGCTGACGGATCTGGCGAAGATGAAAAATCCCTTTACCTGCCCGCACGGAAGGCCGATTCTTCTGTCTCTTCCTCACCGCGAGATGGACCGAAAATTCCATCGTATCGGTCCTCACTGATTTTTCCGGGAAGGTTGTGATTTGTTGCTGAAGTGGATACCGGCGGCTCTGCTGGCCGTCTTTTTTATCGGTACAGGCGCGCTTCCGGCGGCGGCAGCGGCGGCGGCGGCGGCGCGGGCGCAGTGGACACCGCGTGTGGAGGCGCGTATCGCCAATAAAACCGCGCCGATTCCGGTCGGCGAGGTGGTGGTGAACGGCCTGGTGGTGATGCGGCTGCGTACCGAGATGGCAGGATACCTGCCGGAACAGCGCGCCGAGGTAGCGGCAGAGCGCTTGCAGGCGTTGGTCGCGGCGGGCCTGAAGCCGGACGACATTATCGTTGATGCGGCCACGGATAAAGCATTCCCGCGCTTGAAGGCGCTGGGCCAGGTTGTTGCCACGGCCACGGAAGAGGAGGCGCGAAAGCACGGGGTGACGGCGCTGCGCCTGGTTCAGTCCTGGGCAAGCGCGCTGAAAAAGGCGCTCCTTTTGCCTGGTCTGTCGGTGTCCACAGAGCGTGTCGTCGTGCCGCTGGGGGAAAAGCGCGTCGTGCGTGTCGGCGGTGCGGCACGGGGGGCGATAACGGTCGCCTCCGCTTCGGGAAGCGCGAATATCGTCCGTTTTACGCCCAATCCGGTCACCGGCAATATTACTCTCAGCGGGGCGTCCGTCGGCAAAGAGACGCTGACCCTGACACGCGAAGGGGCGACCACGACGCTGACGGTCGCCGTGCAGTCGTATGCGGGGCGCGTGGATGCTCCGCGCGCGATTACGGTGACAGGACGCTCCGTGCCCGCGGACCTGATCGCGCGCTATGTGGTGGCCGGGGCGCTGTCGGCGGCGCGTCCCAGCGCCGGTGCGAGCGCGCAGGTGGATGCGCCGACTGTTTCAGTGGTTCCGCTTCAGGCGGGGCAGTCGCAGACCGTAGCCGTTCCGCTGCTTTTGCAGGGGCCGGACATGATTCCGGTACGCAAAGTCGCGCGTGTCGCCGTCACCAATAGGGCGCTGCCCCCGGCGGCCCCGGCGGCGCTTCTGTACAGCAACAACCCGGAGCGCGTGACGCGTTACGGCACGCTGTTCGCGGCCTACCTGACCCCCAGCAAAGGGGCGAACCGTCTGCTGTACCACCACCAGAGCGCGATGGACCGGGCGGCGCAGTTTACCGTGGAGCTGATTAACGAAGGCAGCCAACCGGCCCAGGTTCATGTGATCGGCGGGGCCGCCGGTCCGGTTCGCGACACGGTCTGGGTCGGGTACCGCGCCGCCTCGGTGTTCGTGCGCGATTTGACGGAGGATGTCGGCGTGGTGGTGCAGGTGCCGGGCAGGTCGCGTATCCCCCTGACCGCGCAGCGTCTCGCGCCCGGCCTGACCATCTCCGGCATCGCCCAGCTTCGGCAGACTACCGGTAAACCGCTTCTCGTTCGGGTCGCCGCCGATATTCCCGGCGACCCGCGCACGGCGACGGTGGAACTGGTATCTACGCCCAGCCCCTGGGAAGCCGGGAACCTGGCTGCTTTGTCCGACCATGTGTATCCTGAGCCGAATAAAACGCTTCAGGCGAGCTATCAGGTAGGAGGCCGCTGGGCGTTCGCCTCCATTGGCCGCACTCCGATTCAGGGGGGCACGGCGGAGCGGCGCCTGGAAGGCAACTACGGCGTGTTTTACGACATCGAGTTCACGCTGGAAAACCCGACCGACAAAGCGTCCACCGCGCAGATTGTGTTTGAGCCGGGCGCGGGTCTGGCGGGCGGCATCTTCCTGATCGATGGCCGCCCGGTCGAGATACCGCAGGCGGGCAGCCGCATCGAGATACCGCTGGCGCGCTATCCGCTCGCGCCGGGGGCCAAGCAGGTCGTCCGTGTGAGGACACTGCCGCTTTCCGGCTCCAACTACCCGATTCGCCTGACGGTTCGTCCCCCCATAGTCGAGGAAAGGCCCGTAGTGACGCCGGAGCCGGTTCCGGTATCCAGCAGCGGGCCGGGAGTGGGAGCGACGAACACCGTCCGTCCTTGACAGTGCGCGCGCGGCGGTGTACAATACAAGCGTCCGCAGAGGTGGTGAAACTGGCAGACACGCTGTCTTGAGGAGGCAGTGCCGCAAGGCTTGAGGGTTCAAATCCCTTCCTCTGCACCAGTTTAAAAACAATCGGCGCTCCGCGTTTCTTTAACGCGGAGCGCCGATTGTTTTTGCGCCAAAAGTCGCCAGTCGAAGTCATGGCGTCGCTCCGAAGGCGTGGCGGTAGCCGACGGCGGCGTAGCGCAAAATATCACTGAAGTGGATCACCTCGTCGCGCACCAGCAGTTCGTACTGCCCGACGATGCGCCCGGCGTCGCCGTGCAGGGCCGGGTTGTCGGTGGCGATGGAAAGGGGAACGCCGGAATCGGCGCACCGCTCGAACACGGGCCGAAGCTGGGCCAGGCTGTGAAGCGTGTTTGTCCGCAGATAGGTGGTCGGGCAGATTTCCAGGCAGATGCCGCGCGCACTTAGCTCCGGCAGCAGGTGCGGGTGGTGCAGCGCGATCTGGATGCCATGTCCGATACGGTCGAGATAGGGGAACAGAGCGGTGTGGACATCTTCCGGATCGGATTCGGCCATGTGCGCCGTGGCGCGCAGGCCGCGCGCTCTGGCCTCGGCATAGAGTTCCCGCCATTCGTCCGGCGTCGGGCCGCCGGGCTGGTAGGGGCCAGCCAGATCGACGCCCGCCACCTCCGGCAGGGCCGCCGCCAGATCGATAATCGCCCGGTTCAGGTCGGGCGCGAAGCCCCGGTCCATGCATAGAATAAAGGCCGTCGCGATAGGAAACTCCGTCTGCGCCGCCCGGATTACCTGCCGGGCGACATCGGCCATCAGGGCGCGGCGCTCGACCGGCGGCAGGCCGGGCGGCGTGCGCTTGTAGGGGTTGAAGCGCAGCTCCAGATAGTCGATGGATTCGAATACCGCCGCACCGCGCACGGCGCGCAGGGTGAAATAGGGAACGTCCTCGGCCTGAAGCGTCTCGACCAGGTGATGGACGGTCAGATAATCCGCCAGATCGACGAAGGGACGGTTGAACTCGCGGGCGAAGTCCTCGTAGGCGGGGAAGCGCGTGCGCAGTTGTGCGCTCTGGTCGCCGGGATGCTTTTCGATATAGCCCCACAGGATGCGCGGATGGGTCGCGCCGCCCAGGTGCCGGTGCAGGTCGGGAAAGTTCATGGTGTCTTCTTCCTATCGAGGATACCGGGGAGGGGCGCGGATTGCAAGGGGTCTGCCCTCACCCCACCTTCGGTGTCCACGGGGGGTGAGGGCAAACAAAAATATGGTCGTTCGCTTGTCTTTGTTTAGCCTGCCTGATACAATAATTTATCTTCTTCTTTGCCTCACTTCGTACCTTCCGCATCCAATGACGGTTTGACCGAGGAAATCACGCATGCCGTGCCCTGATATCATCGTTATCGGAACCTCTGCCGGTGGTGTAGAGGCGCTGTCGCAACTGGTAAAGGCTCTTCCCCCCGACCTTCCCGCTTCCGTTTTTGTGGTTCTGCACGTTCATCGGCAGGGCACCAGCGTCCTTCCCGCTCGGCGGATATAGTGGAAGTCATAGAAGACGATATCGACGATATCAGCGAGCCGGAACTGGAAAGTAACGGCGACTTCCAGGCGCTGCTGGAATATCTTCGGAATGTGCGCGGCTTCGATTTCGCCGGGTATAAGCGGGCCGGGCTGATGCGGCGCATCCAGCGGCGGATGCAGCTCGTCGGGCTGGCCGGCTTTTCCGATTATCAGGACTTTCTGGAAGTCTACCCGGACGAATTCAGCAGCCTTTTCAACGCGGTGCTGATCAATGTCACGCAGTTCTTCCGCGACCCGTCGCTCTGGGAAGACATGACGACGGATGTTATCCCGCGCCTTCTCCGAACCAAGCCGCCCGGCACCCCGATCCGCGTTTGGAGTGCGGGCTGCGCCTCGGGCGAGGAGACCTATACGCTGGCGATGGTCCTGGCGGAAGCTCTGGGACCGGCAGAGTTTTCCGAGCGGGTGAAAATCTACGGCACGGATATAGACGAAGAGGCGCTGGCGCAGGCCCGGCTCGCCACCTATAGCGCCAAAGCCGTCGAGTCCATTTCCTCCGACCTGCGAGCGCGGTATCTGGAAAAGACGCCGGAGGGCGATTATGTATTTACCGGTGCTGTGCGGCGCGCGGTGGTTTTCGGGCGGCACAACCTGCTGCTGGACGCGCCTATCTCGCGGCTGGATCTGCTGGGCTGCCGTAATACCCTGATGTATTTCCACACCGAGGCCCAGGCGCAGATACTCGAACGTTTCCACTTCGCCCTCAATGACGACGGGTTCCTGTTTCTGGGCCGCGCGGAGATGCTTTTTACCCATGCGCATCTTTTCCTGCCGCTGCAGGACAAACAACGCATCTTCACCAAAGTGCTCCGCGACCGCAGATTCAGGGCGTCATACTGCTCATGGAAGAGGAATGAAGCCGCAGATGAATCCCAATAATTTCACCCACGAGATCGATGCAGTCTACTCGCGCGTGGAAAAGCTAAACCGCCAGACCGACGCTGCCGGGCCGTCCTCCACGAATCTGCTGGAGCAGGCGTTCGCGGAGCTTAATACGACGCTCGAAGAGATGCGGGTGGCGGAGGAAGAGCTTCGCCAGCAGAACGAGGAGCTTATCTTTTCCCGCTATGCGGTGGAAGCGGCGCGCGAGCGTTACCGCGACCTGTTCGAGTTCGCCCCGGACGGTTATCTGGTCACCAGCCTGCAGGGAGTGGTCGAGGAGGCGAACCGCGCCGCCGCCCGGCTTCTGGGCATCTCGCAGCGGCTCCTGCTGGGTAAGCCCTTCGTTACGTTCGTGGAGGATGACCAGCGCCGCGAATATCGGTCCCTGCTCGCCCGTCTTACCCAGGAAGACCGCGTGCAGGATTGGAACGTCCGCATCAAGCCGCGCCACGGCGCTGCCTTTGAGGCGACGCTGACGGTCGTGGTGGTTCACAGCCGCGAAGGCAGCCCGGCCGGGCTGCGCTGGATGCTGCGCGACATTACCGAGCGCAAAAACGCCGAAGCGCAGGTTCGGGCGCTGAACGCAGATCTGGAACAGCGGGTTCAGGAGCGGACGGCTGAGCTGGAAGCCGCCCTTCAGCGTGAGCACCGCATCGCCGAAACACTCCAGCGCTCACTGCTGCTCAAGCCGTCCACAGACGCTTTTGCGGGCCTGGCTATCGAGATGGTCTATCAACCCGCGCTGCAGGAGGCGCGGGTGGGCGGCGATTTCTTCGATGCGTTTGCGCTGGAGGGAGGACGGGTCGCCTTCGTGGTGGCGGATGCCTCCGGTAAAGGACTGGCGGCGGCGGCCCGCACGGTCGAGGTGAAGTACGCTCTGCGCGCCTTTTTGCGCGAATACCCGTATCCGGCGCGCGCCCTGTCCCGTCTGAACGATTTTGTATGCGAAGCGCAGCGGCTGGAGGAGCGATCCGAAGTCGAGTTCGTCACCCTCGCCCTGGCGGTGGTGGACACGGCGACGGGCGAGTTGACCTATGCGTCGGCGGGCGCGGAACCGGCGCTGCTGCTGCGAAGCGACGGCCCGGTGGAGATCGTCGAGATAGGGGGGCTGGTTCTGGGTATCGAGTCGGAAATAGAGTACGCCGCCACAACCTGCCGCCTGGGCAGCGGCGATACGCTTCTCATTGCCACCGACGGCGTCACCGAAGCGCGCCGGGGCCGCCGCCTGCTCGGTGTGGAGGGAATGGCGCGGCTGGCGGATCGGCGGGAACCGGGGGCGACACTGCCGGAGATCGGTCAGGCTGTCGTCAGCGGCGCGCACGCCTTCGCGGGCGGCGCTCTCGGCGATGATGTCTGCCTGCTTCTGGCACGGCGGCTGTAGCTACTCTTTCCCGGCGAACCGCTCCACCAGAAGCGCCGTTACCGCGCCCCACAGCACATTGGCCCCGATCATCAGCGCATTGCGGCGGGCCGGGTGCTCGGTCGCCGGTGTCAGGATGTGCGCGGCGGGCAGCAGACCCAGATAGCTTACCGTCCACACCGTCAGGCCGTACAGGCTTCCCTTCACCAGCGGGGGCAAGGGTATCTTCGCCGCGAGCGGCGCGTACACCAGGCCCGCCGCCGTCCCATAGCCGAAATGCGCCGCCAGCGTCGCTTCCAGGCGCTCCGTATCGTCGTGAAGGTGCTCGTCCACGCCGGTCGCCTCGGCCACGGTCATCGTAATCTCGGCGGGCGGCAGCGGATACTGCTCTTCTTCGGGCAGGCGGCGAAACAGGGCCACCATCGCCAGCGTCATGGGGGCGGTCGCCAGCAGTCCGGCCAGCGCGCCCGCTGCAAATCGGTTCAT
This sequence comes from Armatimonadaceae bacterium, assembly GCA_030447685.1. Classification (GTDB taxonomy): domain Bacteria; phylum Armatimonadota; class Armatimonadia; order Armatimonadales; family Armatimonadaceae; genus JAUJOK01. The sequence continues at coordinate 18,645 of JAUJOK010000038.1, forward strand.
CGGCTCTCCTCGGTCAGGGTCTTGGGTAGTTGCCGGTGGCGGATACCCGGATCGCCTCATCTTCTACGCGCATCTCCGTCACCTCCAGCACGCACGGCATGTTGGACAGGTCGATCAATGGGTTGATGGCTTCCGAAAGCGCCTCGGCCACGGAACTGCCCAGGCTGATACCGAGGGCGCGCGCGTCGCGGAGCGTATAGTGTACCTCGGTGTCTTCGGCGGCCAGGCGGCCTGTCACGGAAAGATTCAGCCCGACGGGTATCTCCATGCCGGATAGCTCCGGGCGCGCGCGTATCGTCACCTGGTCGGGCGATTCCAATGTCACCGCTACTTCCTGCAAGTTTCGATGGTTTTCCAGAAATTCCGTCAGATCGGTTCGGGAAACCTGGGCGGTGATAAGAGCGTCACCTACGCGCTCTATTTTTTTCTCCCGCAGGTTATAGGTAACGTCGCGCAGTTCAACATCCACACGCTCCAGCAGCGGCGCTTTTTCCGGCTGCACGCGCGTTCCCTGCGCCGTGATGCGCCTGGCCTGCCCGGAAACCAGGTTGACGCCGCTCACATCCACCTCATAGCGTTCCGCCGGACCAATGATGCGCGGCATTTCGCGCTGTATACCCTGCGCCACGATTCTTTCCGTGGGCGCACAGCCGGTAAGGATAAGCGCGGCGACTATCCATAATAGATGCCGTCACCCCTCACCCTCGCCCTCTCCTAATCTTCCCCGCTTCGCGGTGGGAGAGGGGAGCCTTCCCCGACAGCGGCCCCGGCTGCGCGCGAGAACAAGCTGTGGTCCGGAGGCGGGGTTGGCAAATAGGCAGGGCACCCTCTCCCGCAGCGGGAGAGGGGCCGGGGGTGAGGGCTTGCCGGAAGTGAGGGCAATCGCCATCAACTCTCCTTCACCGGCGGAAGCAGCACCGTGCCTTCGTCCGGCTCGGCGTCCCACTTCCCGACCAGTGTCAGCGGGCCGTTCGGGAGCAGCGGCGTGTCGCCCCACTGCTCGATCAGCGTGCGATAGGCGCGGCCCACCGGGCGCAGGTTGCGGTCCAGGTCGTATAAGCCCAGCGCGTTGACATGGCCGTTGTCTTCGCGCAGCGCCGTGTCCCAGTCTATCTGATCGGTCAGGCTGTACCAGGTCATGCCGCACAGGGGCACGCCGTCGAAGCGCAGGCGCTGGATATTGGCCCAGGTCTTCCACAGCCACTGCACCGCGTCCGGCTCGGTTTTGTTGGTTTCCGTGTGCATCACCGGCAGGTTGTAGCGATTATAATAGTCGCGCGTGACCACGTAATAACCGAATATCTCGCCGGACGCTATCCAGCGATCCTCCGCCACCAGCAGATGCTCGTTGGTGGCGTAGTAATCGTTGCCCATGACACAGTGCTCGCGCAGGTTGTGCAGCAAAAAGAAGTCATACTCCGCCTCGGTCATTCCGTGGCCCATCAGATACTCGTACATGCCGGAGCTGACGCGCTGGCCATAGTTCAGGTCGAGTGACAGAAAGCGGCGCTCGTTGAGCATCATCGCTTCGTCCATCAGGTCGGGGCGGCTCGGATGCACGAACTCCGACGACTCGCTCTGGATAAACAGCGCGTCTTTGCGCACCTCCAGAATCGCCAGCATCGCCTCCACATTGGCGCGCACCAGATGCTTCAGCGCGGTGACAAAACCCTGATGCGAGCGCAGTCGTTCGTTCCACCAGCCGAAGTAGCCGGAAAACTCGGCGGCGATAAACATCTCGTTCACCGGCGTGTAGAAACGTACCCACGGATATCGCTGCGCGAAGGCGCGGGCGAACGCGGCGAAGTAGCGGGGGAACTCCGGGTTCTGGAAGTTGCCGATCCAATCCGGAACGCCGAAATGGCAGAGGTCCACGATAGGGACGATACCCAGGCGGCGCATTTCCGGGAAGACCTGATCCGTCCAATCCCAATCATAGCGGTCCGGCCCCAGATGCATCCGGTAGTAGGGTGGGCCGTAGCGCAGATAATGAATGCCCATTTCCTGCGTCAGCCGCAGATCGTCCCGCCAGAAATCGTAGTGGCGGCACTCCTGCATCTGGTCCCGGCGCTTCGTTCTTCCGGCGGCTTCGATGGTGGGATAGCTGCACTCGATCCCGGTGGCGAAGATAAAGCGCTGCGTGGTGGGGTTTGGTCGTTGCTGTGGCTGGTAATATTTCATGGGCTGCGACTCTCCCGGCGGTGGGAAGCAAGCGCCCGTGGGCGGCGGGCATTTGAATGGTTTTGAATTACCCTGGCTGGCGTGTGGCGAAACGGAGGCTGTGCATGGAAGAACCGGAACTGATAGCGGATTATGCGTGCGTGACCGGCGAAGGCCCGCTGTGGCACCCGGACGAGAACCGGCTGTACTGGCTCGATATTCCCGAAGGCCGAATGTTTCGCTTTGACCCCGCTGCGGGCGCACACGAGCAGGTCTATCAGGGGGAGCCGGTCGGCGGCTATACGATACAGGCCGACGGTGCGCTGCTGCTGTTCGGGGCGCGGGGAGCGGTGCGCGTGTGGCGAAACGGGGAGATAAGCGCGGCAGTCATCGAAGAGATCGAGGGCGAGCGCGACGGGCGTTTCAACGATGTGATCGCGGACCCGGCGGGGGGCGTCTTCTGCGGGACGATGGCGACGGACGCCCATGCGAGCCGCTTCTACCGCCTGGGCACCGAAGGGACGCTGACGACGCTCAAAGAGGACCTGGGCCTCTCGAACGGCATGGGCTTTACCCCCGACCGCAGGCGCATGTACCACACGGACACCCGCAAGCGCCGCATCAACATCTACGATTACGACGAAGCAACCGGCGAGCTATCGAATGAGCGGATATTCGTTTCGACACCGGAGGAGCCGAGCGAGGGGCGACCGGACGGGATGACGGTGGACGCCGAGGGGTATGTCTGGTCGGCGCGCTGGGACGGAAGCTGCCTGGTGCGCTACGCCCCGGACGGCAACGAGGAGCGGCGCATCACCTTCCCGGCCCGCAAGGTTTCCAGCGCGACCTTCGGCGGCCCCGACTACGCTGATATGTATGTCACCACGGCGGGCGGCAACAACAAAGCCGAGAACGGCCCCGGAGCCGGTGCCCTGTTCCGCCTGCGCCCCGGCGTGCGTGGCCTGCCCCCGTTCCGCTCACGAGTGGGTTTGTAGGAAGAGATAGCCCCCTCCGCCCCCAATAATGGGGGGACCGGCTTGGGTAACGTGACCCTGCTCTTTCTCCCCTCTCCCCGCAGGCGACGGTCGCCCACAGCGTGGGGGAGGGGGCCAATCCGGCACCCCGATTATTGGGGGCAGGGGAGCCGTCTTCCCTAAATACCCGTAGGAAAGGTTTCCGCCGGTTCGCCGGTTTCCCAGGCGGGCGCGCGCTCCAATGGCTCCACGGCGCGCGTTTCATCGAAATGCAGCACCGCATCGAACTGGTCGGGCAGGCGCGCCTCGAAATAGTGGCTCCACCGCTCCGTTTCGGGCTTGTAAATAACGCCGATGGCCCGCTCCAAAAGCGGCCCGCGCAGAGCTTTCCGTGTCTCCACATCGCGCAGGTCCAGAAGAAAGTCCGGGATGCCGACTTCGTGGAAAAGCGCCTCGTAGGAACCGGCAAGCGCGGGACGAACGCGCTTGCGCTCGGCGTCTCCGCCCCAGTCCGATGCCGCCGTCACCGTACCCTGGTAGGTGGAAAAGCCGACCAGAAACGCCTCGCGGCCATACCGCTCGCGCACCAACTGCCCGACATTGAGTTCGCCCCGCTCGCCCATCTCGGTCGCCCGCGCATCCCCCAGGTGCGAGTTATGCTCCCACACCACCACCTTCGCGCGCTGCCCGTGGCGGCTCAGATGGTTAACGAGTGCGTCCAGAGTTTCGGCCATATGCGTGTCGCGCAGGTTCCAGGACGTATCGCGGCCCCGGAACATCGAGCGGTAATACTCCTCGGCGTTCTTTACCAGGCGCGCGTTCTGCTCGGCCTGAAAAAACTCCTCCTCGGCTACCTGGCCGTCACGGCTCGCGTACTCCGATGCGCGCCGGTGCATCTCCACAAGCTGGGCTACGGCCTCCTCTTCGCACGGCTCGCTCGCGCCCAGGTAGGCGGCATAGCCGTATTGCTGCGGGTCCTGGCCGAACTGTTCCAGACAGGCGTAACGGTCGCGGGCGCGGCGAGCCGCGTCGGGGTCTACCTTGTCCAGATAGTCGATAACCGCCTCGATGGACGCGCCGAGGCTGTATAGATCCAGTCCGTAAAAGCCGACCTTCGTCGTGTCCTGGGAAACGCTGTCGTTGTGCTCGCGCAGATAGGTGACGAAGTCCAGCACGTCCGCGTTGCGCCACATCCAGTGGGGGAATCGCTGAAACCCGCTGAGCGAGTCAATCGCGCTGGTTCCGTCGCCGACCGCGCGCACATAGCGATTGACCGCATAGGCATCCGGCCAATCCGCCTCAACCGCAACGGCGCTGAAGCCCTTTTCCGTGATCAGTCGTCGCGTAATGCGCGCCCGCTCGTTATAAAACTCATGCGTGCCGTGGGACGCCTCGCCCAGCAGCACCACGCGGGCGTCGCCGATAGAATCCATCAGCGCGTCGTAATCGCCCGATGCTCCCAGAACTGCCCAGAACTGGCCGGGCCGCCCGGCGCAAAATATCCAGGGAAGCCGTATTCATGACTTTAGCCATGATGCGCTCCTTATTACCTAAAAGTTAGGCCGCGCCGGTAGGGTACCGGCGCGGCCTATTACGGTGACTCGCGGCTCTGCTTACGGGGCCGGAGTTTTAAGGCTGCCGGTCCCGCCGCTGATCCCGTTGGAAGCGGCGCTTGCGGCGTTCGTTCCGCTCGCGCCCGGTGTGGCGGGGTTCTTGGCAACCATCGCCGGTCCCGATACCGCAATGCGCGTTGCGCCGCCGGTTCGGGTGGGGCTGACTGCCGCCTTTTCCGGCACGGAAACTTTCTTGGTGCCGATGATCTTGTCAAAGGTCGCCAGCGCCTGCCCGACCACCTGATCCATGTTGTAGTACTTGTAGGTCGCCAGGCGGCCTACGAAATGCACCCCCGGCGTCGCATCGGCAAGCGCCTTGTACTGGTTGTACAGCGTGGTGCACTCGGGCTTGGGAATCGGGTAGTACGGGTCGCCCTCGGCCTGCGGGAACTCATAGACCACGCTCGTCTTGGTATGCTCCTGGCCCGTGAGCTGCTTGAACTCGGTGATGCGCGTGTAGGCATGCTCGTTCGGATAGTTGACCACCGCCACCGGCAGCGCCTGCTCCTGATCGAGCGTCTCGTGCTTGAACTCCAGGCTGCGGTACGGCAGCTTGCCGTAGCGGAAGTCGAAGAACTCGTCCACCGGCCCGGTGAAGATCATCTCCTTGTAGGGGATGACGTTCTTGATCTCGCGCCAGTCGGTGCTGAGCATGATCTTGATGTTGGGATGCGATAACATCTTTTCGAACATGCGCGTGTAGCCATGCAGGGGCATCGCCTGGAAGGTGTCGGTGAAGTAGCGGTCGTCGGTGTTGGTGCGGGTGGGAACACGGGCCGTTACCTGCGCGTCCAGTTCGCTGGGGTCCAGGCCCCACTGCTTGCGGGTGTAGCCCCGGAAGAACTTTTCGTACAGTTCGCGCCCGACTTTGCTCACCACCACGTCTTCCGATGTGCGGCAGTGCTCGATGGGTTCGGCGCGCGACGCCAGGAACGCTTCGCACTCCTCGTCGGTCTGCAGGTCGAGGTTATACAGCTTGTTGACCGTGGTGCGGTTGATCGGGATGGGCAGCAACTGTCCATCGACCTCGGCCAGAACGCGGTGCTCGTAGGGACGCCAATCGGTGAACTGAGAGAGGTACTCGAAAATGCGCTCGGCGTTGGTGTGGAAGATGTGCGGGCCGTACTTGTGCACCAGGATGCCGTCGTCGTTGTAGTGATCATAGGCATTACCGGCGATGTGGTTGCGCTTGTCGATGATCAGAACCTTCTTGTTCGCCTGGCTCGCCAGTCGCTCCGCGAGCACGCTGCCCGCAAAGCCCGCGCCGACGATCAAATAGTCAAACATAGCTGAAATTCTCCTATCTTGAATTCTTGCAAGAGAGTCCGCGATATAAATCTGCATTAGTTCATCATATCATGTCGCCGCCGTTCGTGTGCAGAATATATCCCATCCTGTAGGAGGCAACCTCCATTTCCCTCTTGCTGCCTGTCAAATTTCCCTTTTCTAAGCAAAGAAACGTGTTAAAGGCCCGGCAGTCACGCGTGGACCCGTGGACCAAAAGCATCGAATCGTGGCCGTGCGGCGCAAACAGCGGCAGCGGCAAACAATGAAGCCTCAGAGGTCGCGCAGCGCCAGTCCGGCACTCCGGGCACGGACTGCCCTGCTCATCAAAACCGCCTGGCAAAACAACTTACGGAGAGGGGCGGAACTCCGATGGGCGGCGGCATTTTAAAAAAGCCGACATCCCGCAGCTAATTCGTCACCTGTAGCTGTCAGGCATATAGATTTCAGCGACCGGTAAAGCGTCGATTAATGGCCGGTTATCGCGGTTCCCCCGGTTGCGCCGGTGACACTTATATCGGCAGAAGGCGCGGAGAGGTCGGTCGTGTCCGTTGCGCCCAGCGCCCGCGCCGCCTCAGCGATCTTTTCCTGCTGCTCTTCTTCCTCACCGCCGCGCTCGCTCGGCTCTTCGCCGTCGGTTGTCTCAACAGGCGGTGTCAAATTCTGATCGTCTGCGCTTGTCATAATGCTGTTTGTCCGTGTTGCTTCACAACGCAAAAGGCAGCAATCGATAATTTTCATCCTGCCGGCCATTGCGTGCCCGATAGCTTTATACCCCGTACAAGCACGGTTTGAAACAGAAAATCAAAGGTTTTTGCCGCTGGAACAAGAATAAAGGCAAGAAAAACTATTAGACGTCGCTATTCCGCTTATAAACGATAGCCAGTTTAACAAGTTGCGAAGAATGTATGACAAGGACTGTATAGCAGGAACAGGTCGGCAGACACGGGAAATCGCGCGGCGGTTATATCTTGCGGCTGCGTTTCTTCGGGCGCTTTAAAAGACGCTTTGTCGAGCGCCAGGATTCCTGCAGGCCACGTGTCAGCCGCTCTCGCTCCCGACGCATCTCCTCAATCTGGTCGGTAAGCTCCCGATGGGCTTCGCAGGCGGCGCGCACCGAATCCAACTCCGATGCCTTCACATAGACTTTTTGCACCCGCTCGCCCTCGCGCCAGACGCGGTAGTAGTAGGGGCCGTGCGGCTCACCCCGCTGGCAGCGGCACTCCGCTTTTCCACAGCGCACGTACTGCTCACACACGACCCCCTTGAGTGGAGGGAGCGGGAGGGGGGCATCTGGCGGACGGTCAGGCATGCCGCTGGCTGCCGGTGAATCTTCGCTCGGGGTGCGTCCATTCATAATAGTGTCAGCTTACCACATTGGCGAAACATTTTCAGATATCTACGAGTATGTTGTCGCCTTCGACAGCCACCGGATAAGTCTTGAGGCGCTGGCGGATCGGAGCCAGCGCCGCGCCCGTCGCCAGATCGAATTCCCAGTGATGCCACGGGCAGCGCAGTGTCTTATGGTCGTTGTCGTAGTCCAGGCTGTCCGGCCCGGAAGCGATAATGCGGCCCATTACCTTCCCCAAACAAACGGGCGCGCCGAAGTGGGGACAGTAGTTCAGGACGGCATAATACGCGCCGCCCTCGTGAAAAACACCGATCTCCTTGCCGTTCACGACGGTTATCTTCGGCTTGCCCTCTGTAATCTCGTTTCGCCGCGCCGCCACCGTCCAGGCCATGTTACTTCATAGCCTCGCCCGCCGGGGCCGCCGGAAGATTGAAGAACGCGCAGGCATTGTCGTGGAGGATGCGCCGCAGCGTCGTCTCGCCCAATTGCCTGGGCAGGGCCGTCGGCTCGTCGAAGTCGAAATGCGGATAGTCACTGGCGTACATCAGCACTTCATCGCCGTCTATCATGTTGAATAGCTGCACCAGGTGCTCGGCCTTTTTCGGCTCCTCGATAGGCTGCGTGGTCAGACGCACATGATCCTTGATGTACTCGCTGGGAAGCCGCTTCAAGTAGGGAGCCTGCTGCCGCAGCGCCTTGAACTCCTTGTCCATCCGCCACAACAGATGCGGCAGCCAGGTGACGCCGCCTTCGACAAATGCGACGCGCAGGCCAGGGAAGCGCTCAAAGACACCTTCAAAGATAAAGCTGGCGAGATAGGCCATATAGAACTGCGGCAGGCAGGTGTGCATCTCCAGATAGGTATTCGCCATTCCCGCAGGGGTCGTGCCCAGCCCCGCCAGCACCGACGTTGTGGACGGGTGGAAATGGAGCGGCAGGTTGTATCGCTCGGCGGCTTCGTAAAGCGGCCAGTAGTAACGCTGCCCGAAGGGGATGCGGCTGGCCGTACCGGCGATGCAGACGGCAATGACGCCGGGATGCTCTCCCAGGCGCTCGATTTCCCGCGCGGCAAGCTGCGGGTCCTGTGTCGCCGGAACCTGAAGGCCGATCTTGAACCGCTCGTCCGCCCGGCACCAGACATCGAGAGAAAAATCGTTGAATGCCTGGCAGACGGCATGAACGTAGTCCGGGTCGGGCATACCGGCGACGGGGCCGGTATAGCCGGAAAGCAGGGCGAAGCGTGTCCCGTAGCGGTCGAGAAGCTGCTCGCGCACAAAGTCCGGGTCGCCACCGGGGCTGAGGCCGCTGGGGGGAACCAGGTCCCAGCGGTTGCCGCCCTCCTCGTAGCGGATGCCGGACGCCAACTGCCGCAGGCCGTACCGGGCCACCTCGCTCTTATACGGCTCGCGCAGATAGTTCAGCCAGTCATCCTTATTGCGCTGGTTATGGTGTACGTCACAGTCGATAATCATGGCTGCGCTCTCCCAGAGTCTTTCGTTTCCTGTAACATCTTCTGTAACAGAGGTTGCATTGCCTCGGCCCACACCGCATACCCCTGGGCTGTCGGATGCACCAGGTCATTCATCAGGTCGCGGCGCAGCGTTCCATCCGGCGCGACGAAGCGATGCCCGAAGTCCAGGAATCGCACCCTTTTTCCATCGTCCATTCGGGCGATGATCTTGTTGACCTGCTTTATCTTCGCCCGCTTTGGCCCCGGCTGTTCTTCCAGCTTTGGCAGGATGCCCAGCAGCAGTATCTTCGTGCGCGGCAGCTTGCGGCGAATCGTATGGACAATCACACGCAGGGCATCGGCAATATCCTCGGCGGAATTCATGCCCATGTTGTTCGTGCCCGCCATCAGAACCAGCACCTTGGGATGAACGTCGTCCAGTTCCCCGCCGGTGGTGATGCGCCACAGGATATTCATCGTGTTTTCGCCGCCGATACCGAAATTAGCGGCGCGGAGCGGGGCGTAATGCTGCTGCCAGACGGCACGCCCGGACAACTCCCAGAGCTGCGTGATCGAGTCGCCCAGAAAAAGAACGTCAATCGGCCCTTGCTTTGCCCGCTCCCGGTAGGCCGCGTGCCGCTCCATGCCGAACTTCCCCGACGGAGACGGCGAGGCAGCCCAGTTGCCCTTGCGCGGGGTGACATTGAGGTCTTCCGTTGCTGCCTTGCAGAAGGACGACGCAGAAACCGCAAGCGACAGGAGAGCAGTCAGAAAGGCTAAAGACACGCAGAATTTCAATCGTATCCTCACTTTCCCCCGAAGACACCTTCCGCGACTCCGAGCGCCGTGGCGATGTCCGTCGCGCTCATTTGGAGCGCGGCCACAATAGCGTCCCGGTGCGCGTCGATGAACCGGCTGGCGGGCAGATGCACGCCGATTGCGGCGCGGCACGTTTCCTTCGGCCCCAGGATCGGAACAGCCAGAGTCTGTACCTGATCATCATCGGAACGGGCGAAGGCGATACCGTGGGCGCGAATGTGGGCGAGCGCCGCCGTTAGCGCGTCCCTGTCTTGTATACCGTCCCATTCCTGGCCGGGAAATCCACGCTCCTGGACAACCTCATCTAATCCGTCTGTCGGTAGGTAAGCCAGCAGCACACGACCGGTGCAGACGCTGTAGGGAGATTGCTTCTCATAGGCGGCAATGTGAACCGTAAGGCTTTGTCTGCCGGGCGCATACGCAAGAACGTATCGGTCGGCGCGGTGGAGTACGGAAACCACTACCGTCTCGTCAATTTGGGCCGCGAGCCGTTCGGCAGCCTGCTGAGCTATAGGCTGAAGCGCATTGTACCGGGAGCCGCGAGCGGCAAGCCCGGCTATCTTCGGACCGAGGGCATATCGTCCCGTGTCCGTGCGGCAGACAGCGCCGATCTGTGTCAGCGTCTTCAAAATATTGTGCAGAGTCGTCTTTTGCAGTCCCGTTGCCCGCGTCAATTCCGCCAGTGAGCGTTCTTCGGGATGCAAAAGGTCCAGCACGAGAAATGCTCGCTCCAGAACCTGAATCATAGGTGCTATACATCATAGTTCAATAATATTGAACTAAATCCAACTACGTTGAACTAACGAGGTCACTTTACCTGGACACACCGAGATTGTCAAGGAAGTAGCGGCGAAATAAAGAAGGAGGGACGATACCGTGCAGGCACCGTCCCTCCTGGCAGCACGAGTGATATGCGCGGAGTTACAGGCCCGCCAGGAAATCGAAGATGGAATCGCTGTTGCCGGGCAGACCCTCGTGGCCGAAGTCCGGGTACAGGAGCAGGTTCTTTTCCGACGTGATCTTGTTATACGCGGCGAACTGGGTGCTGGGCGGACAGACCGTGTCCATCAGGCCGACGCTCATCAATACCTCTGCCCGGATGCGCGGCGCGAGGTGCTGATTATCGATATAGCCGAGGCGGGTGAAAATAGCCGCTTCACGCTCGTGGAGCGGGTCGAAATGGTACGCAGTTCTTCGTAAGCAGCGACGGCCAAATCCATCTCCCAGACCCGCTGATAGTCGCACAGGAAAGGAAATGTCGGCGCGGCCCGCTTAATTTCGGGACATAACGCGGCGCAGGCAAGCGTCAGACCGCCGCCCTGCGAGCCGCCGGTCGCCCCCACCCGCGCCGCATCCACCTCCGGCATGGCCATGACAAGTTTAGCAATCTGCGCCGTATCCAGGTAGACCCCGCGATAATACAGCTTTTCCGGCGAGTCATCCAGGCCGCGAATGATATGGCCGCGCAGCGTGTTTCCCCTCACGCCGCCCACATCCTCCGACAATCCGCCCTGTCCCCGGCAGTCCAGCGCCGCCACCGAGAAGCCCTGCCCGGCGTACTTCAGATAGTCGGACCAGTCGCCGCTGCTGCCGCTGTAGCCGTGGAAGCACAGCACGGCAGGATGCGGCTCCGCCGCGTGTTTTGGCCGCAGATACTTCGCATGGACTCGCGCCCCGCCGACCCCGGTAAAATAGAGATGAAAGCACTCCGCGAAGGATGCCCCGAGAGGGTGCGGCACCAGTTCGACCTGCGGGTCCAGCGCGTTCATCTCCGCCAGCGCAGTGTCCCAATAAGCGTCGAAATCGTCCGGGCGCGGGTTGCGTCCTTCGTACTCGCGCAGTTTGGCGAGTGGCATGTCTACAAGTGGCATTACGTTTTCCTTTTTCTATTGCTTCCAGAGATTTGCCAGGTCGCTGGCGAGCATCCATTTCGGGTCTTTTTTACCGCTCTCGGCGCGGCGGGCGTTCTCGGCGACGAACTGAGCGGCATAGGCGTACCGATGCTCGTCGGTCTCATTCTTGAGTGAGCGATGATACGTGCTGCGGTCGAAGATACAGGCATCGCCCACGCGCATCGTCGGCAGCGGCATGCCGTTTTCCGGCTCCACAATCGCCTCTCGATGGCCGGGTGCGGTGGTATCGTTCTGTTTTGACGCCTGTACGCCGCGCCGATGAGTTTGAGGCGCAACCCACAGGATCGCCTTCTCCGAGGTGATGTCGCACAGCGCGATAAAAACGTTCAGCGCGCCGCCGAGAATCTGGTTGTACTGGTTGTCCTGGTGCCACGGCAGGCCGTTGCCTCCGTGCGCCGGGACAACCGCGAGCATTCCGTAATAGACACGGGGCGGGGCCGCGAAGATGTCGGCGACCGCCCCGACGACATTTGGCTCGGCCAGCAGACGGTGAATCCCGGCGTCTTTTTCCGGCTGATCATGCTCGAAGATACGCGCCTGCCAGCGGTCGTTGTCACGTACCGCATGCCCCGCCGTCGCGCCCAGAACGGCCTCCACGGACACGCGCGGCACCAGGCCAGGGGCGACCACATAGCCTTCCCGGTAATAATGCTCGATCTGCTCTTCGGTGAGTGGCATGATAACTTCCTTACACGTCCAGAATAGATTGCGCCGCCTCGCTGAGACGGGCGCGGGTTTCGGGGCGAATATATTTGCGCTGGTCCAACTGCTGCTTCTGGTCGCGGCGGCAGAAATAGGAGTGCATGGCGCGGCGGCGGTTCGGGCTGGCGTTCAGCGTCCCCCCGTGCCAGGTGTGGCTGTTGAAGACGACCACCGTACCTGCCGGGGCGATAACCTGCACCTCCTGCGGATGGGGCGCGGCGGGGTCTTTCATCTCCTTTTGCGGCGTCGTGCCGCTGCGGTGCGAACCGGGAACGACACGGGTCGCGCCGTTCTCCTCGATGAAATCGTCCAGCAGCCAGATGGAGTTGCAGACGTAGTAGTCGCCGGGCGCGACCGCGCCGCTCCAGTCCGCATGCAGATGCTGGAGACCCTGGCCCGGCAGCGCCGCGCGGCTGTTCAGCGACGACAGCTTCAGGTTGCCGTTCAGCACATGGGCGACGCCCGCCAGCACGCGCGGGTGGGTGAAGCAGATTTCGAACATCGGGTCCTTGTTCACCAGATCGGAAAGCCGGTCGGTGCCTGCTTCCTGATGGACTTCCTTGCCCCCCTCATCGCCTTCTTCCGCCGTGAGCGCATCCAGCCGTGCGCCGAACTGCGTGACCTGCTCCGGCGTCAAGATGTGGTACAGCGGCAGGAAGCCGTCCCTGTCCAACTGCGCTTTTTCTTCTGGGGTCAGCGTATCCTCACGCACCCCCAACTCGTGCAATGCGTCCTGAATAGTCATCGGTTTCTCCCGTAATCATCACCATCGAATAAATCCGAGGCTGCGAGGGTACAAAGTCCGCCTTCGCGGACTCAAGAGTTGAGCCTGCGAAGGCAGGCTTTGCGCTTTTGCAGCCTCGAATTTATTCGATGGTGCCTATTCAATGGCCTTCATAGGTTCAGCCTTACCCGCAGCACCTCCGCGACACTCCAGGCTTGCCAGGGGCAGCCGTTGGGGCGGTGTGGCGGCTCGGCATCGAAGATTTCGGCAATGCCGCCGACGCCGTAGTCGCGCAGGTGGGCTTCCAGCGGCGCGAGGAAACGGCGCACGGCTTCGGGGTCGTTGTAGACGCGCCGGTGGGCATCTACAAAAGAACCGATCAGCCAGGGCCAGACCGTCCCCCGATGATAGGCGCTGTCCCGCTCCCACGGCGTGCCGCCATAACAGGGGTGGTAGTCCGTATCGGACGGGGACAGGGTGCGCAGGCCGTAGGGCGTCAGAAGCTCCGCCATCGCCACATCCACCACGGCTTTCGCCTGCTCGTCCGTCAGCGGTGAATAGGGCAGGGCAGCGGCGATAAGCTGGTTCGGACGGATAGAGCCATCGGGCGTGCCGTCCGCCGCGAGCAGATCATAGAGACCCAGGCCGTCGGGCCGGACGAACTTGGCGAACGACTGCGTGGCGCGGTCGGCCTGCTCCGTATAGTCAATGCTTGCCGCCCCCACGCCTTTCCAGGCGGCGACGATGCGGAGCGCGTTAATCCACAGGGCGTTAATCTCCACCGGCTTGCCGATGCGTGGCGTCACCACCCAGTCACCGACTTTCGCATCCATCCAGGTAAGCTGCGTTCCCGGCACACCCGCCTGGAGCAGTCCATCCGATGCATCCACGCCGATACCGTAGCGCGTCCCCGCCCGGTGCGCCGCGATAATCTCCTCTAAGCGGGGCAGCTGGCGCTCGCGGAAGGCGTCGTCCCCGGCTGCGGCAGCGTAGCGGTCGCAGGCATGGACAAACCAGAGCGTCGCGTCCACCGTGTTGTAGTCCGGCGTCTCTCCTTCGTCGGGAAAGCGGTTGGGGATCATACCTTCGGAAATATGCGCGGCGAACGCTTCCAGAATCTCGCGGGCGACTTCGTAGCGGCCTGTGGCAAGACAGAGGCCGGGCAGAGCGATAAACGTATCGCGGCCCCAGTCGGTGAACCAGGGGTAGCCCGCCAGAACGGTGCTGCGCCCGCCGGGAGGCCGCACCACGAACTGGTCGGCGGCAAGCGTGAGTGCGCGTTTTGTTTCATCATCCGCCGCCGCCGCCTCTGTGCCCGTTGCCAGAAGCGCGCTTTGATGCTGGGCGATTTCCGCCAGGGCCATCATGGCGTCGTCCGGTTCGCCGTCCTCTATCGTGCCGATTAAAGCGACCGTCTGGCCGACGCGCAGGGTGAGTGTGGCGACGGCGGGGCAGTACAAATCTTCCTCGAAGTCCTGCCCGCGCTCGCGCTCGCGTGGGTGCGTCACCCGTTCATGCCACCAGCCGCCGGGCTTCCACCGCGCACCACGCGCCAGCAGCCGCAGCGTCGGCGCATCCTCGGTGGCTTTAATAAAATAACCGCCCACCAGCGGCCCCTGCGCGTGCGGAAAGCCGGGCCAGGGGCGCATCTGGTGGTGGTAGTCCTTCCAGACCACCAGCGGCGTCAGCGTCAATGTCGCATTGCCGGGCGCTTCGCGCAGCGTATAGGTGATATAAACGGTATTTTTGCCGCGCGCCAGATAGATGCGCTTGACCAGAACCGTTTCGCCCGGCATGCGGTAGGTCCACGTCGGCACCGGCCACGGGCTGAACGAGGCGACATACTTCCAGCCGTCCGGATATACCACATCGTTGGGATAACAGTTCGCGGAAAGGTCGAAGCGGCTGTCCAGCACCGTCAGCGTCTCATCCACCTTCGAGAACAGCGTCATGCGGCCCAGCGGGGGGCGCAGCGCGGCGACCAGAAGCGCATGATAGCGGCGCGTGGCCGCGCCCGCAACGGTTCCCGAACCAAAGCTGCCGATACCGTTCGCGCTCAGCCACTCGCGCCCGGCGGCGGCTTCAAAAGGGTGCAGTTGCGTGGGGCCGAGAAGAAGCATGTCAGGTGTGGAAATTTCTAAACGCTTTCCGGCAGCGCCCCGGCGGGCAGCAGCACCGCGCGGCAGGGCGAGCCGTCGCACGGAACCCCCAGGGGCAGGCAGACGAGGGTATAGGAACCGGGAGAAACGTCCCGCAAATCCAGCCCCTCGACGATAATCACGCCCGCGCCCAGCAGAGTAAGGTGCGTTTCCCGATTGCCGCTGTGGAACGAGCCGATGGACAGATAATCGATGCCGACAAGCCGGTTCCCCCGCCGCACCAGCCACTCCGCCGCGTCCGGCATGATACCGACGTAGTCCTCAAAGAACGTCTCCCGTTCCAGCGCCCCCGCGTTCCGGTCACAGCGCAGAAGCAGGCGCGGCAGCGGGTCGGGAAGGCTCTGCGACTCGAAGAACGCGACGGGGATAGGGCCGTCGCCGGAATACTGCACCACCTGCGCCGGGCCGATCAGCGCGGTCAAATCCAGCCCCGTCACCAGGCCGCCGTCGGGCAGAAAATGGCGCGGCGCGTCCAGATGCGTCCCCGTGTGCGCCCCGACGGAAAGGTGGGTAATGTCCACGCCGTCGCCCGCCGCGTGCGACCGATCCAGCCACATCTCCGGGGCGGCGTGACCCGGCCAGGTCGGAAGCCCCGCCCGCAGCGGCGTCGAAATATCGCGTATCAGCATCGCGCCCAGTATAGCACGCCGCCTTTTGCGCGGTCAAGGAATATGCACATCAAACCCGCCGGTTGAAAACCGGCGTCTGAACGGCGTTCCGCCAATCGTCATTCGGACGAAAACGGGCTTGTCGGGAATAAGAACCCCTGGCATTTCTCGATCCCGCACCCGGAGGGTGCTTGGCGGAACGCCGTTCAGACGCCGGTTTTCAACCGGCGGGTTTGATGCAATCGCCTTGGCTTGGGGGAGCAGGCGCATTTATGAAGGAGGTGTGGTCAAATGGTTCACAGGGGACGACACTGCCCGGTTTTAAACGCCTCTTCCACTTGCTTAACAAACTCATCCAAGCGACCCGATTTCACATCCTCTTCGATCTGCTTATCCCACGCTTGCGCCTGGAACTCCTCGAACCAGGCGGCAAGCTGCGCCAGATCAGCAGGCGGAAGCTGGGTGATGGCGGATTCTATTTCTTGTACGTTCATGCTCGTACCTATGAGTATAACATTGGTGCAGGCAGTCAGATAATCACATCTCTACAGCTTGAACAGGGCGTGACGGAGACATTAGTTCCTTGCGCGCTCCTACTGCCGCGCTCCGTCATTGTTATCTGTGAACCCTGTAAGACTGGCACTGGCGCTCATTTGCCGCTACGGAGATATGGTCCATCCCGCCAATTCTTCCTGCTGAACCAGATCAAGCCGACCCAGAGCATTGAGCACTGCGATACAGCCAGCTTTCGCAAAGTCATCCCCACAATACAGTGGCAGATGGTGCCCTTCTATATGGGTAAGGATTATCCCATATGCGCTCTGTAAGTCCGCTCTTCTGACCCCATAGAAGATGCCGGACAACGCCCCGCACTCGCAAGCGCGAAACAATCTATCCTGCGACGGATACTGCACTAAGCATTCGCTACCCGGCTCAAGCACCACTGGTTGGGTAAGATTTATCTTGGCGTAGCCAGGCCAAGAATCAAGATGGTCAATAGTGACGGACACCTTGATGCTTGCGGTACCGGCCTCTGTTGGCCGCATTATGGTTGCTGTTCCGTGGTTCATTGTTAGGAATCAAAGGCGCGCATGCCGCCCAAAATCCTACTGTACCGCATGATTCCCCTCTTTTGGCTGCCGTTCCAACCGGTGGAACGAAGCGCGCCGCTTCAGACGCTTGACACCATGCGCCGCGCGCGGTTATACTGACAGCGACAACCTGAAACGGTCGCGCGACTGGCGTCTGCGGGGAGCACCCCGAGGAAGCGCTGACCGGTGCTGATTTTGCCGTCCGCCTGGGCATCCCGATTCATTACAAAATACGGGAAGCCGGGCGGACTTTGTTTTTGGCCCGGCCCCGGCAAAGGAGCGGATTCATGGAAAATATCGCAGTTCGGCGCGCGCTCGTTAGTGTCTCGGACAAGACCGGTCTCGCCCCGTTCGCTCAGGCGCTCGCGGCGCGCGGCGTCGAAATCGTCTCCACCGGCGGAACTGCAAAGGCGCTCGAAGACGCGGGCGTTGCCGTCGTCGGTATCTCGGATGTCACCGGCTTTCCGGAGATGCTGGAAGGGCGCGTCAAGACCCTGCACCCCAATGTCCATGGCGGCATTCTGGCCGACCGCGACAAGCCCGACCATATGGCGACCCTCGCCGAGCACGCCATTCAGCCGATAGACCTGGTGTGCGTCAACCTGTACCCGTTCGCCGCCACCGTCGCCAGACCGGACGTGACTTTGGAAGACGCTATCGAGAACATCGACATCGGCGGGCCGTCTATGGTGCGCTCGGCGGCTAAGAACCACCACGGCGTCGCCATTGTCGTAGACCCCGCCGATTACGCTGTCGTTCTGGAGGAACTGGAGCGGACGAACACTCTGTCACTGGCGACACGTAAGCGGCTTGCCGCCAAAGCCTTTGCCCACACCGCCGCCTATGACGCCGGTATTGCCGACTATCTGGAGCGTATGTACGCAGTTGAGAGTGCTTCGTTGAGGGTTGAGAGTGGGGAAAAATCAGCCGAACCCTCAACCCTCAACCCTCAACTCTCAACCTCCCTGCCCGCGACGCTGCGCCTGAGCTTTTCCCGCGCGCAGACGCTTCGCTATGGCGAGAACCCGCACCAGACGGCGGCCTTTTACCGCGAACCAGGCACTACGGAACCGGGCATCGGCACGGCGCGGCGCGCGGACAAATCGGAGAAAGAGGTCTCATTCAACAACCTGTTCGACCTGAACGCCGCGCTGGAACTGGTGAAGGAATTTCCCGAAGGCCCCGCCGCCGCGATTATCAAGCACACCAACCCCTGCGGCTGCGCCGTCGCCGACACACTCGCGGAGGCCTTCACCCGCGCCCGCGCCGCCGATACCGTTTCGGCCTTTGGGGGCATCCTCGCCCTGAACCGCCCGCTCGATAAAGACACCGCCGAGCGCATCACCGGCCCGAACACGTTCTTCGAGGCCATTGTTGCCCCCTCCTACGAAGAGGGCGTGCTGCCGCTGCTGACCGAAAAGAAAAAGTGGGGGGCGAACCTGCGCCTTTTGGAAGTCGGTGACCTGTCCGCCGGGCCGGGCCACGAGGGCTATGACCTGAAGCGCGTGGTCGGCGGCTTGCTGGTGCAGGACCGGGACTACCGCCCGCTCGCGCCGGACGACCTCAAGATCGCCTCGCAGCGGCAGCCGACACCGGAAGAGCTTGCGGAGCTTCTTTTCGCGTGGCGTGTGGTCAAGCATGTGAAGTCGAATGCCATCGCCATCACGAAAGATCGGGCACTGCGCGGCACCGGGGCGGGGCAGATGAACCGGGTACGCAGCGTGCGCCTCGCTGTGGAGCAGGCCGGGGAGCATGTTCGGGGGCGGCGCTCGCGTCGGACGCCTTTTTCCCCTTCCCCGACGGCCCCGAAGTCGCCGCCGAGGCCGGGGTGACGGCCATCATTCAGCCGGGCGGCTCGGTGAAGGACGAAGAGACCATTGCCGTTTGTGATCGGTACAACATCGCGCTCGTTCTTACCGGCGTCCGACACTTCCGGCATTGATAGCCCTCACCCCCTGCCCCTCTCCCAATTTTCCGCTTCGCGGTGGGAGAGGGTGCCTGTGGCGTTGCCAACCCCGGCTTCGCGCCCTGCCGGGTTCCCTTGCTCTCGTGCGAAGCCGGGGCCGTTATTGTTATAGGCTCCCCTCTCCCGCAGCGGGAGAGGGGGCAGGGGTGAGGGCTACCGTACATGTACCCTATGCCGAAATCCGCCTTCAGCGGCGGCGGGCGCATTCGTGCGGGTGGAAGGCGGCGGTAGCGGCGGAACGGTTGTCGTCAATCACATAGGCGGCGCGAATTTCGTCCGAGCCGGAGATCAGGTGGACGAAGTAGATGCCGCCGCCGCCCAAATCTTTTTCCGGCACCAGGTCCCAGATGAACGCATCCCCCTGCCGCTCCAGACGCGTCGCCTGCCCCTTCGTCTCCTGCTCCTGATCTTCCGCCACGTCCTCCTCGTCGTTGCAGTTGTGCTCTTCCTTGTACCGCTGAAGCTCCACCTCGAAGGTGGGGAGGAGGGTGCCTTCGGGCCAGGAAATCCGGAATACGCTGCGGCGGGTGATAAAGGCCGTGCCCGGTGCGGGGCTTATCCGCACCGCGCGCAGGTCGCCGGAGGGGGTTCCGGTGTCCACGAACTGCTTCGTGCTGCCCTGTCCGCCTTCGCAGCCGGTCAAAATCAGGCAGGCCATAAACAGGGCGCTGAAAAAGGAAAAAGGGACGCAATTCATTGCCTCCTTAAAGTGGGTTTATACCGGTTCTGCGCGGCCCAGCCGACGCCGGATGCCACGCCACGCCCTGACGACGAGAAAAATAAAGAGCAACAGGAGCGCAAAGGCGATAAGCGGCGCGAGAAAAGCCAGCACGCTCAGAGTCAGAGAAGCAGCGTCCTCGATAAAGGAGACGACCGGATTCGCCAAGCCTGCCGTAGTCGTGGTGGCGACGGGACGCAGCGCGGTGCGGGTAGCGTGGAAGCCGCCCGCCAGAACGAAGCCTGCGCCGAGCGCGACGGCGGATGAATGTCGCGCAGAACGCTGTTCTGGCTGGCAAAGACAATCGCGCCCGCGATGGGATGCACGAGCGCGCCGACCAGATGCGCCGCATGGTCTACAGCGGGGATTTTGTCGGCGACGAAATCGACCAGCGTGAGCACGCCCAGGATAATCAGAACCGGCGTGGTGGTCAGCAGTGCGTAGGGTTCCTGCACGCTGACATACTGGAACCGGCCCAGCAGCCCGATAGTGAGCAGGGGAATATAGGCATTCAGCCCCGCCGCGCTCGACAGCCCGAATGCGCTGAGCAGGGCGGAAACCGGCGCGAAAAAGTCCATTGCCTATTTCTTACCGAACACGTCCCACAGGTACTTGGCGGCTACCAGGATCAGGAAGATGGCGTACATCAGCTTGAACGTGTTCTTGCTGATAAAGGGCTGATTGATGAGCGCGGCCCCGGCGAACGAGCCGAAGACGAAGCCGACGCCCAGCAGGGCGGCCACCCGCAGATCGACGTTGCCGGCGCGATAATGCTCGATCACGCCCAGAATGCCCACCGGCAGCAGGATCGTCGCCAGTGATGTGCCGACCGCCTGCTTATCGGAAAAGCCGAGTAAAAGCACCATGCCGGGCACCATCAGCAGCCCGCCGCCGATGCCGAACATGCCGCCGACCACGCCCGCCAGAAGGCCCAGGAAAAGGATAGACAGCGTCTTGGGGTCCATGCTTACTGACCCCCTGCCGTTGACTCTTGTGCGGGCGTCGGGGGCAGCAGATACACCTGCTCGCCCGGACGGCGATACCCGGCGCGGCGGGCGGCGGTTTCCGCCCCCTCCTCAGATTCGAGGTATTGAACCTGCGCGCGCAGCCGGGCGTTACGCGCATTTTGTTCTGCAAGCTGCTCGCGCATCTGTGTTACCTCCTGCTGGACCGAATGCCCGAGCCAGTAGGGATGCGCGGCTTTTTCCACCACCAGAACCACCATATAGGTAGCGAGTGCAATGAAAGTCGCCGCTCCCGCTAATTGCAGGGGATAGCTTCCCGCTCGCCTGCGCCGCCGTATCCGCCTGCGTCTCATCCTGCCTGTCTCCCCACGTAGACTTCGTTGTCCCAATCGTTCCGCCTGCCCTACGCCGCCTGAAGCGGCTCGCCGATGCTATGCACCTTGATAAGATTGGTGCTTCCCGGCACGCCCAGCGGCGTGCCCGCTGTGATGACGACCCGATCTCCATTACGCACCAGACCGCGCTTAAGCGCCGCCTCGACTGTCTGCTCTATCATTTCATCGGTGCTCTGGGGCATCGGAACCAGCATGGGCACCACGCCCCACAGAAGCGCCATCTCATTGTAGGTGCCCTCACGTGTGGTGGCGGCCAGGATCGGCGTGCGCGGGCGGAATTTGGAAACATTTCGCGCCGTGTTTCCGCTGGTCGTGGAGCACAAAATCGCCTGCGCCCTGGTATCGTGCGCTATCGTCGCCACCGCTTCGCCGATGGCATCCGTCACGCTTTCCGTACCGTGCAGCATCTGCTTCGCCGCCAGAATCGGCGCGTACTCCTCTTCGGTCTCCGCGCACACGGCCACCCGCCCCATCGTCTCGACCGATTCAAAGGGATACGCGCCCACCGCCGTCTCCCCGGAAAGCATCAGCGCGTCCGTGCCGTCGAAGACGGCGTTGGCGATGTCGGTGACTTCGGCGCGCGTGGGGCGCGGGTTGCGGATCATCGAGTCGAGCATCTGAGTGGCGGTGATAACCGGCTTGCCCCGGCGGTTGCAGGCGCGGATAAGCCGCTTCTGGACCATGGGCATATCCTCGATGGGCATCTCGATACCCAGGTCGCCGCGCGCCACCATTGCTCCGTCCGATACGTCCAGGATTTCTTCCATATTCTGAACCGCCTCGAACTTTTCCACCTTGACGATGATCGGAACGACACGCCCCAGGGCCTCCATGATCCCACGCAGCCGCAGCACGTCGGCGGCGCGGCGCACGAATGAGAGGGCAACATAATCCACGCCTGCCCGCAAACCGAACGCCACGTCCGCCTCGTCCTTATCCGTCACCGCCTCAATATCAAAGGAGACGCCGGGCGCGGAGACGCCTTTATGTGAGCCGAGCACGCCGCCGATAACGACCTCCGTGACCAGGTCCGTCGGGGTATTGTCCACGACCTCCAGTTCCAAAAGACCGTCGTCCAAAAGAAGACGGTTGCCGGGACGGCAGGCGGCGAAAATCTCGGGGATGGGCAGGTGAACGGCTTCCTCGCCGCCCGGCACCTCGTCGGTTGTCAGGACGAAGCGCGCGCCCTTACGCAGCCGCGTTCCCGCCGCCACATTGCCGACCCGGATTTTGGGGCCGCACAGGTCCTGGAGAATGGCGATGCTTTTGCCGGTCGCGCAGGCCACCTGCCGGATATTCCGGATGCGCTCGGCGTGCTCGTCGTGGGTTCCGTGGGAGAAGTTGAGGCGGGCGACATCCATTCCGGCTGTCGCCAAAAGCGTCAGGTTTTCGACCCCGTCCACGGCGGGACCGAGTGTGCAGACTATCTTTGTGCGACGCATGCGCCTCTTTCGCTTGGGGGAGGTTGCCGGTATTATAGCCGCACTATCGCCCGGCGTCAACGTCAGGGAGTTGTATTCACGTAAAATATCTATCGATTGCTCTGTGAAACTGCCTATTGCGGCGCGGCTGCTGTAATGCGCCTCCTGCCACCGCCACCGCCGCACGTCGCGGTCACGGTTTCTTTTGCTGCAAAATAAAACTCAGCAATTTGTAACGTTACCCCGCTTTGCGCCGTTGTTTAGTAGTAGGACGGGAGTTTTTGGAGAGAAGGGAGAGGGTCATGCGCCTGAACGATACGAGCGGCGGCGTCGGCAGCGGTGGTAGATGCGTCTTGGCACTGACCGCGACGGAACAAACGGTACTGCGGGCTTTCACCCGCTGCGATACGAACGAGGAGATTGGCAGTCTGCTGGGTATAAGTTCCTCCACCGTCCGGGTTCACGTCAGGAATATATTTGGCAAGCTCGCTGTGCGAAGCCGCAGTGTTGCCGTTGCCAGAGCGCTTCGGCTGGGCCTGTTGACCTGGGATGATATTCCTTCACTGCCCCGTGAGGAAGAAATATACCCCCGTTGAGGTATGGACAGGATCGGCAAAGCGGCTTATACTGAACTCGCGCTGCCCCGGTGCGCCGGGGCGCGAAGAGAACGAAAAAGAAAGAAAAACAATTCTAAGAGATCACGCCTTCCCCGGTAAGAGTAATCCCCCTGCCGTATTCCCGGCTCTTCGATCCTCTTTTTTCCCGCAGAGTTACTCTGCGTCATCGACAAGGCATAACCGCCAGGCCTGCCCCCCGAAACTCGCTGCCGAGACGGGCCGGAGCATTCACCCTGCCCGCAAGTAAGAAGCGGCACCACTTCTTCCCTGCACGACTGCTATTGCACACCGTGGAAAACGTCAAAAGGCCCGATGACGCTGCAACGCCGCCGGGCCTTTTGGAGATAAGTCTCGCTTGCCTTGCCAAGACTTATTCTTCCTGACGTTTCTCCGCAACGACAAGTTCCCGCTTTCGGGCGGGAAAAGGAGAACCCATGAAGGTTTCGCATCCGGTATTGAGGCGGGAAGCGGCGGCTCTGCTGCGCCTCGTCGCTGCTGCCCTCGTTATTGTCGCCCTTTCGTGCCCCGCTTTCGCTCAAGACTATGGAGATGAAGGCCGCTGGTCGAAGACGGAGTACTCGATGTACATGGGCACGTGGCCCCACGGCGGTTGGAATGACGGAGACCCTTTCGGCGGTGAGCACGGCCCCAAGACTCTGGACATCAGCTCCACCATCACCGCCACGATTCGGTGGGTGAAGGCCGATGGGGTCACTCCCGCCGCCGATCCCCCTGCCAAAGTCTACCTGCTGGAAGACGCGACTGCTTCCTGGAGCGGCACGGACGGCGAAGGCAGGACGGTTAGCGGCGAGGCGCGCAACGGCCTGGGCCATGCCTGCGTTGCCCGCACCGATGGGCGGGCAGGCTGCACTTCCCAGGGCAAGCGTCTGGTTCAGGTCGATAGCTCCTCCGGCGTCATCACGCGTTCGGTCAGTGCGGTCGCCATCGCCAACGGCTCGTCTGACTCCACCATCGGCAACATCGACGTCTCCGTCTCCTACTCGCTCACCATAGACAACCGGGGAGTGACGATTACCTCCAGTCTGGACACGACTTACGGCGAAGACGGCAATCATCAAAGCGTACCCAATGTGCCGGATGCCTCTGGGACAACGCGCGCCGATACCGTTAAACCAAGGCCGCCGTATCAGCAGGTAACGTATGTTGGCAATCCCATAGGTTCTTGGGGAGGCCCTTACTCATACCGTCATTGGTATAGTTCTATGACGGGCCGCACATGGGCAGGAAGCTTCGAAGATGTCGATGCCTTCAACTTCCAGGTCTCCTACGATTCCAGCATGAACTTCGGCGCAGCGGAGCACATTCATCTTCGCCTTAGAGACGTTCAAGACGGAGCGGAGGTGACGGCGAATTACTACCTGAAGTTCCATGATCCAGTGCCAAAGGAACACTGGGCGCGTGACCCCGGTTTTCCCAAAGAGCATCCATATCCGCTTCAGCCAAGCCCGGCGAACTCCGGTGACTGGTTTGAGTTGAACTGGGAATCTAACCCTACAGGGGAGCCAATACCCAGGGAGTTCACTGTGTCAGAGACCGGGTCAAAATCAGTCACGGGAGAGATAGGCCAACAAGTTCAACTGGGATTGGACGAAGGGATTGTCAATGGCTCCTTTCAAATTAATGAAAGCCTCACCATTGGGAAATCGGTCAATCGAGAGACAAGCCAGACAATCTCTTACACAATTCCCGCCGGTTGTCGAACCAAGTTGTACTGGGGATGGCAGTGGCGAGAACACCAGGGTAAATGCTGTGTTTATGGAATGGGAGGGCACAAAGGCAGATATACCTGGACGGCGTATGAACCAGTAGCAGCTCCTGGCGGCGGGATGTGGGCTATGTCCAGCTTTCCTTACTCAGAACAACTATAGGAGAACAACCAATATGAAGAAATGGCTGGGCGCGTTTCTTTTATGCTTGTGGGCCGTGTCGGGTACTTCCGCGCAGGCGGCACCTTTGGCAAAGCGTGTCTTCATGCCGGGCTACATCGATTATCCAGTCTCGCTCGCGCTGTTTCTGTCACCTAAGATGCGTCCGGCCTGTGAGACGCTTCAAAAGGGGAACCTGACTGCCGCCAGAAAAGCTTTCGCGAGCGAAATACTTCAGCATCCAAATAATTTGGCAGCCTACGTAGGGCTACTTCAGGCGACGAGCAGTCAGGAGTACGCCGAACTTCTGCCACAATATGTGAATCAAGCAGAACTATCCAGCTTGAGTGCTGATGAGTTCAAGCTGGGCGTACTGGCGTGGTACATGCTGCTGGAGCGACGGCAAGAAGGCGCTGGGAAGGAAGAGACAGAAATGCGAAAGCTGGCCGAACTGGCGCGGCGCGGTCTTACCCGTGCCTATAGTGGAACACAAGCGCCCATAGCAGGATTTACGCTGGCATTCGCTTTTACGGATATAGGTGGGAAGAATCCGTTGCCGCTCTACGAGGACATGCTCAAGCGGATGGCGGGGGAGCGTGTTTATGGAGTTTACATGCGGGCCAAGAATAACGGCTGGGTCGGTCAGCAACCGCCGATTCCCAGGCTCTCGCGCAATGACCTACTCATCTTATACGGTGTGGTGAGGAAAATCTGGTCTAAAAATAGCGGGCGTGGTGGTGCCATCAGCACCCGAATTGTAAACGGAAAAACGATACATGAAACGGTGTGGGCACCTTACACGCCGTTGCAGCAACGTGCCATGGCTTACTTGCGCCAATGGTATGATCACATTGAGGACGTTGCTGAGCAAGGCAAGTCGTAGGCACTCGGGTTTAGATTACTTCATGCGCTTCAAGTATAAACAATGCGCGTAGGGGCGGTACACTGGCGCTGAATGTACCGTCCGTTTTTCCTATATCAGGGTTGCCTAACCCCAGGCGATTGCTGTGCCTCTGCCTCCATCATCACGGCTACCATTCGCTGGGTGAAGTCGGATGGGGTCACTCCCGCCGCCAATCCCCCTGCCAAAGTCTATCTGCTGGAAAGCGCAGAGGCTTACTGGAGCGGCACGGACGGCGAGGGCAGGACGGTCAGCGGCAGCGCGAGCAACGGCCTGGGCGATGCCTGCGTTGCCCGCACCGATGGGCGGGCAGGTCGGTGGCAGTTCCGAATATACAGCACGGGCGGCATAGTGTTTACAGCTATGCCGCCCGACTTTCGTAAAACTACCGCTTGATGTTGTAGAACGAGGCCAGGCCCTCGAAGACGGCTGTGTCGCCCAACTCCTCCTCGATACGCAGAAGCTGGTTATACTTGGCGACCCGATCCGTTCGCGACGGCGCGCCGGTCTTGATCTGCCCGGCGTTGGTGGCAACGGCGATGTCGGCGATGGTGGCGTCCTCGGTTTCGCCGGAGCGATGGGAGATAACGGCGGTGAAGCCCGCGCGCTTCGCCATCTCGATAGCCGACAGCGTTTCCGTGAGGGTCCCGATCTGGTTCACCTTGATCAGAATGGAGTTGCCCGCCTTTTCCTCAATCCCCCGCTTGAGCCGCTTGGTGTTGGTGACGAACAGGTCGTCCCCGACGATCTGCACCTTATCGCCGATAGCCGCCGTGAGCGCCTGCCAGGCCGGCCAGTCGTCCTCGTCCAGACCATCCTCCAGGCTGATAATCGGGTACTGATTCACCAGGTCGCTCCAGAACTGCACCATTTCGTCGCTGGTGCGCGTCGTGCCTTCACCCTTGAACACGTACTTGCTGCCGTCCCACAATTCCGAAGCCGCCGGGTCCATCGCGATCATTACATCGGTGCCTGCCTGAAAGCCCGCCTTGTCGATGGCCTGTAAAACGGTGTCAAGCGCGGCCTGCGTCGAGGGCAGGTTCGGCGCGAAGCCGCCCTCATCGCCCACCGCTGTATTCAGGCCCATGCCCTTCAGGACGCCCCGCAGCGCGTGGAATATCTCCGTGCCGGTTCGCAATGCTTCCGAAAACGACGTCGCGCCGACGGGCATGACCATGAACTCCTGAAAGTCCACATTGGAATCGGCGTGCTTGCCGCCGTTCAGGATATTCATCATCGGCACGGGCAACTGCCGTCCCGCCGTTCCGCCCAGGTAGCGCCATAGCGGCAGGCCCACCGCCTTCGCCGCCGCCTTCGCCACCGCCAGCGACACGCCCAGAATCGCGTTCGCGCCCAGATTCGCCTTGTTTTCCGTGCCGTCCAGGTCGATCATCAACTCGTCGATATGGACCTGCTCCAGCGCCTGCATCTCCACAAGCTCCGGGGCGATCTTCTCGTTGACATTTTCGACGGCCTGAAGAACGCCTTTGCCACCGAAGCGGCTATTGTCATTATCGCGAAGCTCTACCGCCTCATAGTCGCCCGTGGACGCCCCGGAGGGCACGGCGGCGCGGCCCAGAACGCCGCTTTCCAGGTAAACATCTACTTCGATAGTGGGGTTGCCGCGTGAATCGAGGATCTCGCGCGCGATAATATCGTCAATCGTTGTCGCTGTGCTCATCGGGAGGCACTCCTTGGGGTGGCGCAGAACGCGCGCAAAGTCTAGCGGCGACACCGCATCGGCGACACTGACGGTGGGCGTTACCGGCCCGATTATAGCACATCAGTCCGCCGTTGCCTACCCGAAGTTGTGCGGCAGTTTCTTTCCGGGGGCAGCTTTGCACAAAGGCGGGTTTGCGAGGTAGGCAGAAAAAGCTGGCACAGATGCGACGGGGGCAGCTCAGATGGAGTGGCTGACGGAGGCGCTGGACTGTCTGGGGACAAACCGCCGACAGATGCTCTGGTCGCTGCCCTCGCTGCGCTTAGCAAGCGGGAAAGAAGCAAGGGCACGCCAGCAGCGATCCCGGATGACAGGGCAAGAGACTCTTGCAATCGAAGTGCCTCCGCTGCTTCTGCCGCTGGGGATGGAGGACTTTAACATCCAAGAGCGGTTCGGTCAGGAATGGGCGGCGCTGGGGTTCTCGCCGGAGGGTCACCCGATGCACTTTCACCGGGAGGAACTGAGTGCGGCGGGCGTGCTGCCCTGTGCCGCCTACTTCGCCCTGGAAACAGAAGGTCGCCCCATCGGTGGCCTGCAGTTGGTGCGCCCCGACGCTTGCGGCAATCTGCCCTGCCAGAACGTCTGGCCCGGGCTGGCGCGTCGGAGCGAACGTTAGCGTGGAGGTGCGTTACTTTATCAGCAGCCTTACCGGCAGTGCAAAGAAGGTGCTGCGGGCGGTACGCGCGCACTGGGGCATCGAGAACCGACTTCATTGGGTACTGGACGTGCAGTATCACGAAGACGACTCTTGCATAAGGGCCATGCTCCTGAGAACATGACCACTTTGCGGCATTTATCGCTCAACCTTCTTCGGCAGGAGAAGGAGACTAAAGTCGGTGTTAAGATCAAGCGTGGTCGGGCAGGATGGGATAACCCTTACCTGGAGAAGATACTCGCTGGTTAAAATGCGATTGCCCTGTACACTTAGCAAGAAGGCAACGGCTTGACAACCACCCCAGCCTGACCTATAATGGCGCTTGTCCCTGGCAGCCATGCCGACGTAGCTCAGAGGCTAGAGCGGCTGTTTTGTAAACAGCGGGTCACGGGTTCGAATCCTGTCGTCGGCTTTAACCTAAAGTGTGGCTCTTGTTGACAAACCCTGTTAGACACTGCTAACCTGATGGCGTCTAACAAGTAAGAGCAACACAGGTGGTTACAGCTTTTCCTTCCACAACCCTGGGCACACCTGGAGTGACCTCAGGCAGTCTCCACGTCACCTGGAGCGAAGCACTCCGCGAGTTCCTTCTTCACGTTCAGGCCACCCGCGCTCATAAAACGTTGCGCTATTATGATGTGCAGTTACGCCAACTGATCGATTGGTCGGAGGAGAACCACGTTCCCTTCGAGGAGTTCGGCAAGCGTCACCTCGACCGCTACCTCGTACACCGATCCTCACAGGGCAAAGCGCAGCTCACGCTCCACCACGACGCAGTCTGCGCCAAGGCATTTTTCGCCTGGTGTCAGCGCAACGATCTTATTGACCGCTCCCGGCTTGCCGAGTATCAGGTCCGAAACGCCCCCCGGCCACCGCGCTTCATGCCCTCCGACGAGGATATGCACAAGCTCCTTGGAGCCGTCCACGCCTTTTGGGACCCGGCCAAGAACCCAGACATGCGCTATCTTCCTGCTCCCAAGCGCATCTTCCACCGGGATCGCAACTACGCCATCATCCTGGGGCTTTTAGACAGCGCCTCTCGGATCGGCGAAATGCTTTCGCTGAAGGTAGGCGACTACGGCAAAGAGCAGCGCCAGATCACCATCCGGGAGAGCAAGGGACGCGAGCCGCGCATCATTCCGGTATCTCGGGAATGGGCCGAGGCACTCAGCGTCTGGCTGAAAGTGCGCCAGAGGACTATGGCGGCCGTTCCTAAAGAGTTGGATGACGGCTGGCTCTTTCCCAGCGAGACCGGCAACCGTCTGGATGAACGCGCATTCCTCAAGGCGCTCAGAAACTACGTCCAGTTCGGCGGTGCCTCCGACAGCATCACGCTTCACAGTCTACGCCGGTACAGCCTGAACCGTTTGGCGAAGACAAACCTCCTGGCCGCTCAGAGAATCGCAGGCCACAAGGATACGAAGACGACGCTGCTGTACACACAGATTGACGCCGACCATGTACGCGAGGTGCATGAGGCCGTTGGTGTTGTGCGAGGTGTGCTCCAGAGCAAGCGAGAGAAGCGAAAGCGGCTCGTTTAGAGGGCTACTACTCTTAATAGTGGCGGTGCATCTCCTCGCGCGTTCGTCTCGGGAGAAGCTGTTAGTGTTTATTGGCTGGATCTTTGAGTGCAGCGGTGAGTCAGATGGATTCCCAAGTTTCAGAGTTAGCAACTGAATGCCCTGTTGCGGGTCTCAATTATAGGATTCAAATCACGACTACATTTTCCGTACGGGGCAGGATTGCGCAGTATGAAGATATCGGTACTGAGCATCCATTGGACTGAGCGACTTTCTTCCTAAAATATCCGATGCAGCGTCGTAGATCACTTCGAGAAATTCTGGAAACTACGTCTGGCTCTCTAACTGGGCGTGAACTGCCCCCTTCTTATACTCCAACAAGCGCCTTGGTCTCGACCGTATTTTT
>JAUJOK010000039.1 GCA_030447685.1 Armatimonadaceae bacterium
AGCGTGTTTGCGGCGGCGTCCACATCCCCTGCCGGACTATTGCGCTATGGTGAACCCGGCCGGGCCTGCAGGTGGGCGTCCTCCAGTTCCAGGCCGAGGCCGGGACTGTCGGGGATGGTGATCTCGCCTTGTTCGAACACCAGGGGTTCGACACACAGGTCATCCAGTTCCCGGCGCTGCCCGGTGAACTCCTGAGGCCGGTTGCAGTTTACCAGTGCGGCGCAGAGATGCAGATTAGCCGCCGTGCCGATAGTCGGCTGTGTCTGGTGGGGGACGAACAGCTTGTTGTAGGTCTCGCCCAGCACCGCAATGCGCTTCATCTCGGTAATGCCGCCGCACTTCACTATGTCCGGCTGAATAATGTCCACGCGCGCCTGCTCGATCAGGTCGCGGAACTGCCAGCGCGTATACTCGTGCTCGCCTGCCGCCACGGGAACGTCCAGCGCGTCGGCGACCTGAGCCAGCCCCGCATAATCGTACTGCGGCACCGGCTCTTCGTAGTGCCACAGGCCCAGCGCCTCCATTTTGCGCCCCTGCTGAATCGCGGTCGGCACGCTGTAGCCGTTGTTCACATCAAAGGAGAGGGGCATGTCGGGGCCGCACACATCGCGGCACAGGCGGAACATTTCGAAGTCTTTGGCCGGATCGGTGTCCAGCCGGTCGGCGCGCCAGTCCATGCGGATTTTGATGGCGCGAAAGCCCTTGCCAAGTGCATCCTCCACCTTTTTCACCATCTCCGGCGGCGTCATGCTTCTGCCGCCGCCGATGCTGCAATACATCGTGATCCTGTCCCGATAGCGCCCACCCAGCAGCGTGCTGACCGGCAGGCCCGTCACCTTGCCCAATATATCCCAGAGTGCGATGTCAATTCCCGCTATCGCCTCGGGCTGCGCGCCCTGGACACCCAGCTTATAGGTGCGGAAGAACATTTCGTGCCACAGCCGGTCGATATCGCGCGGGTCCTCGCCGATAATCAGCGGCCTCAGCGCCTGCTCGATAAACGCTTTAAGCACGCGCACGTTCATTGGCGAACACTCCCCGATGCCGATCACGCCGTCGCTGGTGTAGACCCGCACAAAAAGGGAATTCGTCTTCAAGACAGTTGCTTTAACGTCGGTAATTTTCATAGCTGACCCTACGGTTCAACACGCGCGTTCGCGTCTCCTGCCTTTGCCCCCTCCGCCCCCAATAATGGGGGTACCGGATAGGCGTCATTACGCTTTGCGTTCGCCGGTTTCTTTAGCGTGATGCGTGCTCAGTAAGCGGGGCAGCGGAAAGAGAGAGCGTTTCGCCGTGCCTTTGGGTTCCCCCATTATTGGGGGCGGAGGGGGCATCCTCGGAGGAAATCACCGTGCGCCGTGACAATGGGATCATCAGGAGGCGGCACGATGAGACACGCAGGAACGGGCGCGGCGGCGCTTCTTCTACGCGTGTTTTTCGCCGGAAGCGGGACAGCAGTGGCGGCGCAGGCTTCGACCCCGGTCAGATCAAAGAGATCAGCATCACCGATGTTACCGCACTGACGGGAGGCGGCGAGGAAAGCAGCGAAAACACCCTCTGGGTAGACGACGTTCAGTTCGCGCTGAACAACTGACGTGGTACGAGTTTGCTCCTCGCCGCTGACCTACAGTACCCGCTGGAGGATGGCGTAGCTTTTGTCTTCTAACTTGCGGATGTCGGGGATGTCGAAGCGGCTGCCGTCCACGTCGGTAATCAGGATGCGCGTGGGGGTAAGCTCCTGGACGGAATCGCGCAGGTTGCGGACGACAAAGGTGAACGGTCCCTTGTCGGTGTCCACCTCCCAGGTGCTGCTGCCGAACTCCTCCCTGACGTTGCGGACGCGCGTGACGCGGGGCAGGAAGTAGCGCCGGTGCAGCGCGTCGTCGATAAGCGCGCGCGTTTCGGGTTCGAGGCCGTCCAGCGTCACCAGCATGCCGATGTCCTTGTCCGCCCCATCACGCAGACCGATATACTGGTTCGGGTTGGAAAGCGGAAAGGCGCGGGCGACGGCGACCCGCAGATACGACCGCTCCGAGCCGATCTGCGGGTCGGAAAGCGTCAGGCGCAGGGCACTGCCGCCGGTGCGGAACAGGCGGACGTGCGCCGGGTCAAGCAGAATCAGGTCGAAGCGGGCATCGGAGGCGGCGGATTCAGTCGCCGTGGAAGTTTCCACTGCTTTTTCTGGTGTTGTTTCCGTGACCCGGCTGCTTCCCGCGCCGTTCGTTTGAAAATTGTTTTGCATTTTCCTGATCGCTCCAACCGATAGCGCCGAGGGACGTTCTGTCCCTCGGCCTCTTTAATACACGCGCATCTTGTTGATTTCGGTCTGCATCTCGACCAGGCGGCGGAAGACGCCCTGCGGATTCGCCATCAGCTCGTCGTGCGTACCCAGTTCGGCCAGTTTGCCCTTTTCAATCACCAATAGGCGGTCGGCGTTACGCAGCGTGGACAGGCGGTGCGCGATGGCAAAGGTCGTGCGGCCCGCGATAAGCCGCCCGATAGCCTCCTGAATCGCCTTTTCCGTTTCCGTGTCCACGCTTGCGGTCGCCTCGTCCAGAATCAAGATGCGCGGGTCGTGCAGAATCGCGCGGGCGATGGACAGGCGCTGCCGCTCGCCGCCGGACAGCCGCACGCCGCGCTCGCCCACCTCGGTATCGTAGCCGTCCGGGAAGCGCATGATAAAGTCGTGGGCGTTGGCGGCCTTGGCGGCGCGCATGATCTCTTCCGGAGCGGCCTCCGGCTTGGCGTAGGCAATGTTCTGCGCGATGGTGCCGGGGAACAGGAACGGCTCCTGAAGCACGACGCCCATCTGACGTCGCAGGTCGTTTACCTTTATCTTCCGCATGTCCACGCCGTCCACCAGGATCGCGCCCTCAACCGGGTCATAAAACCGCGAAATCAGGTTGATGATCGTGGTCTTGCCCGCGCCGGAGTGCCCGACCAGACCGATCATCTCGCCCGGCTGAATATGCAGGTCTAAATTTTCTAAGATACGGCGCGATTTGTCGTAGCCGAAGGAGACGTTCTCGAACTTGATCTCGCCGTTGATATGGGGCATCGCAACCGACTCGTCCGCGTCTTTTACGTCCGGCTCGGTGTCGAGAACCTCGAAGACACGCTCCGCCGACGTAAGCGCCCGCGACAGCCAATCCGCGATACGGGTCATGCCCTGAAGCGGGCCGTACAACTGCCCCAGGAAGAACAGGAACATTTGCAGCGTTCCCAGCGTGATGATCCCGCTGACCACCTGCCGCCCGCCGACATACCAGACGATGAACGAACCCGCCGTCATCAGAAAGTTGAGGACCGGGAACAGGGTAGCCCACCACTGCTCGACGCTCAGGCCCACTTTGTACAGATCGGTGGCGCGGCGGTTGAAGCGGTCGATCTCGCGATCTTCCTGCGCGAACGCCTTGACCACACGCACACCGTTCAGCGCGGAACTCAGGCCCGCCGCCAGCGCCGAGCGCAGATGCCACATGCGATGCATGCGCCGCCGCAAAAAGCGCCAGACGCGCCGGGTGATAAAAATAACGAGGGGAACGGGCAGCAACACCAGCAGTGTCAGGCGGGCGTTATGCAGCATCAGAATGGTGGCGATGCCGATAATGGTGAGGCCGTTGACCACCAGTATCTGTAAGCCGTCCACCAGAAAGTTGTTCAGCTCGTTGACATCCTGGGTGACGCGGGTCATCAGCGCGCCGGTCTGCCGCTTGTCGTAATAGCTCAGGCCGAGCCATTGCAGCCGCTCGTAAAGCTGGGTGCGAATGCGGTAGGTGATCTTGGCCGAGAGCCATGCGGAAAGCCGCCCGCGCGCAATGGTGATACCGACATTCAAAAGCTGGGTGCCGATGAACGCCGCTACCAGCAGTCCCAGAAGCGATAGGCGCGGCCCGACGGCAGAGGCGGTTTCCGGGGCGAGCACCCGGTCGGTAAGTTGCTGGACGATCTTGCCGGGCGCAAGCGTCGCAGCGGTTCCGGCGAACATGAGCAGGACGAGCAGGACGGCCCGCCATTTGTAGGGCGCGGCGTAGGAAAAAAGGCGGGTGAAGACGGCGCGCTTATCGAGACAGGCGCGGCACACCTGCGTTCCGTCGGGCAGGCGGCGGCCACAGGTGCGGCAGTTGCGGTCGTTCTCCTCGATCTCCAGCGGGGGCGGCTCCTCGCTTTTCGCCAGCGCCTCGATGGTGCGCGCGACGCCGCTCATGCGCCCGGCCAGCGGCCCGGTAAAGCGCACGAGTTCGACGATGTCGGTGCCCTTGCCGACCAGAAGCGCGCCGCCGCCGACCAGATTCTCGGTGCGCGCGCTTTGTATATCTTCGAGAGGCACGGCAAGGTCAACGTGCGCGCTGACACCGTTGGGCGTCAGCACCCGCACCCGATCCCGATCCACAACCACCCATCTCTCACCCAGATTACCATCGGTGCCGATGTCGGCTTTGACGGCAACTTCCAAAGGCGTATCGCCGGAGCCATTGCGCTCCTCGCGCAGGGTGGCATCGACGGAGGGTGGCATTTCTTCGAGTAATGGCATGCGTGGCGTGTCCTTCGAGGGAGCGGCGGTTCCATTCGGTGTCCGAAGCGCCGCCTTTATTAAGGCCGCCGGGAACACATTCCCGGCGGCCTCTCGTTTCTATTACGCCCGATACGCGGGCTTTTTTATTCGTCGGATTTAGCGGTTGCGGAGCCGGGCTGGGTTATCATGCCGAGTATTTTTTCCCGCAGTGAACCGGGCGCGCGGACCGCCTCCACTCGCTGACGAATCGTAGTCAGCAAAGTCTCTTCGAAATGGAACCGGGCGAAGCAGCCCCGGCACAGCTTCAAATGCCGCTGTACGTCTTCCTGCTCCTCCGGCTTCAGTTCATGATCCAAAAACTCCGTCAGCCGCTTGACGGCTTCCTGGCACTCGATATACTCCACGCCCTTCTCTCCATGAAACGCTTGTTCGAATGCGGCTGCCGCTTCCTTTTTGGCTGAATGGTAGTCCATCTTTGTTTTCGCCTTCATGAAGCTCAACGCTGGTTCTCCTGCGTATAGGCCCACAGCGCCTTCTGCACCAGCCGCCGCCCCCGCGACAGCCGAGACCGGACGGTTCCTATCGGAATACCCAGTATATCACCTATTTCCTGGTACGAAAAATCGTTCAGGTCAGCCAGGACCACCGTATCCCGATATTCGTCGGGCAGTTTCTCAATAGCATCACGGATCGCTTCCATCTGTACCTTCTGGACAACTTCGTCCTCAGGCGATCCCCCGGCTCCGGCGGACTGGGCGTACGCCAGCCGGTTGTACAGGAAGAAATCTTCCATCTCATCGTAGGAAACCCGTTCCGGCTCGCGGTTTTTGCGCCGGTAAGAGTTGATATAAAGATTGGTCAGTATCTTGAACAGCCAGGCGCGGGCATTGGTTCCCCCCTGAAACTGGCCGTAAAACTGGTAGGCGCGCAGAAAGGTATCCTGCACCAAATCTTCGGCGTCGCCGGGGTTCTTGGTCATTCCCAGCGCCGTGCGGTACAGCGCGTCCAGATGCGGCAGCATCAGCGTCTCGAAAGACTCGCGCCCACCTGGCGGTGACTCTGTTGTGCTTTCGGACATATGAGTCATGTGTCTCCTGTCGGTCTCAGCCAAAACGCGACGCCGCCAGGCAGTTGCGCGCCGGGCTTGCGCTGGTATCCGGCAGCGTCTCGATCATGGTCAAAAGAACGTCGCGCAGCCGTTCTATATTCGCCGTGAAGACTTCCAGCACCTCGTCATTGGTAACGGGCCTGGCGTCGTCGCCGATCAGCCCGGCGTCATAGTCGGTGATGACGGAGATATTGACATAGCTTATCTCCAGCTCGCGGGCCAGATAACACTCCGGGTACTGCGTCATGTTGATGACCTCCCAGCCCATGCCGGTGAACCAGCGGCTTTCCGCCTTGGTGGAAAAGCGCGGCCCCTGAATAACGACCACCGTGCCGCGATCATGGACATCGACGCCCCGCTGGCGGCAGACACCCACGGCATGCTCGCGCAGAATCGGGCAATAGGGGTCGGCGGCGGACACATGGGTCGTGACGGGGCCGTCGTAGAACGTGTCTTTGCGCCCCGTGGTGCGGTCCACGAACTGGTCGCAGACAACGAAGTGACCCGGCTTGATATGCGCCTGAAGCGAGCCGCAGGCATTTGGCCCGATGATGTCGGTGATGCCCAGCGACTTCATTGCCCAGACATTGGCGCGGTAGTTGATGACGTGCGGCGGCAGCGAGTGATCGCGCCCGTGGCGCGGCAGAAACGCAACGGTCTTGCCGCCGACCTCGCCGAGCGTCACCTTATCCGACGGCGGGCCATAGGGCGTTTCTACTTTGATCTCGCGCACGTTTTCGAGGAACGAATAAAAGCCGGAACCGCCGAAGATACCTACCTGCGCCTGGGGAATATTTGCCATGTTAACTTTCTGTGTCCTGGGGGCCAGAGGGATAGGCCCCCAGCGCCGCCTTGGCTGCCTCGGACTCGGCGGCGCGCTTCGTTGCGCCCCGTCCCTGCCCCAACGGCGTTCCGCCCACCAGCACCTCGGCGACGAAATGCTTGGCGTGATCGGGGCCGGACTCGGCGATGATACGGTATGTCGGCAGGCCCCGGCCCGCGCCCTGTAGCTGCATCTGCAACTGCGTTTTCGGGTCCGGCGCGGGCGGTACGGCGGCCACCGAGGCCATCGGCCCGCTTAGCGTTTCCCGAATAAACTGCCGCGCCGCCTCCGCGCCCCGGTCCAGATACAGCGCGCCGACCAGCGCCTCATACGCATCGGCCAGCAGCGAATCGCGGCCCCGCCCGTGTGTCCGTTCCTCGGTCGCGCCCACCACCAGCAGCGCCTCCACGCCCAGCGCGCGCGCCGCCTCGGCCAGCGTTTCCCGCCGCACCACCAGCGAGCGCGCACGGGACAGCACTCCTTCCGGTACACCGGGCAGCGCCTCAACCAGAAACTCGGCCACGATAAAGCCGAGAATCGCATCGCCCAGGAACTCCAACCGCTCGTTGCTTTTTTCCACGGAAGAAACGGCGGAGCGATGAGTCAGCGCGCGGCGCAGGCGCGGCGAATCCGGTGCGACGCCTATACGGGCCGCGAACGGGGCCAGCAGCGCCTGTTTCTTCGTCTCAGTCCTCCAGCGAGCGCACGGCGTCCGCGATACGCTCGATACCGCGCTGAATGGTCTCCATGCCCGTTGCGTAGCTCAGCCGCATATACTCCGGCGCACCGAACCCGGAACCGGGAACCACAGCCACCTGCGCGTCCTGAAGCAGATAGTCCGCGAAATCGTCGGCGTTCCCGATAGTCCTGTCGCCGAAGCGTTTGCCGATCAGGCCGGAGACATTCGGAAACACGTAGAACGCGCCGCCGGGCGTGGTGCAGGAAATGCCGGGAATGGCGTTCAGGCCCATCACCAGTTCCTGACGCCGCCGGTCGAACTCGGCCACCCAGTCGTTCAGAAAGTCCTGCGGGCCGGTGATGGCGGCCAGCGCGGCGTACTGCGCGATAGAGGTAGGGTTGGAGGTCATCGAATCCTGAAGACGGCCCATCGCGGACACGATCTCCGCCTCCGCCGCCGCATACCCGATGCGCCAGCCGGTCATGGAGTAGGTCTTCGAGACGCCGTTAACGGTGATCGTGCGCTTTTTTATCTCCGGCCCCAGCGCGGCGATAGATACCGGCTCGTTGCCGTCATAGACCAGCTTCTCGTAAATCTCATCGGAAACGACATAAAAGTCGTGCTCCACGGCCAGATCGGCCAGCGCGTCAATCGTTTCGCGCGGCCACATCGCCCCGGTAGGATTCGACGGTGAGTTCAGGATAAACAGCCGCGTGTTTTTGGTAACGGCGGCGCGTATCTGCTCAATGGTCGGAGCGAAGCCGGTCCTGTCCGTGGTGGGAATGATGACCGGCTTTGCGCCCGCCAGCTTGGCCTGCTCCGGGTACGAAACCCAGTAGGGAGCGGGGATAATGGCCTCGTCACCGGGGTTGCACAGCGCCTGGAATATATTGTACAGAGAGTGCTTGCCGCCGCAGGAGACAATGATATTGTTGGGGCCGTAGGTAAGCTCGTTGTCGTGCTGGAACTTATCGCTGATCGCCTTCTTCAGCGCCGGAATGCCCGCTGACGGCGTGTACTTGGTAAATCCCTTCGCCAGCGCGTCCACGGCGGCCTGCTTGATATGCTCCGGCGTATCGAAGTCCGGCTCACCCGCCGCGAATCCCTGCACATCGATACCGTCGGCCTTCATCTGGTTGGCTTTGGCGGTAATGCCCAGCGTGGGGGACGGGGCGGCGTTTCGCGCCCGTTCGGAAAGAGTCATGCGGTTATGGTATCCCTCGTCGCTTTGTTTGGCAAGTATAACGCACAAAGCGGGCGCGGGTCAATGCGCAGCATGCGCTGCTTCCATTGTCCGGTTCGGAGTACAATAAAACCGGAGGATGTGAGCAATGGAGGAACCGAAGATTGCGGTGACGCGGCGCGGCGAGGTGCCCAGCGACGGCTACGGCCAGGCGAGCATCCACTGGCTCGTCAGCAGGAAAACCAACGGCGCGCGAGAATTGACGGTTGGCATTACCACGCTCCCGGTCGGCGGCAGCAACCCGCGCCATCGCCACCCTAACTGCGAGGAGGCGCTGTACGTCCTTTCCGGCCAGATCGAGCACCACATCGAGGGAACCCCCAGCGTCCGCATGACCGCCGGAGACGCCATCCTCGTTCCCCGCAATTTGATTCATCAAGCCGTCAACATCGGCGACGCTCCCGCCGAACTGCTCGTCTCCTTTTCCAGCGCCGAGCGCAAATCCGTGCTGGCGGATAATGAAGAGTTATGAGCGAGTTCACACGCTTTTTGAACCGCCCTGAGGGACAGACATTCGAGCGGAAATCCTGCTATGACAAAAGCAAGAAGCCGCCTGAGCGCCTGAACGCGCGTGACGTGGCCCGCCAGATCGCAGAAACCCTTTGCGCTATGTCGAACGCCGATGGGGGCGTTGTCCTTGTCGGGCAGGAGGACGTGCGCGAGGGCAGGGAGGAAACGGGGGAGATCAGCGGCGTCGATTATAATGAAACGACACTTGCACAGCTTCGGGACGCCGGGCAGCGGTTGGTAGTGCCCCCGCTGAGAGATGTTTTCCTGCAGGAAAGCTTCGAGCAGGGCAAGCGTCTGCTGTTGTTTCGCGTCGACCCGCGCCCCACCACACACCATCTGACGGACGGACGCTGCGTGTTACGAATCGGCGACCGCAACGAACCCTACAGCGAAGTGGAGATTGCCCGCCTTAAAGAGCGGCAAAGCCCGTACGAACGTGTTCTGGTTCCTGCGGCGACGCTGGACGATCTCGACACGGACGCCCTCGCCTGGTTCGCCCAAAGGGTTGGCTGGACAGACAGCCATGCCGCACTGCTTGACGAATACAATTTACTTGATGGCTCGAACCTGAATCGCGCCGCTCTGCTGCTTTTTGCTCGGAAACCGGGCCGCTGGCAGGATCATACCGACGTTACCATTGTTCGCTACGCCGGTAAAGAGCGCGGGCTGGGGCCAAATTATCGGGCGACGAGGCCAGCGCGTATCGAGGCTCCTCTTGTGCGGCTGATTGAAATGGCACATGCTGCCCTGGGCGATCACCTGATAAAGCGTATCGGCCTGCGCGACCTGTTTTTCGAGGAAGAACTGGAGTATCCCGAATTCGCCTGGCAGGAAGCCGTGGTAAATGCCGTCGCGCATCGCGACTATCTCCTCTCCGGTGCGGGGATAGAGGTCTGGCTCTTTGATGACCGTCTGGAGATTCGCAGTCCAGGCGAACCGCTGGTTCCGCTCGAAAAGCTCCAGGCAGGCGGAGGAATCCATTACTCGCGCAGCCCGCTTATCGCGCGCGTCCTGATCGACAGCGGCTATATGCGTGAGCAGGGCCCGGGCAACCCACGTCTCTTTCGCCACATGGAGGCTGCCTACCTCCATCCGCCTTCCTTCGCATTTGACGACATCCGCTTCATAGTCACCTTACTCAATACACCGGTAAATGACACTGAAACACGGCACAGGCTTCTCCGATTAGATTAGCTCGATTAATCGCTCGAACAGAAGCGGGTGCTGGCAGTTGCGCTCCCTGATACGCAAAGGGGTCGCACGACTCACAGAGCCGCGCGGTCGTGTTTACGAAGTAGTGACTGAACCGGAGCGGGAATCGTTGCCGGAGACAGTTGCCGCTTTGCTTTCCGCGTTCGAGCAGCAGGAAACGCTGCCTAATCGTGTGTTGCGCGAAATCTGGGGGCTTTCCCCAACCAGTGCCTACGAGCGGGCCAAGAATCTGGTGGAAATCGGCTGGCTTGAACGCATTGGCTCGGGACGCGCGGCAAGTTATCGGCTTACAGAGCGAGCGAAAAACGCACGGGTCTGAATGGTAATCACACGGGTCTCAAATGTATAACATTGTTATACGAACCGTTTGATTAAGTGTTACCATAGAATCAAAACTATCCTCTACATCAAGAAAGGCTACCAGTTAATCGGATAGACGTTGATGCCGGTGAACGCGCCGATGGCGGTGAAGACGCCGCCGCCGATGAGGTCGCCCGCGATCAGGCCCAGGAAGAAGGGCAGCGAGGCCCGGTAAAAGCGCGCGCCGCCGTAGCGCAGGGCTAAGACCTTGAACAGCCAGGCCAGGAAAAACGGCATCCAGGTCGAGGTCATGGTGTTGGTGTTGGCGATGGCATAGCCGACGGGGTGGAACGGCCACCAGACGAAGTAGGAGCGAAGCACGATTAGCGCGGTGGTGACAACAAAGCCGAAACCGACCGCGCCGATACCGGGAAGGTCGGGCGGGACCGGGTTGCGGAGCAGGCTGACCAGGTTATCAAACGGGACGCGGCCCTGACTGGTGCGCCAGGCGTCCGTGCGCGCCTCCGCGCCATAGCCGTGCCAGAGCGTCAGCGCTATTAAAAAGGAGATCGTCAGGCCGACCACGGTGGCAAAGGCGATGGCCCAGACGAGCGGGCGGCGCGGCGCGTCCCTCTCCTCGCCCATCTTCATCGCATCGAACTGGTGCGGCATCGGCATGCAGCGCAGGTCGAAGTTGGCGACGGCGGGGCGCATGAAGGCCAGCACCGTCAAATCGGCGGGACTGAGGAATCCGGTTCCGAATGTGCGCGACATCAGCGCGTTCACATCCACCTCCGGGCCGTACAGCCAGGCGTTCCCGGTTTCGGCGCGAATACGGGTTGCCGCCACCATGTAGATCAGCGCCAGCGTCACCAGAATCACGGCGATAAAGACCTGCATTCCCGCCGCGACGCAGAACCCGATCATGGCCGCCGCACACACTATCAAGCCGATCAGCGCGGTGCGGTAGCTCATCGGCTCATCGGAATCGTCGATGTCGGTCTGCTCCCCGAACGCCTTCTGCACGACCTGCTTCAGATAACCGCGCGCCAGCCACAGCGAAACCAGCGTCAGCGCCAGAAACGCCCCTGCGCCCTGATGCCCGAGATACGGGAAAGTTGCCTGCTGCGCCCCGGTCGTGCCCGCATCAATACCCGTCGCCGCCCCAAAAACCCGCTCCGCTCGGGTCACCAGGAAGAAGAACCAGCAGGAGAAGGTGACATCCACCGGAATCAGGTACGCAATACCGACGACAAACGGATAAAAAGACAGGGGCGTGCCGCCGATGGCGTTCCAGGGCGGCTGCGTAAACGCCGTCCCCAGATCGAAGTTCGAGCGCAGGTTGATCAGCGGGACGGTGGGGATGTTCAGCGCGAGCACGCTGAAGAGCAGTGTCGCTAGAGTGACCATGCGCCCGACACGCAGCGAGAGCGGGTCAAACACGAACTCGACGACGTGCTCGGTGTTCATGCAGGAGATACCGAACGGCAGCACGAACCCCAGCCAGAACAGCGGGCGGCGGAAGATCGGTGTTTTCTCCTCCATCATGGCCAGCGGCAGGGCGACTGTGGGGAAGGCCAGGCGCTCCCGGTCTACCCATTGCCGCCGCAATATAGAAACCACGCACAGCGACGCCCCGGCCAACGCCAGCATAAAGCCGATCCAGGCGGCCATCTGCGGCAGCCAGCGCAGCACCGGCACCTCGGTTTTACCCTTATAAAAGCCTTCCAGCGCCACCGGGTCGGTCTGCGCCATCCAGGGAGGGACGAAGCGGTGGAAGATACCCGCCCAGCCGTTTTCCACGGTGGCGTAGTGCCAGGCGGCGGCGACGGTCGGAATGACGAAGTGCAACTGTCCCGACGAGGAAAGCACCGAGGAAGTGGTCATCATCACATACACCACCAGCATCTCGGCGGGGCGCAGAGCCATCTCCGGCAGCAGTGCGCGGCACAGCAGGTTCACCGCCGTCACCACGAACAGCATCGAGAACGCGCCGACGGGAATGGAGGTGTTGGCGAGCGCGCTGTGCCCCTGCACGCCGCCCATAATCAGCTCGGCCCAGTGAATCCACAGGTCCACCAGTACCGTCAGCGCAATTCCCAGCAGCAGCGACCGGGGCGTCACCCCCGCCGCCCGCGCCCGTGAACCGAACCGCCTTGCCTGAACCCCGTCCTGTCCCTGCGTCCTCGCCACCGTCGCCATTGTCGCCGCGCTCCTGTAGGCGGATAGTACCCGTTTTTGCCCTCAGCCCCGGATTGCCCTCTCCCGCCGCGGGAGAGGGGTGCCTATCACGGCAGCAGCCCCGGCTCCGCACGAGAGTAAGAAGAACAGGCGTGGCGCGAAGCCATGGCACGTAACGTTACAGCCGTACCACGGGTAACGGGCGAAGCCGGGGTTGGTAACGCCACAGGCACCCCTCGCGCGCGCCCGAAGGGCGGTTCAAATGCGGCTGCGCCGCTGGGAGAGCACCTCGGCAGACCGAGTGTGGGGGTGAGGGCTTTAATCCGCCATTGCTCGGGGCGGGCTGCCCATCCCCCTGATCGATTGTGTCCT
Organism: Armatimonadaceae bacterium; assembly: GCA_030447685.1. GTDB lineage: Bacteria > Armatimonadota > Armatimonadia > Armatimonadales > Armatimonadaceae > JAUJOK01. The sequence continues at coordinate 12,945 of JAUJOK010000039.1, forward strand.
CGTTTATGTCGATGCCTTCCGCGTCCTGCTTGATCATCTCATGACCGCAGCAGCAGCGGGGAGCCTGGCTCGCCATGTTTTCGTCGCCGGGGCCGGACGTGACGGTGAAGGAGCAGCCGCACTCCTGGGCGACAAAGGTGTCGCCGGGCCGCATCAGAAATCGCTCGTTCATAGCCGCTCTTTACCCCGGGCCGTTTTATGGGAAACCGGTTCCCGGCGGCGCGGTTCTGCGGGTACAGTGTAGGATGGAGGCCCATCTATGACTGTGACTGCTCAAACCCCGCCGCGCACACTGGCCGATGTTCTGCTGCCGAGGACACACGGCACCGTCCCGCGCCGTGGTCAGTGACGTTCTGCTGATCGCGTTCTTTTCGCTGTTTGTCGCCGCCAGCGCGCGAATCGTTATCCCGCTGCCGTTCACCCCGGTGCCGATAACCGGGCAGACGTTCGCGGTTCTGCTGACGGGGATGCTGCTGGGAAGCCGTCGTGGGGCGTTGGCGCTTCTGCTGTATCTGGCGGAAGGGGCGGCGGGTCTGCCTGTCTTCGCCGGTGGCGCGGGCGGCGCGGCGCGATTCGCCGGACCGACGGGCGGTTATCTTTTCGCGTATCCGCTTGCGGCGGGCTTCGTCGGGCTGCTTGCGGAGCGGGGATGGGAGCGTCGTCCTTTCGGCGCGGCGCTGGCGATGTTCCTGGGCAGTCTGATAATCCTGACGCTGGGAACGCTATGGCTGTCGCTCTTCGTGGGTGGATTGGGAACGGCGTTTATTCAGGGAATGCTGCCATTTCTTCCCGGCGATGTCATCAAGACTGCTCTGGCCGCTATGCTGCTGCCCGGCGGCTGGGCGCTCGTGCGGCGCATTCGCGGCGACGAAGATTTATAGCCGCCGGGTTGTTATCGGTTTGCGCCGCGTCATCGCGAGCTGGCTGTCTCTTTTATCACCTGCCAGGGGATCAGTTCTATCCGACCCGTTTCCCCCGGTTCCACCATGCAGGAAAGCCAGGGCTGCGTCAGGTAGCCTTTTTCCAGATCACGACGCCGGATATGCAAATCGGCGAGGTAGAAGGCGGAAGGGCCTCCCGTAAACGACTCCGGGACGCGCATACGCCGGTGGGGCACCGCTATCTGGTTGTTTCCAAAGAGATAGCTATGAATCTGATGGAGAGCGGGTTCCGGCGCAGGAGGAAGCTCGCTTAATGCGCTCATACGCATGGCCAGAGTCTCCATGTGCTGCGGCGTGATACGGCCCGCCTCGTGGAAAGAAAAAAGAACCGAGCAGGGCAGTATCTGATTTCGTCGGCCCGGCTGAAAAAGAAGCGTGTTCGCCAGAATTACCAGAACATCAATGGGCACGCTGCGCTCGGCGGCGGCCATCTGTTTCTGGTGTTCTTTCTTTCTGTGGAGATGCAGCAGGACGGCTCCCACAAGACCGATGGGGAGCGGGGTCGTTATGGGGGTGGCGTCTTTCACGACTACGCTGAGCACCATCAGGACGCAGCCCAGCAACCCTAAGAGGACGAGAAATCCGACCATAATCCAATGGGCTATCCGGTCGGCCAAAGGCCCTCGCTGCTCGCGGGTAAGGTAGGCAAGATATCGTTCTTTAATATCAGGAGTCATTATCCTCTTTCGGCGTAGGCGGCTCGGGCGGGGACGGTGACGAACTCGCGCTCCGGGTAGCGCAGGGCAGCGAGAAACCCGCCGAAGACGCAGCCGCCGTCCAGATTAACGGTTTTGTTTACCCAGCGCAACGTGTCCTGCGGCGTGTGGCCGTAGGCGATAACCGCGCTGCCGTGGTACTCCTGCGCCCAATCGCGGCGGATAGGCGTGCCGCCGCTCTCGAAGCCGCTGACATCACCATACAGGGTGAACTTACGCACGCGCTCATCCCGGCGTCCGATCATGTCGTCACGGATTCCGGCATGGGCGACGATGAGCCGTCCGCCGTCCAGAACGAGGTACGGGGGTGCGGACGCGAGGTGCGTCAGGATGTCCGCCGTCAGCGCGGCACGCTCCTGCGGCGGCAGGGCCAGAAGCTGCTGTTCCGTCCGGTCGAGGCCGTGCGTGCGCCGGACATTGCGCCCGCGCAGCATCCGAAACAGCTTGTCGTCGTGGTTACCGGGAACGAAGAGCGCCGCGTTTGCCGCCACCAGATCGCAGGCGACGCGCAGAACGCGCGGGCTGTCCGGCCCCCGGTCGGCCAGGTCGCCGACGAACACCGGCAGGCGTCCCTGGGGGTGGCGGGGCAGGTTCCCTTTATCCCACTGGTAGCCAAGTGTGTCCCACAGGTCGCGAAGCTCCGGCCAGCAGCCGTGGATGTCGCCGATCACATCGAACGCGCGCTGGTTCGCCGCCGCTTGGCCCACCGAAATGGTCACGCTTTCCATCTGTTCCGCCGACAGGATATGATAACCGGCCAGCGCCGGGTCGCGGGCTATCTCCTGCTTGGCCTGCCGGAAAAGGGCGTGATGCTGACGGATGACGCGCTCGCCGACCTGACGGCCTTCGCGCCGGGCGTCGCGCCGAATGCACTCTTCCACCGGCACATCGAGCGCGAGGGCGTAGCAGGGGACACGGCGCTGCCGGGCGATCCGGGTCAGGTTTTCGCGCGCGTGCGGCTTCAATGCGGTGGAGTCCACGACGCTGAAGCGGCGGTGCTTCAGGCGCAAACGAAGCCAGTGGGTGAGCAGCTCGAAGGTGTCGTCGTTAATGGCCTGCGTCGCCGCATCGTCCACGATCATGACACGGCACTGGTCGGAGGAGATTATCTGGGAGGGGGCGAAGTGGCGGGCAGCAAAGGTGGATTTACCCGCGCCGGAAGGGCCGCACAGAAGGACGAGCGCGCAGGCGGGGTACTCGATAGTCATCACACCCCCAGTCTACCCATGTCCCCGGCTCTTGTTAGCGCCTCACTTGCGGCGGGTCGGAGGCTTTGCGCACGGGAAGCGCCGCGACATCCGGGGTGACACAATAAGGAGTGAGGCTGCGGCGATTCGCAGGAAAACGGGGGCGCGGCGGCAAACTCGATACGGGGCAGGACGATAGCAAGGAAGGGCGTTTCAACTTTGGAAAGCGGGGGGCAGCGTGGCAGCAACAGTGACCGTGGCGGCGATACGCTGGTTGCCGAGACGGAGAAACCGGCGGCGACAGCAGCAGCAGCAGCGGTTATGCAGCGGCACGACGGCGCGTTCTACGCCCTGCGGTTCCCCAATTTCCGTCTGTTTTTCATCGGTCAGTTTATCTCGGTTGCCGGAACCTGGATGCAGACAGTCGCGCAGCAGTGGCTGGTTTTCAGCCTGACCCGCTCGGAGGCGTGGCTGGGTATCGTCGCCGGTGCAAGCGCTATTCCTTATGTCGCCTTCGCCGTCTGGGGTGGGCAAATCGCCGACCGCCACTCGCGCCGGAGCATCCTGATCTGGACGCAGGTCTTCCCGATGGTCCTGGCTTTTGTCCTGGCGGCTCTGGCAACCAATCGCTGGGTGCCGGTGCAGGCCTGGCACATCGCGGCGCTGGCGGCGCTGCTGGGAGTGGTGAACGCCTTCAATATGCCCGCGCAGCAGGCGTTCGTCAGCGACATCGTGGATGAGCGGAACGCGCTGGGCAATGCAATCGCGCTGAATGCGTTGCGCTTCAACATCGCGCGTTTCCTCGGCCCGATCCTTGCGGGCACGGTGCTCGTCAAGGCCGGAGCCGCCGCCTGCTTCGCTTTGAACGGCCTGAGCTATATCGCCGTAATCATTTCGCTGGTGATGATCCGCCCACGGCCCTTCGTGCGCCAGGATCGCGACCTATCGGTCTGGCAGGGGTTCGTGTATATCCGGCAGACGCGCCCGGTGCTGCGGGTGATCATGCTGATCGGAGTTGCAAGTCTTTTTGCGTGGTCGGTATCCACGCTCTACCCGGTGTTTGCGGAGCGCTTCGGTAAGGGCGCGGGCGGCTTCAGTGCGATCATGGCGCTCAATGGAATCGGGGCGGCAGTGGGGGGACTGACGGTGGCCGGTATCGGCAATCGGGTGCCGCGCCGCCTGCTGGTCTACGGCGGCGGCTTTCTGTTCAGCGCGACGCTGCTGCTGCTGCTGACCGCGATGCCGACCTACTATCTGCTGCTGGCCTGTTTGGTTCTTAGCGGCTTTGCGATGATTATCTTCGGTATCAGCGCGAACATCATGGTGCAGGAGCAGGTTCCCGACGAACTGCGGGGGCGTGTCATGGCGGTGTATTCTCTGGTTTTCGGCGGCCTGATGCCGGTAGGCGGTCTGGAGATCGGTTTTCTGGCCGAGCAGATCGGCGCAGTGGCCGCCGTGCGAATCAATGCGGCGCTCGCCCTGGCCGCCGTCGCCGCCCTGTTCGCCTGGAGTCAGGCGGATCGTTCTCGGTTTGACCCCCCTGCCCCCCAATAATGGGGGGGTCAGCAAGTGCTGCGTGTCGTTTCCTTTCTCCCCTCTCCTCGCAGGCGACGGTCGCCCGCAGCGCGGGGGAGGGGCAGGGGGAGAGGTCAGCGGAAAAACGATTATCTATCCAGGGTCATTCAGTTATTTGACAGCGGGTTTAGAATAGAAGCATGAGCAAAGCATCTTCTTCTATTGCGCCTCTGGTTGAGGCACTGGCACAGGTACCGGACTTTCGCAGTCGCCATGGCAGGCGTTACTCGCTGGCGGCGATTCTTTGTCTGGCCTGCGCGGCCACGCTGTGCGGCTATAGTTCTTATGGCGCGATGGCCGAGTGGGGCAGGAACTACGGCGGCGAGTTGGCACAGAGGCTTGGCTTCCAGAGCGGCAAAACGCCCTCGGTCGGCACGTTGCACAGCGTGTTTCGCCGGGTGGACAAAGCCGCGCTGGAAGCCGTGCTGGCCGATTGGGCGCAGCGTGTGCTCCGGCAGTTACCTCAGGAGCAAGCCTTCAGCTTAGACGGCAAAACGCTCTGTGGCAGCAAGGGACAGGGAGCTGTGGAAACCCATCTGCTGTCGGCGGTCAGTCACGGCCTGGGGTTGACACTTCTTCAGCAGGGGGTGCCCGACAAGACCAACGAGATTGGTGCCGCCCAGAGTGTTCTGTCGGCTCTGGTACTTCAGGGACGCATTGTCACGATGGATGCGCTGCTGACGCAAAAGCAGATTGCCGCGCAGGTGGTGGCTTTAGGGGGCACTTCCTGATGCTGATCAAGGACAACCACCTGACCCTGCGGCGCAAATTAACCTGCTTTTTTGCCGCGCCTGACCTGTTTGGGGCAGAGTTTTCGCGCGCCCAAACGGTGGAGGTAAGTCGGGGGCGTGTAGAAACACGCCGCCTCGTTGTCAGCAGCAGTTTAGCCGAGCCGGAATGCTTCACCGGTTTTTGCGGTGTGCGACAGGTCTTTGTTTTGCAGCGGGAGCGGCGCTTCAAGAAAAGTGGTGTTGTGCAGCAGGAGCGTGTGCTGGGCATGACCAGCCTGGGGGCGGCAGAGGCTAATGCTGCCCGCCTGCTTTCTTTGTTGCGCGGTCATTGGAGCATTGAGAACAAGAGCCACTATGTTCGTGACGTGACCTTCGGCGAAGATAAAAGTCAGGTTCGCGCGGGCAATCTGCCGCAGGTGCTGGCCGCCATCCGCAACGTCTGTATCAGCTTGATGCGCTTGGCAGGGCACCGGAACATGGCGGCGGCTCGTCGCTTCTATGCCGCGCGACCCGCCGAAGCTCTCAAGTTGATGGGGTGCCCGATAACTGAATGACCCTGCTACAGCCACCCTGCGTGCAGGAGACAGCGCACGCGCCGCCGAACCTGGTTACGGGCCACGGGCTTTCGGGCAGCGGGGCCGCCGCCGCAGGAGATATAAAGGAAACTTAGATGACAAACGATATGAGGCCGCGCAGCCACGTTCTGCTGGATGGCCGTAACCGCGCCGCCGCGCGCGCCATGCTCAAAGGTATTGGATTCAACGACAGCGATCTTTCCCGCCCGATAATCGGCGTCGCCAATACGTGGATTGAAACCATGCCCTGTAACTTCCATCTGCGCGAGCTTGCCGTGCGTGTCAAAGAAGGCATTCGCGCGGCGGGCGGCACCCCAATGGAGTTCAACACGGTGGCCGTCAGCGACGGCGTAACGATGGGCACGGAGGGGATGAAGGCGTCCCTGATCTCCCGGGAGATAATCGCCGACTCGATAGAGCTGATGGGGCGCGGCTATCTGTTCGACGGCATGGTGGCTCTGGTCGGCTGCGATAAGACCATTCCCGGCGCGGCGATGGGCCTGACGCGGCTGAACATTCCCAGCCTGGTGCTGTACGGCGGCTCGATCATGCCGGGGATGCACCGGGGCAAGGAGATAACCATCCAGCACGTCTTCGAGGCTATCGGCTCGGCGGCGGCGGGGCGCATCACCGACGAGGAACTGCTGCAAATCGAGAACAGCGCCTGTCCCGGCCCCGGCGCGTGCGGCGGCCAGTACACCGCCAATACGATGGCGACCGTCATGGAGATAATCGGGCTGTCCCCGCTGGGCACGGCCTCGGCCCCGGCGGTAGATAAGCGCAAGGGCGACATCGCGGCGGAGTGCGGCAAGCTGATGATGGACCTGCTGCGCCGCGACCTGAAGCCGCGTGAGATTTTGACCCGCGCCGCCTTCGAGAACGCCATTGCCAGTGTCGCCACCACGGGCGGCTCCACCAACGCCGTGCTGCACCTGCTCGCTCTGTCCAAAGAGGCCGGAATACCGCTGGAACTGGAAGACTTCGACCGCATCAGCGCACAGACACCGCTGATCGCCGACCTGATGCCCGGCGGCAAGTATACCGCCGTCGAGATAGACCGCGCCGGGGGAATCCCGGTTATCGCGCGCCGCCTTCTAGACAGCGGCCATATCGACGGCTCCGCCGTCACCGTCACCGGCAGAACCGTTGCCGAAGAAGTGAGCGGGGCGCAGGAGGTGGAGGGGCAGGACGTTATCCACACCTTCGCGACGCCGCTCAAACCCACCGGCGGTTTAGTAATATTGCGCGGAACGCTCGCGCCCGAGGGAGGCGTGGTCAAGGTGGCCGGGCACGAGCGGTCGTACCACCAGGGGCCAGCCCGTGTGTTCGACAGCGAAGAGGCCGCAATGGAGGCTGTCACCCACCGCCAAATCCATGCGGGAGATGTGGTCGTCATCCGCTACGAGGGGCCGCGCGGCGGGCCGGGCATGCGCGAAATGCTCGGTGTCACGGCGGCCATTGTCGGCGAGGGTCTGGGTGAATCGGTCGCTCTGGTTACGGATGGGCGCTTCAGTGGCGCGACACGCGGCCTGATGGTCGGCCACGTCGCCCCCGAAGCGGCCTATGGCGGCCCCATCGCCGCCGTGCAGGACGGCGATATAATCACCATCGACATCGACAACCGCCGCCTCGACCTGGGTATAGCACCGGAAGAACTGCAAACCCGCCTGGCAAACTGGCAGACCCCGGAACCGCGTTACAAAACCGGCGTATTCGCGCGCTACGCCGGACTTGTCTCCTCAGCCTCCGAAGGCGCGGTATTGCGAACGCCGTAGCACAACTCGACTGCTCTTCTTCCCTGGCTGACTCAGGCTGGGGGAGAGGGAGCGGTGCGGTTAGATCACGCTGCGACGGAGCGCAACGCGCTTTAGCAGGTGTGTTTTCTCGAACGATACGGTCGCTGATGTTCATCCGAATCGCTATCATTGGCAAAGACGAAGATTCGCACCAGCAGCAAGGGATTTTTCATGCCGCGTGGAATCTGCTCACTTCCGGAGAACTTTCGGATGCCGAGGCAGATGATCTGCGAAGCCTGCTCGAATGGTTTAACGCCAACATGCCCGCGCCCAGCAAGTCCCAGCGTAACGCTCTGAGTCGCCGGGCTATATTTTGGTTCCAGCCGAACGCGCACGATTACATCAAAAAGGCCTGGGAATTGGTGCAACTGCTGCGCCTTCATGGCATTCTGGTCGAAGTGCTGAATACGAGAATGCCTGGTTCCGTTCTTTACGCCGACGATTGCCAGATCGCGGCTGTACCAAACAAGAACACGTTCTAACTCATAGTCAGAACCCCCCAAACTTGGGGACAGGGGGCGAATGCTTTACAACTCTCAGGCCCTGTCCGATCCCAGAAGGTAGGCGTCCAGGAATGCGTTGCGGAATTTGCCCTGGGGATCGTAGCACATAAGCAGTTGCTGAAAGTCCGGCAGCTTCGGGTAGAGCGATTGCAGCCGCGCTGGAGGCATGGTAAACAGCTTGCCCCAGTGCGGGCGGGCGTCAAAAGGCGAAAGCTGTTCTTCGAGTCTCGGCAGCAGCTTGCTGACAGCGGGCCAATCCTTTATCCAGGTAAAGTGGAGGGCGACACAGTCCTGCCGGTAACAGGGACTCATCCAGAGATCGTCAGCGGCAATGGTGCGCACTTCGGAAATCTGAAGCAGGGGAGCCACCTGTTCTCGTAACCCATGAATCGCTCGCAATGCCGCGACCGCGTGCTGCCGGGGCACCAGGTACTCGCTTTGCAGCTCCTCGCCGCTGCTGGGCGTGTATTCCAGGCGGAAGTGCGGCAAGCGCTCGTGCCAGGGGCCGGGGACGCCCATTTGTTCGGTGCAGTTGACGGCGGAGATACCGGCGATAGGGTGTCGCGGGTCGCCTGCCGGTGTCGCTCCGAAGAACTCAGGTTCCGCTGCGAAAGAATCATGCTCCGTAACGCGGCGCTTTAACCAGACCTGCGTAAAGTTCGCGCCTTGCCAGTCGGTGAAGAGGCTGACGCTGTAGGCGCTCGATACGATCTCATCGAAGCGCTGTTCCACCTGCGCCAGCGGCAGGTTTTCGTAAACGTCTTGGCGCATAGCAAACGTCGGAACGATGTTGAGCGTGAGCTTCGTGACCACGCCCAGTCCGCCCAGCCCAACGACCGCCCCCGCAAACGCGTCGCCGTGCTGTTCACGCGATAAAGTGACTGCCCCGCCGTCGGCGGTGACTATCTCGATTGCAGAGACGATGGTCGCCAGGTTGCCGTGACGGTCCCCCGAACCGTGCGTCGCCGTCGCGCAGGCACCGGCCACGGAAATGTGCGGCAGCGAAGCCAGGTTGTGCAGCGCATAGCCCGCGCCATGAAGATAGCGGCAAAGATCGCCATATCGGACACCGGCTTCGATGGTCACGGTACGGCGCTCGCGATCTAACGCAACCACCTGATTGAAGTGCTCCAGGGATAGGAGATCTTCCGGGGTGTCAGCGATTCCATTGAAGGAATGGCGCGTGCCGAGTACCTTGATCTTACGGCAGCGCGTAACGAGTTCCTGTACCTGCTCAAGCGTTTCGGGGCGGTGTCGTCGGGCGGCGCTATAGGTGTAGTTGCCCGCCCAGTTGGCTTGCTCTTCCATATTTGTATCCTTAGGATACCGACGCAGGATACTGCGTCGGCGCTCTGGAATTATAACGCATGCGCCGCGCGGTGGGCGCGCGGCTATCCTATTTTGCCTTTGTAAAGGAGTTGTTCGTCATGTCAGCGACGATGATAACGTCTAACCCCGCGAGCACGCCGGCCACGACAAACACACCCGCTTCCGACACGTACCGGCAGGCCCCGCCGGGGTTTACGCCGGAGCAGCGGGAGTTCTTCGAACGTGAGGGATACCTGATCCTGCCCCAGCGCCTTACCGACGAGGAGATCGCGCGGTATCTGGAGGTCATCGACCGCCAGATCACCGCCGAACCGAAGTTCAAGCCGGACGCCTTTTTCTCGCGCGAAAACATCGTGGAGCGGGACCCGGTCTTTGCGGAACTGATCGATCACCCGCGCCATGTGGGCTATGTCTATGACTTCTACGGCGAACTGCTAAAGCTGCATGTGTCGCAGTTCTTTGTCCGCCCGCGCGGTGGTCAGCATAATCTGTGGCACCCCGACGGCGCGCGGGCTGTTCCGTATCAGGTGTTTTCGCCGGATATGCCCTGCCAGATAAAAGTGGCCTACTGGCTGACCGACCTGCCCGAGCCAGGTATGGGCAACATCGTTATCCGACCGCGCTCGCAGCGGCAGCAGTATTTCGCCCATTACGACACGCATGACAGTGTCGAGGATGAACTGATAGTGTGCGTGCCGCGCGGCACCGTCATGCTGATGAACGGCAGCGTATGGCACCGGGTCGAGCCGAACGAGTCGGATGTGGTGCGTAAGAATATCTTCCTCGCCTACTGCCCGTCCTGGGTCGTGGCCGCCGACCGCCTTCAGAACGACCCGGAGTGGCTGAAGACGCTGACGCGCGAGCAGCGTATTATCATGCGCTCCTATTCCTATGCATACGATCATACCAAGCCGCCCGCGTCCGACTTCCCGCTGTTTCTGGACAGGGACACCGGCCTTGACCGGGACCCCGGAATGTACCCGGATCATGTCGCCCTGCACCGCCGTAAACGGATGCTGGCACACGAGAAGGCGGCGCAAAAAGAAAACCAGTAACCGGAGGCGAAAAAACCTCGGAATCTATGCCAGACGGGCGCGGAGCTTGGCGGAAACGAAGTCTACCAGTCCCACGGTGACGATGATCCCCAGCAGAATCATGCCGACGCTGGGCCAGTCGCGCCCGATCTGGAACTGTATCAGCGTGCCGACACCGCCCGCGCCCACCAGCCCCAGCACCGTGGCCGCCCGCACGTTCAGGTCGAAGCGGTACAGGGCGAAGCTCAAAAAGTCCGGCAGCACCTCCGGCACCACGCCGTAACGGAACACCTCGATGGGTGATGCGCCGGATGCCGCAAGCGCCTCCAGCGCGGCTTTGTCTACGGTCTCTATCCGCTCGGCGTACAGCTTGCCGATCATCCCGATGGAGTGGAAGCCGACCGCCAGCACCCCCGCGAACGGCCCCGGACCCAGTGCGCGTATAAACATCAGCGCCAGGATCAGTTCGGGAAACGTGCGGATCATGTTCAGCAGCACCTTGCCTGCGAAGGGCAGGCCCGCCAGGCGGGTCAGGTTGCGCGCCGCCAGCACACCGAAGGGAAGGGCCAGAACGGCGGCAATGGCCGTGCCCAGCGCCGCGATCTGAAGGCTGACGACCATTTCCTGGGCCACCTTCGGGAAATAGGCCCAGTTGGGCGGCAGGAACATCTGGCGCACGATCTGTCCGACCTGCGGCAGCCCCTTCAGGATTCGCTCGCCGGAGACTTCCAGCCCGGAGAACGACCACGCCAGCGCCGCGAGTGAAAGGGCCACATAGATACCGAAGCGTATCCTGCCCCCCGTGCCGGTGCGTCGAATTTGGGGGCCTTTGGCCTCGGCGGCTTCGACGCTGCTGCTCATACCAGTTTGCTCCGCAGCCAGGTCGAAACGGAATCGATCAGGAAGACTACGGCGAACGTGACCGCGATAATCAGGCCAACGTGGCCGTACCGGAAGAAGTTGATGTCCCGATAGAGAATCTGGCCGATGCCGCCCGCGCCCACCAGTCCCAGCACCGCCGCGACCCGGACATTGATCTCAAAGGCGTACAGCGTGTAGGCGACATAGTCGGGGGCGACCTGCGGCAGGGTGGCGAACACCGCGCGGTGCAGCCGTGTGCCGCCCGCCGCCGTGATAGCCTCCATAGGGCCGGGATCGACCGTCTCCACCGTGTCCGACAGCAGCTTGGCGACCACGCCGAAGGTGAAGAAGATGAGCGCCAGAAGGCCCGGCAATGGCCCCAGCCCGAAGGCCGCCGCCAGCAGCGACGCCAGCACCAGATCGGGAATGGTGCGCAGAAGGTTCAGGAAACCGCGCCATAAGTTATACACCAGCCGCCCTGGTGCCAGCGTGCGCGTTCCGACCAGGACGAAGGGCAGCGAGAACAGCGAGCCGACCACCGTGGCGGCCAGGGCGATTTTGATGGTTTCTACAAGCCGCTCCTGTATCTCCGGCAGATACCGGTACGGCCACGGTTTCTCCTGAGACGGCACCAACTTTCGGAAGTATGCACCCATCTCCGGAATGCCCTCTACGAACGCCCCGACGCTCGCGCCGGTGCCCCGAGCGCTCCAGAAAAGAATGCCCACAACAATGGCGGCGGCGATCCAGCCGCGCCAGGGGAAGGGAGGCTTAGACGGCAACCGGGGGAGTCTCCACGTCCGGCACGTCTGCTTCTGCTGCCACCGCCGCTGTGCCGCGCAGATCGTCGGGCCGAATACGACGTCCGTAGATCTCTTCGAAGGTCTTCTCCGTCACGCCGCTGGCCGGGCCATCGAAGACGACCTCGCCCGCGCGCAGGCCGACGATTCGGTCGGCGTATTCCTGGGCCATATCGATAAAGTGCAGGTTTACCAGCGTCGTCAGGTTTTCCTCACGTGACAGGCGCTTCAAATCGCGCATGACTTGGTGCGCCGTGGGCGGATCGAGCGAGGCGACCGGCTCATCGGCAAGCAGGATGGACGGCTGCTGCGCCAGCGCGCGGGCGATGGCGACGCGCTGCTGCTGGCCGCCGGAAAGCGTGTCCGCGCGCTGATACGCTTTTTCGAGGATGCCGACGCGCTCCAGGCTTCGGAGCGCCAGTTCTATGTCCGCGCGGGGAAACAGGCCCAGAAGCGTCCGCCAGGTCGGCAGATAGGCGAGCCGCCCTGCCAGCACATTACGCAGCACGGATGACCGGCGAACGAGGTTATAGTTCTGGAAGATCATCCCGATGCGCGCCCGCGCCCGCCTCAGCGCGGCGTCGCCCAGACCGGTCATCTCCGTGCCGTCCACGATCACGCGGCCCTCGGTCGGCGTCACCAGGCGGTTGACGCAGCGGATCAGTGTGGACTTTCCCGCGCCGGACAGACCGACTACGACCACGAACTCGCCGCGCCCGAAGGAGAGAGATACTTCCTCCAGCGCAACGTGGCCGTTCGGATACCGCATGGTAACGTCTTCGAAGACGATAACGGGATCTTCCATAAGGTCTGCCTGGAGCTACAGCGAAGTCAGTTCGACGCCCATCTGCTGGGCGGTGCGCCGCACCACGTCGTAATCCGCGTTGGCCGCTTCCGCCATCCCGTCTATCTCGTACACGGCCATCAAGGTCTTTTTTCCTTCCGGCGTCTGCGCGTACTTCAGGAATGCGGCCTTGATCTTCTGCGCGAGCGCGGGGTCCAGCCCCTTGCGGACGGAGATCGTGTCGTTGGGGATCTCCTCGGTCTGTCCAATTTTAACGACCTTTTCCTTAACATCAGGGATCGTTTTTTCGACGATGTTGCGCGCATCGTCGTACACTACCGCCACATCCACGTCGCCGTTGTACACCGCCTTCACCGCGTTATCGTGGCTGCCGGCGTATTTGGTCTGGGAAAAGAACTTTTCGGGATTGAAGCCCTTGCTTTTCAGATAGGCGGCGGGGAACAGGTAGCCGGATGCGGACGCCGGGTCGACAAAGGCCATGCGCTTGCCTTCCGCGTCCTCGATGCGTTTGATGCCCGAGTCGGCGCGCGTGATAAACATGGCATGGTAGGTCAGCGCACCCTTGCGCGAGGTCTTCAAAAGAACCTGCGCGCCGTTCTGATCGTTGGCCAGGACGTAGGCAAGCGGAGCGAGCGCGCCGATGTCCACGTTGCCCGAACCCATCGCCTCGACCAGACCGACGTAGTTGGTGGAGGTGAATGTTTTAATCGGGATGCCGATCTCTTTGGAAACGAACTGCGCCATCGGCTCCGCCGTTTCGGCAATCTTGTCGGATTCCTGGGACGGAACGAAGCCCATCACCAGTTCCTTCGGCGCGCCGCTGTTGCCGCCGCTTGAGCCGCCCTTGTCGGCAGCCTGGTCGCCGCAGCCGGACAAAGCAACGAACAGGACGGCAGCGGCGGCAAGAAGCGCCGCGCGGCGGCAGCCACAATATCTCATTTGGTCGGTACTCCTGTCGGGGAATGGTTGTCCAGAGCGTGCGCGTCGGCCAGTTCCCGGTATCGCGCCTCCACGGCGTCGGGGGCGCTTGTCCAATCGCGGAAAGTCACGGCGCGGTCATCCAGATAGATGTCGGCGTAGACCTTGCCGGAGCACTCCATCGCCGGGTCCATGCCAACGTTAATAGCATCGAAAGGGATGTTGTGAGCGTCCAGGTAGGCGCGCAGTTCGTCTTCTTCCGTACGGCAGGTGAAAACGACGATGTTCCATCCCTGCGCCTTCAGTTGCCGGATGGCATCCGACGCGCCGGGCAGGGGGTCGAGAAAAACGCCCCGTCCCGCATAGCCGCGATAGTGGGCGATGGTGCCGTCGAAGTCTACGGCAAGAGTCGGCATCAACGGACCTCGCTTTGTGATGTCGGCCCCCTGCCAACCCCTTTGTTGACGGGCGGATACGGTTCACCGTATAATGAATGCTGTTCGCACCGGAAATGCGGCAGGGGCGCAGCATACCTTCGGCTGGCCCTGCCTCCGCATTATACCGTCCCGCCGATGCCTCGTCAATAACGGGGCGCGTGAGGGGACTGGGTGTGGACCGGACGCTCATGGACGTTTTTGAACGACTCAACCGCAAATTCGGCGCGTGGTACGAGGGCCTTTTCGGCGGCGCGCCGGATAGCGACCTTCGCCCCCGCGATATTCTGCGTCGCATCCTATCGACGATGGAGGATGGACGGCGCGAAGGGCTGGATGGGCAGGTTTATGTCCCAAACCATTATATAGTTGATATTGCTGTGGCCGATGAGGACGAGCGGGACTATCTGCGGACGTTTCTCGACGCGGATGAGCTTGCCGCCGCCGTGCGCCGCCATATGGATCAGCATGGTTATCGGACGCGGGGCGGGCTGCTTTTTGAGATAAACGAACTGGCTTCTTCTGCCGACACCGCCGCCGCCGACGGCGCAGGCCGCGTCCATATTCGCAGTCGCTTCGATGCGGCAGTGGGCGAGCGAGCGCCCCGTATTTCGGCTCCCGACGACGTGGACGGCGACCGGCACGCTGCGCCGCCCATAGCGCCGCGCCCTCTGGTGGATTACGGGGAAGACGATGAACCGGGAACGCTGCCGGTCGCGGCGGCGGCTTCCGTGACAGTGCGGTATCGGGATGGGCGTGAAGAGGTGGTTCCCGTGACGGCGCGCGGCCTTCAGGTCGGTCGGTCGCGGCAGTCAGGGAATGATATTATCGTTTCCGACGACGGCATGGTTTCCAAGCGTCACGTTCGCATCGAGCGCGACGGTGACCGCTTCGTCGTGCAGGACCTTCAGTCCACCAACGGCACCTTTGTCAATGGTCAGCCGCTGCTGGGCGCTCAGCCCCTGCAATCCGGCGACGAGATTCGTGTCGGCGAGACGAAACTACAGTTCCGGGGAAGTGGTGGCGGTGGTGCTGCGCCCGGGCGCAGCTATTCGGCATCCCCGACACCTACGGGCATCGGCGAGCGGTTCCGGCTGGTCGCGCTGAGCGGCGAAGTGTTTCCGCTGGCTTCGCGCATGACTGTGGGGCGCGCTTTGACCGGCGACATTGTGCTGGTCGGCGAGCGGGTAGCCCCGCAGCATGCCGTAATAACCGTGCGGGATGAGCAGGTTTTTCTGGAAGACATGGACACTGCGGCGGGTACGTACGTGAACGGAGAGCGGATTCCCGCCCGCTTTGCCGTGGTCGTTTATCCGGGCGATACCGTGGCCTTCGGAGATGTGGCGCTCCGGGTGGAGCGCGGCGGGCGCGCACCGGGGAGCAGAGTCTCATGAATCTGGAAATAAACCAGTGGCTGGGTATCGCGCGCTTCGGCTTTTTATCTGTCCTGATATTATTTCTCCTTTTCCTGCTCTGGCGGCTCAGCCGGGACGCAGGAGTCTGATCGTATGACAACAACTTCTTCACAAACTGTTCTGGTGGCGGCCCGTACCGATCCGGGGAAAAAGCGCGTTTTAAACGAGGATGCCGTCGCCGTCATTGACGGGGCGCAGGCCGGTCTGTCCGTTGATACGGCCTTTATTGTCGCCGACGGCATGGGCGGCATGCAGATGGGGGACGTGGCGAGCGGCGAAGCCGTGCGCGTGGTGCGCGAAACGCTGGAAAGCGCGCTGACGCGGCCCGACGCCGACCCGCGCTCCGCGCTTGCCGAAGCGTTCCGCCGCGCCAACGATGCCGTCTTCGCGCTGGCGCAGAATGCGGTGGCCGCGCTGCCTACTCACGACGCGCCGACCGCGCCGCGCCCGGAGGCGGGGCAGCGCGGCGTGGATACGCCGGGCCTGATGGGCACTACCTGCATCGCCGGTGTTATGCGCGGCCATACGCTGCATCTGGCTCATGTCGGCGATTCCCGTGCGTATCTGCTGCGCGACGGCAGTCTGCGGCGTTTGACGGACGACCACTCCTTTGTCGGCGAGCGGGTGCGCGCCGGTGATTTGACCGAAGAAGAGGCACGGCGAAGCCGCTTCCGCAACATGATTACGCGCGCGGTGGGAATCGACGCGCAGGTGGAGCCGGAGATTCGTCAGGAACGCCTCAGCGAAGGCGATACGCTGCTGGTCTGTACGGACGGTCTGACCACGATGCTCACCGACGACGAGATCGAAGCCACCCTGGTTCGCCATCATGAGCGCCAGAGCAATCTTCCGCAGATGGCCGGGGCGCTGGTGGATGCCGCCAACAAGCGGGGCGGCAGCGACAACATCACCGTGGTTCTGGTATATGCCAACGGTACCGGCGCGCCGGGTTCTTCGGCTCCGGTGCGTGCGCCCGGCGGCAGCGGTGGCGGCGGCCCCAGCGCAAACGTGGTGGAGGGCAGTAAGCCGCGCAGCAAGCAGCCACCGCTGCCGCGTCCGGCGCGCAGAGCCGCTTCGCCGTTTCTGGTGTTTCTGGCGCTGCTCGGCGTGCTCGCGCTGGCCCTGGCAGGCGCACTGGCCTTTTCTCAGCCGCTTCGGACGCAGGCAGTGCGCTTGCTGACGCGCACTGCCGCCACGCCCGCGAAAGCGTCCGCCGCCGCTCCGGTACCCGATCTGACCAAGGTTCGGTACAGCCCGCCCCGCCGGTTTGTCCCGTTTCTGGCGCGCGGCGGCTTCCTGGCCTACTCGCCGCGCGGTTTCCTGGTCTGCGTGGGGGAAACGTCGGGCAAGGTGGTGCGCGTCTCTCGGCGCGGCGAGGTGCAGGAGCGGTCCGTGGCGACACTGCCGGACGCCCCCCCGGTGGCTACGCCCATTCCCGCCAGTTATCTGTTCATGGCGACCGACGTCCAGGGTAACGTCTATATTTCGCACACGGCGCGCCGCGTCATAGAAAAATATAATGCGCAGGGGCAGCTTCTCGTCACGCTGAAAGGTTTCCAGCGTCCTGAAGCCATCGCCGTGGATGAAAACGGAAGCATCTATGTCGTGGATCATAACGACGTCAAGTTCCTGCGTGCGCGGCGCGTGACGGGGCGCGCGGCAGGCAGCAGTGGCGGCGGCGGCGCGGGATCGTAGCTGATGGCTATTGGAACCATTGGAAAATATGAACGACTGGATGTGCTGGGACACGGCACATCCGGTGTCGTTTATCTGGCCTGGGACACGCTGCTGCGGCGACAGGTGGCGCTCAAGGAGATTCGTGCCGCCGCCCCGGAGATGGACCGCGTTCTTCATGAAGCGCGCGTTCTCGACCGGCTGCGCCATCCCAACATCGTCGCCGTGCATTCGGTGGATCGGGAAAACGGCGCGGTGCTTATCGACATGGAGCTGGTGCGCGGCAAGAACCTGGCCGACGTGCTGAGCGAGCGAAGCGGCAATCCGCTGCCGGTCGCCGAGGCGGCGCGCATCGTGCTGGACGTTCTGGACGCGCTGGCGTATGCCCACGAGCGGCGCATCCTTCATCGCGACATCAAGCCCGCCAACATCCTGATCGGCCACGACGGCGCGGTAAAGCTGACCGATTTCGGGCTTGCTGAGGCGCTGGGTTCCCATTCGGTCGCCGTCGGCGGCGGCACCTACCCCTACATGGCCCCGGAAGATTTCGCCGAGCAGGAAGCCTCCGACTATCGCTCCGACCTGTGGGCGATGGGCGTCGTGCTGTATGAGATGCTTACTGGCAGACGTCCCTTCATCCTTCCGCCGGGCCGTCGCGCCAACGACCCCTTCGCCTGGCAGCGCGTCATTGAAAACGAGAACCCGCCGCCCGCGTCTTCGCTGCGCGCCGGTCTTCCTCCGGTTCTGGATGCGGTACTGACACAGGCGCTTGCGAAAGACAAAAGCGCCCGCTTCCCGACCGCTCGGGCCTTTGCCGACCGTCTGCGCGCCGCGCTGCCGGAAGCGACGGTTTCCGCGCCGAAAGCGCCTCCGCCCGCCGCGCCCGCCGGGCCGTTCCGCTTCGCAGACGGCGCAGTGATTGTGGAAACGCTCGATGAACTGCTGATCGCCTCCGTAAAGCACTGGGACGAGGCACGGCGCGCGCTTTTGGACGGACGGCTGGAGCGGTGGCTGCGCGGCATCGGGGAGATTTATATCGCCGAGATGGCCGGGGAACTGGCGGCGCGCGAAGGCGCGGACGCCGATGATCGTTTGCGGGAATTTCTTGACCGCTCGGGCCTCGACCTTACCACGGAAGCGCGGCAGCGGGCCGTTGCGGCGGAAGTGTGCCGCAGCCGGGGCGACCACGCCGGTGCGGAAGCGCTTCTTACGCAGGCGCGCCGCCTCGTGCCGGAAGGGCCGCCGCCCCGGCTGCGGCGGATCGTGCGCCGGTGGGAAAACGATTCGGTTCTGGGCGAGGCGGGCACGGTGATCGCACCGGCGGCAGCAATAATTGCCCCGGTTCCGCCCGCGCCCGTCGCCGCCGTGCGCCGCCGGGAACCCAGCCGCTGGTGGTTCTGGCCCCTGCTGGCCCTGTGCCTCGCCCCGCCTGCCGTCGTTATTATGCAGGGGCTTGCGGCGCGCCCTGGGGGCGATATGATCTGCTTATAGCCTGGGCCTGCTCCGGCTATCTGTCTACCATGCTGCTGGTTGTCGGTCTGGGCGTGGGCGTTAGCGCCCCGGCGCGTGTGGCCTGTTTCGTGCCGGTTGCGGTGGGAATGGCGGCGGTCGGCGGTCTTACGCATGCGCGTATGGGGCCGGAGCCGCGTCTGGATGATCTGATTCTGGCCGCGACTATCGCCGCGCTGGGTCTGGTGGTGCTGCTGGTACAGTCCGCGACGGCGACGCGCCTTTGGCGTTTGTGGGCTGCGCTCGTTTTCGCGGGCGCGCTGCTTGCCGCCGCCGCGTTTGCGCGTTAAATTTTGTTCCGGGTTCAAAGGAGACCGTTGTGACCACTCGACGCATCGTTTTATATGGGCTGGCCGCGCTTTTGGTGGTCGGCATTCTGAACTTTGTCTGGCGCTCCGTCCAGATTCGCGGAGAATTGGGCCGCATTGCGAGCGCGAATACAGCCACGCAGGAGCAGGGCGTTCGCAACCTGATGGCGCGTCGCGCGCTGTTCGACGCCCTTCAGGGGGGTGCGCCCCCAAAAACGCGTCTGAACGCCATTGCCGCGCTTCAGCGTATCGCCGCCAAAGGCAACGAACTCGAAGCCTTCAATCAACTGCTTCAGATGCAGAAGGATCCGGACACGGAATCGGCGGAAAAGAAGACGCACCCTGTTCGGGATGCCGCCACCACCGCCGTCGCCGCCGTGGGCACGCTGTATCCGGAACGCTTGCTCGACGCCGCCAAAGATCAGGACAAGGCGATTACCGATCAGTCGCGCGAGGCGCTGAAGAAGATCGGCGCGCCGATGATGACGCAGATGGCGGCCCGTCTGGGCGATGCGAAGCTGCGCGCGCCGCTGGGCGGCATTCTGTCCGGCATCGGCCCGCAGACCGTGCCGCTCGTCACGCCGTTCCTGGCCGCCGATAAGCTGCCGCCCGCCGATAAACCGGACGATCTGGCAAAGGCGAAGGTGGAGCTTATCGAGGTGCTGGGCAAGTACAAAGCGGGCAAGGACGCCTCAGCGCAGGACCGCGCCTATATCGCTGACGCCGCCCGCGCGGTTATCCCGTTCAAGGACGACCCCAATCCCAATGTTCGCCGCACCGTCATTACGTCGCTATCGAACCTGGAAGACCCGGTGGGCGCGCCGGTGCTGATCCAGGCGCTCAACAGCCAGGCCACCGATTCCGACGCCCGGCAGGCGGCAGCCGGCGCGCTGGGTGCGATTGCCACGCCCGAAGCCACTGCGGCCATGATTCAGGCCATGAGTGAATACGATCTGCGTATCGCCACTGCCGCCGCTGCCGGTCTGCGCCGTGCGGGCGAAAAGGCCGCCGGTGCCGTCGCCGGTGCCTTGAGCAATCCCGACCCGGCTATTCGCGCCCGCGCCGCCGAAGCGGCGGGCGGCATGAAGACTCCGGCCCTGGCCGTGCGCGCTTTGCGTGACCCCGACGCCGGTGTGCGCGCCGCTGCCGCCGCTTCACTGGCCGACATTCCGGGCACGGCCTCCATCACGCCGCTGATCGGCGCGCTAAAAGACCCCGATGGCCGGGTCGCTTCCGCCGCCACCGTTGCCCTGGCGCGCATCGGACAGCCAGCGGTCGCCCCGCTGGTGTCGCAATTAACGACGGCGGGCGATACGGAAGCCTATTACGCGTCCCAGGCGCTTACAACCATCGGCTCACCCGCCGTCGATCCACTGCTGAGCGCGGCGCAGTCGCCCAACGGCGCGGGGCGGTGGGCAGCAATCACGCTCGGCCAGATCGGCGACCCCCGCGCGGCTTCCGTTCTGGAAACCCTGTCGCGCTCCACCGACCCCGACACCGCGTGGGCCGCCGGGGTCGCTCTCACCAAGGTGAAGCAAGGGTAAAAAGCTTCTCCCCCCTTTCCTAAAGGAAAGGGGGGAGAGGCCTTACGCGTTCGGATTGGTGATATTGACTGTGTCTCCGGCAACGGACACCGAATAGCCGAAGGCATCGCGGAAAAAGTCGAACGGAACCAGCATCTGTCCGTCCTCAACATAAGGGTCGGCGGTCAGCGTTACCGCTGTCCCGGAAACGTCCACGTCCTTGCTCGCCATCTGAACTGTCGCCGTCCATTGTCCAATCGTCGCCGTGGCGATTTTGCTGTTGTTGTCGAACGTCACCGTTCCCCCGAGTGCTTCCACCACATCGCGCAGCGGCACGTAGTTCTTGTTGTTGTGCAGGAACGGCTCCGTGCCCAGCCGTATTTCCTGTCCCTGGATATTATATGGCAATTTGAACCTCCCGGCGTCTTTCGCGACGCCTTCAAAGCGTTACCCCCAGCGCGCCTCGGATAAACCGGGCAGCGGCACGCCCGGCCCGATAGGCGGCAGCGCGTCCACATCCAGTTGCGCCGCCGTTTCCGTCAGGAGACTTTGAAGGCGCGGTCCCATCGCCGCCATTACGGCTTCCACCGCAGAATGGGCTACCGGAACCTCCGACAGGCCGACGCCCGGATTCGTCACCAGCGAGACACCCGCGTAGTGCAGCCCCGCCTCGCGGGCCAGTGTCGCCTCCGGGATTCCGGTCATGCCGACCACGTCCGCTCCCCACGCCGCGAACAGGCGTACCTCGGCGGGCGATTCGAACCGGGGGCCGTCGGCGCACAGATAGGTTCCCCGTGGCCGCAATGCGATTCCCAGTGTCTCCGCCGCCGCGAGCGCGGTGTTTCGCACCTGGGGCGAATAGGGATCGGAAAAGTCTGTATGGACCACCTGGCCCGGCTCGTCGAAAAAGGTCCCGCCCCGGTCATAGCGCGTAAAATCGATAAAGTCGTTCAGCAGCACGAAGTCGCCAGGCACGAGGTCGGTTCGCAGGCTCCCGACGGCGGTAGTCGCCAGCACGGCCCGAACGTTCAGCATACGTAATGCGGCGATATTGGCGCGATAAGGGATGCGGTGCGGCGGCAGCCGGTGACCCGCGCCGTGCCGCGCCAGGAACACCACGCGCCGCCCGCGCAGCCGTCCCACACCGGCCAGCGCATCACCCCAGGGCGTCGTCACCGTCACCGACTCCGGCCCCTCATCGAGCGGAAACCTGCCCACCCCCGTGCCTCCGATAATCGCTATCGCCGCCTCGGTCATCCTTTTTCGTCCTTCTTTTGTTGACAAACTTGTACTGCTTATGCTACCATGCGCCGTGTTCCCCACCACACCTCGTCTGCGTATCCCCGCCGGTTTTTGGGCCGTGCTGCTGCTGCTCGCCGTGGCGGTCGGGCTGTTCTGGCCGCTGCTGACGGGGCAAAAAACCCTCTATTACGGCGACCTGCTGCTGTACTTCATTCCGCAGCTTGCCTTTCAAAAGGCGGAGTTGGCGCGCGGCGTCGTGCCCCTGTGGAACCCGTATATCCTGTGCGGCACCCCGTTTGCCGGGAACCCGCAGGCGTGGACGTTTTACCCGTCGTCCGCGCTGCTGTACCTTTTGAGTGCGCCGGTGGCAGCCGGTGTCATCGGGGTGGCCCATGTGGTTTTCGCGGGCATCGGGACGCTGCTGTTTCTGCGGAGCCGGGGACTGCGGACATCCGCTGCACTGCTCGGCGCATTCGCCTTTGCGTTCAGCGGCGCATTCGTGTCCAAATTCCAGTTCCCAAACATGGCGCAGGCCGCGTCGTTCCTGCCCTGGCTGCTGTGGGGCATCGAACGAATCGTGGTGCGGCCCACCGCTGCCCGTGCGGCGGCGCAGGGCGCGCTGATCGGGCTGGCGCTGCTGGCAGCCCACCCGCAGATGTTCATGATGCAGTTCTACCTGTGCGCGGCGTACGCGTTATGGCGCGTGTGGGGGCCGGCGCTCAGCCACCAGAGGAAAACTGTCGTTGCCGCCTGCGCCGTCTCCCTGACACTCGGCGGAGCGCTGGCTGCCGTTCAAATTCTGCCGGTCGTCGATCACATGCGCGTCTCCGTTCGCGCCGCTCTGACACTGCAAACGGCGGATCGCTTCATGCTGTCCTTCGAATCGCTGCTGACTAACTTTGTGCTGCCCAACTTCTGGGGAAATCCGGCCACCAGCAACTACACCGGCCACGGCAACTTCTGGGAACCTGCCGCCTATATGGGCGTGCTGCCCTTTGTGTTGGCCGTTGCCGCCGCCGTGCGGTATTTTCGCGCCCACCCTGAGGTCCGGTTCTGGAGCCTTGCTGCTGTACTCGGCCTGTGGCTTTCGCTGGGCATTAGCGGCGGGCTGTATGCGGTGGCCTTCTTTTTGCTGCCGGGCGTGAACAAGTTCCATGACCCGGCTCGCTGGCTTCACGTAGCAACATTCGCCTTCGCCTGTCTGGCTGCCCTGGGTCTGCATAGGCTGCTGGAATCGCTGCCGCCAGTGCGTGCCCGTCTGTTCGGAGGGCTGGCGTTCGCGGTCGCCGCGCTGGATCTGCTTCCTTTTGTCCGGCTGTTGAACCCCTTGGTGGATACCGCCGTCTGGGAAACGCCGCCCCCGCCACTGGCGGCGATCCGCGCGCAGAAGACGCCGGGGCGCCTGCTTCACAGGGACAACTCCGCTTTCTGGCGGTGGTTTGTCCGCCCTCAGATGTACGGGCCAAACGACCCCGAGATGGTGCGGCGCTTCATCGGAGCCGGTGCGCCCAACGTGCCGATGCTTTTCGGTCTGCGGGATGCCGCCGGTTACGAGCCGGTTCGACGGGTTGACAGTGATGCGCTGCTGAAGTATCTGCGCGTGGGCAACAATGGTCAGCCTGCGGGAAGCGAATCGGAAACGTTCCTGCGGTCGGTCGGAGTTGCCCATGTCTTGTCATTGAATGAGGACCCGGCAGTGGCCCTTCCGGCGCAAGTGCGGACTATCG
The DNA here is from genome assembly GCA_030447685.1 of Armatimonadaceae bacterium. Classification (GTDB taxonomy): domain Bacteria; phylum Armatimonadota; class Armatimonadia; order Armatimonadales; family Armatimonadaceae; genus JAUJOK01. The sequence goes on from JAUJOK010000039.1 coordinate 36,548, forward strand.
CGGCGCACGATGCCCCGCCGCCGCGCGCCGCACTCTGGCGCGCGTGGCGGATCGCTCCCTCCGCCGATGTCGCGCGCAAAACTTTTCTTTCCCACGACGGAAACAGGCTGCCGCTCTTTACAGGTCAGGTGTCGCCGGATGGGTGGCAGCCGCAGGCGGGCAATGGTGAACCGGAGCCGATTACGTGCGCTGCCCTGGACGAAACGGCCAACCGTCTGGTGGTGACGCTTCCCCCGAACGCGCCGCGCGGCCTGCTGCGGGTGGCGGATAGCTGGCATCCGGGCTGGCGTGCCTGGGTGGACGGCGTGCCGCAAAAAGTCATGCCGGTGGACGGTCTGTTTCGAGGCGTGTGGGTACCGGCGGGAACGCGGCGCGTGGTGTTTGTTTATCGTCCCGTCGTTTTCCAGGCTGGGTTATTCATTTCGCTGTGCGGAGCGGGTATATTGACGGGTATAGTGAGCTTCGCGGCGACGGTATCTGTTCACAGAGCGCGGCGCGCGGCTTATCAGGATCGCCCCTCAGCGTAGAACGATGCGAACCAAACAAAAGCAGCAGTAGCGGCAGCAATACATGTGCGAAGATTTAAGGAGCGACGACTGGATTATGGCCGATTTGAGGATAGATACGCGCATAGTGGGCGGCAAAGCGGTGCTTGACCTGAGCGGCGAGGTGGATTCCTATAATTCGCCCAAGCTGCGGGAAAAGATGGTTGCACTGATCGACCAGGGCAACCCGGAACTGGTCATCAACATGACGGAGGTGGATTATATAGATTCGACCGGTCTGGGGACGCTGGTGGGGGGCCTGAAGCGGGCCTCGGAAAAGGACGGCACGATCCGTATCATCTGTCCGAACGAGCAGATTTACAAAGTGTTCCACATTACCGGTCTGGTCAAAGTCTTCTCGATCTTCGATAACGAGCAGGCCGCCCTTTCGTGACGCATCCGGCGGACGGGGCAACGGTACGTTTGGGAAACGTGCGCCTTGACCCGTCCCGCCCGCTCGATGGCCCCGTCGGCTCGGAACTGATCGCGCGCGGCGCATTGCCCCATGACCCGCCGGTTTCCTGGAACCGCGAACGGCCCGAAGCAGTGCGGGCCGTTCATCGCGCCTATGTGGATGCGGGCGCTCAATGGGTTATCACCAATACCTTCCTGGCGCACGCCGCTCTGGATGCCGGTTTGTTGGTGCGTGACGGCGTCGCGCTGGCCCGCGAGGCGGCGAACGGGCTGCCGGTCGTGCTGAATCTGGGGCCGGGCAGAAGTGTCGCGCCCGCCGACTACGCCGTTTATTGCCGTATCGCCGCCGATGCCGGAGCCGCGCTGGTCTTGCTCGAAGCGTTCCCCGTGGCGGATGCCGTCGCCGTCCTGCGCGCCGCGCTTCCCGCCGGTCTGCCTGTCGTGGTTCTGGGCCTCTTCGATGTCTGCGGGCGGGCGCTGCTGCAAGGCAAGGAAAGCGCCGGGAACGTCGCACGGATTCTGGCAAAGGCCGGTGCCGCCGGGGTCGGGGTGCATTGCGCGGAACCTTCCGGCATGGTAAACGCGGTAACGGAAATGGCGGCTTCGTCGCTGCCGGTTCCCATTATCGCGCGACCGTCAGCAGGAATCCCGGTCTTCCGTGGCGAACGCTGGGTGTATCCCTGGGCAGCGGCGCGCTGGGCGCAGGCGACGGTCGCCCTGCGCGAGCAGGGAGCGGCGCTGCTCGGCGGCTGCTGCGGCGCGGGGCCTGCTCATATTGCCGCGCTCGCCGCCCGTCTTCGGGCCGCCCGATGCGCGGGCATCGGCGTGTAATCCATAAAACTCTTCCCATCGGAGGTACTATCCGTGCGTATCTCGCGTGCACAACTTTTACGTCTCTTTCTGCCCGTGGCTGTGGCCGCTTCCCTGGCCGCCGTGATCGGCTGTAAATCCCCCGGCGACGGCGGCGGTTCTGCCGCGAACGGCGGCGGCACGTCATCCGCCGGTGCCGGTGCCGGTGGCGGCGCACGAACCGCTCAGGACACCTCGGGCAATGAAATACTCATCGGTCATTATGCTTCGATGACCGGCGAGACCTCGACCTTCGGAACCCAGACCGACGAAGGCATTCGGCTGGCCGTGAAGGAGATAAACGCGGCGGGCGGTATCAACGGCAAGCAGGTTCGAATAGAAACACAGGATGACCAGAGCAAGCCCGATGAGGCCCGCACGGTCGTCACCGGCTTTGCGTCCAATCCTAAAATGGTCGCCGTTCTGGGCGAGGTCGCTTCGTCCCGCTCTTTACAGGCAGCGCCGATTTTGCAGCGCGCCGGTATCCCGATGATCTCGCCTTCCTCGACCAATCCAAATGTCACCAAGGTCGGCGATTATATCTTCCGCGTCTGCTTTATCGACCCGTTCCAGGGCTATGTCATGGCGAAGTTCTCCCGCGACAACCTGAAGATCGGCAAGGCCGCCATCTTCCGCAGCCAGGGCAGCGACTATTCGGTCGGTCTGGCGGATGTCTTCAAGCAGGAGTTTGAGGCCATGGGCGGGCAGATCGTCGCCGATGTCTCCTACAACGAAAAGGACCCGGACTTCCGTTCTCAGTTGGCGCAGGTTAAATCGTCCGGCGCGGAGGCGATCTTTATTCCCGGCTATTACGGCGAGGTCGGGACGATTGCGCGCCAGGCCCGTGAGCAGGGGATAACCGTTCCGCTGCTGGGCGGCGACGGCTGGGATTCCGACAAGCTGGTGCCGGGCGCGGGCGGGCCAGGCAAGGCGCTGGAAGGCAGCTACTTCTCCAACCACTACTCCAAAGACGACAAATCCTCGCGCGTTCAGGATTTCGTAAAGGCGTATGCTCAGGAATACGGAGGCCGCGCCGTCCGGGCTGGCGGCGATGGGCTACGATGCGATGAAGCTGCTGGCCGACGCGATCAAGCGCGCCGGTTCGATTGAGCGCGACAAGGTGCGCGCCGCGCTCGCCGACACTAAGAACTTCCGGGGCGTCACCGGTGACATCACCATCGACGCAGAACGCAACGCCACCAAGCCCGCCGTCGTGCTCCAGATCAAAGGCAATGAGTTCGTGTACAAGCAGACCGTCCATCCGCCGACCAAAACGGCGTCCGCCGCGCAGTAGCAAGAAGCAAGCGTTCATGGAGCAGTTCTTTCAGCAGGCTATCAACGGCGTCCAGCTTGGCAGCATCTACGCGCTGATCGCACTGGGGTACACGATGGTGTACGGCGTGCTGCGCCTGATAAACTTCGCGCACGGCGATGTCTTCATGGTCGGCGCGTTCGCCGGGTTTTATGCGGCGCGCGCCTTCGCGCTTGAGGAACAGCCGACGCTGGGAGCGGCGCTGATCGCGCTGCTCCCGGTTATGCTGCTTACCATGTTCGCCTGCGCGGTGCTGGGACTGATTATCGAGCGGCTGGCGTACCGGCCCCTGCGCCGCGCGCCGCGCCTGACCGCATTGATTACCGCTATCGGGGTGTCGCTTTTTCTGGTCAACGGCAGTCAGTTGGTGTTCGGTGCGGACCCGCAGTTCTTTCCCTCGGTGACGCCGCAGGGTGAGGCCGCGACGGTGAAGGCGGGGGCTGACCATTTCCAAAGATCAGATGGTTCTGGTGGCGGCCTCCGCCATGCTGATGGCGATTCTGTGGTACGTGTCCAGCGCACCCGCATGGGCAAAGCCATGCGCGCCGTTTCGCACGACGCCGATGCCGCCGCGCTGATGGGCATCAACACCGACACGGTCATTTCGTTCACGTTCGCGCTCGGCGCGGCGCTGGCGGGCGCGGGCGGCGTGCTGTTCGCCGCGCTGACCTATGCCAAGATACAGCCGCTAATGGGTATGCAGATGGGCCTTAAAGCCTTTGTCGCCGCCGTCGTCGGCGGCATCGGCTCGATACCCGGCGCGATGCTCGGCGGTTTGCTGATGGGCCTCTCGGAGTCTTTCGTGAAGGGTGCGCCACGCATCGGCGCATTCGAGCCGTCGCGCTGGACGGAAGCGGTCGCCTTCATCTTGCTGATCGTCGTCCTGCTGTTGCGCCGGCGGGTTTGCTGGGAAAATTCGCCCCGGAAAAGGTGTAAATACAATCGATGCCGCTTTCTTCGCCGCATCCTCGTTATCGCCGCAACATTAGCTATTTTGCTCGTCCTCTCCATCGTTCTGCCCGCGCGCCTTCAGGATGTGGTTTTCCGCATCGTCATGCTGTCAGGCATTGCCATTATCATGGCCGTGTCGCTGAACCTGATTAACGGCTTCACCGGGCAGTTTTCCATCGGCCACGCGGGCTTTCAGGCCGTCGGCGCGTATGCGTCCGCCGCGCTGACCGTTTACGGCCACAACGCGCTTTTCTCGTATCTGCCGGAGAACGGGACGCTCCCGCCGACCTTTGCCGGCTTTTTGCAGGGCGCGCCCGCGATGCTGATCGCGATGTTTGCCGGGGGGCTGCTGGCGGCCCTTGTCGGCTATATCGTTGGGCTGCCGTCGCTGCGGCTGCGCGGCGACTACCTGGCTATCGTCACGCTCGGCTTCGGCGAGATTATCCGGGTAGCCGTCGAAAACACGGATGCGGTCGGCGGGCCGCGTGGCTTTTCCGGCGACATCAGCCGGGGCATCTCTATCCCGAACCTGGCGAACTTCTTCTGGATTTACCTGATGGTGATCGTGGTGATCGTCGTATCGCGCAACCTGCGCTTTTCGGTGCAGGGACTTTCGTATTTGTCGGTGCGCGAGGACGAGGTAGCGGCGCAGGCGATGGGGTAGACGACCAAAGTCAAGGGTAAAAGCCTTCGTTCTCGGCTCATTCTTCGCCGGAGTGGCCGGGGCGCTTTCGCCCACTACGAGCAGGGGGTCATCTCCACTTCGTTCGGGCTTCGTGCGCTCGTTCGACTTCGTGACGATGGTCGTCCTCGGCGGGCTTGGCTCGATTACCGGCGCGGTGCTTGCCGCCGTGCTTTTAACCGCGCTGCCGGAAGTGCTGCGCTCGTCGCTGGGTGCGGATTTCAACCAATATCGGCTGGTAGCCTACGCGCTGCTGCTGATTATTCTGATGCTGGTGCGCCCGCAGGGTATCTTCGGGCGCGGCGAACTGCGCCGTGATACCTTCTTCCGCCGGAGGCCGCCGTCCCTCCGCCACACCGCTGTCGTGATTGCGTAATGACAGTCGGTTCGCGCAGGTCATCCGGTCTTCCCTGTAGAACACCCCGTCAATTGATTCACCGATTCCTATTATCACTTCACGTTGGGCAAGAGTAAAGAGTAATTTGTTATGGAAAACCGGGTAGCCGTTTTTATTGATTTCGAAAATATAAAGCGCGCGGTGGACGACTATTTCGTCAACGAGCGCGTCAACCTCAAGCGTATTCTGGAAGAGATCGGGCGGGCCGCCGAAGGGCGCATCGTCGTCAAGCGCGCGTACGCTGACTGGGGCGTCTTCAAGGACTATCGCTCCGACCTCCTGGACAACGCGACCGAGCCGGTGCAGGCGTTCGCGCTGAACTACAAAGGCAAGAACGGCGCGGACATCCGCATCGCTATCGATGTGATGGAAGTCGTGCTGCGCCAGCCGGAAATCACGCACGTTGCCCTGGTTTCCGGCGACTCTGATTTTACGCCCCTGGTGATGAAGATGCGCGAATTCGGGCGCTTCGTCGTCGGTGTAGGGGTGCGCTCGAACACGTCGAACTATCTCGCCAAGTCCTGCGACCATTTCTCCTACTATGATGACCTGCGCGGCGACGACGGCGAATCCACTCCGGAGCGCGCTTTTCCGCAACCCCGATGGACCCGGTGGCGCTTACCTGGCCGTCACGCTGGCTGACCTGGGCAACCGCCCCGTCACCGGCTCGGTATTGAAGACGCAGATGCGCAAGATAGACCCGATGTTCGATGAGACGCGCCACGGGCATCTTTCCTTTCTGGATTTCCTGCGCGCCCATGAAGAGCTGATCGATCTGTACAAGCCCGCCGTTGGTGATCTGGTCATCGCGCCGCGCGGGCTTCTGGGAGAAGATCGCGATGGGGACACGGCGACGAACGGGCGTGGCGCGATTGCGACCAACGGTTATCACCCTTCGACCTCTGCCGTCGCTGCCGCCGCGCCCGGCCAGGGCTACCACGACTGGCTGCGGGACAACAATTTCCGTTACGTGCCCCAGCAGGACCGCCACCAGATTATCGGTGTGATCTTCGACCTTTTCGACCGGCACGCGGAGACCGGAGTTTCGCTCAAGGAGATCAAGGACCATCTGCACGGCTGGTTCGAGCAGAACCGGCCCTTCGTGCCCTGGGATAGCATCAACTCGACGGTCTATCATCTGTTTTATACCTGGTGCTTTACCTTCGAGCGTACTGACGGTGAGGCGGACAAGCAGCTTTGGGATCGACGCACCTGCCTGCAAAACGATATCCACTCTTCGCATGACCTGATCGTCCGCTGTGAGCGCGGCATCGTCCGCAAACTGTGGGAACATGATCGCGACCTTGACCCGGAGGCGCTGAACGAATGGCTATATGACGGCGACCCGGAAATGCTGAATTATGTGACGGATCTGATTGCAAAGGCTGCCACAATCGGCGCGGTGCGTTTCGCGCACGGCATTTCGCACAGCAGCGTCAGCGGCCATTCCGGATAATGCCCGGTCATCGCCGGGCCTGCGCTCAGAAGCCGCTTCCCTGGGTACACTGATAACAGTATTCGGGGAGGTAAACGTATTTGGCAAGCAGCGTCGGTTCCGCATGGAGTTTCTGGAAGACACTGAAAGCCGTTTCGCCCAAAGCCATCGAGGACGAAGCGGCAACGGCATTTCGACTGGCCCTGGTTGGCGATTCCGCGCACCGTCTGGCGCTTCGTGAGGCGCTGCTGACGGACAAGGCGACGCCCGGCGAGCGCGAAGCCGCGCAGGAATTTTTAGTCGAGATGGCCGAGCCGCCCGACGCCGGGAATGGGGAAGAGTATGCGTTCGTGCTGTATTCCTCCGGGCTGGGCGGCACCATCGGCGCGCGGGGCGCAAACTCGGTACCGGTGATCGGGCTGCCGGAAGATGTGGCGGAGGGCATGATTGCCCAGCGCCCCGACCTGGGTGTCGCGCTCGCCCGCCGCTTTCCTCTGTTTCGCCTTCCCGCTGCGAACCGGCTTATCAGCGACACAGCCCGTGTCAACGCCAACTTCGCGCTTCTATCCGCTCTGCCCGGCGTCATGCCCTGGACGGCCATCGTTCTGCCCGCGTCCTCGGCAGCGGATACGGTCATTCTCACCAAAAACCAGATCATGCTGATTATGCGTCTGGCCGCGCTGCACGGGCACAAGCCGGGCTACACTAAGCAGGTTAAGGAGCTGCTGGGCACTATCGGAGGCGCTCTGGGCTGGCGCACACTGGCGCGCCAATTGGTGGGATTTGTTCCTGCCGGAATCGGCGTCGTGCTGAAGGCATCCATTGCTTATTCCGGCACGTTCGCCGCAGGCCGCGCTGCGCTCTGGTTTTATCAGACGGGGCGCACGCTTTCTCCTAAAGAGATACGCAGCATCTACCAGGGGAAGATGAAAGACGCGCGTAAAGAGATAGAGGGAATGAAAGCCGAAAAGCAGCCCCACGTCTGAAGATTGCGATAAATGCTATTGATGGGAAGCCCAGCGACAGAGCCAGCAAGCAGCACCGCGTTATAACACATTGCTTCTGGCGCATTGGGCAGCGACACCTTGTTTGTGGATACCGATAGCACCAACGCTTGGCGTACGTGGCATCCGCTGTGGTGTCTGGAGCGGGGCATCTGTAGCACGGGGAATCCATGGACATGAAAGCCTGGCTTCATCAGATCGGCAGAACGGCGTAAGAAGGGCAGTGTAATAAGGCGCTGCACCAGACGCGAATGCAGCCGGTTGCTGGTGTCCGGTAGTTGGCTTCTTCGCGTCGGTCAACTTTGTGGTTGGGCCGCACGCAGCCATGTTCCGGTTGAGAGGACCATCCGAGGTGAGAGTGGACGGAGTGAATCGCTATGGAATTGAAGCCACTCAAGAAAAAGGCACAGGACCGCCCGCCTTACGAAAGGCACATCCTGTTGTGTGCGGGAATGCGGGAAGTCGCCGGGGGCACTTGCTGCGCTCGTGCTGAGGGCTTGGCCACCTTCAAGTACCTGGGCAAACGGCTGCAGGAGTTGAAAAAGGAAGGGCGGCACTTCTACCGCACCGAGGCCCAATGCCTGATGTTTTGCAGGGGCGGGCCGCTGATGATCGTGTACCCGGAAGGCACCTGGTATGCGGGCGTCACGCCCGAAATCTGTGAGCGCATCATCCAGGAACACCTGCTGGGAGGCAGACCGGTGGAGGAGTTCGCTTTCAACTACAACCCGTTAACGCCTGCCACGCCGGAAAAAGGCGGAGCGTAAAGAACAAAGCGTCGCGTGCAGTGGCGGAACGATCTTTGCGCCGGACACGCTTTCGCGCTTGGGCATTAAAAGAGACTATGGCAGGTTCTGCCGGGCAGTGGAACGATGACCGGTTATTACGAGGTTTCTGTACCGCACCTGTCGAAATTTAGCGTACAAGACACAACCCCTTAAAAAGGAAACCCATTTATGAAAAGAACCGGATCCGCTGTCTGGCAGGGATCGCTCAAAGAAGGGAAGGGCACGGTTTCGACCCAGACCGGTGTTCTGAAGGAAACGCCCTACACGTTCCAATCACGCTTCGGAGACGACCCCCAGACCAACCCGGAAGAGCTTATCGCCGCCGCCCATGCGGGCTGCTTCACGATGGCGCTTTCGCTGTTTCTGGGAAACGCCGGATTCACCGCCGAGCGGCTTGCCACCAGGGCCACCGTTTCGCTCGAGCAGGTGGACGGCGGCTTTGCCATCACAAGCGTCCATCTCGACCTGACCGCCCGCATTCCCGGAATCGACCAGGCCGCGTTCGAGGAGGCGGCGAATGGGGCGAAGGCGGGCTGCCCGGTGTCCAAACTGCTGAACGCTGAGATCACGCTCACGGCGAAGCTGGAAGATTAACCGGCCTTTCGGCGATAAGCGGCCTCTTCCCCTGCGTGGCGAGTGGGGCAGGGGAAGGGGTAGGGGCACCGCCTTTTGAAGGAAACACGCCGTCCTTGCTGAACTCGGCAGACAATACGCTCGCCGCGCTCGCCGCGCGCATTGCTTCCCATTTTTGGAAACAGCCGGTTCGCGACGTGACACCGATTGTCGGCAAAGGAACGCAGAACCATATCTTCGTGGTGACGAATGAGCAAGAAGGGGCCAGAGTCGTAGTGCGGATGAGCGATGATCCCGGCGCTTCTCGCACCTACGAAAAGGAGCAGTGGTGTCTGGCGCAGGCAGCATCGCACGGCGTTCCGGGGCCGGTCGCGCTCGCTTTGGGGCGGGCGGATAACTATTCGTATCTGCTGCTGTCCTTTGTCGAAGGCGTGAACGGGCAGGATATGACAGGCGACACGACGCCTCTATGGCGTACTCTGGGGCAGCATATCCGCCGCGTCCACGCCGTTCCCGTCGCCGGTTTCGGGGACGATGTGGACGATCTGGCACGCAGCAGACCGGGCGAAACGTGGCAGCGGTTCGTGGATTACAACATCGAAAGCCTGAGCGACGACGACCCCCTGCGGCGTCTGGGCGTGCTGACCGCCGCCGAAGCCGGGCGTGTCCAATCGCTGTTCGGCGCGCTGAAGCGGCGGGAGTTCCGTTTCGGCTTGATCCACGGTGATATTGCGCTGCGGAACATTGTCGTTGGACCATCCGGCGCGGTGAGCCTCCTCGATTGGGGCTGTGCGGAGGCCCATATCGTTCCGCATTACGAGCTGATACGGATGGGGGAGCGGGACCCGCTGGAGGCGGCGGATTTGGAGGCGTTCCGGGACGGTTACGGCCTGGCGGCGTCTGAGTTCGCAGAAATGCAGACCGACCTGACCGACCTTGCCCTGCTCAAAGCCTTCGACCTGACCCGCTGGGCCATAGACCGCAGTCCACCCAACATTGCGCAGTTTGCCGCCCGCGCCCAGAGGCTGCTGCGCGCACATCCTGCCTTTGCCTGACGATACGACGGACGGTGGCTATCGGATGCGCGGCAGGCTTCCGCCCAATGCTTGTAGAATTCATGCGCATGGAACCATCCGATCTTGCCCCGTTTTTCAAAGATTACTCTGCCGCCGCTTTTGTGCTGCTGGATGTGTCCAGCCGGAAATACACCTGCTATAACGCCGCGCAGTGCGCCCGCCGCTTTTCTCCGTGCTCCACGTTCAAAGTCCTGAACTCCCTGATCGCTCTGGAAAGCGGCGTCATCCCCCATGCCGACTACCGCATCAAGTGGGATGGCCGCAGGTACAACGTTGCGCCCTGGAACCGGGACCACACGCTGCGAACCGCCTTTGCCGACTCGGTCTTCTGGTACTATCAGGCGCTTGCGCGGCGGGTGGGGCCGGAGCGTATGGGCCGGTATGTGCGGCGGGTCGGCTACGGCAATGAGGACATTTCGGGAGGTATCGCGCAGTTCTGGCTGGGCAGCTCACTCAAAATCTCCGCCGACGAGCAGGTCGCCTTTTTAGACAGGCTTCGGCGAAATACTCTGCCGTTTTCTCCGCGCTCGCAGGCGGTCGTCAGGCAGATGATGGTCCTTTCCCAGACAAAGGACAGCGTTCTGCGCGGCAAGACCGGAACCGCGGGAAACGCCCAAAGAACCGTCGCGACGCTCGGCTGGTTCGTGGGATATGTCACGAACCGGAGTGGCGCGTATGTTTTCGCGACGAACATCCGGAACGGGGACAACCCCAGCGGGCGCACGGCTCGCACTATCACCGAAGCCATTCTGCGCGAGATGGCGCTGCTGACATAAGTGAGGGGAGAACGTATGAAGATCAGCAAACTCAACGCGGCAGCGGCGGCAGCCGTGACGCTGATTGGTCGAAAAAGTTTCATGTGTGGCGGATGGATTGGGATGAGAACCAGATCCGGCTGTACGTGGACGACCTGCTGCTGAACACCACCGACCTCAAGGAGACCGTCAACACGGACAAAGCGGGCAGAAATCCTTTTCATCAACCCCATTACCTGCTGGTGAACCTGCCTATCGGCGGACAAAACGGCGGCGACCCTTCCGCAACTGTGTTCCCGGCCCGGTTCGAGGTGGACTACATTCGCGTGTATCAGCAGCAGCAGAAGAAGTAGCCGCGCTTCACCTGTCCCGGCGCGCGTTGACGAGCGCGCGCTTCTTTGCCATACTAAGGTAATGAAAATGAATACGTGAAAGAGAAGACAAGCATGAGCATTACCATTGAGCTTGCGCCGGATGTCGAGGCCCTGCTGCATGCAGAGGCCGCGCGGCAGGGCCAGGATACCCCCGCCTATGTCGCCGCGCTGGTACATCAGGCTGTAAAAAGCGACTTTACCGTCCGCCGGAACCCGCCTGCCGAACCCGGCGAAACGCTGGCCGACGCGCTGGAGGGTCTTGTCGGCGTGATCGATAGCAGCAGGCATAATGGCGGCGTCGTGTCGCGTCTTTCCGAGGATAAAGAAGCCTTCGGGGATTACCTGGAGCAGAAGCGTCGTGAGGGGCGGTTTTGACGCTCTGCGATGCGGGGCCGCTTGTGGCTCTCATCGATGTGAACGATGTCAGCCATGCTCGATGCCGGGCAACTCTCCCGTCACTCTCCCAGCCGCTGCTGACGACGTGGCCCTGCTTAACGGAAGCGATGTACCTTCTCCACCGCGCGGGCGGCTACCCGGCACAGGAAACGCTGTGGCAGTTCTTCAGCCGTGGCGTTCTGCAACTGCACGTCATCGCCGATGAAGAGCGGGTGCGGATGCAATCCTTGATGAAGCAGTACCGGGACACACCAATGGATTTGGCCGATGCTTCGCTGGTGGCGACGGCAGAGACACGCGGTCTGCGCCGCGTCTTCACCGTGGACAGCGACTTCTACGTCTACCGCATCGGCGGCGCGCATCCGTTCGATGTGCTGCCCTGAAAATCCGTTTCATACGGGCAGGAAGCGCCGCCAGCCGGTACGGAGCGAGCGGGCGACCACGCCCGCCGCGTTCAGCCCCGACGCCCCGAACACGCCGCCGCCGGGGTGGGCACTTGCGCCGCACAGGAACAGGCCGCGAATCGGGGTGGCGTAGTTCGCCAGTTCCGGCAGCGGGCGGAACCAGAACATCTGGTCCAGGCTCATCTCGACGTGCATGACGTTGCCGTGCAGCAGGCCCAGCGTGCGCTCCAAATCCAGCGGCGACTGGATATAACGCTGCTCGATCTTGTTTCGCAGGTTCGGCGCGTAGCCGTACAGGGTTTCTAGTATCGTGTCCGCCGCTTCCTCTCTGGTGTCGTCCCAGCTTTTGCTGTCGCGGCGGCGATACGGGAAATACTGGGACCAGAGCGAAAGGACGTGCTTTCCCGGCGGCGCGAGCGTGTCATCAATGGGCGAAAAAGTCATCGCCAGCACTGGCGGTTTGCGCGACGGCATCCCCGAAAAATAGTCGGCGTAGGCGTCGCGCAGATAGCCTTCCGAAGGGCACAATAGCTGCATTCCGTGGTGGACTTCCGTCGGAAATCCCGCCCCGTAATCCGGCAGTTCCGAGGCGGCGCAGCGCACGGTCATGCCGAAGCCGTTGCCGACATTGATCGAATGAATGCGGGAAAGCAGGCCCGGCGGCAAATCGTCCGGGGCGATCAGTTTGGTAAACGTGGTAACGACATGGCAGGCGGCCACCACGGCCTTCGCCCTCACGGCTTCCCCGCCGGGCAGAACCACCCCGACCGCCGCGCCGTTTTCTACCAGAATCCGCTCCACGGGCGCATCGGTCCGAAGGGTTCCGCCCCTGGCTATGAGCGCCTTCGCCAGCGCCTGGGCCAGCATTCCGGAGCCGCCTCGGGGGTGCGCCGCACCGGTTTCATGCAGCATCACGTGCCAGCCGGCGAACGGGGCGCTGCCCATCTCACCCGGCGGCGGCCCGCTTTGCGCGGCCAGCCACGAAAGCGCCGCGCGTACCGGGCCGGACTCGAAGGTTTCCGCGATAAGCCGCCCGTAGCCGGTAAGGATGCGGCGTAGGGCCTCGATGCTGTCGTCGGCGGGGCCTTTCGCCAGAATGAGATTCCTGCCCAGCGAGGCGGGGGTGGGGGGCTGAAGAAAGGCGCGGAAGGTGCCCCGCGCAACCGGCGTCCAGCGGCGGATAAATTCCCGGTACGCCGCCGCATCGCGCTCGGAGATCTGGGCAATGCTGGCGCAGGTACGCTCGGTCCTGATAAAAACACAGCGCCCGCCCGTCCGGCAGGGGCAGCGCGGCCCACGGGTCCATCGGGCAGTAGGTCAGGCCGTGCGCCGCAAGATTCAGGTCTTCCACAATCGGCGTCTGATGCACCATGATATGCACGGACGAGCCGACATCTACCTTATAGCCGGGGAAAATCTCCTCGGTGCAGACCGCCCCACCGACGATGGGCCGCCGCTCGAAAACGGCGGTGGAGTGCCCGGCCCGCTGCAGATAGTTCGCGCATACCAGGCCGTTGTGCCCGCCACCGACCACGGCTACGTCTACGGAAGCAGGTCCGCTCACGGGGACGCCGACACGCACCCGCCGCCGCTGCCCGCGTCCAGTTGCTCGGCCTTCTGGGCATCTTCCGGTGTTTCGTAATGCAGATCGATACAGGCGCGCACCGTGGTTCCCTGGGGGTTGGTGCGGCGAAACTCCAGATGGTCGGCGAGCGCCTCTACCAGTCCCATGCCGAAGCCGCCGATGCGCTCGCCGCCGATTATCGTGTCGGGTCGCTCGGTGCCCGCTTCCGGCACGTCCTTGAACGAGAACCCCTTGCCCGTGTCTTCCACCGTCAGTTCCACGCGGTCGGCGTGAAAAAGAAGGACGATCCGAAAGCGCCCGCTTTCGGTGTCGGCATGACGGATGACGTTCGTGCAAAGCTCGCCGATAACCAGCTCCAGATCACTCGTGTCGGCGTCCACCACCTTCAGCTCTTCCAGCAGCGTCCTTGCGATACGGCGGGCGATGCGGACATACGCGCCGTCTTCGGGCAGGTCCAGAGATAGGTTCAGTATCATACGTCTCTCCCACAGGACGCACCCATCACTACCTGACCGCCGCCGCCGCTCTTACTCAAATGAACCGCCTCGTCGGCGGCGGCCTGCGTGATGTAGTTCAGCCGTTTTTCGGCGCGCACGGTGGTTCCCTGCGGGTCCGTGCGGTGGAACTCCAGGTGGTCGGACAGTAGCCGAACCAGCTCCAGACCAAAGCCGCCGATACGGTCTGCGCCCTCAAAATCGGCGCGCCGGGTGCCGACTTCGGGCACATCCTTAAAAGAAAAACCGGTGCCGCGATCTTCCACAACGATAGAGATACGGTCGGCATAATATTCCAGGGTCATCTGAAAACGGCGGTCGCTGGAGCGGGAATGCCGGACGACATTCGCGCACAGTTCGCCCACCACCATTTCAATATCATCGATGTCCTTCACGATAACGCCCAGGTATTCGAGCAGTGTGCGCCCCAGCAATCGGGTGATGCGGACATAGGACTGGTGTTCCGGAAGGTCCAGTAACAGCTTCAAAATCATAATTTCCGCCTCTCGTTCCCGAAGCACCCCCTTTATTCGATAGGCGCTAATGCTTACCAGCGACGAACGATAACCAAACCTTAGCCCGTCTGCATACGCCTCCGTCTCTTGTCATACAAGACTGCGTCCATGCCAATTGTATATAGTCTTCCCGGAATGAAGGCGCTAAATAACCGCCACTGGCGATAGGAAGGACCAAAAACAACCCCATTCTCCTGTTCAAGGGGTCGATTTTGCCGGTTGCGGTCTTTCCCTCGGAAAATTGCTTGCATGGAATCGGTAAATCGGGGTATATCAGATTGTTCTTCGAGACAGCTTCGACGATTTTGAGGAAAGGAGAACAGGTAAGTAGATGAATCCACGCGCTTTGAACATTTACTGGCTGGCAGGCATTATCATTTCCATGGTACTGGTGCTGGCTGGCTGCGACCCCGGAAGCAACAACGTAAGACCTTATTGATGCCCTCAGCTATCCGGTAGAGATAAGGACGGCGGAGGCAGGGAACGTTCCGCGTCCCCTGCCTGTCTTTTTCTTTTTCCGGTTAAAAGCCCGGTATCGCTGCATAGTCAGACACTGTTCCTCGTCGGGAGGAGATTCCGCATTCATGTATGTCCCCGATGCCGCTCATCGGAGGCCCAGACCTTCCTGGGCGCTGTCGTTGCCCCGTCTCCAAATCAGCGAGCGGGTCTGCGTCGCCCTGCTATGGTCGGCGATTGGCGGATATCTTCTGCTGCTTCTGGGCCTGACCTTTCGCCTGTACGACCGATTCACGATCATGGCCTACGACCTGGGTATATTCGACCAGGCCGTCTGGCTGATAAGCCGGGGGCAAAGACCGTTTGTCACCGTGCGCGGTCTGCATATCCTGGCCGATCATTTCAGCGTCATTCTGTATCTTCTCGCCCCGCTGTACTGGATTTGGCCGAACCCGAAGATGCTGATGGCGGCGCAGAACGTCGCGCTCGCGCTGGGCGCGCTTCCGGTCTATGCGCTGGCCCGCCAGCGCATAGGATCGCCGCAGGTCGGCGTCGTCTTCGCGGCAGCGTATCTGCTGTATCCGGCCCTGCAATGGACCGGCGCAGTTGAGTTCCATCCG
>JAUJOK010000100.1 GCA_030447685.1 Armatimonadaceae bacterium
TGCCGGCGAGCATGCGGGCGGCGCCCTCCCCGCCGAACCGCTCCTGCGCCAGGCGGCGGTTGGGGAGCATCCCGAGGCGCGCGAGTTCGCGGTTTCGACGCTGGCCCCGCCGGGCCGCAAGACCCTTATCCGCCTGCCCGTCAAGGTGCTGCTGATGCCCAATGTCGTCAATGTGGGGTCGGCGCATGGCGCGTCCGGGGCTATCGCGACGCCGCCGGTAAAGATGACGCCCGCTGAACTGGAGCGTATCCGCGAGGAGTACGCCGTCACGTCGCGCTTCTTTTTCGTCAACAGCGGGATGCGCTACTGGGTGGATTTTCAGATTCAAATAGACGACCGCTGGCAGCGGTGGGGCGATGAACCCGCGAACGCCGATGCCTTTTACAAAGGCTGGCCCGTGTCTCGCGCCTATGCCGGGCAGGATTTCCGCGCGCCGGGCGGGGGCGCGTTCACCATCGTGGACACGAAAGACCCGCTCCGCGCGAACACGCGGCCCGTGTACGAGAAGCGCCCGTTCGCGGCGCAGATCGAGCAGGCGTTTGCGCGGCGCTGGAACGCGCAGACGAAAAAGTGGGACTATTACACCAGCGGCGGCGGGACACTGGGCGTGGACGGCTTCCCTCGGGGCGTGCCGGGACGCTCGCAGTACCTGGGCGGCTCGGACACGGCCTGGCTGGCCGCGCATGAGTTCCACCACCAGATGGAATCGCAAAGCGCTTTCTCGTTCGCTAACCGTGAAGACGAGCGCATCGTCTTCAACCATCCCGCGACGCGGCGGCGTGTCACCCGGCCCGATGGAACGGTGGACGAGGTGATCTGGAACACGGCGGGCCGCCACGGCGGGCACTGGAACGTGCTGGCCTTCTGGGACCGGACGCTGACCGATGCGCAGTGGCTCCGTATCTATTTCGGCGAGACGGTTATGGTCGCAGATAGGGACGAAGACGGTTTTCCCGATGACGATCCGCGCCTGCCGCTGGATGAAAAGCGCTTCAACAGCAGCGCGCGGACGCCCCGCACCGACGGGCGGATGAACGATCTGGCGAAGGCGATGCTTTCCACGTGGGCACCGGCGAACCTGCAATACACGTTCAACAAACCCCCGATACAGTCCGTCGTTCCGCGCGCGGCCAACCCCGACAACGACGGCGACGGCCTGTTCGACGACGTGGACCCGTATCCGCTCTACCCCTATGCGCCGTTTGTCTGGCCCCTGCGCGCCACCATTGACGGCGACGCCGCCGAGTGGACGAACGTTCCGACGAGCGGCGCGGCGAGCGAGGGTGGCATCACCACCACCTTCAAGCAGGCTCATGACGAGGCGGGCTACTACGGCCTTGTCACACTTTCCGGGCCGTGGAAGCGCGCACACCTGATGCTGGAAGGCGAAGGGCAGGGGGTCTTTTCCGGCGGGGTCGAGACCATCGAGATTATCAACGATGAGAACCTGACCGTCCGCAAACCCGCCTACGCACAGGGCGCGGCGCGGCGTCGGGGAAACGTCACCGAGTTCGAGTTTTCGCTGCCGAACCGGGGCGCGGGCAAATGGTTCTGGCAGGGCGGCGGACGCGAGATCGGCGCGGACATCGAGGTCACGACGCAGGACAACAAGATCTATTCGCTGTATGAGCCATATGATCTGTTCTACGCGCGGATGCTCGAATCGGCGGGCCGTGAGCCGCTCCCGCCCGGCGCGCCGAAGGAGCTTTCCCGCGACCAGGCGACTAAGTTCTGGCTCCCGAACGGCGGCACCCTTCCCATTAAGTTCACCGGAAAGGGATGGCGCGTCATAGGCTATGGCAATGGCAACAATGTCTCCCTTATGCACAGCGGCGAGGACGAATCCCTGGTCTATACGGACGGGTTGGCGGCGCGTGAATTCGACCTGTGGATGCAGTTCGAGGCGAAGCAGGACGCTATTCTGGGCGCGTTCCTTCCCGGCACGAAGGATATGGACGCGGGCAAAGATTACATCGCCTTTGTCGGCGGCTATGCCAACACCGTCACGCGGCTGCGCCTGTTCGGGCGCGAGGCCGGGGAAGACACCACGAGGCTGACGCCCGGCAGACACACCATGCAGCTATCCCGGCGCGGCGGCGCGGTCTGGTGCCTCTTCGACGGCAAGCCCATTCTCCACGCGCCCGACCCGGACCCGACGAAAATCATTGACCGCCTCGGCATTATCGGCGGTTATAATGGCAGCCAGATAATCCACGAAATCAGGATACGATCCACTCCCTGACTTGAAGAAGAGCACTCTTCTTCGGCCCCCTCACGGAATCAGGCCCCGGTCAGATGCCGCGCTGCGGTAAAGACCCTTGTCCATGATCTTCTTCAGCCGCCCGACGACCACGTAACAGTCCTGGAATGACGTGTACAGCGGCGCGGGGGCAAGCCGAAGGATGTTCGGCGGGCGATAATCCGGGATGACGCCTTCCGAACGCAGCGCTTTGCCGATACGCACTGCCTCGTGATGCAGCAGGGCGACATGCCCCCCGCGCCGGTGGTCTTCCCGAGGGTTGGCGAAGGCGAAGCCCTGTCCGCCGAGTTCCGATTCCACCAGCGCCATCAGGTACGCCGTCAGCGCGAGCGACTTCTGCCGAATACGCTCGATTCCCGCCTCGGCGAATAGTTCCAGCGCGCCCTCCAGGGGAGCCATGCTCAGGATATGGGGCGTCCCAATCTGCATCGCTCCTGCCCCCTGCGCCGGGGTCAGCGTCGGCGGCATGTCGAACTGAGACTCTTTCCGGCTGCCGAACCACCCGGCCAGACCCGGCATGCTGCCGAAATGCCGCCGGTTCAGGTACAGGCCGCCCACTGCGCCGGGGCCGCTGTTCAGGTACTTGTAGTGGCACCAGAAGGCGAAATCCACGCCCCACTCACTCAAATGATGCGGCACGGCCCCCAGGGAGTGCGAACAGTCCCACCCGATAAGGATGCCGCGCCGCCGCGCTTCGCGGGAAAGATAGGCCATATCCAGAAGCTGGCCGCTCGTATACACCACCGAGGGGAGCACTACGGTATGCACTTCCGGGGTCATCACCGCCACGATCTCGTCTTCGGACAGCGCCAGGCCGTCCCGGCTATCCACCAGAACCAGATGCTCTTCCGAATCCAGACCATGCAGGCGCAGTTGGCTTTCGAGGGCATACCGATCAGAGGGAAAATTCAGCGTATCGGCCAGCAGCTTTGTCCGCGCGCCTGCGGGCCGGTACAGCGTGGCGAGTAGCTGATGCAGGTTAACGGTCGTGGAATTGGCGACAATCACCTCATCCGGCTCCGCGCCTACCAGCGGGGCTACCCGCTTTGCCAGCGCTTCGGCCAGGAAGAACCAAGGTGTCTGCGCCTGTGTCCACCCTTCGATACCGAGCGTCTTCCACTCGTCCAGCACGCGCAGCAGCGACGCCTCCGCCGGTTTCGACAACAGCCCCAGCGAATTGCCATCGAAGTACAGCAGACCGGGGTCGCAATAGAACGAGTCGCGGAAATGCGCCAGTTCGTCCCGCTCATCCCGCCGTTTCGCCTCTTTTTCACCGTTCACGAACGAGAGATTGGCGAAAAAGAGGCGGGAATCCTTTTGTGGAAACGGAGCCTCTGTCGCCGGGGGGGGGGACGCCACCCCGGCGGCAGGGCCCCCGCCAGCCGCCCCGGCCGCCGACACCCCCCCCGACAAGGTGGGGCGCGGCCCGCGGCACTCAACCCCCCCAGCGCGGTTAGACGACCCCCCCCCCAGCACCCCGCTGATGGGTGGGTGTTGACGCTCACACCCCCCAAAAAACACGCCGGAGGAGGAGGTGG